>DATLXL010000048.1:0-293335 GCA_035575905.1 Bradyrhizobium sp. | reverse complement strand
CCTGCTCCGCAAAGCTGCCGCGCGAACCGTTGACGCCGTTTGCGCCGCAATCGGCCGCGCACTCGATGCATTTACGCCGGAGGAATGCGCCAACTACCTCAAAAATTCAGGCTATCGAACCTAATGCCATCACGCTTTAGTTTCGAGTTCGGCGGCACGACGTTCGCCCCGCTCACCCGCGAGCAGCGGATAGCGCGGCTGGAAGCGCTGGCAAAGCTGCTCGACGTCGCCTTCATCGTGCCGGGGACCAATATCCGCTACGGGATCGACGGGCTGATCGGCCTGATCCCAGTGGTCGGCGACGTCATCACGACGGCGATTTCGCTGTGGGTGGTGCGCGAGGCGCGCGCGCTGGGCGCGCCGTGGCACGTCACAGCGCGGATGCTGGCCAATGTCGCTGTGGATGGCGTGGCGGGGCTGGTGCCCGTGGCAGGCGACGCCTTCGACGTCATGTTCCGCGCCAATGTGCGGAACATGCGGCTGCTTCGCCGATGGCTCGACAAGCAGCCGCGGATCTGATCAAGCCGCGTCCTTGTCGGACTCCTGCGCGGCCTCGGCCTTGCGCGGACGGCGCGGCAGCGGGAACGCCTCGCTTTCATAAAGCGAGCGGATGCCGCTCTGGTCAAAGCGCGCTTCCTCGACCTGCAGATAGGCGCCATTCAGCGAGTCCGCCGGCAACTCTTCGATCGCAAACTGGACGGCTTCCGCAGCGGTGCCAAAGCGGCGGTACGCAAAGCCAGCGCGCTTCTTCTTGCGGATGGCGGCAGGAAACAGTTCGGCGGACGTGTTGAAGTTGAACGGACGCAAAGGACGCATGGTCGGGGACCTCTTGATCTTCTTGGCGCTATGTTAGCTCGGGGGTCGCGGGTGGCGGTACTCCGCAACCGGCGGCGCCGTACCCATCACTCGGCCCCTAATATAGGCCTGTTTAACAGAAATGCGACCCCTATTGCGCTGCAACAGCCGAGATGATGAATCCACGCATAGCTGGCTGGCAACCGAAATTGTCTCTTTAATTTCAATTGTTTAGTTCGTCAAATCTTGTGCAGCAGCTTCAGCACCACCAGCACGACCAAAATGACGCCAACCAGCCCCATGCCGGAATGACCGTAGCCAAAACCGTAGCCACCCAGCCTGCCGCTGAGACCCACCATCAGCGCGACAACGAGCAGGACGATCAGGATCGTCGACAACATGGCACTCTCCCGCAAGCCTGGCGGCCCACGAAAGACCGGCGCCGCCGATTGCAAAGAAAAGCACAACGGTTCGCGGAAACAAGGAGGTCGTAGGGACAAGCCAATCACCCCGCCGTCAATTGCGAGCGAAGCCAGCAATCCATGGCTCCGCTGGCCGAGAGATGGATTGCTTCGGTCGCTTTGCTCCGCGCAATGGCGCCGGAGCGAGGCGAGAGCCGAAAAAGGCAAAGCAAGAGCCCGCGCGACCAACCGTTGGTCGCGCGGGGTTTAAACGGGTTTGATGGAAAGATCTCCCTCCATCGTCATGGCCGGGCTTGACCCGTCCACGTCGCTTGGACGGAGGAGCAGCTGAACGGCTATTTCGGCTCGAGCTTCAGCGCCGCGGAGTTGATGCAATAGCGCAGGCCCGTCGGGCCGGGGCCGTCGTTGAAGACGTGGCCGAGATGGCCGTCGCATTTCGAGCACAGCACCTCGGTGCGGATCATGCCGTGGCTGACATCGCGCTCCTCGTCGATATGACTCTCGACTGCCGGCTTGGAGAAGCTCGGCCAGCCGCAGCCGGAATCGAACTTCTGGTCGGACTCGAACAGCGTCTGGCCGCAGCCGGCGCAGGTATAGGTGCCCGCGCGGTGCTCATGCTCGTACTCGCCGCTGAACGGACGCTCGGTCGCCTTCTCGCGCAGCACCGCGTATTGCATCGGCGTCAGTTCCCTGCGCCATTCGGCTTCGCTTTTCTGAACCTTGGTCTTGGTGTCGGACATAAACCCTCCGCGATGGATTGCTTCGCCGGGCTCCTCGCAATGACGAGAACCGGTGCATTAGTTGGTGACTTTCGCCTTGTTCACCAGCGTCGGCTTGGCCGTGTAGTTGTCCGCGAAGATCTTCTTCAGGGCTTCGACCTTCGGGATGTCGTTGAAGGCAATATAGGGCTGGTTGGGGTGCAGCGTCAGGTAGTCCTGGTGATAGTCCTCCGCCGCATAGAACGCATCGAGCTTGTCGATCTTGGTGACGATCGGCTTCTTGTACACCTTCGCCGCATTGAGCTGGGCGACGTAGGCCTCCGCCACCTTCTTCTGTTCGTCATTGCCGTAAAAGATCGCCGAGCGGTACTGCGTACCGGTGTCCGGGCCCTGGCGGTTGAGTTGGGTCGGGTCGTGCACGACCGAGAAGAAGATCTGCAGGATCTTGCCATAGGAAATCTTCTTCGGGTCGTACTTGATCTCGACCGCCTCGGCGTGACCGGTGCGGCCGGTCGACACCAGATTGTAGTCGGCAGTGTCCTTGTTGCCGCCGGAATAGCCGGAGACGGCATTGACCACGCCGGCGGTATGCTGGAACACGCCCTGCACGCCCCAGAAGCAGCCGCCGGCGAGCACCGCGGTCTGGATGCCGCTCGCCGGTGCGGCGTCCATGGCAGGCGGCGGGATCACGACGGCGTCTTCCGCCGCCCTGGTCGATGCGGCATAGCCCAGCGACAGGGCGGCGGTGGCGACGAGCAGGGACAGGACGGAGCGGCGCATGACGGAATCCTCTCTTGGAATGCCTGAAGTCTAGGGCGGTTGCGGGCGGGCGAACAGCCTGCCCGGCGGTTTCAGACACCCCAGGTACGGGTGGTCAGGTCGATTGTTACGGCTTGGAGGGACACGAGTCTGTGAAAAGCCCGGTGTCTGTGCACTTTCGTCCGAGGCGAGATCGGGTCCGCGACCAGGGCATGGGCAAATGGCAGTTGCGCGGAGGCAAAGCATCGATGCTTCGCTCCGCGACGGCGAGCAGAGCTTGACGACCCGGCGTTGCCAAAGTAGCGGTGCTCTCGACGACGCCGCTCGGCGGCTTCGCCGCGCGTCATGCGGTTTCTGGCAAACCCGCGCGATATCATGGAGCGCGAGGGCGAGAATTGAGAATGAGGCCTTGGGCGAGCTTCAGGTCTGACGCCGGGGGCACGAGGAAGCCGATACGATGAAAGCCCGAAGCCTCAGCGGCGGTGAAAAGAAGAAACTGGACAGGGCACGATCTTTCTACGAATCCGGCCACACGGATCGCGCCATTCAACTTTGCCGGGAGCTTATCGATTCAGATCCCGATGATTTTCATGCCTTGCATTTCCTGGGCACGATCGAGGCGGAGCAGGGCCGGTTCGAAAATGCAAGATCGCTCATGGAGCGCTCGCTTTCCATCAGGCCGCCCAATCTCCAGTTTTTCGAAAACTTCGCACTGCTTCTGCTCAGGCTGAACGATTCACCCGCAGTCCTGCGCGCCTGCGAGCAGGGCTTGCGGGTCAAGCACAGCTTCCGGCTCCTGCATGCCGAAGCGGCCGCGCTCTACCGGCTCAACCGCTTCAACGAGTCGCTCGCCACCCTTGATCGGATTCTCGCGGATCATCCGAACGAGGCGGGTAGCCTTTATCTGGGCGGATGCGCGCTGGCGCAGCTTGCACGGTATGAAGAGGCGCTCGCATCCTTCGATCGGACCTTGCGCGTCAACGCAAACTCGGCCGATGCGTGGTGCGGACGTGGAAATGTGCTGCAGGATCTGAAGCGGTTCGATGAGTCGGCCGAGGCTTATGACAAGGCGATCGCGTTGCAGCCCGATCATCTCAATGCCTGGCTCGGGCGCGGCAACCTGCAACTTCTCATCCACAGTTACGACCAGGCCTGCCTCGCCTACGAACGCGCCTTGTCTCGCGAGCCGCGTCTGGTCGCGGCATGGAGCGGGCTCGGCGTGGCGCTCGGTGCTTTGCAGCGCTACAATCAGGCGCTCCTCGCCGTGGAACGGGCGCTGGCGTTGAATCCGGCCAGTGCCGCGACCTGGCTCCAGCGCGGATTGATGCTGGAGAAGCTTAACCGGCTCGAGGAAGCCAGAGCCGCCTGGCGCAGGGCGGGCGAGATCGACGCGGAGCTGCCGGGCCTGCGAGGATTTCGCCTCCGGGCCGACCTCAATGTCTGCGATTGGTCGAACTATGCCGTAGAATCCTCGCGTCTCAGCCGCGACATCGGTGCCGGGGACGGCTTCTCGCCCTGGACTTTCATGGTCATCAGCGGGTCGCCGCAGGACCAGCTGTCATGCGCCAGGAACTGGGTTTCGAAAAACTACCCGCTGAACCGACAGCCGGTCTGGCGCGGCGAACGCTACGCCCATAACCGCATCCGACTGGCCTATGTGTCGAGCGACTTTCGCGAGCACCCGGTGGCATATCTCGCCGCCGGGCTGTTCGCCGCGCATGATCGGTCAAGATTCGAAACGATCGCCATCTCCCTCGGGCCCGACGATGCGAGCCTCACCCGCGCGCGGCTTCGGAACACGTTCGAGCGATTTGTCGACGTGCAAGGGATGGAGGACCGCGAGATCGCCCTGCTCATGCGCCGGCTCGAGGTCGATATCGCGGTCGACCTGAACGGCTTCACCGACGGCTGCAGGCCGAGCGTGTTCGCGCAGCGACCCGCACCGGTTCAAGTCAACTTCCTCGGATACGCAGGGACCCTCGGTCAGGCTTGCTGGGACTACATCATCGCCGATCGCTTCGTGATTCCCGACGAGGCGCGGCGCCATTACGCGGAGAATGTCGCGTACCTGCCGGACTGCTGCGTCGTCAACGACGACCATCGGCTGATCTCCGATCGGCCCGTGTCGCGCGCGGATGCCGGCCTTCCGGAGGACTCAATCGTTTTCTGCTGCTTCAACAAGGTCATCAAGTTCACGCCCGACGTCTTCGGCTTGTGGATGCGCGTGCTCGGGGCGGTCGAGAACAGCGTTCTGTGGCTGTCGGCGAGCGATCCCGTCGCGATCGCCAATCTCCGCCGGGAGGCCAATGCGCGCGGCATCGATCCCGACCGCCTGATAGTGGCGGCGCGGGTGCCCTCGAACGCCGATCACCTCGCCCGTCTTCGCCTCGCGGATCTCTTCCTGGACACGCTGCATTACAACGCCCACTCCACGGCGGCCGACGCGCTGTGGGCGGGGCTGCCGGTTCTGACCTGCACGGGCGAGACATTTGCGAGCCGCGTGGCCGCGAGCATGTTGCGGTCGGTGGGGTTGCCCGACCTGGTCACGACGTCGCTTGCGGATTATGAAACGCTGGCGCTGGCGCTCGCCCGCGATCCGGCGCGGCTGGCGGCGTTGCGTAGCCGCCTCGCGCGCAACATTGGCGTTGAGCCGTTGTTCGATACCCGCCGTTTCACCCGGCACATCGAGGTGGCATTCACCACGATGTGGAATCGCGCCCAGTCCGGGCAGCCGCCGTCAAGCTTCACCGTCGACTGCTGAGGATTCCGCGCTCGTCCAGCATCGAACGCCCCTCACACCACCACGCTGAGCCGTTTCGCCGCCCGCGTGATCCCCGTGTAGAGCCATCTGGCGCGAGAATCCTGGAACGCAAAGCTCTCGTCGAACAGCACCACGTCGTCCCACTGCGAGCCCTGCGATTTGTGCACGGTGAGCACGTAGCCGTAGTCGAACTCGTCATACGGCTTGCGCTGCTCCCACGGGATGCCCTCGATGCCGCCTTCGAAGCATTCGCCGCGCACGGAAACCTTGGTCACCTTGTGGCCGAACTCCTCGTCGGGCGAGACGCGCATGGTGACGATCTTCGATTTGGACTGCGCGCGCGATTTCACCCGCCACAGCCCGCCGTTGAACAGGCCCTTCTTGCGGTTGTTGCGCAGGCACACGAGCTTGTCGCCTGCCACCGGCAGCGGCTCCTCGATGTTCTGCTTCTGGCGAATGCGCATGTTGTAGGCACGGCGGGTGTTGTTGCGGCCGACCAGCACCTGGTCGGTCTGCATCACCCGATCGGGGTCGAGTTCCTTGCGCGAGATGACCTCGCTTTCGCCGTAGCGGCCGATCTCGAGCTCGCGGCCCTCGCGGATGTCCATCGACATCCGCACGATCGGATCGTCCTGCGCCTGGCGGTGCACCTCCGTCAGCATCGCGTCCGGCGCGGAATCGGTGAAGAAGCCGCCGCCGGCGATCGGCGGCAACTGCGCGGGATCGCCAAGCACCAGCAGGGGGCAGTCGAATGACAGCAGGTCGCGGCCGAGCTCGGCGTCGACCATCGAGCATTCGTCGATGATGATCAGCTTGGCCTTCGACGCCGGCGCGTCGTCCCAAAGCTCGAAGCTCGGCTGCTCGACGCCGGATTCGCGGGCGCGGTAGATCAGCGAATGGATGGTGGAGGCGTTGTCGCAGCCCTTGTTGCGCATCACGAGCGCCGCCTTGCCGGTGAAGGCGGCGAACTTCACCTCGCCATCGACGCCTTCCGCGACGTGCCGCGCCAGCGTTGTCTTGCCGGTTCCGGCATAGCCGAACAGGCGGAACACAGGCGGCGTGCCGTTCTTGCCCGGCTTGGCCTTCAGCCAATCGGCAACGGCCTTTAGCGCGGAATCCTGATGCGGCGTGAAGCTGGTCATCGAGCAAGGTGAAGGCGGAGGCGGGCCGAAAGGCGCGACTCAAGGGCCCTCAACCTAACCATTGAGGCGGCCGGCGCAAGGCGCGCCGGCGCGTGTCAGCTACTGCCAGCCGGGTATGCCGCGCATGTCGGGCAGCTGGTGGGCAATCCCCTTGTGACAGTCGATACAGGTCTTCTCGCCGCTGAACAGGAAGCGCTGGTGGGCGACGGAGGCGCGCGGCGACTGCTTGGTGATATCCATCGAATCCGAGCTGTGGCAGTTGCGGCACTCCAGGGAATCGTTCGCCTTGAAGCGCGCCCATTCATGCAGCGCCAGTTCAAGGCGGTGGTCGACGAACTTCTCGCGCGTATTGATGCTGCCGAACAGGTGACCCCACACCTCCTTCGAGGCCTGCATCTTGCGAGCGATCTTGTCGGTCCAGTTGTGCGGCACGTGGCAGTCCGGGCAGGTCGCGCGAACACCGGAACGGTTGGTGAAGTGGATGGTCGATTTCAGCTCCGCGAACACGTTGTCATGCATCTCGTGACAGGAGGTGCAGAACTTTTCCGTGTTGGTCAGCTCCAGCGCGGTGTTGAATGCGCCCCAAAAGATGATGCCGGCGACAAAGCCCGCCATGACAAGCACGCCAAGCCCGAACACCGAACTCGGACGGACCAGCACGCCCCAGAGTTCCAGGACGAAAATCCGGATCCGGCCGAAAAAGCCCGGTCGGGTCTTCTCGCCGTCCGCGCTGCTCATCGCCGTCCACCCGGCGCAGCGCGGTTCAGCATGGTGTCGATGTCGACGAAATCATTGCTGACCGGCGGGTTGGCAGTGCTCTGCGGCACGTGGCACTCGGTGCAGAAGAAGCGTCGCGGCGAGACCGAGGCGAGGAACTGGCCGTCTCGATCCATGAAATGGGTGATCGAAACCATCGGCGCCTGCGATTCCGCGCTACGGGCGCGGGCGTGGCAGGACAGACATTTATTGCCGTTGAGGTCGATCTGGTAGCCGTCGATCGAATGCGGGATCACCGGCGGCTGTTCGGGATAGTTGCGCACCTCCCTCTCGGCGGTGTTCTTGTTCGGCGCCATCGGCGGCGCCGGCCCCTCCTCATTGAGCGGCGCCGGCCCGCGCAGGCCCGAATTGAGCGACTGTGCGGCGAGGGAGCCCGCGCCGGCAACAAGCGTGGCGGCAAACAGCAGGATCACGGTTTTCCGGATCATGATCCCACCACCTTTTCGATGCGCACGGCGCACTTCTTGAAGTCGGTCTGCAGCGAGATCGGATCGGTGGCGTCCAGCGTCACCTTGTTGATCAGCTTGGATTCATCGAACCAGGGCACGAAGACGAGCCCCTTCGGTGGCCGGTCGCGGCCGCGCGTTTCCAGGCGGGCGCGGACGAAGCCCCGGCGCGAGATCACCTTGACTTCGTCGCCGCGCCGCAACCTGGCTTCCTGCGCGTCGTCGGGATGCATGAAGCACAGCGCCTCGGGGAAGGCGCGATAGAGCTCCGGCACGCGGCGCGTCATGGTTCCGGAATGCCAGTGCTCCAGCACGCGTCCGGTGGAGAGCCAGAACGGGTACTCCTTGTCAGGCGATTCCGCCGCCGGCTCGAACGGCAGGGCGAAGATGCGCGCCTTGCCGTCCGGGTGGCCGTAGAACTGGAAGTCGGTGCCCTGCTTCACATAAGGATCGGTGCCTTCCTTGAAGCGCCACTTCGTTTCCTGGCCGTTGACCACCGGCCAGCGCAGTCCGCGCTCGCGGTGATAGGTCTCGAACGGCGCAAGGTCATGGCCATGGCCGCGGCCGAAGGTGGCGTATTCCTCGAACAGTCCCTTGTGCACATAGAAGCCGAACGCTTTCGACTCGTCGTTGGCGTAGCCGGCCTCGATCTCCGAGACGGGGAACTTGTCGACCTGGCCGTTGCGGTACAGCACGTCGAACAGCGTCTTGCCGCGATATTCCGGCTTCTTGGCGATCAGCTCCTCGGGCCAGACTTCCTCGATCTTGAAGCGCTTGGAGAATTCCATCAGCTGCCAGAGATCGGAACGCGACTCGCCCGGCGCAGGCACGAGCTGATGCCAGAACTGCGTGCGCCGCTCGGCATTGCCGTAGGCGCCTTCCTTCTCCACCCACATCGCGGTCGGCAGGATCAGGTCGGCGGCAAGCGCGGTGACCGTCGGATAGGCATCCGACACCACGATGAAATTCTCCGGGTTGCGGAAGCCCGGATAGGTTTCTTCGTTGGTGTTGGGACCGGCCTGGATGTTGTTATTGACCTGCACCCAGTACGCGTTGAGCTGGCCGTCGCGCAGCATGCGGCTCTGCAGCACGGCGTGGTAGCCGGGCTTGTCGGGGATGGTGCCTTCCGGCAGCTGCCAGATCTTCTCGGCGATGTCGCGGTGCGCCTTGCTGGTGACCACCATGTCGGCGGGCAGGCGATGCGAGAAGGTACCGACCTCGCGCGCCGTGCCGCAGGCCGATGGCTGCCCGGTCAGCGAGAACGGGCTGTTGCCGGGCGTCGAGATTTTTCCGGTCAGCAGGTGGATGTTGTAGACGAGATTGTTGCACCAGACGCCGCGGGTGTGCTGGTTGAAGCCCATGGTCCAGAAGCTGACCACCCTGGTCTTGGGATCGGCATAGAGCTCGGCCAGCGCCTCGATGCGGTTGAGCGGCACGCCGGACATTTCGGCCGCCTTTTCCAGCGTGTATTCCGAGACGAATTTTGCGTATTCGTCGAACGTCATGTCGGTAGCGTCGTTGGCCTTGGCGGCGCCGGTCGCCTTTTTCTGCAGCGGATGGTCCGGGCGCAGGCCGTAGCCGATGTCGGTCTGGCCGCGCTTGAATACGGTGTGCGCGCTGACGAACTCCTTGTTGACGCGGCCGGTCTTGATGATGTGGTTGGCAATGGCGTTGAGGATGTAGAGATCGGTCTGCGGCACGAACACCATGCCGATATCGGCCAGATCGAACGAGCGGTGCTCGAAGGTCGAAAGCACGGCGACGCGGACATGCGGCGCCGAGAGCCGGCGGTCGGTCACCCGCGTCCACAGGATCGGATGCATCTCCGCCATGTTGGAGCCCCACAGCACGAAGGCGTCGGTCGCCTCGATGTCGTCGTAGCAACCCATCGGCTCATCGATGCCGAAAGTGCGCATCATGCCGGCGACGGCGGACGCCATGCAGTGCCGCGCGTTCGGGTCGATGTTGTTGGAACGGAAGCCCGCCTTGTAGAGCTTTGCGGCAGCATAGCCTTCCCAGATGGTCCACTGGCCGGAGCCGAACATGCCGACGCCGCTCGGGCCTCGCTTCCTCAGCGCGTCCTTGAACTTCTGCGCCATGATGTCGAAGGCTTCGTCCCAACTGACGGGCGTGAACTCGCCGTTCTTGTCGTACTTGCCGCCCGTCTTGCGCAGCATGGGCCGCGTCAGGCGGTCATGGCCGTACATGATCTTGGAGAGGAAGTAGCCCTTCACGCAATTGAGGCCGCGATTGACCTCGCTCTTGATGTCGCCATGGGTGGCGACCACACGGTTGTCCTTGGTGGCGACCATCACGCTGCAGCCGGTACCGCAGAACCGGCAGGCGGCCTTGTCCCATTTCAGCTCGCTTGATTCGCGGTCGGTGACGAGATTGGCGGCGATGGCCGGCACCGGCATCCCCGCGGCGGTGGCGGCGATCGCGGCGGCCTCGAGCTTGAGCAGCTGGCGGCGGTCCAATTTGGGGGCAGTCATTGCAGGTCTCCCGGCATCTGGGATGGGGGCTAGCCGGCTTCGGTGGCGTGAAACACCAGCGAGGCGGTGTGCACATGCGGCAGCAGCGAGATGGTAACGAGCGTGGTGCCCAGCGAACCCGTATCGGGCGCGTCGACCACGATGATGAGCTTGCCCTTGGGATCGCGGCCATGGACCTCGCATCCGGCAAGCGCGGTGATGGAAGATGCGACCTCGTCGAGATTTTCGGGCCGCGCCTGCACGATGATGCTGGCGATCTCGCCATGCGGCGGCGACACCACGCGGTCGGGATTGATGATGCGGCCCGTGATCAGGGCTCGGCGGTCGATGGGGGTGGGTGCGGCCATGATGCCTGTCCTTCGCTGTCAGTTTCGGGAAGGAGGACCGGGCGGCCCGGCGACCATCTGGTAGATCCAGGTCGCGAGGCCGTAGCTGCCGACCGTGGCAACTGCGAGCGCGGGCATCATCACGGCGGTCAGGAACAGGAAGGCGAATATTTCCATTCGCCTGCGGCGCGAACGCGCGCTCGCATCGTCGGCAGCCGACATACGTTGCGTCTCCAGATATTGAGAGAATCGACGGCTTCCGGGCCGCTGCCTGTCTGGAACCTTAAGCGAGGCGGATTTCCACGGCTTTGATCTGGATCAACCGAGCTAGAACGAATCGGAATTCGGCAATGTTCTCAACATGCGGCGGAATGTAGCGCGGGCTGCTTCTCCCGCACGGCGGAATTGCCTTTCGCTGGACAGCAATCGACGCGGGAATAAACTGATGTCAACAAGAACAGAGCAAATCGCGGGAGAGACGTCATGAAGTTCGGTATCTTCTATGAGTTGCAGCTGCCGCGCCCGTGGACCGAGGGCGACGAGCTCAGGCTGTACCAGAACGCGCTGACGCAACTCGAGACCGCGGATGGTCTGGGCTACGACTACGCCTGGGTGGTCGAGCATCATTTCCTGGAGGAGTATTCGCACTCGCCGGCGCCGGAATCCTTCCTGGCCGCCGCGAGCCAGCGCACGAAGCAGATCAGGCTCGGCCACGGCATCTTCCAGCTCACCACCAACCACCCGGCGCGCGTCGCCGAGCGCATCGCGGTGCTCGACCTGCTTTCCAACGGCCGCTGCGAGTTCGGCATGGGGGAGAGCGCCTCGATCACCGAGCTGACGCCGTTCGGCCGCGACATGGAAACCAAGCGCGAGGTGTTCGAGGAGGCTGTCGCAGCGATCTTCCCGATGTTCACCAGGGTCGGCACCGAGCATCACGGCAAGTATTTCGATATTCCGCTGCGCAACGTCGTGCCGAAGCCGGTGCAGAAGCCGCATCCGCCGCTGTGGATGGCGTGCTCGCAGCTGCCGACCATCGAGCGTGCGGGCGAGAGCGGTTTTGGCGCGCTCGGCTTCCAGTTCGTCAGCGCGGAAGCCGCGCATGCCTGGGTGCACGCCTATTACAATGCCATCACCAAGCGGCTGAGGAAGCTCGCCGACTACGAGATCAATCCGAACATGGCGCTGGTTTCGTTCTTCATGTGCGCCGAGACCGACGAGGAGGCGCGCCGCCGCGCCGACGGCGCCACCTTCTTCCAGTTCGCGCTGCGCTACTACGGACAGTCGCAGAACCGCCAGCGCCCCGCGCCCGGCACCGTCAACATGTGGGACGAATACAACAAGTGGAAGCGCGAGAATCCCGACGCCCAGGAGGCCGCGCTGCGCGGTGGCCTGATCGGCTCGCCGGAGACGATCCGCAAGAAGCTTCGCCGCTTCCGCACCTCGCATATCGACCAGGTGATCCTGCTCAACCAGGCCGGCAAGAACAGCCACGAGCATATCTGCGAGTCGCTGCAACTGTTTGCGAAGGAAGTGATGCCGGAATTCCGCCACGACCCCGAGCACGAGGCTTGGAAGAAGGGCGTGCTCGACGGCTCGATCAAGCTGGAGGAAATCGACACCGACGCATTCAGGGACCGGTACGGCAAGCTCGCCGTCAATGTCGCGCCGAAGGTGGCGGCGGGCTGATCGCTTTCGGGCAAGCGGAACATCACGAGCGCGTGCTGAAAAGAATTTCGCTGCACGCGATTGAATCGTTGAAAAAAAGCTGCGCCGCGCGGCGTAAATGCAGTGCGCGCATCGTTATTTTTCTCCAGCGCTCGACAGCTTCATAGCACCGCACCATCATCCTGGCATCGCTCGCGCGTTGTCGGGGTCGTCAGGAGAATGCAATGAAGCGTCGGGACTTTCTCAAGCTCTCGGCAGGCGCCGCAAGCTCGGTTGCTCTGCTGCCGCAGGCGCGCGCCAATGCGCCGTTGAAGGAAATTCGTATCGGCTACCAGAAGACCGGCGTGCTCGTGATCACGCGGCGGCAGGCAATCCTGGAAAAAAAGTTTGCCGACCGGAAAATCGGCATCAAGTGGATCGAGTTCACGTCGGGGCCGCCGATGCTCGAGGCCATGAGCACTGGCAACGTCGATCTGGGATCGGTCGGCGACACCCCGCCTATTTTCGCGCAGGCAGCCAATGCCAACGTTGTGTATGTGGCGGGCTCGCGGATCACCAACGGGCAGGGGATTCTGGTTCCCGAGAATTCGGGCATCCGGACCATCGCCGACCTGAAGGGAAGGCGGCTCGGTTTCACCAAGGGCAGCAGCGCGCATAACGTCGTGGTTGCGACGCTGGAAAAGGCGGGCCTGACCTATGCGGATATCACCCCTGTCTATTTGACGCCGCCCGACGCCGTGCCGGCGTTCGCCAATGGCAGCATCGACGCCTGGGCGGTATGGGATCCCTATTTCGCGATCGGGGAAAAGCGGCAGAACGCCCGCATCCTGGTCAACGCGCATGAAATCGCCAGGACCAACTCGTTCTATATCGCCAACCGGGATTTCGCGAACAACTATGTGCGCGAGACCCGCGAGGTGATCGACGGGCTCGGAGAGGCCGCGCGCTGGGCCGAGAACAACCGGCCGGAAGTCGCAGCCGCGCTCGCGGCGATCACCGGCGTGCCGCTCGAGGTTCAGACCGTCGCCGCCAACCGCGCCTCTTTCCTGATCGGACCGGTGACCGACGAGATCATCACGACACAGCAGGCAGTTGCCGATCGCCTCCACAAGCTCGGGTTGATCCCGAAGCAGATTGCGGTGCGCGACATCGTCTGGCGCCACACCCAGAGCTGAATGCCGCGAAGAGGCCGTAACTCATGAAGCGTTTGGTTCGGCGCTGGATCGCTAGAGCGTTGCTGTCGATCAGCATGGTCGCCGTGACGGTCGGTGCGTCCTACGACAATGCCGCCGGCATCGGCTCCCGGAAACACGACAAGTTGGCGGACACGTCCCTCGCGCCCGGCCCGCTGCCGAAACCCATCACCGTCTTCGACGCCCAACGCAAGCCTGGATACTGATCAATGACTATCCATACACCTGCCCCCTCTGCCGTCGACATCCTCTGGTTCCTGCCGACCCATGGCGACGGCCGCTATCTCGGCACCTCCATCGGCGGCCGCGAGGTGAACTTCAACTACCTGCGTCAGGTCGCCCAGGCCGCCGATCAGCTGGGCTATTTCGGCGTGCTGCTGCCGACGGGACGAAGCTGCGAGGATTCCTGGATCGTGGCGTCAAGCGTGGCGCCGTTCACCGAGCGGCTGCGTTATCTGGTCGCCGTACGGCCCGGCCTGCAGTCGCCGGGTGTCGCCGCGCGCATGACCGCGACGCTGGACCGCATCTCCAATGGCCGGCTCCTGATCAACGTCGTCACCGGCGGCGATCCCGTCGAGAACAAGGGCGACGGCATCTTCCTCGCTCACGACGAGCGCTACGAAGTCACGCGCGAGTTCCTCAACGTCTACAGCGACCTGCTCGCCGGCAAGGCCGTCAATGTCGAGGGCAAGCACATCCGCATCGAGGACGGCCGGCTGCTGTTTCCGCCGGTGCAGTCGCCGCGTCCGCCGCTCTATTTCGGCGGCTCGTCCGATGCCGGAGTCGATGTCGCGGTCGATACCGTCGACAAATACCTCACCTGGGGCGAGCCGCCGGCGCAGGTCGCCGAAAAGATCGAGCGGGTTCGCGCCGCAGCCAACAAGCGCGGGCGCAAGCTGTCCTTCGGCATCCGCCTGCACGTGATCGTGCGCGAGACCAATGCGGAGGCGTGGAAGGCCGCGGACGAACTGATCCAGCATGTCAGCGACGAAACCATCGCCGGCGCGCAGAAGATCTTCGCGCGCATGGACTCGGTCGGCCAGCAGCGCATGGCACAGCTCCATGGCGGCCGCCGCGACAAGCTCGAGATCAGCCCGAACCTGTGGGCCGGCGTCGGCCTCGTGCGCGGCGGCGCCGGCACTGCGCTGGTCGGCGATCCCCAAACTGTCGCGGCGCGGATCAGGGAGTATCAGGACATCGGCATCGACACCTTTATCATGTCCGGTTACCCGCATCTGGAGGAAGCCTATCGCTTCGCCGAGCTGGTTTTCCCCCTGCTGTCGCTGTCGCAGCCGGGCAATGTCGCGCCGATCAGCGTCAATACCGGCCCGTTCGGCGAGACCATCGCCAATGAACGTCTTCCCCTCGTGAGGGCATCGCAGTCATGAGCCTGATCGACAGTCTTCCCCGTGTCCGACGGCTGCGCCTGCCGCGGGCCGACGGACTCTTTCCCTGGCTGGTGCCGCTCGCGATCCTCCTGATCTGGCAGGCGGCCTGCGTTACCGGCGTTGTGTCGGGCCGCGTGCTGCCGGCGCCGAGCGATGTCGCGCTCGCAGGCTGGAAACTGCTGCTGTCGGGCGAGCTCGTCCGCAACATCTGGGTCAGCTTCTGGCGCGCCAGCATCGGCTTCCTGATCGGCGGCGGCATCGGCTTTGCCTTCGGGCTGGCGAATGGCCTGTCGCAGCTCTCGGCAAAGCTCACCGACACGACGCTGCAGATGGTGCGCAACATCCCGCATCTGGCGCTGATCCCGCTGGTGATCCTGTGGTTCGGTATCGACGAGTCCGCGAAGCTGTTCCTGGTGGCGCTCGGCGTGTTTTTCCCGATCTATCTCAACACGCTGCACGGCATCCGCACGGTCGATCCGCAGCTGATCGAGATGGGCCGCGTCTACGGCATGACCGACGGCGAGCTGTTCCGCCGGGTGATCTTTCCCGGCGCATTGCCGTCGATCTTCGTCGGCCTGCGGTTTGCGCTCGGCATCATGTGGCTGACCCTGATCGTGGCGGAGACCATCGCGGCTTCCTCGGGCCTCGGCTACATGGCGATGCAGGCGCGCGAATTCATGCTGATCGACGTCGTCGTGCTCTCCATCCTGATCTACGCATTGCTCGGAAAGCTCGCCGACAGCGCCTCGCGCGCGCTGGAGCGGCTGACGCTGTCCTGGCATCCGGCCTTCCAGAAACATTGAGGGACACATGCAAGAGGCACTTCGTATCCTGGCTTCCGATGCTCAACTCGTGGCGCTGCCGGAGGTCGAAAAGGCGCGGTACGTGCAGCGCAGGTCCGACGGCCAGGCACGCGGTCTGCCGCTGACCATCCGCGGCTTGCGCAAATCCTTCGGCGATAATGAGGTACTGCGCGGCATCGACCTGCACATTCCTTACGGACAGTTCGTCGCCATCGTCGGCCAGAGCGGCTGCGGCAAGAGCACGCTGCTGCGCCTGATCGCCGGATTGGAAACGATCAGCAGCGGCACGATTTCGCTCAGCGAAGATGCCAAGGCCGGCGATGTCAGGGTGATGTTCCAGGAGCCGCGGCTTTTGCCCTGGGCGCGCGTGCTCGACAATGTCGAGGTCGGTCTTGGCCGCGAACGCAGTTCGTCGGACGCACAGGCGCGTGCCGAGCGGGCCTTGAATGAAGTCGGTCTCGGCGAAAAGCGCGGGCAGTGGCCGGCAACGCTCTCCGGTGGCCAGAAGCAGCGCGTGGCGCTGGCCCGCGCGCTGGTCAGCCAGCCGCGTGTGCTCGCCTTTGACGAGCCGCTCGGTGCGCTCGACGCGCTGACCCGGATCTACATGCAGCAACTGCTGGAGCGGGTGTGGCGCGACCAGGCGTTCACCGCGATCCTGGTTACCCATGATGTTGCGGAAGCCGTGGCGCTGGCCGACCGCGTGCTGGTCATCGAGGACGGCCGGATCGCCCACGACGTCGCCGTCGACATCCCGCGCCCGCGCCGCCGTGGTTCGGCCGATCTTGCGGCGCTGGAAGGTTCGATCCTGCGCCAGCTCCTCAAATCGTCAGACGATCCTCAGGAATAGCCAAGTCAGAACGAGGCCGCCATGAACTCCGCCGTCCGAGACGTCAGCATCATCAGCGAGATTTCGTCCGACGATTTCCGCAATGCCATGCGCCGTCTGACCGGCGGCGTCAGCGTGATCACGGCCGGACGGGGCAAAGACATCAGCGGCATGACGGTGACGTCGGTGACGTCCCTGTCGGTCGAACCGGCATCGCTGATCGTGGCCGTCAACCGTGCGGCCTCGTCCTGGCCGCTGATCCGTCGCCACGGCTTCTTCGGCGTCAACATTCTCAATGCCGACCAGATCGACGTTGCCGAGCGCTTCACCGGCAAGGATGGCCTCAAGGGGGCCGAGCGGTTTGCCGGAGCCGACTGGTTCACCCGGGCTTCCGGCGTGCCGCTGCTGTCCGGCGCGCTCGCCGCGATCGACTGCGAAGTGGAAGAATTGATCGAACGGCATTCCCACGCGATCGTCATCGGCCGCGTGCTGGATCTGCAGGTATCGCCGCGCAGCGCGGCGCTGGCCTATTGGCACGGGCAGTATCTCGCGATCGATCGCGATGAGGACGTCGCCAGATTGGCGGAAGTCAGTCTTCCCGGCTCCGGTGCCGGCGGAAAGCGCTAGAAAGAATTAGCGGGCGCTTTGCCGGCGTACCGCTCGGGAAATTTCGAAAGGTCGGCGATCAGGAATTGCCGGGCCGGCCCGTCGAATTCGTCTGCAAGCTGTCGATAGATACCTGCTTCAGCGGCCGTCGCTGCGCGAACGCGCTCGGCATTCAAGGCGGCATTCGCGCCGTCCGGCCCGGCGATGACCTCCGCGACGGCATCGCGAAACCAGCGCGCCCGCGTGATGGCCACCGCCTGCGCTTCGGTCTCGGCCTGGAAGGCGAGATCGGGCGCGGATGCCGTTTCAAGAACGAAGATTTCCGATGATTGGCGCATCGTCGCACGCGTTCCCTTCGCCTTTTCAACGCGTCTTCGATTCTAGGAGCGTGACGGTCGCAGTCAACGAAATGGCCATCTGAATTGGGAGCAGCGCGAGCAACAAGACATTCGCGGCGGTCTCGCTGCGGAGAATGCGTTGAGCGCGCTGTGGCGGAATGCCCGATCGCAATGCATTTGGAACGGCGTATTGCGTCGTATCTGCAGAGTCGCAGCAAAAATCGTTTCGTCGCGGGCACGCGCGATGTTGGAGATAATCACCCTCGCGCCGACAACATTCGAAATTCCATTTCATTGACGATGATCCGATTGCGCCGCATCATTTCCGCATCGCAATCGATTGCAGGAATGCAGTCGGGAAGTTCGTCCACCACGCGCAAGCTCGGGATGCCGGCGGTTCGCAGCGCCAGATGCGCTGCGTCGCGGCGGAGCTTTGCTTCAACGAAGGGGCCAACATGTCTGACAACAAGAACAAGGTGGATCGCCGAACCCTGCTGCGGGGCGGCGCGGCTGCGGCCGTTGCGGCGCCGCTCGGCGCGTTCGGGGCGCAAGCCTTCGGACTACGCACCTCGACGCCGGCGATCGATTTCTCCGAGTTTCCGATCTGCAGGACCGCATCGAATGCGCCGGCGCTGACCGGCGCCCCGCGCAAGCTGAAGCTCTCCTGGAACGCCAACGCCATTTGCCTCGCGCCGCTGCCGGTCGCGATCGAATACGGCTTTTTCCAGAAGCAGAACCTCGACGTCGAGCTCGTCAATTACAGCGGCTCGACCGACCAGCTGCTGGAAGCCATCGCCACCGGCAAGTCCGACGCCGGCCTCGGCATGGCGCTGCGCTGGCTCAAGCCGCTGGAGCAGGGGTTCGACGTCAAGATCGCGGCGGGCACGCACGGCGGATGCATGCGCGTGCTGACGAGCACCAAATCGGGGATCGGCAAGCTGGCCGACCTCAAGGGCAAGATCGTCGCCGTCAGCGATCTCGCCGGTCCCGACAAGAATTTCTTCTCGATCCAGCTCGCCAAGCTCGGCATCGATCCCAACAAGGACGTCGACTGGCGGCCCTATCCGGGCAACCTGCTCAATCTCGCGGTCGAGAAGGGCGAGGTGCAGGCGTTCCTGTCTTCCGATCCGCTCGGCTATCTCTGGCTCAAGGATCCCCAGTACAAGGAAGTCGCCTCCAATCTCGACGGCGAATACAAGGACAAGAGCTGCTGCATCGTCGGCCTGCGCGGCAGCCTCGTGCGCGACGACCCGCAGGTCGCCCGTGCGCTGACACAGGCGCTGCTCGATGCCGCGATGTTCACCTCGCAGAATCCGGACAAGGCCGCCAGATCGTTCCAGCCCTACGCGCCGAAAACGGCGACGCTCGCCGACCTCGAAGGCATGGCGCGCTACCACACCCATCACCATCACCCGGTCGGCGACATCCTCAAGCGCGAGCTGAAGGGATATGCCGACGACCTGAAGACCGTCTCCGTCTTCAAGCCGACCACCGACACCACCAAGTTCGCGGAGCGTATCTATGTCGACATTTTCTCTGTCTGACGATGTCGCCGCCGGTGCGCTCGCGGCGTCGCCGCGGCGCGATCTCGCCCGCTGGCTGCACACTTCCGGCCCCGGCATTGCCGCGGCTCTGGCATGGTCCGCCTTCGGCGCATCGTGCCTGTGGTGGCCCGATCTCGGCGACTGGTCGCGAACCCTCGCGCTCGGCATCGCCGGTTTCGTGATCGCGGCGCTGGCGCTGTTCGGCACGCTCGGTGCCGATTTCCTCGGCAAGGCGGGGGCGGCGCTGCGGCACCGCGCGCCGTGGCTGCTCGCGCTCGGCCTGTTCTTTGCGGTGTGGGAAGTCGCCACCGCGAAATTCGCCTGGCTTCCATTGCCGTTCTTCCCGCCGCCGCAGGCGATCCTGGAAGTCTATACCGACGACCTTCCAAAGCTGCTCGACAGCATCTTTGCCTCGGTGAAGCTGCAGCTCGGTGGCTATTTCATCGGCGCGGCGATCGGATTTGTCACCGGCGTGTCGATCGGCTGGTCGCAGCGCGCCGGCTATTGGGTGCACCCGATCCTGCGCTTCATCGGACCGCTGCCGGCAACCGCCTGGCTGCCGATCGCCTTCTTCACCTTTCCGTCGAGCTGGAGCGCCAGCACCTTCCTGATCGCGCTCGCCACCGGTTTTCCGGTGACGGTGCTCACGTGGTCGGGCGTGGCGAGCGTCAGCAACGCCTATTACGACGTCGCCCGCACGCTCGGCGCAAAGCCCTCGTTCCTCGTGCTGAAGGTCGCAATCCCCGCGGCGCTGCCGCATGTGTTCGTCGGCCTTTTCATGGGGCTGGGCTCGTCCTTTGCCGTGCTCGTGGTCGCCGAGATGATCGGCGTCAAGGCGGGGCTGGGCTGGTACCTGCAATGGTCGCAGGGCTGGGCGGCCTATGCCAACATGTATGCGGCCCTCATCGTGATGTCGCTGCTCTGCTCTGGCGCCATTACGCTCCTGTTCCGCACCCGTGACCGCTTCCTCGGCTGGCAGAAGGGAGTCGTCAAATGGTAGCGGCCGCGCAAGCCATCGCCTATCCCGCCGTCGGCGCCGCGCTCGACATCGAGCAGGTCAGCCACGCCTTCGATATCGACGGCGCAGCATTGCCGGTGCTCGACAATGTCAGTCTCGCGATCGAACCCGGCGAGTTCGTCGCCCTGCTCGGTCCCTCCGGCTGCGGCAAGTCGACCCTGCTGCGGCTGGTGGCGGGGCTGGAAGGGCCGCGCGCGGGCACGCTGCGGGAGGACGGGAATCGCATCATCGGCCCGCATCCCTCGCGCGTCGTCGTGTTCCAGGATCCGACGTTGTTTCCCTGGCGATCGGTCTGGGACAACGTCGCGCTCGGCCTGGAAGCGCAGGGTATCCTGAGGGCCCAGCGGCAGCGGGTGGACGCGGCGATCGACCTCGTGGGGCTCTCGGGCTTTCGCAATGCCTATCCGCACCAGCTTTCCGGCGGCATGGCGCAGCGCGTGGCGCTGGCGCGTGCGCTGGTCAACGATCCCAAGATCCTCGTGCTGGACGAGCCCTTGGGCAAGCTCGACTCGCTGACGCGCATCACCATGCAGGCGGAGATCGTCTCGCTCTGGCAGCGCAAGGGATTTACCACGCTGCTGGTGACGCATGACGCCGAGGAGGCGCTGTTCCTCGCCAACCGCGTCATCGTGCTCAGCGACCGCCCGGCGCGGATCAAGGCCGACATTGCCGTGCAGCGGTCCTATCCGCGCCATCGCGGCGATCCCTATCTCGCCGACCTGCGCAAGCAGATCCTCGGCCTGCTCGGACTGGATGCGACATGGTAATTTCGGCGGCGCGGGACCGGTTTCACACCGATCAGACCGACCTTGTCTCCGTGGTCGAGCGGCTCGCGGATGGCCTTGCGGCGCGCGCGGCGGCGCATGACCGCGCCGCCAGCTTCCCGTTCGAGAATTTCGCGGAGCTGTCGAAAGCGGGGCTGCTGGCGCTGACCGTGCCGGCCGCGTATGGCGGAGCCGGGGCGGGCGCCCGCGATGCCGCGCGCGTGCTTGGTATCGTCGGCAAGGCCGATCCGTCGACGGCGCTCGTGCTGTCGATGCATTACATCCAGCATCTCGTGATGTCGCGCAGCACGCGCTGGCCGCAGCATCTCGCCCGCAGGCTGGCCCGGGAATCGGTCGAAGGAGTTGCGCTGATCAACGCACTTCGCGTCGAGCCCGAGCTGGGGTCACCGGCGCGAGGCGGACTGCCGGCCACCATCGCGCGGCGCACCGAAACCGGTTGGCGGCTGAGCGGCCGCAAGATCTATTCGACCGGCGCGCCGATCCTGAAATGGTATGCGGTGTGGGCCAAAACCGACGAAGCGGACACGCGGGTAGGCCTGTTCCTTGTTCCCGCGGGACTGCCGGGCACGAAGATCGTCGAGACCTGGGACCATCTCGGCCTCCGCGCCAGCGGCAGCCATGACGTGGTCTTCGAGGACGTCGTCTTCCCGCTCGACCATGAGATCGATATCCGCAAGCCCGAAGAGTGGAAGACGCCTGACGTCACCCAGGCCACCGTCCACGCCATCTTCATCGCCGCCATCTATGACGGCGTTGCCCGCGCCGCGCGCGATTGGCTGGTCGGCTTCCTGCGGAACCGCGTCCCCGCCAATCTCGGCGCACCGCTGGCGACATTGCCGCGCGTTCAGGACGTCGTCGGCTCGATCGAGACCCGCTTGCAGGTTAACGGGCGTTTGATCGACAGTTTTGCCCGCGATTTCGACGAGGGCCTTACGCTCAGCGCGGCGGAGTCGAATATCATCAAGCTGACGGTGACGAACAATGCCGTCGCCGCGGTGGAGGAGGCGCTGTCGCTGACCAGCAATCACGGCCTGTCGCGCGCCAATCCGCTGGAGCGGCACTACCGCGACGTCCTGTGCGGCCGCGTGCACACCCCGCAGGACGACGCCACCCGCATTTCTGCCGGCCGTATCGCGCTCGGCGTCTGAACAACAAGCAAAGAACAGCAAGCAAAACGGAGTATCGCATGCCCGTCGAATTCATCGGCTTCATCACCAACAACAACTCGTCCGAGACCATCGTGCGGTCCGGCCCGGTGCTCGACCCGCCCTATATCGAGACGGTCGCGAAGGCGCACGAACTCGCCGGCTTCGACCGGGCGCTTCTGGCGTTCCATTCGACGACGCCCGATGCGCTGCAGGTGGCCCAGCATGTGCTGGCCATCACCAGGAAGCTCAAGGTCATGATCGCGCAGCGGCCGGGCTTCACCGCGCCGACGCTGCTGGCGCGCCAGCTCGCGACCCTCGATCAGCTCTACGACGGCCGGGTGTCGCTGCACGTCATCACCGGTGGCAACGCGACCGAACTGCGCCAGGACGGCAACACGCTCGACGACAAGGACGAGCGCTACGCGCGCACCAGCGAATTCCTCGACATCGTGCGGCTGGAATGGACCAGCGAAAAGCCGTTCGACTACAGCGGCAAATACTACAAGGTCGAGAAGGGATTCTCGCAGATCAAGCCGCGCCAGCAAGGCGGCATCTACACTTTCGTCGGCGGCGGCTCCGATGCGGCGATCGAGGTGGCCGGCAAGCACGCCGACACCTTTGCGCTCTGGGGTGAGTCCTACGCACAGGTGCGCGACGTCACCTCGCGCGTGCATAATGCCGCGCTCAGGCAGGGCCGGCCGACGCCGCGTTTCTCGCTGTCGGTGCGGCCGATCCTGGCCGACACCGAGGAGAAGGCCTGGAAGAAAGCCGATGAGATCCTGGAGCGGGC
Organism: Bradyrhizobium sp.; assembly: GCA_035575905.1. Lineage (GTDB taxonomy): Bacteria > Pseudomonadota > Alphaproteobacteria > Rhizobiales > Xanthobacteraceae > Bradyrhizobium. The sequence goes on along the minus strand of DATLXL010000048.1, from coordinate 270,592 downwards.
CACCGCGCTGCAGGACAAGACCGGCTACCGCAAGCCCGCCGACGGGCATGCCACCGCGGGCGCGCGCCGCCTGCTGGCACTCGCCGATCAGGGCACCCGCATCGACAAGCGGCTGTGGACCGAGATCGCCAAGCTCACCGGCGCCAACAGCAACACGACGGCGCTGGTCGGCACGCCCGAGCAGATCGCCGAGGTCTTTGGCGACTACTACGACCTCGGCATCAGCCATTTCCTGATCCGAGGTTTCGATCCGCTGGTCGACGCCATCGACTATGGCAGAGAGCTGATCCCGCTGACGCGCAAGCTGATTGCGGGCCGCGCCACCGCGCGGGGGCAGGCTGCGGAATGATCAGGCTCGTTCTTGCCGCAGCGCTCGCGCTTGGCGGCATCGGTAGCGCATCGGCCCAGGCAGTCCTGCGGGTCGGCGACCAGAAGGGCAACGCACAGGCGGTGATGGAAGCCGCCGGCGTGTTGAAGGATGTTCCGTATAAAATCGAATGGAAGGAATTTCCGGCGGCGGCTCCGCTGCTGGAAGCGCTGAGCGCCGGCGCGATCGACACCGGGCTCGTCGGCGATGCGCCGTTCACCTTTGCCGCGGCGGCGAACGTGCCCGTGAAGGCGATCGCCGCCATCCGGCAGTCGCGCGAGGGTCTCGCGATCGTGGTGCCCGAGCAGTCGGCGGTGAAGAGCCTCGATGATCTCAAGGGCAAGAAGATCGCAACCGGACGCGGTTCGATCGGCCACCAGTTGATCCTCGCGGCGCTGGAATCAAAAGGCTGGAAGCCGGGTGATGTGCAGATCGTGTTCCTGGCACCTTCCGATGCCAAGGTGGCCTACAGCCAGGGCTCCGTCGACGCCTGGTCGACTTGGGAGCCTTATGTGAGCCAGGAGGAGGTGCTGTTCAAATCCCGCCGCGTGATCACGGCGGAGGGATTGACGCCCGGCTTGAGCTTCCTCGTCGCTTCGCCCGCGGCCATTGGCACGAGGCGCGCCGAGCTTGCGGACTTCGTGCGGCGCCAGACCGCCGCACGGGCGTGGTCGCAGGGGAACGTAGGCAGTTACGCCGAGACCTGGGGCAAGCTGATGAATATCCCGAGCGCCGTGCCGCTGAACTGGCTGTCGCGGGCGAAGATCCGGATTGCCGCGATCGACGATGGCGTGGTTGCCGACGAGCAGAAGACGATCGATCTGTATTTCCGCTCGGGGCTGATCAGCCGCAATCTCGATGCGGCCGATATCGTCGATCGCTCCTTTTCCGACGCCATCGCAAAGGGTGCAGGGCTGTAATGCATTTGCCGAGGCGCCGATACCGGCGCTTCCGGAGGGCGACTTTCGCAAGAACGCCATTCTCCCGCGAGGCTCGCCTTCAACAGTAATATTGCTTTTTCGATCTGGCTCTTCCGCGCGGGGGCGGGACTGACAAGATCAGGCAGACAACAGCATTCGGAGATGGCCATGGGCCTGCAGGAACAACAAATCGAATCGCTTCCCTTCGTCACGGCTGAACTGAACTATCTCGCTCCCACCCCCGGCAAGCCGCGAACCTATGCGCTCGACCCGCCTGCGGGCGAGCCGAAGAGCACTGCGCTGCCCGAGCCCCATAACGTGCCCGTCTTTGACGCGCGGCCCATCGTGGCGGACCTGTCGCTGGATCGCGAAGGCTTTGCGCTGGTGCGCCATCCTACCGTCGTGAAGGATTTCTACGACGATCAGGAGGTCCGCAAGGTCTACTATCCCGCCGTCGAGGCGTTCCTGCGAGCCACCCTGAACGCCGACCGCGTCTTCATCTTCGATCACACCGTGCGCAAGCGCGTGGCAGGCGCAGTTGACCTTCGGGACGGCACGCCGCGGCAGCCCGCCACGCGCGTGCATGTCGATCAGACCGAAGTTTCCGGCCACAACCGGGTCTACGAGCATTTGCCCGACGAGGCGAACGAACTCGTGAAAGGACGCGTGCAGGTCATCAATCTCTGGCGCCCGATCCGGGGCCCGCTGCTCGATGCGCCATTGGCTATGGCCGATGGAAGAACCGTCGATCCCCGCGAGCTCGTCGCGTCCGACCTGATCTATCCGAACCGGAAGGGCGAGATCTACACGGTGAAGTACAACCCGGCGCACCGCTGGTACTACGTGCCGCGGATGACGGCGGACGAGGCGCTGCTGCTCAAGTGCTACGACTCCGCAACCGACGGGCGCACCCGCTTTTGCCCGCATACGGCCTTTGTCGACCCGACGACACCGGCCGATGCCGCGCCGCGCGAGAGCATCGAGGTGCGTACGCTGGTGTTCCATAAGCATTGAACCCGGCGCCAGGGCTGGTCATCACGGCCTTCGGAGGCTAGAAGGCGTCGGCGCGCGGGAAGCGCGCTAAGCCAGCCTTACTTGTGTCAGATGAAACGCCTTCTCACCTGGGCCTTCTACGCCATCGGCGCGCTCGCGATCGCCTATCTCGCGCTCTACGCCTATGTCACCTTCACTGGGCGTGATTTTCAGCCCGGCGACCCCATTCACATTTTCCGCAAGCCTGACGCGCCGTCCTATTCGTGAGCAGTATACCGGCATGAAAGCCTCCTGGCTTTGCCGTTTCCTTGCCGTGACGATGCGTTATCCCGCCACCGCCGAGCGCTGATAGTCGCCGGCGCCGGCCGGCGTGACCGGAATGCCGCCATCGGCATATTCGTTGAGCTTGTTGCGCAGCGTCCTGATCGAGATGCCGAGGATGTTGGCGGCGTGGGTTCGATTGCCGAGGCAATGCTTCAGCGTCTCCAGGATCAGGTCGCGCTCGACGTCGGCCACCGTGCGGCCGACCAGCGCCCGCGTCACCTGCTCGGCGGCAAGCGTGGCGTGGGCCACCGCGGGCGCGGTCTTCGCGAGGTCGAGGCGATCGCCGTCGGGCGTGATGATCGCCTCGGCGCCGATCTCGTCGCCCTGGCTCATCAGGACCGAGCGGTGGATGGTGTTTTCCAGCTCGCGAACGTTGCCTTGCCAGCGGTTGGCGGTCAGCACGCGCTTGGCCTCGCTCGACAGAGGACGCAGCGGCACGCCGTTGGCCTCGGCATACTTCTTGGCGAAGTGCTGCGCCAGTTCGAGGATATCGGCCGGGCGTTCGCGCAGCGGCGGGATCTTCAAATTGACGACGTTGAGGCGGAACAGCAGGTCCTCGCGGAAGGTGCCTTCGCGCACGGCTTCCTGCAGGTTCCGGTTCGACGTCGCGAGAATGCGGATATCGACCGGCACCGGCTTGGTGCCGCCGACGCGGTCGATCACGCGCTCCTGGATGGCGCGCAGCAGTTTTGATTGCAGCCGCACATCCATCTCGGAGATTTCGTCGAGCAGCAGCGTGCCGCCGGTCGCCTCCTCGAACTTGCCGATGCGGCGGGCGACCGCGCCGGTGAAGGCGCCTTTCTCGTGGCCGAACAGTTCGGACTCCAGCAGATGCTCGGGGATCGCCGCGCAGTTGATCGAGATGAACGGCCGCTTGGCGCGCGCCGAGCGCGAATGCACGTAGCGCGCCAGCACTTCCTTGCCTGTACCGGATTCGCCGGTGATCATCACCGAGGCGTCGGAGCCTGCGATCTGCTGCGCCAGCTTGATCACCTTGCCCATGGCTTCGTCGCGGTAGACGAGGTCGCGGGAATCGTTGGCGACCGCGGCGAGCACGGCGGCAATCAGTTCCGGATCGGGCGGCAGCGGGATGTATTCCTTGGCGCCGGCATGGATCGCGGCGACCGCGGCGCGTGCATCGCTGGTGATGCCGCAGGCAACGATCGGCACGTGGATGTGCTCGGCTTCCAGCCGCATCACCAGGTCGCGGATGTCGAGGGCGACATCGACCATCAAGAGGTCGGCGCCCTTGCCGCCGCGCAGCACGTTCATCGCCTGTTCGTTGCTCTCGGCATGGGTCACCGAGGCGCCGTTGGCCATCGCGATCTTGGTGGCGGTGGTAAGCTGGCCCTTCAATGTGCCGACGATGAGAAGCCGCATGATTGTCTCCTGTTGTTATGCTTCGCGCCCGCGATGCGCCGTGTTTACCTGTGGGATGCGCTAGTTGCGATCCGCCTTGATGATTTCCGTCATGGTGACGCCGAGCTTGTCCTCGACCAGCACGACTTCGCCGCGCGCCACCAGGCGGTTGTTGACGTAGATGTCGATGGCTTCGCCGACCCGCCGGTCCAGCTCCAGCACGGTGCCGGGGCCGAGCTTGAGCAGCTCGCCGACGTCCATCTTGGAGCGGCCGAGCACCGCGGATACCTGCACCGGCACGTCGAACACGGCCTCGAGATCGGCGGCGATGCGCGAGGCGTTCTCGTCCTCGATGTAGCCGATGTCGTCGGCCGGCGCCGATTGCGGGGCGTTGAGATCGGGAAGCGGGACCTGTCCGTCGGTGTCACTCATGATGGCTCATCCTCAGGCCTTTCCGGCCTCGCTCAGGGACGCCATGTAGCGTCCGACAAGTTCGCTGATCTTGGCTTCGATGGCGGCGCGATCCAGCACCACGCCGCCGTCGGCCCATTCGATCCGGCAGTCGCCGGTGGCGATGGTCGGCTCGGCCAGGATCACCAATCGGCCTTCGAAGCCGGCATGGGCGGCGAGCCGCTCGATCTGCGCCCGCGCCGCGTCATAAAGGGAGTCGTTGATGCGCACCACCAGATGCGGCGTGGACACCAGCTGCGAGAAGCAGTCGGAGACCAGCGCGGTGATCTCGCCAAGCGGCTCGCGGGCGATCAGCTCGGCGCAAAGCTTGCGGGCGACCGCGACCGCGACGTCGACCGCCTCGGTTTCCATCCGCGTCTCGATGCCGGCATAGCGCGCGGCGATGCCCTTGATGGCGATGCCGATCTCCTCCAGCGCCAGCGCGGCGCGGCGGTCGCTCTCGACCTTGGCCTCGCGCTGCGCGGCGTCGTAGCCGGCGCGATAGGCCCGCGCCTCGGCCTCGGCGATCCTGGCGGCGATCTCGGCCGGCGTTGCCGCCTTCTCCTTCTTGTCGGGGGCGCCGAAGTCGACGTCGAACAGGAATTTTGCGGGAGTGGCCATCAGTACACCAGCTCCTCGTCGGCGCGGTTCTTGGTCAGCGTGATCTCGCCCTTGGCGGCGAGATCCTTGGCGAGGTTGACCAGCAGGGCCTGCGCCTCGTCGACGTCGCGCAGCCGCACCGGTCCCATCGCCGCCATGTCGTCAAGCAGCATCTTGCCGGCGCGCGAGGACATGTTGCCGAGGAAGAAGCCGCGCACGTCCTCGTTGGCGCTCTTGAGCGCGATCGCGAGCTTGTCCTTGTCGACGTTGCGCATCAGCGTCTGGGCGGACGCCGAATCCAGCTTGATCAGGTCGTCGAAGGTGAACATCAGCGCCTTGATGCGCTCGGCCGCCTCGCGGTTGTCCTCTTCCAGCGAGGTGATGAAGCGGGTCTCGGTCTGGCGGTCGAAATTGTTGAAGATTTCAGCCATCACCTCGTGGGCGTCGCGGCGGCGGGTCTGCGAGAGGTTGGACATGAACTCGATGCGCAGCGTCTGCTCGACGCGCTCGATCACTTCCTTCTGCACCGCTTCCATCTTCAGCATTCGGTTGACGACGTCGAGCGCCATATCCTCGGGCAGGATCGCCAGCACGCGCGCGGCATGTTCCGGCTTGAGCTTGGACAGCACCACCGCGATGGTCTGCGGATATTCGTTCTTCAGATAGTTGGCGAGAACTTCTTCCTGTACGTTGGAAAGCTTCTCCCACATGTTGCGACCGGCGGGGCCGCGGATTTCATCCATGATACCGTTGACCCGCTCGGCCGGCAGGTACTGCTGCAGCAGGCGCTCGGTGGCGTCGAAATTGCCCATCAGCGCGCCGGAGGCCGACATGCGCGAGACGAACTCGAGCAAGAGGTCTTCGACCGTGTCGGCCTCGACGGTGCCGAGCGTCGACATGTGGATCGACAATTCGCGCACCTCTTCGTCATCGAGCAGCGACCACACCTTGCCGCCATATTGCTCGCCGAGCGCCAGCATCAGGATGGCGGCGCGCTTCGGCCCGCTGAGCGGCTTGGCCCTGGGGCGATTGCTCTGCCGGCTCGCCAGCGAGGAGATGACGTTGGTGATGTCGGCGGCGTTGGCTTGCGGTGCGGCCATCTCGGATCACGCCTTCTCGGTCGCGTTTTCTTCGCTGAGCCATTGACGGATAATGGCAGCGGTCTCGTTCGGATTGCGTTCGGCGAGCTCGCCGACGCGGTGCACGGCCTGGGCATGGACCTGGCCCTGCACCTGGGCGACATCGATCTTTTGGTTGGCGCCGCCGGGCAGCAGAGCCTGGCCCGCGCCGCCGGCTTCGCTGCCCGCGCCCGTGCCGTCGGCCAGCGCCGGCGCGGCGCCGCCGGCAAGATGCGGGGCGTCGGCGGCGAGAATGCGCTTGACCAGCGGGCGGATCACCATGAACAGCACCACGAGGCCCAGCAGCATCATCACGCCGAGCTCAATGACGTACATGACGTCGTCCTTGGTGAACTGGAACATGCCGAGCAGGCCGGCCGGCTCGACCACGGCGGGCACGCTGGGCGGCTCGGCAAAGCGCAGGTTGACCACTTCCACCTGGTCGCCGCGCCGCTGGTCGAAGCCGATCGCCGAGCGCACCAGCGCGGCGATGCGGTCGAGCTGCTCGCGGCTGCGGTCCTGGTAGAGCATCTCGCCCTTGTCGTTCTTGGCGTAGATGCCGTCGACCAGCACCGCGATCGAGATACGGTTGACGCGGCCGGCTTCGGTGACTTCGGTCTTGGTGGTGCGCGAAATCTCGTAATTGTTGGTTTCTTCGCTCTTCTTGCTCTGCTCGCGCGGCGACGTCGTGCCGTCGTTGCGCTGCTGGCCCGGCAGCTCGTTGTTGACGGTGACCTGGCCGTTGTTCTCGGTGGTGGCTGCGGATTCTTCCCGGGTCTGGCTGGAGCGCAGCACGCGGCCCTCGGGATCGAAGCGGTCGGAGGTCTGCGTCACCTTGTTGTAGTCGAAGTCCGCCGAGAGCTGGACGCGGGCACGGCCCTGGCCCACCACGGAGGAGACGATATCCTCGACCTGCTTGCGCAACCGCTTCTCGAAGGCGGTGCGGCGCTCGTCGCCGACAGTGCTATCGGCATCGCTCTGGGCGCCGTCGGCGAGCAGCTGTCCGGCTTCATCGACGATCGAAACCCGCCCCGGCTTAAGCCCGTTGACGGCTGAGGCGACGACATGGCGGATGGCGCGGATCTGCGCCGGCTCCAGCGCGCCGCGCACCCGGACCACGATCGAGGCCGACGGCTCCGGCGTCTCGCGCGAGAACAGCGGCCGCTCCGGCAGCACCAGGTGGACGCGCGCCGCCTGGATGCGGTCGATGGCGCGGATGGTGCGGGCGAGCTCGCCCTCCAGCGCGCGCATGTGGTTGATGTTCTGGACGAAGCTGGTGGTGCCGAGCGCGTCCGACTTGTCGAAGATCTCGTAGCCGACGCCGCCGCCCTTGGGCAGGTTGCTCTCGGCCAGCTTCATGCGCAGCCGAGTCACCTTGTCCTTGGGCACCATGATCACGGCGCCTTCGTTGCGCAGCTCGAAGGGGATCGCCTGGCGCTCGAGGTCCTTGATGATGGCCGAGGAGTCTTCCGCCGTCAGGTCGGTGAAGAGGGTGGTCATCTGCGGCGTGGTGACGCGCATGATGACAAAGGCGAAGAAGCCGATCAGCGCGGCGGTCACTGCCACCATCGCCGCCAGCCGCGCCGCGCCCAGCCCTCTCAAGAAGACCAACAGACCTTGCACCAACTGCCCCCAGGATTCGGCCGCTCGGCCGAGGTGGGCAATTATTGCCTAGGGTATGGTTATCAACTGGTTAACAAGGGTTAACGGCCGGGAGCTATTTGCAGGAATGAGAAAAAGCGGCTTCGCCAAACCAAGCCGTTTTTCATCAAATCCGATTTGGCAGCGCCTTATTGGCGATACTGCTGGATGCGGGTGGTGCGAAGGCCCGCCAGACCATGCTGGTCGATCGAGAACTGCCAGGACAGGAACTCGTCCACGGTCAGCGTGTATCGGCTGCAGGCTTCCTCGAGGGAGAGCAGGCCGCCTCGGACCGCGGCAACGACTTCGGCCTTGCGGCGAATGACCCACCGCTTGGTGCCGGGCGCGGGAAGATCCGCAATGGTCAACGGGCTGCCGTCAGGCCCGATGACGTATTTGACCCTCGGGCGATGGGGTTCTGTCATGGCGTACTCACAAAACTCTCAACCACTGAACTCACAATGCCAAAACTACGCCGCCCCGCTTAAAATTTGCCTAAGCCCAAGGCTTCAATGCGAATCTCCTTGCAAATGACGAAAAGCCCGCCAGCCAAATCAACGGCTTGCGGACTGAAGGAGTTAATTCGGGTTAACGAGTTCTAACGGAACGTTAACAGGGTCAACTTGAACCCGAGCCGCCATGGCCGGGCGCGGTCTCCTGCCGGATCACCCGCTTGATCTGGTCGGTGGTGTAGGTCTTGCCGCCGATCGACAGCAGCGGCGGCTGGGCGGTGAGATCGACCGAATCCACGACGCCCTGGATTTCGGTGGGGATCGCCACGTCCTTGCCGGCCGAATCCTTGTAGGTGGCGGTCATCTTGTAGGTGCCGGCCGGGTATTGCGTGCCGTCATTGCCCTTGCCGTCCCACACGAAGCTGGCTTTGCCCTTGGTCAGTGAAAAGGCGCCGGTGTAGGCGGTCGACCCCGCCGCGGTCGAGATGGTGATCGTGGCCGTCGCGGCGGCGGGCGAATTCAGATTCCAGGTAGCCGAGCCGTTGAAGTCCTGGGTGCTGCCGTCGACCGCGACGTTGTTGCCGACATAGGCCAGCGCCTGGGTCGATTGGGCGGTCTTTTCGAGATTGATCAGCGAAGTCAGCTGCTCGTTCTGCTTGAGCTGCTGTTCGACGCCGGCGAATTGCACGAGCTGGGCCGTGAACTGGTTGGTGTCGAGCGGGGAGAGCGGGTTCTGGTTCTGCAGCTGCGTGGTCAGCAGCGTCAGGAAGGTCTGGAAGTTGCTCGCAATCGTCGTCGTGTCGTTCGAAGACGAGTTCGGCTTGCTGGTCGAGTTGTTCGTGGTGGTGCCGGAAACCACCGTGTTCGGCATGGTTGCATCGACTGCCATGGCACTCTCCTTAGACTCTGATGTCTACGCCGCCGTTCGCGCCGAACATGCGGCCATAGCCGCCGACGACCGCGGACGGCACGGTTTCTTCCTCTGACAGGATCAGGCGGTGCGCGTTGGGATTGGACTGGTTGCCGTTCTGGCCCTGGGATGACTGGTCGCGCAGCGAGAACTGCAGGCCGCCATTGCCGGTGGAAAGCCCGGCATCGTTGAGCGCGCGCTGCAATTGCGGCGCGTCCTGCCGCAGCATCGACAGCGTCTCCGGCTTCTCGACGGTGAGGTGCGAGGTCACCTGGCCGTTGCGGTCGACATCGATGCGCACGTCGATGCGGCCGAGATCGGCCGGATCGAGCCTGATTTCGAAGCGGCTCTTGCCGCTGCGCACCGAGGCGGCGATTTCCATCGCCAGCCCCGAAAGCGGCACGGCGGCGGACTGGCTCGCGGCGGTGACGGTGAAGGAAGGCGGTGCCTGCGTCGCGATGGTCGATGACGGCGGCTGGAACGAGGCGATGGCCTGCGCGGTGCTTGCCGGTGCATTCGACTGGCCGGGGGCTGTGTCATGGTGCGCCGTATCGAGGTGGGCCGCCGTCGCCGAGGTGGTATCGGTACCGGCCGCTTCCGCCTTCGCCGGCGTGGCCTGCGCGTTCTTGACGTTTGGCTTTGCCGTGGCCGGCTGCTCGGTGCCGGTGGGAGCCGGCGCCGCGGCGGTGCCGGCGGCCGGCGCCGGTTTCGACGACGTCGGGGGGCCAGTGTCGGTAGTTGACGCGGCAGCATCGCTTGCGGCGGTCGGTGCCTTGGCCGCGGCCGTGGTCTGCGGCGCCGCCGGAACGGCCGACGTGACGACGGGTGTTGCCGCCGCATCCTTGGCTTGCGCGGTGGTGATCGTTTCGCCGGCAATTGCCTGCGCGCCGGCTTTCGCGGTCTTCTTGCCGGCGTCGGCAACTGGCGTCGCCGCCGCCTCGCTTGCGGCGTTGCTGGCGGCAATGGCCGCGGCCGCAATCCCCAGTGGCCCCGCGGCGCCGGCCGGCGGCGTCGCGGCTGGTGCGGCGGCGGGAGCCGGCACTTCGGCTGCGACAATGGCCACGGCGATGGCTGCCGCCGCTGCATCGGTGGTCTTGCCCGTCTCGTCGGGCGCTAGCTGGATCTCGGCGGCTGGGTCGGCCTCGTCGGTGGACGGCTTTTCGGCCGTCTTGGACTCGTCGCTCTTGGTGGACTCGGTGTTGGCGCCATGCTTGGAGCCGGCCTCCGCGGGCTGGTCGGCAGCGGCCTGATCGGTCGCCGCGGCGTCGCGGTCATCGCTGTTGTTGCGGTCGGGCTTGTCGGCCCGCTTGTTCCTGGCACCGCGGATTTCGTCCGTGGCAACGTTATCGTCGCGCCGGGACGGGGCGGGCCGGTTGTCGGAGGCGGATTGCTGCGGCGGAGGCGGCACGTCGTGCGCGCGGTCATTATTATTGGCGGCAGCCGTGTTATTGCCGTCGACCAGCGCGCCAAAGCTGTCATTGGACGACGGCGCGTCGGCCTTGGCCCGCGGCGGCGGGGCCTGGAAGGAAGGGCTGGCGGTGATATCGGGCGTCACGCTGACCACGGGCGGCCTCTTGCAAAGGGAACTCGCCTATTGGTCAGCAAGGACCGGGCCAACCGGGCGTGGACAAATAAATATGTGATATTTCAGTCGGTTATTGTCAGGGCCACGCTCCGGCGACAGGCCATAGCCGGCCGCCATTTCTGCCCGGCGGCAAGATTTGCCGCGCGGCTGGAGCCTGTCCAAATCATCGGGGCGCCGATTGCTTCACGCCGATACCGCCTATATTAGAAGTGTGCCCGCCGGAGCGGTCCGGCATTTTCGAACATCCACGCGCCCAAAGCCTTCACGCACAAGGGCTGAAGCCGCCAATTTCGGTCGCTCGCGACCGCCGACCAGCAAGGCCATGCGCAACTCTCTCGACCTCGACGGCCGTCCGGAAGACACCCGTGTCGTGGTCGCCATGTCCGGCGGCGTCGATTCGTCGGTGACCGCTGCGCTCCTGAAGTCGCAGGGCTACGACGTCGTCGGCATCACGCTGCAGCTTTACGACCATGGCGCGGCGACCCATCGCAAGGGCGCCTGCTGCGCCGGGCGCGACATTCACGATGCCCGCAACGTCGCGGCCTCGATCGGCATTCCGCATTACGTGCTGGATTACGAAAGCCGCTTCCGCGAGTCCGTGATCGACAATTTCGCCGACAGCTACGCCCATGGCGAAACGCCGGTGCCCTGCATCGAATGCAACCGCACCGTCAAGTTCCGCGACCTGCTGGAAACCGCGCGCGATCTCGGTGCGGCCGCGCTTGCCACCGGACATTATGTCGCCTCGCGCCGCTTGCCGGACGGCTCGCGCGCGCTGCATTGCGCGGCCGACAGCGACCGCGACCAGAGCTATTTCCTGTTTGCGACCACGCGCGAGCAGCTCGACTATCTGCGCTTTCCGCTGGGCGACATGAGCAAGCCCGAGGTGCGCGAGCTGGCGCGCCGCTTCGGCCTCGAAGTCGCCGACAAGCAGGACAGCCAGGACATCTGCTTCGTGCCGACCGGCCGCTACACCGACATCATCGGCCGTCTGCGGCCCAATGCGATGGAGCCCGGCGACATCGTCGATCTCGCGGGCCGCGTGCTCGGCCGCCACCAGGGCATCGCGCATTTCACCGTCGGCCAGCGCAAGGGCCTCGGCATCGCCACCGGCACGCCGCTGTTCGTGGTGCGGCTCGATGCCGACAGCCGCCGCGTCGTGGTCGGCCCGCGCGAGGCGCTGCGCATGGATCGCATCGCGCTGCGCGATATCAACTGGATCGGCGACGGCGCGCTCGCGTCCACGGTCGGCGATGGGCTCGAGATGTTCGTGCGCGTGCGCTCGACGCGGCCGCCGCAGCCGGCGTTTCTCCGCGCCGGCAAGGACGGCCACGAGGTCGAACTCGTCGCAGGCGAGGAGGGTGTCTCCCCCGGCCAGGCCTGCGTATTCTACGATGCACCCACCGGCCAGGCGCGCGTGCTCGGCGGCGGCTTTATCCGCAGCGCGTCGGCAAGAGCGGCCGATCGCGAAATGGCCGCGCCGCTGGTCGAGGCGGTCCGCGGCTGATCAAGAAACTTCAGGGCAGGGGATGGGGGACATCAACCTCGACGGCGTCACCAAGACGTATGACCGCTGGGCGCCGATCTACGACATCGTGTTCGGAAAAGTGTTCGACGAGGGCCGCCGCTCCACCATCGCGGAAGCCGATCGCATCGGCGGGCGCGTTCTCGATGTCGGGGTCGGCACCGGACTGTCGCTGTCGGACTATTCGCGCAGCACAAGACTTTGCGGCGTCGATATTTCCGAGGGCATGCTGCGCCGGGCAAAACAGCGCGTGCGCGAGTTCGGCCTGACCAATGTCGAGACGCTGGCGGTGATGGATGCGAAGAACCTCGCCTTCGCCGATGCCTCGTTCGATGCGGTGGTCGCGCAATATGTCATCACCGCGGTGCCGGATCCCGAAGGCACGCTCACCGATTTCATCCGCGTGCTGAAGCCCGGGGGCGAATTGATCCTGGTCAACCACATCGGCGCCGAAAGCGGGCCGCGCCGCGCCTTCGAGCTTGCCTTTGCGCCGCTGGCGCGCCGGCTCGGCTGGCGCCCGGAATTCCCCTGGGAGCGGCTGGTGAACTGGGCCGCCAGCCATGGCGGCGTGACGCTTGCCGAGCGCCGCCCGATGCCGCCGATGGGGCACTTCTCGCTGATCCGATACCGCAAGTCGTGATTTTCTTTCCTGGGAACATCGGCCGCGTCAGGCCGTTTGCTCGCCATGACCAGAAACCACGCACTCATCATCTCGATCTTGCTGGCCTCGGCCGGTTCCGCATTCGCGCAGGCGCCGCCGAGCCCGGCAACACCGCCGCAGCAGACCGCGCCTCCGGCGCCTGCGCGGCCGGACAAATGCGCGGCGATGGAAAACGGCGCGCATCCCGGCGCCGCCGCGCCGGAGGCCCAAACCACCGGTCAGGCCCGCCAGCCGCTCGGCGACAAGCTCGCGCAATCCGATGGCGTGCTGTGCCCGCCCGCCGGCGTCGATCCGGAAATGCGCGCGCCGACGCCTGACGGCGGCAGGACCCCGGTGATCCCGCCGCCCGGCAGCCCTGGCGGCGACCCTTCCGTGCGGCCAAAATGAGCCGCAGTCGCAGTTAGTTGAGCGGGCAGGCGGCTTTGCTTGACAGTCCGTCGGCCCGCTCTTTATATGCCGCGCGTTCGCGCTGTTTGTGGCCCACGTCGGCCGTCGCCGAACGCCGTGGCGGGGTAGCTCAGCTGGTTAGAGCACGGGAATCATAATCCTGGGGTCGGGGGTTCGAGTCCCTCCCCCGCTACCACGGATTAGTTAAGTGATTGATAATTGAAGAAAATGCGATTTGTGGCTCGATATGGTAGCGGGCTGACTAGCTGTTTCCGTATGTTTTTCATCGCTAGATTTGGAATTTCGGAATTAGGCGTTTTGGATTTTCGTTAGGCGTCGCATGGCTGCAGCCGGATCGAAACCGACAGCCTCGGCGAGTTCGAGAAATTCGAGAACTCCGATCCGCAGCTCGCCGGCCTCAATCATCGAAACATATGATTGGTAGCGACCGAGTCGCTTTGCGAGCTGGGTTTGGGTCAGTCCGGCCGACTTTCGCCGATCTCGAATGAATATCCGAAGTGCATCGTGTCTCGCAGATCGAATTGTCTTGATTATCTAAAAATCAGATAAACTTACTCGGCCGATCGGGAGATCGCGGCGATGAAAAAAAGCGACGACTAAGCGAGAGCATGCGAGGCTCAGCGCGTTACGCGAGCCTCTGCTTAAGTTCGTGCGCGCGTTGGCCAAAAGACATGCGCGGGAAGATGCTGGACTTGGGAGTGAGCCAGCGAAACGCAAGACACGGTTAAGGAAACAAAAACGCGTTGATCAGGACTGATCTGGGCGTTCCGACGCCAAGTTTGTCTTGTGGACGTTTGGCGTAAACCTTTGAATTTACTTGGATCAGAATCCTTGCATCAAAACAAGCATTTAGACTATAATGCGCGTATGGCGCGCCGTCGGCTGTACCCGGCGGCGCGCCACGGTTCACGCAATCATCTTGGCGGTTGCATGATCCACCTCCAAGGTCCGGGGCCTTCCGTGACTGCCCCGGTTTTAGACGACGGCCCTTGCAGACCATCATGACCGGCTTGCCCGGCCTGCCTCCTGCACCAGCTTCACGGCCTGAATGCAGAAGGGATTGAGGAGAGCGACCCCAGAATCGAACTAGGCCCTTCTTGGGTGAGGCCCCGCCTGACAACGTTGCCGAGATTCCAAGAGATGCGTCCTTAAACCTATCGCTCAAACTCTCCGGCGGGCCTTGTGCCCGCCGAACTATTTCAGCATGTCCTCCATCGTTGAAGATGTCGGACCGGAACACTTCTCCGGATTCCAATAGCGGCTGTCGTCATCCTTCTTCAGGTCGCCGTCCGCTGCCAGCCGCGCCAACGCGTTGTAGAAGTTGCCGGACCTGCTGGAGACGAGTTCAGGATCAACGTTGCGGTTCACGAGGGCCTGACGAATGTCCTTGGGCTTTCGGACCTGCCCGTCCGCCATCAGGGTCTTGATGTGATTCCGAAGGAGCGCGGCATCACTGTCGACCTCGGGCGCATTGCCACCAAGTAGAACGCTTGCCGCGTCCACCTTTTTGGTGAGGTCATCCAGCTCCTGCTTGCGGGTGTAGATTTCGTCGTTGAGCTGGGCAATGCGCTGCTTCCACCGAGCAACGTCGGCGGTCAGCATCGCGTGGTATCCAGAAGGGGCGGTTGCATCGAGCATGGGCATGGAATCCTTAGGCGCAATTATTACCACATCGCCGCGTCATCGCAAATGGGTTCCGTGGGAAAATTAGGAATCTGCCTTCGGCTGTACCTGTTGCGTTCTGCGCAATAACCTCGATTATCCCTGAAAAACCCTGAAAATCCCTAGAAATCCCCATAGTCCAATCCGCGGGCCGTCCCTAGATTGGGACAAACTGTTCCTTCACGGTATGTGAAGAGTGTGGGTTCGTAAGGCTTTGTTAACTTTGTCGTGGTAGGGGCGCGCGAATTTGCACCGAAATCGGCCGAATCGGGGCGGAAAGCCGCGATCCGCTCCGAAATGCATCCATCCAGCTTTGTGAATATCTGGGAGAAACTAGAAGTGCGCGGGAATGCGCACCCAAGTTCAGAAAGGCGGTCGCCAGCGAACTGTCACTCTTGCCGGGCCTGTCGCCGCCGGCGATTGGACCCATAGACGGGGGGGTGGTAGCGGGTTGAAGCGTGTCCTTTCTGCACCAACACCCCATTCTGTGCACTTTCGGACGGCTCAACGCGATTGACGCGCAAGCAAAATTCTAGCCGAGCGCGGGGTTCAAGCGGTAACGGCCCCCCGCTACCAAATAATCTTTTTTCCGGCCCGTCTTTGAAAAATCACACGCGACGATTTGACGGCGCTCGCCGGCTTCGCGGATGTCCGCTCCCGACCCTAACCAGACCTGAGGTGGGCTTCCAGCAAGGGCCGCTTGTGAACCGCCCTTAGCGACGAATACAGCGAAGGCTCCTACACGCCTGTATTTCGGCACTGACGCGCCGGCGGACGGCAATCTCCTGATCTGCTGCTCGCGCCCGGAAGACGACATCGTCGTCGATCTCTGAGCGCGTCACACCTCGCACCCGGCCTGGCGGTACCGGCCGCTAAATTTCGGGAAGCTTGATCTCGGTCAATTTCGCGCTGCCGAAAGCGTGATCTCTGGGAGCGGGCCACTTACGAGAGTTTCCGCAATGACAGAATCCGCTGGCGTCAAGCAGATGACGCATGGCGAAGCAGGGCTTGGCGTGCTCGCCGCAGTCTCCGCTTTCGTCTTCCTGTTGGTCGCGGCGAAGGCTGAGGACAGCGCTTTCGCCTTCCATGCTTCGCTGGCGACGATCTTCAGCCTCGGGGCCTGCTTCGCGATCTTCAACCGCTACTTCGACCGGCCCGCCGCGCTGCCGCCGCAGGAGATCAACGGCCGGCCGAATTACAACATGGGACCCATCAAGTTCAGCGCCGTGATCGCGATGTTCTGGGGCATCGCCGGCTTCGTCGTGGGTCTTGTCATTGCCTGCCAGCTCGCCTGGCCCGCGCTGAATTTCGATCTGCCCTGGACCAGCTTCGGCCGGCTTCGCCCCCTGCACACGTCCGCGGTCATTTTTGCGTTCGGCGGCAACGTGCTGATCGCAACCTCGTTCTACGTGGTGCAGAAAACATGTCGCGTCCGGCTGGCCGGCGACCTCGCGCCGTGGTTCGTGGTGCTCGGCTACAACTTCTTCATCCTGATCGCCGGCACCGGCTATCTGCTCGGCGTCACCCAGTCCAAGGAATACGCCGAACCCGAGTGGTATGCCGACCTCTGGCTCACCATCGTCTGGGTCGTCTATCTCCTGGTGTTCCTGGTCACGATCATCAAGCGGAAAGAGCCGCACATCTTCGTCGCGAACTGGTTCTATCTCGCCTTCATTGTCACCATCGCGGTGCTCCATCTCGGCAACAATCCGGGCCTGCCGGTATCGCCGTTCGGCTCGAAGTCCTACATCGCCTGGGGCGGCGTGCAGGATGCCATGTTCCAGTGGTGGTACGGCCATAACGCCGTCGGCTTCTTCCTGACCGCCGGCTTCCTCGCCATGATGTACTACTTCATCCCGAAGCGCGCGGAGCGGCCGGTCTATTCCTACCGCCTTTCGATCATCCACTTCTGGTCGCTGATCTTCCTGTATATCTGGGCGGGTCCGCACCACCTTCACTACACGGCGTTGCCCGACTGGGCGCAGACGCTGGGCATGACGTTCTCGATCATGCTGTGGATGCCGTCATGGGGCGGCATGATCAATGGCCTGATGACGCTTTCGGGCGCCTGGGACAAGCTGCGCACCGATCCGGTGCTGCGCATGCTGGTGGTGTCGGTCGCCTTCTACGGCATGTCGACCTTCGAGGGTCCGATGATGTCGGTCAAGGTGGTGAACTCGCTCAGCCACTACACCGACTGGACCATCGGTCACGTGCATTCCGGCGCGCTCGGCTGGGTGGGCTTCGTGTCGTTCGGCGCACTGTACTGCCTGGTGCCCTGGCTGTGGAACCGTCAGCTCTACAGTCTGAAGCTCGTCAGCTGGCACTTCTGGATCGCGACGCTCGGCATCGTGCTCTACATCTCCGCGATGTGGGTCTCCGGGATCATGCAGGGCCTGATGTGGCGTGCCTACACGGCGCTCGGCTTCCTCGAATACTCTTTCGTCGAAACGGTGGAGGCGATGCACCCCTTCTATGTCATCCGCGCCGCGGGCGGCGCGCTCTTCGTGATCGGTTCGCTGATCATGGCCTTCAATCTCTGGATGACCGTGCGTGCGGGCAAGGAAGAGATCACGTCGTCCGCCGCGTTGCAGCCGGCGGAGTGAGGATAGGAAAATGTCATTCTGGGCAAGGCATCAGGTCTTCGAAAAGAACTCGATCATTCTGGTCGTCGGCATTCTTGCGGTGATCGCCATCGGCGGTCTGGTGGAAATCACCCCGCTGTTTTACCTCAAGAGCACCATCGAGAAGGTCGACGGCATGCGGCCGTACACGCCGCTCGAACTCGCCGGCCGCAACATCTATGTCCGCGAAGGCTGCTATCTCTGCCACTCGCAGATGATCCGGCCGCTGCGCGACGAGGTGGAGCGCTACGGTCACTACTCGCTGGCGGCCGAGAGCATGTACGACCATCCCTTCCAGTGGGGATCCAAGCGGACGGGTCCGGATCTCGCCCGCGTCGGCGGCAAATATTCCGACGAATGGCATGTCACCCATTTGAAGAATCCGCGCGCCATCGTGCCGCAGTCCATCATGCCCGGCTATCCCTTCCTGGCAGAGACCGAACTCGACGCTACAACGATGGCCGCCCATCTGAGCACCAACCGCAGCATCGGCGTGCCCTATACCGAAGAGCAGATCGCAAGCGCAGCCGCCGACCTGAAGGCGCAGGCCGATCCCGACAATGCCGGCACCGACGCCTTCACCAAGCGCTATCCGAAGGCCGTCGTGCGCAATTTCGACGGCAAGGGCGGCAATCCGACCGAGATGGACGCGCTGGTCGCCTACCTGCAGATGCTCGGCACGCTCGTCGACTTCAAGCTCTACAACGAAAAAGCCAATTTGCGCTGAAGGCAAGTCAGATGAAAGCAGTCTTAGCCGCATCCAACCCGGTATCGGAATTCGTGACGTCGTTCTGGACGCCGGTCTTCGTCGGAATCTTTATCGCCATCGTGCTCTACGCACTCTGGCCACGCAACAAGGCGGCGTTCGACGCGGCGTCGAAGATGCCGTTGCGCGAGGATTGAGCAGCCATGACTGACCACAGCGAAGAAGTCGACAAGGTTTCCGGCACCGCCACCACCGGCCATCAATGGGACGGCATCAAGGAGCTCAACACGCCGCTGCCGCGGTGGTGGCTGATCACGTTCTACCTCACCATCGTGTGGGCGATCGGCTATTGGGTGGTCTATCCGGCCTGGCCGCTGTTCACGAGCCATACCAGGGGCCTGCTCAACTATTCAGCGCGCGCCGACGTCGGCGTCGAGATCGCCAACCTCGAAAAGATCCGCGGCGAGAAAATGGTGAAGCTCGTGGCAACGCCGCTCATCGAGATCGAGAAGGATCCGGCGCTGCTGGCGCTGGCGCGCGCCAGAGGCAAGTCGGCGTTCGGCGACAATTGCGCGCCCTGCCACGGCACCGGCGGCGCCGGCGCCAAGGGCTATCCCAACCTGAACGACGACGACTGGATCTGGGGCGGCAAGCTCGATCAGATCGAGCAGACCATCCTGTATGGCGCCCGATCCGGCAATGCCAAGGCCCACGAGGGTCAGATGCTGGCGTTCGGCAAGGATGGCATCCTGAAGCCGTCGGAGATCGTCACCGTCGCCAATTATGTCCGCTCCCTTGCGGGCCTGCCGACCGGCGCGGGCTATGACGCTGCCGCCGGCAAGAAGATCTTTGCCGATAATTGCGCGTCCTGCCATGGCGATGCCGGCAAGGGCAATCAGGAGATTGGCGCGCCGAATCTGACCGACAAGATCTGGCTCTACGGCTCGGACGAGGCGACCTTGGTCGAGACCATCACCAACGGCCGTGGCGGCGTCATGCCCGCATGGACCGGTCGACTCGATCCCGCCACGATCAAGGCATTGGCCGTCTATGTGCATTCGCTGGGCGGCGGGCAGTAATCGCCGCTTCGCTTGAGGTGCATCAAGTCTCGGGAGGGCGTCAGGACATATATTTCCCGTCGCACTCGCGAGATCGGCCCAGCCAATGAGCAATACCAGCGTTCAGGACGATGCAGATATCGACTACGGGCCGCTCTATGCGGCCCGCAAGAAGGTATATCCGCAGAAAGTGTCAGGCACCTTCCGGCGCATCAAATGGGCGCTGATGGGGGTCTGCCTCGGCGTCTACTATTTCCTGCCGTTCGTGCGCTGGAATCGCGGCCTGGGGGCGCCCGACCAGGCGGTGCTGATCGACTTCCCCAACCGCCGCTTCTACTTCTTCTTCATCGAGCTGTGGCCGCAGGAAGTCTACTACTTCACCGGACTGCTGATCATCGCGGCCCTCGTGCTGTTCCTGCTCAACTCGATCGGCGGCCGCGTCTGGTGCGGCTATCTTTGTCCGCAGACCGTCTGGACCGACCTGTTCTATGCCGTCGAGCGTCTGATCGAGGGCGATCGCCGCGAACGCATGAAGAAGGATGCCGCGGGATGGACTCTGGAGCGGGTCTCGGAGACCGTGCTCAAGCATTCGATCTGGCTGATGATCGCGTGGTGGACGGGCGGCGCCTGGGTGCTCTATTTCGCCGACGCGCCGACCCTGGTGATGCAGCTCGTCACCTTCCAGGCGCCCATGATTGCCTACATCTGGATCGGTATCCTCACCGCCACGACCTATGTGCTTGCCGGCCACATGCGCGAGCAGGTCTGCGTCTACATGTGCCCGTGGCCGCGCATCCAGGCGGCGCTGACCGATGAATGGGCGCTCAACGTCACCTACCGCTATGACCGGGGTGAGGAGCGCACTTCGCTGAAGAAGGCCAGGGAACTGCGGGCCCAAGGGCAGCCGGTCGGCGACTGCGTCGACTGCTATCAATGCGTGGCCGTCTGTCCGACCGGGATCGACATCCGCAACGGGCCGCAGCTCGACTGTATCCAGTGCGGTCTGTGCATCGACGCCTGCGATACCGTGATGGAGAAGATCGGGCGCCCGAAGCGGCTGATCGGCTATGACACCGACATCAACATCAGGCGGCGCATGGAAGGAAAGCCGGCGATCTATCGCATCGTCCGGCCGCGCACGGTCATCTATTGCGGCATGATCGCCGTCGTGGGCGCAATCATGCTCTACACCCTGCTGACGCGCTCGCTGCTCGATGTCAACGTGCTGCACGATCGCAATCCGGTGGCCGTCAGGCTGAGCGACGGCTCGATCCGCAACGCCTATACCATGCGCCTGCTCAACAAGCGCGGCTTCGACCGTCTGGTCGCGATCGACATCGACGGGCCCCTCAACGCGAAGGTTCACATTGTCGGCGGGGATGCGGTGACGCAGGACCGGCCGATGATCGTGCTTGGCCGCGACCAGACGACCGAGTTGCGCGTGCTGGTGACCGCGCCGGCCGAGAGCAGCACCGAGAAGTCGGCGCCGATACGCTTTCGCATAACCGATATCGGCCTCGGCGAGACTGCGGCCACCACCGACAATTTCATGACGCCTTGAGGAGCATGCGATGCGCAAACCGATCGCCACACCGCGGCCGCTCACCGGACGGGCGGTGCTGTTTTGCCTGATCGCCTTCTTCGGCACGGTTATCGGGGTCAACATGCTGATGATGAAGTTGGCGATCGATACGCTGCCGGGAACGGAAGTCGACAGCGCCTATCGCGCGAGCCTGGCTTACAAGAATGAGATCCAGGCGGCCGACGAGCAGAACCGGCGCAGCTGGAAGGTCGATGCCCATGTCGAGCGCCGCGCCGACGGCGCGGCAACCGTGCGGCTCGACGCCCGCGACGCCAGCGGGACGCCGCTGTCGGGGCTGAAATTCTCCGGCCGGCTGGAGCGGCCGACCGACAAGCGGGTCGACCGCGCCGTTGAGCTCGCGGAGTCCGGCATCGGGACCTATCGCGGCAGTGCTGCCGACGTGCTGCCCGGGCAATGGGATCTCGTCATCGAGGGCGAGGCGAGGGGCGCCCGGCTGTTCCTGTCGCGCAACCGCGTGATCCTGAACTAGCGGAAAGAAGCCATGGCACTGACGCGCGACTATTCGCACTATGTGAAGGAACCGGAAGCCGGCACCGCCCATCTCGACCTCGCCGTCGAGGGCGTGAGCTGCGCGGGTTGCATGGCCAAGATCGAGCGCGGGCTGTCGGCGATTCCCGACGTCACCCATGCGCGCGTCAACCTGACCGACCGTCGGCTCGCGGTGGAATGGAAGAAGGGCGCGGTCGATCCGGCCGTTCTCATCGATCGCCTTGCCGAACTCGGCTACAAGGCCTACCCGTTCGAGCCGGTTCTTGCAGAGGTCGTGGAGGCCAACCATTCGCGTTTCCTGCTGCGCTGTCTCGGCGTCGCGGCCTTCGCCGCCATGAACGTGATGATGCTGTCGATCCCGGTATGGTCCGGCAACGTCTCGGACATGCTGCCGGAGCAGCGCGATTTCTTCCACTGGCTTTCGGCGTTGATCGTGTTGCCGGCGGTCGCCTATGCCGGCCAGCCGTTTTTCCTTTCCGCCTGGCGCGCCCTTCGGGCCGGCGGCGTCAACATGGACGTGCCGATTTCGATCGGCGTGATCCTGGCGCTCGGCATGTCCGTGGTCGAAACCATGCAGCATGCCGAGCACGCCTACTTCGACGCCGCCGTGATGCTTTTGACGTTTCTGCTGGCCGGGCGCTATCTCGACCAGAACATGCGGCGGCGCACGCGTGCGGTGGCCGGCAATCTCGCCGCGTTGAAGGCGGAGACGGCGGCAAAATTCGTCGGTCCCGACGAAATCAGCGAGGTTCCGGCCGCCAGCATCCGCGCCGGCGAAATCGTGCTGCTGCGGCCGGGCGAGCGCTCGGCGGTCGACGGCACGGTCATCGAGGGCCGTTCCGAAATCGACCAGAGCCTGATCACCGGCGAGACCCTGCATGTCGCGGCGGAGAAGGGCACGGCAGTCTATGCCGGCACATTGAACATGTCGGGTGCGCTGCGCGTGAGGGTGGCGGCCGCCGCGGAAGGCACGCTGCTCGCCGAGATCACGCGGCTTCTCGACAGCGCGCTGCAGGCCCGCTCCCGCTATGTGCAGCTCGCCGATCGCGCCTCCCGGCTCTACGCCCCGGTCGTGCATGTCACCGCGGCGCTCACCATGTTCGGCTGGCTTGCCCTTGGCGCAAGCCCGCATGAGGCGATCGTTACCGCCATCGCCGTGCTGATCATCACCTGTCCCTGCGCGCTGGGACTGGCCATCCCCGCGGTGCAGACGGTGGTGGCGGGCGCCATGTTCCGCTCGGGCGTGCTGATCAATTCCGGCGACGCCATCGAGCGCGTGGCCGACGTCGATACCGTCGTGTTCGACAAGACGGGGACCCTGACATTACCCGACCTCGACGTGGTCAATGCGGGAGACATCCCGGACGATGCGTTCAGGCTCGCCGGTCGCTTGGCGCTGGCAAGCCGGCATCCGGTGGCGGCGGCCGTGGCGCGCGCTGCGGGAGCCCGGGCGCCGCTATCGGGCGCGGTCGAGGAGCCCGGCAGGGGGGTGCGCGCCGAGGTTGGCGGGCTCGAGGTTCGGCTCGGCAGCCCGTCCTTCTGCAACGCCGACGGTCTTGCCAACGAGATCCTGAGCCGTGATCCGGAGATTTCGGTCGTCGCCTTCCGTTGCGGATCGCAATGCCATGTGTTTGCCGTGCGGCAGCAGCTTCGGCCCGACGCGGTCGCCACCATCGCTGCGCTGAACGCGCGCGGCATCGCCGTCGAGTTGCTGTCCGGCGATCGCGAGCCGGCGGTCCATCATGCGGCCCGGACCCTGGGTGTCGCGGCATGGCGCGCCGGCGTCACGCCGGCTGAAAAGATCGGCCGTATCGAGCAGCTCAAACGGCAAGGCCGCAAGGTGATGATGGTCGGCGACGGCATGAACGACGCCCCGTCGCTGGCCGCCGCCAGCGTGTCGATGTCGCCGGTCAGCGCGGCGCACCTTAGCCAGGCGACGGCAGACCTCGTCTTCCTCGGCAATGAACTGGCGCCCGTGGTTGCCGCGATCGATCACTCGCGCAAGGCGGTACGGCTGATGAAGCAGAACATCTGGCTCGCGGTTGGCTACAATGCGCTCGCGGTGCCGGTGGCGATCGCGGGGCTCGCGACGCCGCTGATCGCGGCGCTCGCGATGTCGGGCTCGTCGATGCTGGTGATGCTCAACGCACTGCGCGCCCGGCGCGCGGGGAAGGTACGCTGATGGAAGTGCTGGTTTATCTGGTGCCGCTGGCGCTCATGCTGGGCGGGCTCGGCCTTGCGGCTTTCTTGTGGTCGCTGAAAAGCGGCCAGTTCGATGATCTCGATGGCGCGGCATGGCGGGCGATCGCCGACGATGAGTCGGCGGTCGGCGACCAGACCGGCCGCAAGGCGTGAACGTGGCGGGCAAGCTCATGCACGTTGGCAAACCATAGGCGGCTTTGCCGTCAGGCAGGACCAGGACGTGCGTGGCTTTGTCGCGCATACAATGGACGAGCGACTGATCGGGGTTTTCAGATGTCCGCAAGCCAAATCGCCAAAGTTCACTTCGAGGCCGCCATCCAGGCTGCGGAAGCAGCCAATCTGGATGTCGATGCCGTTTGTCGCGCTTTGCTTGGTCTGGTCGTCTCGAAGTATCTCGAAAGCAGACCCGTTTCCGACGTGAAGGCGGAGCTTCGGTTCGTTGCCGAAAACTGCGATCCGGACACGGACTTCATGTTCATGCGGCCATAGCGAAGTCAGGCCGCATCTGCGTGTCGTACCGGTTCGGCGAGGCGTACCAGCAGCCGTCGACCCTCGGAGCAGGAGTGGCGCCTTGCTTTCAAGTGCCACGTGACACCTCTGTGA
Source organism: Bradyrhizobium sp. (assembly GCA_035575905.1). GTDB lineage: Bacteria > Pseudomonadota > Alphaproteobacteria > Rhizobiales > Xanthobacteraceae > Bradyrhizobium. Next base: position 246,332 of record DATLXL010000048.1, on the reverse strand, counting down.
ATGATCTGGCTCAAGTGGGCGCGGTCCTATGGCAATAGAATTCGATTCATGAAGACCGTCATCGCCAGGGAGCTCGGACAGTCCGACATTCTGCTGCCTTCGCTGGTCGCGGAAGGGCTGGCCGCAAACGATCGGATCAAGCTGCGGCTGAGCGTGCTGCAGGCCGCAGTCCAGCATGCCAGGGACCCGAGCGGCCCCATCGCCGACCTTGCCATCGAAAGCAGGGCGGCGGGCATTGCGCCGGCTGCGTTGGTAGCGCTGATAGCTGGTTCCCATCTCGTGGGCGACGGCAAGATCACCGCTCCCGGCCTCGCGCGTCTGCTCAAGGACATCGACGGCGATGCCGTGGCCATGATCGGCGCCGTCGCAGCCGGCGATCCGGCCGAGGGCGAAAGATTCAAGGTGCGGCTGGCTTTGCTCCGGACTGCCGGTCATCTCGAAGCATCAGCCGAGATCGAAACCGCGCGTGTCGGCCGGCTGACCGGCGTCGCCCAGGAAGGGGCCGACAGTCTTCATCGTCTGGTGATGGATCTGCACAAGTCGCTGAACAGGATGGCGGCAAGCAGCTGCGAGGAGGTTGTGGCTGGTGCGCACGCTTTCGGCCTTCGGAACGGGGATCGTACGCCGATCGAGAGCTTCATGCGCGGCCTCGGGTCCACCCGTGCCCTGAAGTTCGATCACCCCGGTCTCGAGGCCACCGCGGTGCGTGCAGGCGACCGGCTATTGATCCAGAACGACATCGGAACGACCGACGCCCATGTCATCGTCGTTGCAATCACCGGAAACGCGGTGACGGTGACCTATACCGACGTGCATCGCTCGCGGGCCAAATTCTTCATTTCGCTGTTCGACGGCTTTGAGGTCAAATGGAGCGGTCTCGATCAGCGGGCCGCTGCAGGGCTGGAAGACAGCGCGTTCTTCCTTGTCACCGGGCTGTATGAGGCGGGCGATGCCGCGCATCGCGATGCGTTCCTGGAAGCCCTCGGCGCTTCTCTGGTCTTCCTGATCGACTGGAACAAGGCGCGCAAGCTGCTGCGCAACTGGGTCGCCAAGGACGATGCCGCGCGCATTCTGGAATGGGCCGCCCGACATCGGATCGGACACCGCGGCTTCCTGGAACTCGGCGGCAATGAAATGCTTGGCGCGGCGGTGCGCAATGCAGCGCCGGCCCGCATCGGCTTCGGCGAGCGTTTGGATCAGGTGCTCGGCCGCGAATCGGCGATCAGTTTCCTGAAGAATGCGCTGCAGGTTTCTACCGAGGTGCTGCTCGAGGGGCAGTCTTCCCGACTGGCGCGGGATCGCATAGGAGCGGACCTGGTCCGGCATCTCGAGCGGGTTGACAGCGCGCTGCTTGCGATAATTCTGCGCCAGATTGGACTGGCCCACGACCTTGCCACCGCCGTCTTTCATCACATCGGCAGCGAGAAGGCCGACCCCTCGGCCGCCGCCCGGCTTGCCACGCGCGCGAGCCGGATCGAGCGGAAGGCCGACCGGATCGCGATCGAGGCGCGGGGAGAGATTGCCCGGCTGAACGCCCGCCCGGTTATCGAACAGCTGGTCAACCGCGTCGAGGAATCCATCGACGAGCTTGAGCAGGCTGCGTTCATTGCATCCCTGCAGACCGAGGTGAGCGATGCGGCATTGCGCTCGACGCTGGTCGCCTTGTCGTCCATTGCCGTCCGGGCAGCCGAGGCCGCAGCGTCGGGGCTCGCTGCAGCCGCGGAAGTGCTGGAGGGACGCAAAGCTGACTCGGAGGATGCCCTTGCCGCGGTGAGCCGGCTGATCGACGCAGAGCATGCCGCAGACGCCAGGGAGCGTGATGTCACGGCCCGGGTTCTCGCGGGTGGTCTGGACGTTGCCGCGTCACTTTCGGCGCTGGAGCTTGCCCGCGCCATAGAGCGCTCGACCGACCGCTTCGCAGGTTTCGGACATCTGCTGCGCCGCTACATCATGAGTGATTTGTCCGCCTGAGGAGCGCCTGCCATGAAGATCGTGCGGATCGGTGGAGGATCTCATGACGTGCCTCCGGCAGAGACGATCGGCGCGAAGGCGGCGAACCTCGCCCGCATGGCTGCGATGGGCTTGCCGGTTCCGCCGGCCTTCGTGCTGCCGGTCAGCCTTTGCGCCGATATCGTTGCCGACAAGGCTCATGCCGCGCGCGATCTGCGCGAAGGATTGCGGGAAGGCATTGCGTTCCTGGAGGAGGTAACCGGGAAATCGTTCGGCGATCGCCGCAAGCCGCTCCTCGTGTCGGTGCGCTCTGGCGCGGCGCGGTCGATGCCGGGCATGCTGGAGACCGTGCTCAACGTCGGGTGCACGTCGGCGGCTGTGCGCGGGCTGATCCGCTGCACCGGCCGGCCGCGCCTCGCCTGGGATTGCCGCCGCCGCTTCCTGGAAAGCTATGCCGAGACGGTAGTGGGGCTCGAGGCCGATTCGCTTGCCGCGCACGTGAGCGAGCTGACCGCCGCAGAAGGCGCCGGAAGCGACCGCGAGCTCGACAGTGAGGCCCTCGAACGGTTGGCGTCCGACGAGAAGAAGATGATGGAGGACGGCGACGCGGGCTGGCTGGAGGATGCCGCCCTGCAGCTCGAGCATTCCGCCCGTGCCGTCTACCGATCGTGGATGAGCGAGCGCGCGCAGACCTACCGCCGGCTGGAACGGCTGGAGCATCTTGCGGGAACCGCCGTCACCGTCCAGGCGATGGTGTTCGGCAATGGCGGTCCTTCATCCGGCGCGGGCGTTGCATTCTCGCGCGATCCTTCGACCGGAGCGCCGCAGCCCGTGATCGATGTGATCTTTGATGCGCAGGGCGAGGATGTCGTCTCGGGTCGCCATACACCCGATACCGAGCGGACGCTTGCGCGCACGCTTCCATCCGTTGCGGAAGAGCTGGGCTCGGTCCTCAAGCGGCTCGAGCAGGAATTCCTTGACGTGCAGGATATCGAGTTCACGATCGAGGAAGGCAAGCTCTGGATTCTGCAAACGCGCGCTGCAAAACGGACACCCCGCGCGACACTCAGAATCGCGATAGACCTCGTGCATGAAGGCTTGATCACCCATGAACAGGCGCGCGCGAGACTTGCCGGCATCGATCCCGAAAGCCTGGTCGAAACATCTCTGAAGACGGTCGAGCCGCCCGCCGCCACCGGCATCGGGGCCTCCGGCGGGATTGCCGCCGGACGCGTGGCGTTCAACTCCGAGGCGGCGCAAAGCCTTGTCGCCGCCGGCGAACCCGCGATCCTGCTGCGACCCGATACCAGCACCGCCGACATTGCCGGCTTCGCTGCGGCGGCTGCCATCGTGACAGCGGTCGGCGCCCGCACCGCGCATGCTTCGCTGGTCGCGCGCCAGATGGGCAAGCCCTGCATTGTCGGCTGCAGCGCGTTGCGAATTGATGCGGAAGCCCAGCGCGCGCAAATCGGCGACAAGATCATTTCGGCCGGGGACTGGGTCACTGTGGATGGCGATGCGGGCCGCCTGTACCTTGCTCGCTGCGAAATAGTCCGGCGCCGGCCGGAGGCCGAGCTTGCGGAACTCGCGAGATGGCCGACCGGGCATCGGCCGGAGCCCGCATTGTCATAGATGCAAGGTCAGCCGAACCGGCCGGTGACGAAACGTTCGGTGTGCGGTTCGTCCGGATGCAGGAAGATCTTCTGAACCGTGCCGAATTCGAGCATTTCGCCGAGATACATGAAGCCGGCGAAATCCGACACCCTGGCGGCCTGCTGCAGATTGTGCGTGACGATGACGATGGCATGGTCGCGCTTGAGCTCGTTGATCGTCTGCTCGATCTTGGCCGAGGAGATCGGATCGATCGAGGCGCAGGGTTCATCGAGCAGGAGCACCTCGGGCTGCACTGCGATGGTGCGTGCGATGGAAAGCCGCTGTTGCTGTCCGCCCGACAGGTTGAAACCATACCTGTCCAGATGGTCCTTCACCTCGTCCCACAGCGACGCGCGCCGCAATGCCGCCTCGACCACATTGTCCATGTCCGGCTTGCTCATCTCGCGTTGCAGCCGGACACCGAATGCGACGTTCTCGTAAACCGACATCGGGAAGGGCGTCGGCCTCTGGAACACCATGCCGATGCGGGTCCGCAACTGGTACACGTCGATCTTGCCGAGGATGTTCTCGCCATCGAGCAGCACCTCTCCCGTCGTGCGTTGCCCGGGATAAAGGTCCGGCATGCGGTTGAAGATGCGAAGCAGGGTCGACTTGCCGCAGCCGGAAGGTCCGATCAGTGCGGTCACACGCTTGTCGTAGATGGGCACCGTTATGTCGCGGAGGGCGTGGCCGCCGTCCTCATAGTAGAAGTCCAGATGCCGGACGCTGATCTTTTCTTTTGTCGCTTCGCTTTCCGGCCGCGCACTGATGGCAGTGGCGATCAATTGCTTGACGCTTTGCTGGCGCGCCGCAGCGTGTTCCTTGCTCAGAAGACCATGTTCGACCGCGTGCTGCACTGGACGATCCTCTTTGCCTGCAGAGCCTTCGCCCTTGTCGTCTCAAGGCGTGATCGCGACCTTGAGCACGCCGTCGCGCTGGTTTGCGAACAGGTCGTAGGCTTTCTCGATGTCGTCGAGCTTGAAGCGGTGGGTCACCAGGGGTCGCAGGTCGACGCGGCCGGATGCGACGACATTCATCAGGCGGGTCATGCGCTCCTTGCCGCCGGGACATAGCGTCGTCACCAGCGTATGATCGCCGAGTCCTGCCGCGAACGCATCCAGCGGGATCCTGAGCTCACCCGAGTAGACACCGAGCGACGACAGCGTGCCGCCCGGCCGCAGTACCCGCAATGCGGCCTCAAAGGTTTCCTGCCGGCCGAGCGCCTCGATTGCGACGTCGACGCCCCGGCCGTCGGTCAGGCGCATGATCTGCTCCACGACGTTGACGGCGGTGAAGTCGACCACGTCATCCGCGCCGAGCTTCTTCGACATCGACATGCGGGCAGGAACGTTCTCCACGGCGATGATCCGGGTCGCGCCCATCAGCCGCGCTCCAGCCGTGGCGCAAAGTCCGATCGGCCCCTGCGCGAACACGGCAACCGTGTCGCCGATCCGCACCCGTCCGCGCTCTGCCCCGGAAAAGCCGGTTGACATGATGTCGGGGCACATCAGCACCTGTTCGTCCGTCAGCGTGTCGGGGACCGGCGCGAGATTGGTCATGGCGTCCGGGACGAGCAGATATTCCGCCTGCGAACCGTCGATCGTATTGCCAAATCTCCATCCGCCCATGGCCTTGAAGCCGTGACGCGTGCCGGCGCCGTCCTGCGACAGGCATCCGCACAGGCACGCCATGCTGTGCCCCGACGGCGTGATGGCCCCCGCGATCACGCGCTGGCCTTCCGAGAAGCCTTGGACCTCGGAGCCGAGCTTCTCGATGATGCCGACCGGCTCGTGGCCAATGGTCAGTCCGCGCGCGACCGGATATTCGCCCTTCAGAATATGGACATCGGTTCCGCAGATGGTCGTCGTCGTGATCCGGATCAGCGCGTCCAGCGGCGAGATCTCGGGCATCGGCTTGTCCTCGAGAACGATGCGCCCCGGCTCGACGAATACTGCCGCCTTCATCTTCGGCTGCAACCGGCGGCTGCCAGCCTGTGCTTCCCTTTCGTGTAGGCCCATGACGTACTCCGTTGCATTGCTTGGTCGCGCCGAACACGCGGGGTTCTCTCTTAGCGGCGCCTGCGCGGGCCGCGTTGAGCCAAATCAATTGGTGCCGGGAGCAAACACAAATTCGTGGATGCGCGCGCCTGGCACCGCACCAGCCCGGAACGGATAAGCCAAGAGCAGCGCTATCCGACCTTGCTGCACGATCATCGGTTGCCGGCACTTGCGACAAAAGCGTGCACCGGTGCGACAATAATGAGCCGGGCACCGCCTGACGGTTCCAACGCTCGCATTGCCGGCGCGGGCGCGCCCAGCGGCAAAGTCGCCTTTCCGCCCCCGGAATGACTACCGTCTGATGCCCGCCGGGCAAATCGCGCCAATCATGTCAAAGCCCGCCACGCCGAACTTGCGGAACACTGACCAGCCGCCGGCTATCGGCGCTGGTTGTAGACGTCGATGCACACCGCGCCCAGCAGCACGAGGCCCTTGATTACCTGCTGGTAGTCGATGCCGATGCCGAGGATCGACATGCCGTTGTTCATCACGCCCATGATCATGGCGCCGATCACGGCGCCGCCGACCCGCCCCACACCGCCATAGGCGGAGGCGCCGCCGATGAAGCAGGCCGCGATGACGTCGAGTTCGAAGCCGGCGCCGGCCTTGGGTGTCGCCGTGTTGAGGCGCGCGGCGAAGACGAGTCCGGCCAGCGCCGCGAGCACGCCCATGTTGACGAAAGTGAGGAAGGTGAGGCGCTCGGTCCTGATACCGGACAGTTTCGCCGCCTTGGCGTTGCCGCCGACCGCGTAGATGTGGCGGCCGATCACCGTCCGCCGCGTCACGAAGGCGTACAGCGCGATCAGCGCGGTCATGACGACGAGCACGTTCGGCAGGCCGCGATGCGAGGCGACCATGTAGGTGAAGTAGAGGATGACGAAGGCGAGCAGCGCGCTCTTGCCGAGAAAGAACGCGTAAGGCTCGACCTCGATGCCGTGCGCGTGCTCGCGCGCGCGGTTTCGCGCGCTGGCAAAGACCATGACGAGGGCCAGCGCGATCCCGATCAGGAGCGAGGTCGGATGCAGCGTACCGAAATCGGGCAACAGTTCGGGGATGAAGCCGGACGACAATTTCTGGAAGTTGGGCGGGAACGGTCCGACCGACTGTCCCTGCAGGACCGCGAGCGCAAGGCCCTTGAACACCAGCATGCCGGCCAGCGTGACGATGAAGGAGGGGATGCCGAAATAGGCCACCCAGTAGCCCTGCGCCGCGCCGATCGCGGCACCCAGCAGCAGGCAGGCGACGACGGCCGGCGCCGGGTCCATGCGATGCTGCACCATCAGCACGGCGGCGACCGCGCCGACGAAGCCCGACACCGAGCCGACCGAAAGGTCGATATGGCCGGTGACGATCACCAGAAGCATGCCGAGCGCCATGATGACGATGTAGCTGTTCTGCAGCACCAGGTTCGTCAAATTGAGCGGCTGCAGCAGCGTGCCGTCGGTGGCGATCTCGAAGAAGGCCATGATCGCGAACAGCGACAGCAGCATGCCGTAGTCGCGCAGATTGTTCTTGATGAAGCTGCCGGAGCGGCGCTCTTGAAGCAAAACCGTCTTGTCTGTCATCGCGGCGCTCCCTCGGCCGGCGCATCGCCTGTTTTCACGCCGTTCCGCACGCTGCTGTTGCGCATGATGGCATGCATGATCCTTTCCTGGCTGGCCTCGGCCCTGTCGAACTCGCCGACAAAGGCGCCGTCATTCATGACGTAAATCCGGTCGCAGATACCGAGCAGCTCCGGCATCTCCGACGAGATCACCGCGATGCCTTTTCCGGCCGCGGCCAGCTCGTTGATGATGCGATAGATCTCGTATTTGGCGCCGACGTCGATGCCGCGGGTCGGCTCGTCGAGGATCAGCACCTTCGGGTCCGTCATCAGCCATTTCGACAGCACCACCTTCTGCTGGTTGCCGCCGGACAGCGTCGCGGTCTGCTGATAGACGTCGGCGCTGCGGATGTGCATCCGGCTGCGATAGCCGTTGGCCGCTTCCAGCTCCCTCAAGTCGTCGATCACGCCGCGCGAAGCGACCTTGTCGAGGCTTGCCAGCGTGATGTTCTTGCGCACGTCGTCCGTCAGGATCAGCCCAAGCTGCTTGCGGTCCTCGGTGGCATAGGCGAGCCCCGCCTCGATCGCCGCCGGCACGCTGGAAAGGCTGACCTCGCGCCCGTCGATCACGATGCGGCCGCTGATGCCGGCGCCCCAGGCGCGGCCGAACAGGCTCATGGCAAATTCGGTGCGTCCGGCGCCCATCAGCCCCGCGATGCCGACGACCTCGCCGCGCCGCACATGGAAGTCGACGTTCCTGACCACTTGCCGCTCGCGATGCAGCGGATGATGGACCGACCAGTTCGCGACTTCCAATATTTTTTCGCCGATGTTCGGCTCGCGCTCGGGAAAGCGCTGCGCGAGATCGCGATTGACCATGCTGCGGATGATCCGTTGCTCGTCGACCGGCGCGGCGCGGCTGTCGAGGCTGTCGACGGTCTGCCCGTCGCGCAGTACCGTGATGCGGTCGGCGACGCGGGCGACCTCGTTCAGCTTGTGCGAAATCAGGATCGAGGCGATGCCTTGCTCGCGAAGCGCGATCAGGCGGTCGAGCAGCGCGGCGCTGTCGGCCTCGTTCAGGCTCGCCGTCGGCTCGTCGAGGATCAGCAGGCGCACGCGCTTGGAAAGCGCCTTGGCGATTTCCACCAGCTGCTGCTTGCCGATGCCGAGCTCGGTGACGAGCGTGTCCGGCGGCTCGCGCAGGCCCACTTGTGCCAGCAGCTCCCGTGCGCGGCGATACACGGCGTCGCCGTCGATGACGCCAAATCGCGCAGGCGGATGCGACAGAAAAATGTTCTCGGCGATCGACAGCAGCGGAATCAGCGCCAGCTCCTGGTGGATGATGATGATGCCGAGCGCCTCGGAATCGCCGACATCGCGAAAGCGCCGCTCCATGCCGTCGAAGGCGATGCTTCCCTCGTAGCTGCCATGAGGGTACACGCCGCTGAGGACCTTCATCAGGGTGGACTTGCCCGCGCCGTTCTCGCCGACAAGGGCATGGATCTGTCCGGGCTCGACGGTGAAATTGACGTCGTGCAGCGCCTGCACGCCGGAAAAGCTCTTGCTGACGCCGCGCATCTCGAGCAGTGCCGTCATTGCGTCATCCCGCAGCGCAAACCCGGAGTCCGGTCACTGGAATTGCGTGCGCCTGTAGTAGCCCGAGTCAATCAGAACCTTCTCCCAGTTGCTCCTGTCGACCACGACCGGCTTGAGCAGGTAGGAGGGAACCAGCTTGATGCCGTTGTTGTAGGTCTTGGTGTCGTTGACGGTGACCGCCTTGCCTTCGAGCGCCGCGTCGACCATGTCGGCGGTCACCCTGGCAAGATCGCGTGTGTCCTTGAAGATGGTCGAGTACTGGTCGCCGCGCAGCATCGCCTTGATCGAGGGGACTTCGGCGTCCTGGCCGGTGATGACCGGCATCGGCTGGCTGGCGCTGCCATAGCCGACGCCTTTCAGTGAGGAGATGATGCCGATGGACAGCCCGTCATAGGGCGATAGCACGGCATCGACACGCTTGTTGCCGTAGAAGGCGCTGAGCAGATTGTCCATGCGCGCCTGCGCGGTCGCGCCGTCCCAGCGCAGCGTCGAAACCTTTGCCATGCCGGTCTGTCCGCTGGCCACGACGAGCTTGCCGTCGTTGATATAGGGCTGCAGCACCGACATCGCGCCGTTGTAGAAGAAGTAGGCGTTGTTGTCGTCCGGCGAGCCGCCGAACAGCTCGATGTTGAACGGTCCCTTGCCGTCCTTCAGCCCCAGCGCCTGCTCGATCGACTGCGCCTGCAGCACGCCGACCTCGAAATTGTCGAAGGTCGCATAGTAGTCGACATTGGCGGAATCGCGGATCAGCCGGTCATAGGCGATCACGACGACTCCGGCGGCCTTGGCCTGCTTGAGCACGTCGGACAGCGTGGTACCGTCGATCGCGGCGATCACCAGCGCCTTGACGCGCTTGGCCACCAGGTTCTCGATCTGCGAAAGCTGGTTCGGGATGTCGTCCTCGGCATATTGCAGGTCGGTGCCGTAACCGCGTTCCTTCAGGATCTTGACCATGTTGTTGCCGTCGTCGATCCAGCGCGCCGATGCCTTGGTCGGCATCGCGATCCCGATCGTCGGCTTCTTCTGCGCCAGCGCACCGGCGGTGGAGGCGACGGCGCAAAAGGCGGCCAGCGCGAACGCGGCGATCACGGTCCCGGGTCTTGGCATGCTTCACTCCCTTTTCTGTTTCTTATCACGTCTGCCGGGCGCTCCGCGAGAAGCGATAGACGGTGCGATGGCGGTAGGCGCCTTCAGGAGCGAGCCGGGGGCTTGAAAAATCCGGCCGGTTCGGCGCGTTTGGCCAGATCTGCGGTTCCAGACAGATGGCGTCGGACTGGCGATAGCGCCGCCCGCGCTTGCCGCGGATCGCGCCGTCGAGAAAGTTGCCGGAATAGACCTGCACGCCGGGCTGGTCGGTCGCAAGCTCGAGAATGCGGCCATCGGGCATTGTGCCGAACATATCTCTCGCCAAATCGCGGCGCTGTATCGGCCATGCTCAATCCTCGAAAGCCTCGACGACACGGCGCTTGCCGGTCATGAACGCGTCGGCGACGAGGCGAAGCGGTGTCAGGTCGACATCGCTCGCGCCGGTCGCGCTCAATTCGAGAAAGCGGCGATAAATCGCGCGGTATTCCTCCTTGATCCCTTCAACCTGGACTTCTCCATCCACCGCAAGGCGCCTGCCACCCGAAGAGAGCGTCAGCGTGCCACCATCGGTTTCCGCGACAATGTCCCAGGTCGGCGGGCCCGTCTCGCGGAAATCGAATTGCGCCGAAATCGGCATGCCCGCGCTGTCGGCAAGCGACAGGCTTGCGGCGATCGGTGCATCGCGATTGGCAGGGAAGAAAAGTCCGGCAGCGGTCACGAACACCGGCTGCGGCAGGATGCGGGTGAGGATCGAGAGCGCGTTGATGCCGGGATCGAACACGCCGAGACCGCCGGGCTCGAAGATCCAGCGCTGGCCGGGATGCCAGACACGCACATCCTCCTTCCATTCGATGTGCACCGATCGAATATGCCGCGGCGCAAGCCATCGCCGCGCCGGCTCCACGGCCGCGCCAAAGCGCGAATGCCAGGCCGTGAACAAGGTGATGTTCGTGTCTGTCGCGGGTGCGATCAGAGATTCGATCTCGCTGACGCCGGCGCCCGGCGGCTTTTCCAGCAGCACGTGTTTTCCGGCGGCCAGCGCGATCGCGGTCTCACGCCTGCGCACTTGCGGTGGCGTGCACACCGCCACCGCGTCGATCGGCGGCCCGTTGCGCAAGAGATCATCGAGCGTCGCAAAGGACGGCAAGTCGGGCAGCGAGGATTGGGGGTCTGCCGCGGCCACCAGCGCGGCGCCGTCGGTGGCTGCTATCGCCGGGATATGCTGGTCGCGCGCGATCTTGCCGAGACCGACGATGGCGACGCGCAGGGCAGTCATGACTGGTTTTTCCGCTTCGCTTGATCTGGCTGCGTCCGCCCGCTGCATGTCATATTACCGGACTGTCCGGCAAGACGAACGCCCCGGAATATTCGATTGAAACTTGAGAGGGCCTGGGCCGACTGGACGGTATCTCGCAACGGAAACCGACCGCCGCGCCTTCATCGATGGCCTGAAAATGCTGCGAAACATCCTGGCTCAGCCCGCGCTGAAGTCGTATTGCGTCGAGGAGGTCTATCCCGGCGCCAGGGTGGTGAGCGATGATGACTTGCTGGATTTTTCCGCAAGACCGGTACGACCGTCTATCGCCCGACCTCGACCTGCCGGATGGGTGGCGATCCGCTGACCGGCGGCTCAAGGTGCGCGGCATCGAGGGCCAGCGCTTGGTCGATGCGTCCGTAATGCCGGATTTGATGTCGGGCAATACCTATGCCCCCACGATCATGATAGCGGAGGGGCTTCTGATACGATTCTTGGGGACGCGCGCTGGACGCCGCGCGAGAGGAGCCCAATTCGTCGATGCGGATAGGCACGCGCAAGAGCGCCATGGCGCTCGCCCAGACCGAAGAGATCGCGCGGCGGCTGGTGCGGGCATCGCCGGGGCTTGCGGTCGAGATCGTCAAGTTCGAGACCACCGGCGATATCGACCAGACCGGCAAGCTGCTGCCGCATGGCGGCAAGGGCAGCGCGTTCGTCGCGCAGATCCGCGCAGCGGCTTCCCGACGGCGGCGCGGTCGGCCCGGCCGACGGGCTGATCATGGCGCGCTCCGGGCTTGAGCGTGTCGGGCTCGCCAGCCGCATCGCCTATGAATTTCCGGTGCAGGAAATGCTGCCCGCGGTCGGGCAGGGCATCGTTGCCGTGGAAAGCAACGCGCGCGATTTCACGAGCGGAACGCGCTGTCGCTGATCGACGATCCGGCCGCGCATGCCTGTGGCGACGCCGAGCGTGAGGTTCTCTGGGTGCTCAACGGCCACTGCAATTCGCCGATTGCGGGCCACGCCGAGATCAACGGCACCGGGATGACGCTGGCCGCATCAGTGCTGGATCACGCAGGCGGCCGCATCATCGAGGCATCGCGCACCGGCCCCGCCGATCGTCCACGCGAGCTTGGCCGCGCCGTTGGGCTGGAACTGCTCGCAAGGGGGCTGCGGACATCATCGAGCGCAGCCGGCCGGTCTAGCCTTTATACTCACGCACGCGCCGCACCATCTGCTCGACATGGGCGATCGGCGTTTCCGGCTGGATGCCATGGCCGAGATTGAAGATCAACCGGCCCTTGCCGTAACTAGCCAAGACGTCATCGACCGCGCGATCGAGCGCCGCGCCGCCGGCGATCAGCGCCAGCGGATCGAGATTGCCTTGCACGGCGACCTTGCTTTGCACGCGCTCGCGGATCAATAAGGGATCGGCGGTCCAGTCGATGCTGATGGCGTTGACGCCGGTCGCGTCCACATAGGCCGGCAATTGCCCGGCTGCTCCGCGGGGAAAACCGATGATCTTCGCGTCGGGCACCTGTTTGCGGACGCCTTCGACGATGCGCCGCGTCGGCGCGGTCGACCAGCGCTCGAACTCGCGCGGCGGCAGCACGCCGGCCCAGGTATCAAAAATCTGTAGCGCGTCCGCGCCGGCTTTCAATTGTCCGACCAGGTATTCGATCGAGTTATCGACCAGTGCGTCGATGATTTTGGCGAACGCGTCCGGATGGCGGTAGGCCATCATCCGTGCGGGTGCCTGGTCAGCCGTGCCCTGTCCGGCGACCATGTAAGTTGCCACCGTCCACGGCGCGCCGCAGAAACCGATCAGCGCGATCTTGGCATCGAGCCCGGCACGCACGCGGCGCAGCGCCTCGAAGACCGGTTCGAGCTTGGTGAAGTCGGCCTGCGCTGCAAGGGTCGAAATCTTGTCCGGTGTGTCCAGCGGATCGAGCCGCGGCCCTTCGCCGGACTCGAAGCGCACCGAGCGGCCGAGCGCGTAGGGGATGACGAGGATGTCGGAGAAGATGATCGCGGCATCGAAGTTGAAGCGGCGGATCGGCTGCAGCGTCACCTCGGCGGCGTGTTCCGGCGTGAAGCAGAGATTGAGGAAGCTGCCAGCCTTCTCGCGCAGCGCACGGTATTCCGGCAGATAGCGGCCAGCCTGCCGCATCATCCAGAGCGGCGGCACGGCCTGACGTTTTCCGGCCAAAACTTCGATAAAGGATTTTGTCACTGCTTTTCCCGGATCGCTGGTTCCGGCTGTCCTGATACACGCTTGCGGCCGGTTTGGCCAACGAGGCGTGGGCCGCGCTGACGGCCCTTATATCGCGGGCCAGCGCGTCTACCCGCGCCGGATCGGCATCCCGGGCGAACATGAAGCGCGCCCGCCGATGGAACCGCGTGCCCGGCTGCCGCGTTATCCGGTCACATGGAGGCAATCATGGCTGAGAAACTGGCTGACACGTTCGATCCGGCGCCGCATGACAAGCATGCCGACGATCCGCGCGAGGCGCTCAAGGCCGACCGCGAAACGCATGCCAGGCTTGAGAAGGGACTTGAGGGTACCTTCCCGGCCTCCGATCCGGTCAGCGCGACGCAGCCCGCGAAGTCGAAACCCGATGCCGACAGCGAGGATGCCTCGCTGTGGGACAGGATCAAGGGCATGTTCCGATAGAATCGATGCGAAGCGAATTCAACCACGCCGCCAACGATTCGCCGCGCAGCGGCAGCACCAAGAAGGTCGCGCCGATTGTCTTCGCGGCGATCGTGCTTGTTGCCGTTGCGGTGGTGATCTGGCTGACGCTGCACGCGTAGGGACCGTCAATAATGCGGCGGGCGCTCGTTTGCCGGGGCGGGCGAGCGCGCCTCGGCTTCCTGCAATCGGTCGCCCAGCGCCGCGACCTGCCGCTTCAGCGCGTCGATCTGCTTCCACTGCTCGGTGATGGTCTGGTTCAACGTCTCGATCGTGTCGTCCTGGTAGGCGATACGCACTTCCAGCGCATCGATGCGCTCGCCGAAATCGTTCATTTCTGCCGCTCCCGCAAGCCATGGCCGAGCGCGACCCGCTCGTCGAAAACGAAGCATTCGCCGCGCCAGCGGCTCTCGCGCTCGGGCGTGTCTTCGAGATATTTCAGGATGCCGCCCTTGAGGTGAAACACCTCGGAAAAGCCGCGCGCCAGCAAATAGGCGCTGGCCTTCTCGCAGCGAATACCGCCGGTGCAGAACATCGCGATCTTGCGGTGCTTGGCCGGATCGAGCTTTTCAGCCGTGAAGTCCTTGAACTCGCCAAAACTCCTGATGCCGGGATCAACGGCGCCTTCGAAAGTGCCCATCGCAACTTCGAAGGCGTTGCGGGTATCCAGCACCAGCGTATCGGGATCCGCGATCAGCGCATTCCAGTTGGCGGCGTCGACATAGGTGCCGACCTGCAGGGTGGGATCCGCGCTGGCGTCGCCCAGCGTGACGATCTCCTTTTTCAGCCGCACCTTCATGCGCTGGAACGGCATGGCATCCGCGGTCGAATATTTCAGCTCGAGATGGTCAAGGCGTCCACCGAACAGATCGCCGCGCTGCAGGGCCTCCACGAAGGCGGCAATGCTCTTGTCGGTGCCGGCGGCCGTGCCGTTGATGCCTTCCCGGGCAAGCAGCACGCTGCCCTTCAGCCCGAGCGCCGTGCAACGCGTGCGCAAGGGCTCGCGCAACTCCCGGAAATCCGGCAGCGCGACGAACTGGTAGAAGGCGGCAACCCGGTAAACCATGTGCCGTCTTTATCAGGGCGGGACGCCGGGCAAAACCCGCAAAAACCGCGATCTTCCTGGCCTTTGCGTGGTCGGCATGCGCCCCCGGCCATTGCGCCGGAGGCCCCGAATATGTCATCTAGCCCGGCTTTTTCCGGCCATTCCGCGCTGCCGCCCAAACGACAAGAGAACCCCGAAAATGAGAAGCTTCCATTTCGCCGGCCGGTCGACGGTCCATGCCCAGAACGCGATGGTGGCAACCTCGCACCCGATGGCGGCGCTGACGGCGGTTGACGTGCTGCGCGCCGGCGGCACGGCGGCGGACGCAGCCGTCGCGGCCTCCGCGCTGCTGGCCGTGATCGAGCCGCAATCGACCGGCATCGGCGGCGACTGTTTTGCGCTGCTGCAGAAGAAGGGCGAAGGCAAGATCACCGCCTATAACGGCTCCGGCCGCGCCCCGATGGCGGCGAAGGTGGAATGGTATCTCGAGCGCAAGATCAACTCGGTGCCGCTGACCTCGGCGCATTCCGTCAGCATCCCCGGCGCGGTCGATGCCTGGGAGGTCATCCTGCGGGACCACGGCAAGTTCGGCCTCGACCGGCTGATGCAGCCGGCGATCGATGCCGCCGAGCAGGGTTATGTCGTGGCGCCGCGCATCGCCTTCGACTGGAACAACCAGTTCGAGAAGCTGAAGAACGGCACCAACACCCAGCGTTATCTCTTGCCCGGCGGCAAGCCGGCGGCGGCCGGCGACGTCATCCACCAACCGGAGCTCGGCAAGACGCTGCGCGCCATCGCCAAGAACGGCCGCGATGCCTTTTACAAGGGCGAGATCGCCGAGGACATGGTGGAGACGCTGCGCGGCATCGGCGGCCTCCACACGATGGAGGATTTCGCAGCCCACACCACCGAGACCACGGTGCCGATCGGCACCGACTACAAGGAATATGAGGCGTGGCAGTGCCCGCCCAACGGCCCCGGCATCACCATGCTGGTCATGCTCAATATCCTGTCGCGCTTCGACCTGAAGAAGTACGCGCCGCTCAGCGTCGAACGCTTCCACATCGAGGCGGAAGCCGCGCGCATCGCCTACATGATGCGCGAGCAGTTCATCGGCGATCCCCGGCAGGTCGATGTCGACGTGCCGCGCATCCTCGCCAAGAATTTCGCCGACGAGTGGGTCGGCAAGATCCGCATGGACGGCTTGCTCGATCTGCCCAACGTTGCGCCGCCGATGAACCCGTCGACCATCTACTGCACCGTCGTCGACAAGGACCGCAACGTCTGCTCCTTCATCAACTCGGTTGCGCATTCCTTCGGCTCCGCGATCGTCTCCAACAAGACCGGCATTCTCCTGCAGAACCGCGCCGGCGGCTTCCGCATCCAGCCGGGCCATCCCAACTGCATCGCGCCAGGCAAGCGGCCGCTGCACACCATCATCCCGGGTCTGCTGACCAGGAACGGCCGCGGCATCATGCCGTTCGGCGTAATGGGCGGGCAGTACCAGCCGGTCGGGCAATGTCACGTGCTCACCAACATCCTCGACTATGGCTGCGACGTGCAGGAGGCCATCGATATGCCGCGCGGCCTGCATTACGAGGGCGTCTACCAGCTTGAGGACAGCGTGCCGGCCGACATCGTCGAAGGTCTGAAGAAGCTCGGCCACAAGACCACGAGCGTGGTCGGCCCGCTGGGCGGCGGCCAGGCGATCTGGATCGACTGGGAGAAGGGCACGCTCACCGGCGGCTCGGATCCGCGCAAGGATGGCTGCGCGCTCGGTTACTGAGTTCATTGAAAAGAAAGGCGACAGCCATGCGATCTTCACGGCGCACCATCCTCACGACCATGTTCGGTGGCTTCGCTGCCGCGATCGCCACCCGCGCCAGCGCGCAGCAAGGAAAGCCCATGACCACAGCATCAGGTTTGCAGATCATCGACGTCAAGGAAGGCACCGGCGCCTCGCCGAAGAAGGGCCAGACCTGCGTCATGCATTACACCGGCTGGCTCTACGACAACGGCCAGAAGGGCAAGAAATTCGATTCTTCGGTGGATCGCAACGAGCCGTTCGAATTTCCGATCGGGCAGGGCCACGTCATCAAGGGCTGGGACGAGGGCGTTTCCACCATGAAGGTCGGCGGCAAGCGCACGCTGATCATTCCGCCCACGCTCGGCTACGGCGCGCGCGGCGCCGGCGGCGTGATCCCGCCGAATGCGACCTTGATGTTCGACGTCGAGCTTTTGGCGGTCAAGTAAGCCGCTTCTTTCGGGCACATCTGAGCGGGAACCCGGGACAGGGGCCTATTCCCTTGGGCCGATTCCGTTGTACCCTCGCGCACCAAGCGCGAGTTTTTTACTCAAAATGCCCATTTCCAGCCGGTTTGTCATAAGTGCGAGCATCATCCTGCTCGCAATCGGCTTGTTGACGCTGCTGGGCATTGTCGGCGCGACTGCCTGGTTAAGCGAGAAATCGAGCGGCTATTTCGAGGAAAGCAACCGGTCGCGGGCGTTGCGCGCCTCCGCCGTCGAGCTGCGGAGCGCGCTGCAGAGCGCCGAGTCGAGCCAGCGCGGATACCTGTTCGGCGGCAACCAGATTTACCTTGCCCCCTATGATGCCGCCAAGGCACAGGCGCTCGCGCAGTTCGACCGGCTGAAGCAGACGCTGCCGGCGTCGCCGCAGAACACGACGATGCTCGACCGCCTTTCGAATGTGGTGCCGGGCAAAATCGCAGAGATGGATCGAACCATCGAGCTGAAGGCCGATCTGCAGGACAGTGAGGCGGCGGCGGTCTTCCGCAGCAACCGCGGCAAGGCGCTGATGGACGAGGCCAACCTGTTCCTCTCCAGCATTGTCCGCCAGGCTGACGACCGGCTGGAGACCGTGCTCAATGACCAGCGGCAGAACGCTACGTGGCTGCGGCTGGTGACGATCATCGGCGGACTGGTGATCGTGGCGGTTGTCGGCGGCGCGACCGCCACCGTTTTTCGATATGCATGGGAAGTGTCGCGCGCGCGCAGCGAATTGAATGCGCTCAACCTCACGCTCGAGGATCGGGTGTTGAGGCGCACTGCGCAATTGACGGAAGCGCGCGATCGCGCCGAGTTGCTGGTGACCGAAGTCAATCATCGCGTAGCCAACAGCCTTTCGCTGGTGGCCTCGCTGGTCCGCCTGCAATCGAATCTCATCACCGATCAGGCGTCCAGAGAAGCCCTCAAGGAGACCGAGGCGAGAATCCTCGCGGTCGCATCGGTGCACAAGCGTCTCTACAGCGCCGATGACGCTAGATTCGTCGACCTGCAGGAATATCTCTCCAGCGTGCTTGACAATGTCGAAGCCTCGCTGCGCGGGCAGGGCCATGTGGCCTCGCTTCGCTATGACATCGAACCGATCAAGCTGAAAACCGATTCCAGCATCAATCTCGGGGTCATTGTCACCGAGCTGGTCACCAACGCGTTCAAATATGCCTATCCCGACAAGCCGGGCGAGGTGCGCGTTCGCCTGCGCCGCCTTGCAGAAGACAAGGCCGAGCTCAGCGTCGAAGATGACGGAGTCGGCCGCTCGCCGGGACCGGCGAAAGGCACCGGGCTCGGCACGCGTATCGTCTCCGCCATGGCGCGCTCGATCGGCGGGGACGTCGAGTACGTCGCCGCGGCGACCGGGACGGTCGCGCGCCTCGCGTTCTCTCCTGCCGTGGAAGCCTGACCATGCAGCGATGGCGATTGTTACTGGCCTTTGCGGCGCTGCTCGCCGGTATCGGAAGCGGGGCGGCGCAGCATGGACCGGCGGGCCTTACCAGGCCGGTAATCCTGCCTCCGTTCGATCCCGCCAAACCGCGATGCAGCGCTCCGCCGGATGTCGGCAAGGTGCTCGCCTTCGCACAGGACAACGAGCGCAAGTTCATGCAAGGCGTCGCGCGCGGGTTGGAATTGGCCGCCAGGGATCGCGGCCTTCAGTACCGCATTGCCCAGGCCGGCAACGATGCGGGGCGGATGATCGACCAGATCAAGGTTTTCCTCGATGCCAAGGTCGGCGCGGTTGTGGCCGCTCCGGTTGATCCGGTATCGCTGGCGCCCGCCCTTCAGCAGGTCATCTGGTCCGGCGCATATGTCGGCACCGTCGTGCCGCCGCCGGCGACGACGATCCTGAACGCGCCGCAATACCTGACCGGCAAGGTGCTGGGCGACGAGGCTGCCAATTACATCAGGACGCGGCTGGGCGGCAAAGCGCGGGTAGTCCTGCTGACGCACGATAGCCTGCAATTCCTGGCGCCGCGCTTCACGGCGATGCGCGACTCGCTGAAGACGTTGCCGGGCGCCGTGATCGTGGCCGACATCTCGCCGCTCACGGTCGATGAAGCCGGCGGTGCGGCGATGATGCGCACGATCCTGCTCGCCAACCCTGATGTCGATGTCGTGCTGGGTGCCGACACGGTCGTGCTCGGCGCGCTGGCGGCGTTGCGGCAAGCCGGCAAGGCACGCGACGGCCAATTCCTCGGTGGCATCGATGGAGAGCCGGCTGCGGTTGAAGAAATCAAGCGGGGCGGCCCCTACAAAGCCAGCGTCAGTCTTGCTTCGCCGATATTCGGATACGCCATGGGCCAGCACGCCGCCGACTGGCTCGAAGGCAAGAGCATCCCCCAGGCAATGGACATCTTGCCGAAAGCACTGACGGTGCAGAACCTTGCGCAATATGAAGCCGACACGGCGGACCCCGCGTCGGTCTATCGTGACGACAGCCGACGCGACGCCTATCTCAAAATGTACGGAAATATCTGCTACGATACGCGGGATCAGTACCTGAATTTTCCCTGGTCGTCCGAGCGCAAATGAAAAACCACGACGCGGCATTGCCCTGAAAGTTCCCGGATTGAACTGGTTGCGGCTCTCGCTTAACGGTATGCTCGAACCGATAAACCTTTCCCCGAAAGCGCCCCCATGTCCGGCTCCCACGATCACACACATCCGCACGTCCATCATCACGAGGACGCCGACCTGGAGCGCTGGAAGCACGACGGCGTGCGCGTCATCCCCGGCAACCAGCTCGACCCCAACGTGCCGTCGACCGCAGGCATGGACCGCAAGGCGGCGATCAACTTCGCCCGCGTCGGCGCCCAGAAATTGTGGGCGGGCACGGTCACCATCCGGCCCGACGCCAAGACCGGCGCGCACCATCACGGCCACCTTGAAAGCATCATCTTCGTGGTGAAGGGCAAGGCGCGCATGCGCTGGGGCGAGAAGCTGCAATTCACCGCCGAGGCCGGCCCCGGCGATTTCATCTTCGTGCCGCCCTACGTGCCGCATCAGGAGATCAACGCCAGCCGCGACGAAGTTCTGGAATGCGTGCTGGTGCGCAGCGACGGCGAGGCGGTCGCGATCAATCTCGACATCGAGCCGGTCGAGAAGCCGGAAACGGTGCTGTGGGTCGACCCCGTGCACCGCGATCCTGCGGAGAAATGACGCTGTCATTCCGCGATGCGCCGTACGGCGCAGGAGCGGCTGACAGTTCGCCGAGCGCGAGCAGACCATCGAGGATTTGAAGTTCATCCGGCACGTCCCCCGGGGCTTCCTCTCGATGCCCGCACCGACCTGACGGCGCAGCGCAAGATCGGTCAAATCGGCCTGCAAAAAAATTTCCATGGCTCTGTCGGATCGTGGCAGGGCCGCCCGTCCTTGGGCCTGAACCGTCCCAAGGAGCCCTGTCATGGCCAAAATGATCTTCGTCAACCTGCCTATCGCCGATCTTGCGCGTTCGACCGCCTTCTATGAAGCGGTCGGCGCGGCGAAGAACCCGCAATTTTCCGACGACACCGCGTCCTGCATGGTGTTCTCGGAAACCATCCACGTCATGCTGATGACCCACGCCAAGTACAACTATTTCACCAGGAAGAAGATCGCTGACGCCAAAACGACCAGCCAGGTTCTGCTCTGCCTCTCGGCCGAGAGCCGCGCCGAAGTCGACGACATCATGGCCAGGGCCAGGGCGGCCGGCGGCACCACCGATCACGGTCCGCAGGACGAGTACGACTTCATGTACGGCCGCGATTTCGAAGATCCCGACGGTCACGCCTGGGAAGTGATGTACATGGACGTCGAAGCCGCCCAGAAGCAGTTCGCGTCCGAGAATGCCTGACCGGAGTCACATAAGGAGTTTGCAGATGTCGAAGATCACGCCCAGCCTGTGGTTCACGGACAACGCCGAAGAAGCCGTGAATTTCTACATTTCCCTCCTGCCGGACTCCCGCATCGAAGCGGTGCAGCGCACGCCGGCCGATTTCGCGCACGGCAAGGCCGGACAGGTGCTCGTCGTCGAATTCACCATGGCCGGCCAGCACTTCATCGCCATCAACGGCGGCGCACCTGCGCAATATACCCACGCCGTATCGTTCAAGATCGATTGTGAAGATCAAGCGGAGGTCGACCGCCTCTGGGACAATATCCTGTCGAATGGCGGCACGACCGAGCAGTGCGGCTGGATCAGGGATCGCTACGGCCTGTCCTGGCAGATCGTGCCGACGGCGCTCGGCAAGTATCTCGGCGGTCCGGACAAGGCCGGCGCGCAGCGCGCGATGCGGGCGATGCTCGGCATGGTCAAGCTCGATATCGAGGGCTTGAAGCGCGCCTACGAAGGCAAGTCGGCGGCGTAGGTTCGCATATTTGCCGCTCAGGTCGGGACGGCGCGCATGCGCCGTCGCGACAGGGGTCGGACGCCGCGCTTTCTCAATAATTGATCCGCAGGCCGATGCCGCCATGGGCGGTGTTGCCCACCGGCTGCGGGCCGAGCGTGCCGTTGATGAAGACGTCGGCCACCCAACCCGGCTTGAGGCGGAAGCCGAGCCGGCCGCCATATTCGAACCAGCCCTGGTTGCCGATCGTTGGCGTCACCATGCCCTGGCCGGTGACGGCGGCCACGACGCCGGACCGGGTGCCGAACGCCTGCACATAGCCGCCGTTGATATTGCCTTCGATGCTGTTGGTGATCATGTGGGTCCACTGCCCGCCGACCTTGGCGAGCGTGGTCTTGTCGGTGCCGGTGTTGAAGGCGGCGTCGAACGGGTTGTACACGACCGACTGGTCGGCATAGCCCTTGACGCGCTGCCAGAGCTGCCAGATTTCCACGGAAGCCGCGACCTCGTCGCGCGGCGATATTCTGCCGATCCAGCCGGCACGGCCATAGACCGCGTAGTTCTCCGCCGTGGTGTCGCCGCTCACCGTCACAGCGCCCAGGCTCGTCAGATAGCTGCGCCGGTAGCTCACCTTTTCGTAAGGCGTCAGGATCGTGCCGATGTCGAAGAATGGCCGCGACGAGCCCCAGTCGGTGAAATCGTAGCGCAGCGCGAGCGCGCCGATCGGCGCGCTGGTCACGTTGTAGCCGTTCTCGCCATAATGCGTGTAGGCGAGGCCGGCGAGCAGCGCGAGATTGTCGGTGAGATTCTTGCGGCCGTGGACGCCGGCCGAGAACGAGCCGACCGAGCCGAAGGCGCTGATGCAGTCGTTGCAGTTGATCTGCTCGTTGACACCGAGCAGCACCGTGCCGAGCACGCGGTTGGTGATCATCTGGTTGAAGCGTTGCTTGGCGACATCGTTGATCGACCCGGCGCTGGAATCGGCACCGGTCGGGCAGGGCGGCAGTGGCGGGGCCGCCGTGCTGCCGGCGTGACCCTCCGTGGCCGCCCTGTAATTGTTGGTGGGGCCCGACGTCGGCAGCGAGGTCGATGTCGAGGTCGACGTCGACGTGGAGGTCGATGTCGAGGTCGAGGTGGAAGTTGGTATCGGGGTCGAAGTGGATGTCGACGTCGAGGTCGAGGTGGAACACGACGTCGGCGCCGATTGCGCATAGGCGACATTGGATTCACCGCGCAGGAACAGCAGCGCGGCCGCCACCAGCATGGCGGCGAAGACGATCCAGCTGCGCGACAAGCCGGTCATGGTCACTTCCCGCACAACAGGCCGTCGGATTCGTCGACCACCGGCGTGATCGCCGGCGAAGCGTCGGCGAATTCGCTGGTGCTGCACAGCCCGGACGCGGCGCCGCAATTGCTGGCGAATGTCCAGGGCGGGTTGTTGGTCTTCTGGATCGTGGTCCTGCCGTTGGTCGAGGTGATGATTGCGGTATCGCCCGGCTGGGTCAGCTCGATGCACTGGAAATTCAGCGTGCAGACGCGCGAGGCGCCGTCCTGCAGCACCACCACGGTGCGGCCGCGCTGCGACAGGATGTCGAGGGTGGTGCCGCGCACGCCGATGGTCGCAAGACCAGTCGTGATCTTGTAGGCGTTCTTGTCGGAATGGCCGGTAACGAAGCGGAATGCGCCCGTGGTCATGCGGATGACGACGTCGCGATAGCTGTGCTCGTCGTTGAATACGGTGCGGTCAAGCGTGAGGGACGAATTGGCGCCTAGCGACAGGTTGGTGGAGTCGATCATCACCAGCCGCGTGGCGCTGCTCGCGCCGGTGCGCACGGTCTCATCACGCAATACGGCATCGCCGACATTGATCTGGGAACCGCCCGCTCCGGAAACGCGGATCACCTCGTTCTGCACCACGGCCGCTTCGCCGACACGCTTTGCCGCCTGGGCGTGAGCGCCGCCGACCTTCAACGCAACAAGGATTGTCAGCGCCACAACAATAAGGGTACGCCAGTTCATTTCCCACCGTGGAATCTGCGCGCCGCTTTTAGCGGATTGTGCCGGCCGGCCATATTGTATAATTGCCACAAGTCCCGCTCACTTTCCCGGCCCGTCGATTAGTGATCTCCCAACGGAAATCGGTTCGAAAAGAAAAGCTGCGCGATCTCGATCGCGCCAGGGACACGGTTGCGCCGGAATGTGCCGGTGGGGCCGCACGCAAATTCGCTTCTGTTCCGGATAGTCCAATCGCAAGGGTTGCGATGATTGCTGGCGCCATATTCGTCGTCGCGCATCTGCTCCTGATGATTGGTTTCACGACACCGGACAAAATTACCTTTGACGAGGTGCACTACGTGCCGGCGGCCAAGCAATTGCTCGAGCAGGGCCCGCACGAGCCGTTGCTCAACCCGATGCATCCGCCACTTGCCAAGGAATTGATGGCGGCCTCTATCAGACTGTTCGGCGACAACTCGCTGGGCTGGCGCTATCCAAGCATCCTGTTCGGCGCACTCGCCATCGTCGCGATCTATCTTTGCGCGCTGGCGCTGTTTGCCGCGCAAGGGCCCGCGCTCGCCGCTGCGGCGCTGACCTTTCTCAACCAGATGGTTTTCGTGCAGTCGCGCATCGCCATGCTCGACATCTACGCGCTGACTTTCGATCTGTTCGGCATCGCCGCCTTCATTCACGGCTACAACAAGCCGCGCCCGGAGATGGCGTTCGGTGCCGCCGGCCTGTTTTTTTCGCTCGCCGGCGCCAGCAAATGGAGCGGCTTCTTTCCGCTCGGCGTTGCCATCGCGATCGTCGCCATGGTCCGCCTGCTGCAGGGATGGCGCACGCAATTTGCCGAGCCGAGTGCGCAAGACTGGTACCGGCCCGATCGCTGGCCGGAGTTTCGCTACTATCACTTCGCGCTGTGCTTCGTGCTGGTGCCCGTCGTCGTCTACTTCATTGCCTGCGTTCCGGTGACGGGATTTTCGATCCCGGCCTTCATCGAGGCGCAGCGGCGCATTTTTGCGGAAAATTCCGCCTCGCATCCGGCGCATCTTTACATGAGTTCGTGGCCGTCCTGGCCGCTGCTGATGCGGCCAATATGGTATCAGTTCGACAAGATCGGCGATGACCGCTTCCAGGCCATCATCTTCCTCGGCAATCCCTTGATCCTGTGGCCGGCGCTGGCGGCATTGGCCGTTTGCGCGCGCGATTTCATCGTCGCGCGGCGCACGCAGGCATTCCTTATCCTTGCGTTCTATATCGGGCCCTGGGTCGCCTGGGCGACGCTGCCGCGCACCATCGGCTTCATCTACTACTATCTGCCGTCAGCGACGGTGGCCTCGTTGGCGCTGGTCTATGTGCTGACGCAAGGCGAGCGCGCGCCGCCGCGCTGGGCGTTATGGGCCTTTGTCGCTGCATCCGTCGCCGGTTTCGTGGCGCTGCTGCCGATCTCGGTTGCGGAACTGGGAACGTCGATGCAGACGTATCAGCGGCTGATGATTTTTCAGAGCTGGATCTAAAACCACCTGAACCAGGCTACCCGGCGCCAGGAAATGTGATGGCGATGCAGGTTCGGCAGGAAGACCGGGAACGGCTCCCAATAGGCATAGCGCCGATAGTGCTTTCGCGCGTAACGCCGCGCCTTGCGTGGTTTGGCGTCGGTCGCAGCCGGAGCTGCATCTTCCGTCTGCTTCGGCACGATCGAGGGACGCGGCACGCTGGCCGGTGGATCGCCCGGACTTGTGACCGGCGTTGCGGCGGGAGCAGCCGGCGCGGCAGCGTCTTGCGCAAAGCCCCTCGCGGGCGCAATGGCGAGCAGGGTTGCAAAGGCAATGCCGAGCGAACGCGTCTTCATTGACGTGATCCTTCTCCGGAGGAACCGCCCGCCGTGAAGGCGGGCGGATTTCCATGTTGCCGTTACTTCGCGGCGGTCTTGTTGGCTTCCATGTTGACCACCTGGACGCGGCGGTTGGTCGGATCGTTCGGCGCGCTCGCATCCTTCGGCTTGGACTCGCCGTAACCGACGGTGACGAGGTCGCTGCCATTGATGCCGAACTTCTCGATCAGATAACGCTTGATGGTGTCGGCGCGGCGCTCCGACAGGCCCTGGTTATACTGCTCGGTGCCTTGCGCATCGGTGTGGCCGGCGACCACGAAGGTCGAGCCTTTCAGCGTCGGGTCGGACAGCGCCTTGCCGAGTTCCTGCACCGCCTGCATCGAGGTCCTGCTGATGTCGGCCGAGTTGTAGTCGAAGTTGATCTCGAGATCGATCTTCGGCTTGGTCGCCGCGAGCTGCGCGACTTCCTCGCGCTCGCCGAGAGAGAGCGAGCGCGTCGGGCGGTTACGCAGCCCGTTGATGAACGTGGTTTCCTTGGCCTGCGCCGCGGCATCGACCTGCGGAGCGCCGGCCGAGAGACCGCGGGTCAGCGGCTTCGGCTGCAACGCCTTGGAAATCTGATCGGCAGAAATCACTTCACCGGCCATCGCCAGGCCCGCCGTCATCGACAGCGCGGCGCCGAGCGCAATGGCCGTAATTCCGGAAAGTCTGGAAATGCTGGTCATGGTCGTTTTCCTTTGGGTTACGCCTGCAAATATTGCCTGCGTGCGTCTTGGATGGTCCCAACTTACGGCAGGTTCAAAGCGGCGAATGTGACTTACGTCACGGGTAAGCCGTTGTGATCCCAGCGCTTCCCCGGCACGGCAGGTTCAGGCCTCGCGCGGCGCGGGATCCGCAAGCGTTCTTCTTATCCCGTCCGCCGCGCAATCTCCCGCATTTCCGCATGGTTCTGGCCATTACCCCTAACGGCATCAGCTGCTGTTACGGCCGCGTCGCATCTTCGTTCGGACCGGTTCGACGACCTCCGCGCTTATGTGATCTAGATCACGGAAGGCACATTAATAAGCGCTCAGATTGCCTCCCATGGAATTGGCCTCCTTAGCGAGGCCTTGGGTCAAGGGGAGAACGAAGATGCGCTACCTGCTCGCCGCACTGTCAGCCGCAACCCTTCTCATCAGTGCCGGCACGGATGCACTGGCCGACAAGCGTGTCGCCTTCGTCGTCGGCAACGGCGCCTACAAGAATGTACCGACCCTGCCCAACCCGGCCGTCGACGCAAAGTCGATGGCGAAAATGCTTCGCAACGTCGGCTTCGACGTCGTCGAGGGCGCCAACCTGACCCGCGACAAGATGACGGAAAAGCTGCTCGATTTCGGCAAGAAGGCCGAAGGCGCCGATGTCGCACTCTTCTTCTACGCCGGCCACGGCATCGCGGTGAACGGCACCAACTACCTGCTGCCGGTCGATGCCGATCTGAAGTCCGAGATGGACGTCAAGCTGGGCGCAGCCATCAATATCGACGTCACGCTCGAACAGACCATGGGCGATGCCAAGGTCAAGCTGGTGCTGCTGGATGCCTGCCGCGACAACCCGTTCGCGGCAAAAATCCGTTCCGCCAAGGCGACCCGCAGCGCCAACGTAGGCAGCGGCCTTGCCGAGATGAAGTCGGGCGAGGGCACCCTGATCGCCTTCGCTACCGGCCCCGGCCAGACTGCCCTCGATGGCGAAGCCGGAACCAACAGCCCGTTCACCCGCGCGCTGCTCGCCAACATCGCCCAGCCCGGCGTCGAGATTCAGCAGGCCATGACGAAAGTGCGCGCCCAGGTCAACGAAGAAACCTCCAAGAGCCAGCTGCCCTGGGGCCACACCAACCTGATCGGCAGCGTCTATCTCAATCCGGCGAAGGGCATCGAGACCACGGCCGAAGCGCCGAATACGCCGGCCCCGACCACCACCGCGGCTTCCGAAGTCGAACTTGAGTTCTGGCGCTCGATCAAGGACTCCAACAAGGTCGAGGAATACAACGCCTATCTCACCACCTATCCGAGCGGCGCCTTCAAGTCGGTCGCGCTTTCCCGCATCGCCGCCCTGCAGGACGGCCCGTCCAATGCGACGCGCAACCTCACCACTGGTGTCGTCGACCAGGCAATCTTCTCCGAGGAAGCCACCCAGGTGAGCGAAGACCAGCTCGGCCTCGACAAGGGCCAGCGCCGCGACGTGCAGCGCCGCCTCACCGGTCTCGGCTTCGACATCAAGCCGACCGGCAAGTTCGACGAGAACACCCGCGCCGTGATCACCCGCTGGCAGGCTGCCCGCGGCTATCCAAAGACCGGCTACCTCAACGCCATGCAGCACAAGGCGCTGCAGACCGAGATTCTCTCCACCCGCGTCGCCTCCACCGACGAGAGTTCCGACGATGCGCCGCGCGCCTCCCGCCGCGGTGGCGGCGGTGGCGGTGGCGGCGGCCGGCGGTATCGCGGCGGTGGCGGCGGTCCGCCCAACCTGTTCCGCATGATGCCGATCTTCCGCTAGGCTAACCAAACAAACAAAAAGGCGGCCGGCGGGCCGCCTTTTTCGCTTTGGTCGTATCGCCGTCAAAATGGGTCAGTTATATTGACGCTCGCTCCTTGGCATGATCGAGCGTCCGCAAGTCGCAATCCCGTGAGGAGGTTTCGTCGTAACCGCCAGCTCGAAACAGCCGCGAAGCCATGTTCTCTGGCTGACGAAGACGCCCTGAAATGCGCCGGTGGTCTCCTACAATCGATGTTGCGCTTTGATCGATGGGGATTTTTCAGATGCGCTACCTGACAATTATTCTCTCCGCAGTTTGCCTGGCCTTCACTGCCAGCACGGACGCCTTCGCCGACAAGCGCGTCGCCTTCGTCGTCGGCAACGGCGCCTACAAGAACGTGCCGGCGCTGCCCAATCCGGCGGTTGACGCCAAGTCGATGGCGCGGCTGCTGCGCAATGTCGGCTTCGATGTCGTCGAGGGTTCCAATCTCACCCGGGACAAGATGACGGAGAAGCTGCTCGACTTCGGCAAGAAGGCCGAAGGCGCCGATGTGGCGATCTTCTTCTATGCCGGCCACGGCATCGCGGTGAACGGCACCAACTACCTGCTGCCGGTCGATGCCGACCTGAAGTCCGAGATGGACGTCAAGCTGGGCGCCGCGATCAATGTTGACCTGACGCTCGAACAGACCATGGGCGATGCCAAGGTCAAGCTGGTGTTCCTGGATGCCTGCCGCGACAACCCGTTCGCGGCAAAAATCCGTTCCGCCAAGGCGACCCGCAGCGCCAATGTCGGCAGTGGCCTTGCCGAGATGAAGTCGGGCGAGGGGACGCTGCTGGCATTCGCCACCGGCCCCGGCCAGACCGCGCTCGATGGCGAAGCCGGCACCAACAGCCCGTTCACCCGCGCGCTGCTCGCCAACATCGCCCAGCCCGGCGTCGAGATTCAGCAGGCCATGACCAAGGTGCGCGCCCAGGTTAACGAAGAAACCTCCAAGAGCCAGCTGCCTTGGGGCCACACTAACCTGATCGGCGCCGTCTACCTCAACCCCGCCAAGCCCGCCACCGGCACGGCCTCCGAGACGCCGAACATGCCGGCGCCGACCTCGGCGGCGGCTTCCGAAGTCGAACTCGAGTTCTGGCGCTCGATCAAGGACTCCAACAAGGTCGAGGAACTCAACGCCTACCTGACCAACTATCCGAACGGGACGTTCAAGTCGCTGGCGCTGTCCCGTATCGCCGCACTGCAGGACGGTCCGTCCAATACCACCCGTAACCTGACCACCGGCACCGACGTCGACCAGGCGATCTTCTCCGACGAAGCCACGCAAGTGACCGAGGACCAGCTTGGCCTGTCCAAGACGCAGCGTCGCGACGTGCAGCGCCGCCTCACCGGGCTTGGCTTCGACGTCAAGGCGACCGGCAAGTTCGACGGGTCCACCCGCGCCGTGATCACCCGCTGGCAGGCCGCCCGCGGCTATCCGAAGACCGGCTACCTCAACGCGATGCAGCACAAGGCGCTGCAGTCCGAGATTCTTTCGACCCGCGTTGCGGGAACGGACGAAAGCTCAGACGACGAGCCGCGTGCTTCCCGTCGCAGCGGCGGCGGTGGCGGCGGCGCACGTCGTCATCGCGGCGGCGGTGGCGGTGGCCCGCCCAATCTCTTTCGCATGATGCCGGTGTTCCGCTGAACATTGCTTCGAAGACAAGCGATGAAGGCGGCGTGCGAGCGCCGCCTTTTTTTTGCGATCGCGCTTCGCCTGAATTGTTCCGCCCGAGCAACACTCGTCCGTAGAAAAACGGATGATGTGCGTTGCTTCAACTTCGCGCTTTACACTTATCAGGCGCAATGATGGTGTTGATAAATCACGCAAGCGGCGGCTGCGAACACGAATTCGACCAGAAGGGACAATAATGAAGTTTCTTCGCGAGGAAAAAGTGCTGAGGGGCGAAGCAGGGGCCGTGTTGCAGTCAGTCAAGTCGGTGAAGAGGCAAAGCGAACACCAGGGGTATCGCGCGGGTTCGGTTGATCAATCAGGTTCCAGCAACACCATGTCGATCCTGGTCGGCGCAGCGATGATCGCAGCGGCGATCCTGCTGTCGACGTTGGTCACCGCGCTCGGCCAGCGTTATATCGGTTTTGAGACGCCGAACGAGGAAAGCGCCTGGCTGATCGACCGGCTCACCGGCAATGTCTACAAATGCTCGGTGCCGGACCGTGGCAAGGCGTCGTGCGAAGCGCCCGACGTTACCACCGGCAGCATCGTCGGGCGCGGCAGGCGCTGAGCAGCACGGCTGCGACCCTAAATCCGCAAAACCGACTTCCGGGAACCCGGCGAGGCGGAGTAGCTTATTCCCTGCCGGCAACCAAGCCGGTGCTCAGGGAGGTTCTTCGATGAAAGTGTTTGCGATCACCGCTGCGGTCCTGCTGGCATTCTCCGTCACGCCGGCATCCGCGAAAGCCATGAAATGCACCGGCGAGAACATGGCGAAGACGACCAGCGCCATGAACACGATGCCGGAAGGCCCCGGCAAGATGGCGATGGCCAAGGAAATGGGCAAGGCCAATACCGCGATGAGCAAGGGCGACATGCGCGGCGCCTGCGCGTCCTACATGAAGGCGCAGAAGATGGCTTCCTCCAAGTAAGGCGAGTTGGGCCGCGCCGCCACCAGGCGGCGTGGCTCTTGCCCGCCTTGGGCGATGGCGGCAGCCGACAAGATGTCACCCCCGGCGAATCCCGCTAGGTTCCGGGATCCATGGCCCGCCAAAACGATCCCTTTCCCCTCACCAAGACAGAAGCCCGGCGAATTTGGCTGCAGGCGCAGCGGCTGGACGTCTCGACGCCGTTCGGCGAAGGGCCGGCCGCCGTCGCCGCCGCCGTCGAGCACCTCGGCTATGTGCAGATCGACACCATCAACGTCATCGAGCGCTGCCACCACCACATCCTCTACAGCCGCATCCCGGCCTATCGTCGCGCCGACCTCAAGCAGGCGCGGAGCGTCGACAAGAGCGTGTTCGAATACTGGACTCACGCACTGTCCTACGTTCCCTCGAAGGATTTCCGCTTCTTCATGCCCCTGATGCGCGAGCACAGGCGCGACGGGCATCAATGGTACGCCTCGGTGACGCCGGCCGACACGCGCAAGGTGATGCGGCTGATCAAGGCCGGGCCGCTCACCATCCGCGACATCGAGGACGACGTGCTCACCGAGAAGCAGCATCTCTGGCAAAGCCGCAAGCCGTCCAAGCACGCGCTGCAGCTGGCCTTCTACACCGGAACGGTGACCGTCAGCGAGCGCACCGGCATGCTCAAGACCTACGAGCTGATGGGCCGGCATTTCGGCTGGGACAAGCCGCCGAAGCCGGCGAGCGCCAGCGAGGTCGCGGCCTATCTGCTCGATCGTTCGCTGCGCTCGCAGGGCGTGGTGAGCCTGGATTCGATCTGCCATCTCGATGCGCCGGGCAAGGCCGCCGTGCGCCGCATCATCGAGGCGCGGCTGCGCCGGAACGAACTGGTGGCGGTCGCGATCGACGGCGCCGGCAAGCAGGAGCATTGGGCGCGACCGCAGTCGCTGCAGCGCGAAGAGCAAGGTGCCCAACCGGCGCTCGTCCACATTCTCTCGCCCTTCGATCCCCTCATCATTCAGCGCAAGCGCAGCGAGCTGATCTTCGGCTACAGCCACAAGTTCGAGGCGTATGTGCCCAGGGCCAAGCGCGTTTTCGGCTACTTCGCACTTCCCGTTCTGGTGGATGATGAGATCGTCGCGGCGATCGACCTGAAGACCGACCGTCAGAGCCGGAAGCTGCTCATGCAGAAGTGGAGCTGGGTCGGACCGGGCAAGGCGGCCAGGGGCGAGGCGCGGAAAGCGTTGAAGCGCCGCATCGAGGAAGAGCTCGATCGCTTCGAAAAGTTTCAGCTGGCGGATTGACCCGCGCGCCCTGCGCAATGCGCCTGTGCCTTTGCGCGACTGGAAACCGATTGACTAGCCCGGCGGCTTGCGGAAAACCCGATTGCAACAGAACAATGACGGCCGGGGAGCAACCGCATGAGCCAATCTGCCACCATCACCGCCGGCGCCACCAAGAGCGCCGTTGAAACTTCAACCATCCGCGCGATCTCCTGGCGCCTGATTCCGTTCCTGATCCTGGCCTACTTCCTGGCCTATCTCGACCGCGTCAATCTCAGCTTTGCCTCGCTGACCATGAACAAGGATCTGGGGCTCTCGTCGCTGGCATATGCGTGGGGCGCCGGCATCTTCTTCATCGGTTACTTCATCTTCGAAGTGCCGAGCAATCTGGCGCTGGAGAAATTCGGGGCCCGCAAGTGGATCGCCCGCATCATGGTGTCATGGGGGATCATCTCCGCGCTGATGGCGGCGGTGGACTCCCATTGGAGCTATTTCACCCTGCGCTTCCTGCTCGGCGTCGCGGAGGCCGGCTTCTTCCCCGGCATTATCCTCTATCTGACCTATTGGTACCCGGCTGAATACCGCGCCCGCTTCATGGCGGCGTTCGCCGTCGCCGTGCCGCTCTCCAGCGTGATCGGCGCGCCCATCTCGGGTCTCCTGCTCGAGCTTCACGGCGCGATGGGCCTGAAGGGCTGGCAATGGCTGTTCATCATCGAAGGCATCCCTTCCATCCTGCTTGGCCTCGTCACCTGGTTCTACCTGACCGACAGGCCGGAGACGGCGGATTGGCTCGACGCCGAGCAGAAGGCCTGGCTCAAATCGCGTCTCGATGCCGAGCATGCCGCCAAGCAGGCCGTGCACAAGCTGTCGCTCGGGCAGGCGCTGTCCTCGCCTCCTGTGATCATGCCCAGCGTGATCTATTTCGGCTTCGTCGGCGCGCTTTACGGCATGCAGTTCTGGCTGCCGCAGATCGTCAAGGCCTTCGGCCTCACCAACGCGCAGACCGGATTCGTCACCGCGATACCCTATCTCTTCGGCACCGTCGCGATGATCCTGTGGGCGCGCCATTCCGACGCCACGCGCGAGCGCGTCGTCCATGTCGGGGCCCCGCTGCTGCTCACGGCGGCTGCGCTCGGCCTTTCCAGCTACATCAAGGATCCCGCGATCACGATGGTGGTGCTGACGGTCGCGGCGATCGGCATCTTCTGCTGCTTCGCCGTGTTCTGGACGTTGCCGACTGCATGGCTGTCGGGCACTGCCGCGGCCGGCGCCATTGCGCTGATCAACTCGGTCGGAAATCTGGCCGGCTTCGTCGGGCCTTATCTGGTCGGTTGGGTGAAGGAAACCAGCGGCAGTGCCGAGATCGGCCTGATGGTGCTCGCGCTGTTCCCGCTGGTCGCGGGACTGCTGGTGTTCTTGGGTAGCCACGACACCAAGACGGAATTCGCGGGGGCGGCGAAGTAGCCGTCCTGGAAATGCAGGGTGGTCGCCCGACGCGGCGCGATAGCTCCCGCGGCGCCGGCTATCCGTTTGCGGCGCGGCGCGTCGGTGGGGCGTCACATACCCTTCATTAACTCACAGACATGTGTCTACTGACGATTATTGACATTCGTCAGTGAACATTTAATACTCCCCGCTAGACATCAGCCATGGGAGTGTTCGATGTTTGTCCGATCGGTTTTGTCCAGCTATTTCAGGCTCTTCACGGGTATCATGCTCGCGGCCTCGGCGGTCGCATTGTCCGGTTGCCAGGAGTCCACGGCGGAGAAAGTCGTTCCCGGGCGCCCGGTTCTGGTCGCGACCGTGAAATATGAAGCCGCATCCCCGGAGCGCAGCTTCGTCGGCACGATCCGGCCCCGGATTGAAAGCGACATGGGCTTTCGGGTTCCCGGCAAAGTGGCAAAACGGCTGGTCGAGGTCGGCCAGACCGTCGATGTCGGCCAGCCGCTTGCGGTGCTCGACGAGGTCGATCTGAAGCTGCAGGCCGAGCAGGCGCAGGCCGAATTCTCCGCCGCCACCGGCGTGCTGGCGCAGGCCGGCGCATCCGAGCAGCGCGCCAAGGACCTGCGCGCCAAGGGCTGGACCACTGACGCGCAGATGGATTCGGCGCGCGCGGCCGCCGACGAGGCGAGGGCGCGGCTCAATCGCGCCGAGCGCCAGGTCGAGTTGACCAAAAATTCCCTTTCCTATGCGACGCTGGCGGCCGATGCCCGCGGCGTCGTTACGGCGACGCTGATCGAGCCTGGCCAGGTGGTTGCCGCGGGCCAGACCGCGATCCGCGTCGCACGCTTTGCCGAGAAGGAAGCCGTCGTAGCCATCCCGGAGACGCTGGTCGGCCGCGCCAAGGAGGGCGTCGCTTCCGTCACGCTGTGGTCCGAGCCGAACAAGAAGTATGCCGCCAAGCTGCGCGAGATCGCGCCGTCGGCCGATGCGGCCACCCGCACCTATCTGGCGAAATTCTCGCTGCCGGACGCGGGCGATGCCGTCTCGCTCGGCATGACCGCGACGCTGACGCTCGCCGATTCCGCCACCGACCGCGTCGCCAGGCTGCCGCTGTCGGCGCTCTATAACCAGGGCGGCAACCCCTCGTTCTACGTCGTCGACGATGCCGGCGGCCTCGCGCTGAAGCCGGTGAAGGTGAAGGGCTACGACTCCGACAGCGTCGTGATCACCGACGGTGTGGACGATGGTGCAAAGGTTGTCGCGCTCGGCGTGCAGAAGCTCGATCCCGCGCAGAAGGTGCGCGTGGTCTCGTCACTGTCGTTCTGATTTCACCGCGTCATTGCGGGAGCGAAGCGACGAAGCAATCCCTGGCGCTACGCGCGAACAGCTCGATTGCCTCGCTTCGTCCGCAATGACGGACAACGGAAAACGCAAGCGGATTTTGCATCTAGGAGAGTGAGATGAAGCACTTCAATCTCTCGAGCTGGGCCGTCAGCCATCCGACGCTGATCCTGTTCCTGATGATCGTGCTGGGCGCCGCCGGCTTCTTCTCCTACGAGAAGCTCGGCCGCGCGGAGGATCCGTACTTCACGGTCAAGGTGGTCAACGTTTCCGCGATCTGGCCCGGCGCCACGACGCAGGAAATGCAGACCCAGGTCGCCGATCCCCTCGAAAAGAAGCTGCAGGAGCTGCCCTTCTTCGAGAAGGTGCAGACCTATTCAAAACCGTCCTTTACCGCGCTGCAGGTGACCTTCCGCGACAATACGCCGGCAAAGGACGTGCCTTATTACTTCTACCTTTTGCGCAAGAAGATTGCGGACGCGCAGGACCAGCTGCCCGCCGGCCTGCTCGGCCCCACCGTCAACGACGAGTTCTCCGACGTCGACTCCATCCTCTACATGATGACGGGCGACGGCGCCGACTATGCGCAGCTCAAGAAGACCGCCGAAGGCCTGCGCCAGAAGCTCCTCAAGGTGAACGGCGTCACCAAGGTCAATCTCTACGGCACCCAGGCCGAGCGCATCTTCGTCGAATTCTCCCACGCCAAGCTGGCGACCCTCGGCATCACGCCGCAAGCGCTGTTCGACTCGCTCGCCAAGCAGAACAACGTCACGCCCGCCGGCACGGTGGAAACCTCGGCGCAGCGCGTGCCGCTGCGCGTCACCGGCGCGCTCGATGGCGCCAAGGCCGTGGCGGAAACCCCGGTCGAGAGCAACGGCCGCGTATTCCGCCTTGGCGACATCGCCACGGTCACGCACGGCTATGTCGACCCGCAGACCTTCGTCGTGCGCCAGGAGGGCAAGCCGGCGCTCGGCATCGGCGTCGTCACCGCCAAGGGCGCCAACATTCTCGCGCTCGGCAAGGACGTCCAGGCTGCGGCCGACGAGTTCATGAAGGCCGTGCCGCAGGGCATCGAGGTCGAGCAGATCGCCGACCAGCCCAAGGTGGTCGAGCATGCGGTCGGCGAGTTCGTGCGTTCCTTCGTCGAGGCGCTGGCGATCGTGCTGTTCGTCTCGTTCCTGGCGCTCGGCTGGCGCACCGGCATCGTGGTGGCCGCCTCCGTGCCGCTGGTGCTCGCCATCGTCTTCATCGTCATGAGCGCGATGGGCCTCGATTTGCACCGCATCACGCTCGGCGCGCTGATCATCGCCCTCGGCCTGCTGGTCGACGACGCCATCATCGCGGTCGAGATGATGGTGGTGAAGATGGAGCAGGGCTGGGACCGCGTCCGTGCGGCCTCCTTTGCCTGGGAATCCACCGCCTTTCCGATGCTGACGGGCACGCTGGTCACGGCGGCCGGCTTCCTGCCGATCGGCTTCGCCAATTCGGCGGTCGGCGAATATGCCGGCGGCATCTTCTGGATCGTGGCGATCGCGCTGGTCGCTTCGTGGTTCGTCGCCGTGATCTTCACGCCCTATATCGGCGTCAAGCTGCTGCCGAACCTGGCCCACCATGCGAGCCACGATCCGCATGCAGTCTACGAGACCCGGATGTATCGCGGCCTGCGTGCCATCGTGCAGTGGTGCGTCGATCACCGCGTCAAGGTGGTGCTCGCCACCATCGGCGTCTTCGCGCTCTCGATCGTCGGCTTCGGCCGCGTCCAGCAGCAGTTCTTCCCGCTGTCCGAGCGGCCCGAGCTGTTCCTGCAGCTGCGCCTGCCGGAAGGCACCGCCTTCAACGTGACCGAAAACGCGGTGAAGAAGGCCGAGGAACTGCTGAAGGGCGACAAGGACATCAACACCTACACCGCCTATGTCGGCCAGGGCTCGCCGCGCTTCTGGCTCGGCCTCAATCCGCAGCTGCCGAACGAGGCCTTTGCCGAGATCGTCATCCTGTCCAAGGACGTCGCGGCGCGCGAGCGCATCATGGCCAAGATCGAGAAGGCGGTCGCCGAGGGCGCGCTGCCCGAAGCCCGCGTGCGCGTCGATCGCTTCAATTTCGGCCCGCCGGTCGGCTTCCCGGTCCAGTTCCGCGTCATCGGCCCCGACGCCAACAAGGTGCGCGACATCGCCTACCAGGTGCGCGACGTCGTCCGCCAGAACAAGAACGTCAAGGAAGTGCAGCTCGACTGGAACGAGCAGTCGCCTTATCTCAAGCTGGTGGTCGACCAGGACCGCGCCCGCGCGCTCGGCCTGACCCCGCAGGACGTCTCGCAGTCGCTCGCGATGCTGATCTCGGGTGCGCCGGTCACCACCATCCGCGACGGCATCGAGAAGGTCGGCGTGGTCGCCCGCGCCGTGCCGTCCGAACGGCTCGACCTCGGCAGGGTCGGCGATCTCACCATCACCTCGCGGAACGGCATCGCGGTGCCGCTGCAGCAGATCGCCAGGATCGAATATGCCCACGAGGAGCCGATCATGTGGCGGCGCAACCGCGACATGGCGATCACCGTCCGCACCGATGTCGTCGACGGCGTGCAGGCGCCCGACGTCACCAACCAGATCTGGCCCAAGCTGAAGGACATCCGCGACAAGCTCGAGCCGGCCTACCGCATCGAGCCGGGCGGCGCCTTCGAGGAATCCGCCAAGGGCAACGCCTCGATCTTCATCCTCTTCCCGCTGATGGTCATGGTGATGCTGACGCTGTTGATGATCCAGCTGCAGAGCTTCTCGCGCCTGACGCTGGTGTTCCTCACCGCGCCGCTCGGCATCGTCGGCGCCTCGCTCGGGCTGAACGTCGCCAACCAGCCCTTCGGCTTCGTGGCGCTGCTCGGCCTGATTGCGCTCGCCGGCATGATCATGCGCAACACCGTCATTCTCGTCGACCAGATCGAGACCGACGTGTCCCACGGCCTGACCCGCCGCGAGGCGATCGTGGAGGCGACCGTCCGCCGCGCCCGCCCGGTGGTGTTGACCGCGCTAGCCGCGATCCTCGCCATGATCCCGCTGTCGCGCTCGGCCTTCTGGGGCCCGATGGCCATCACGATCATGGGAGGTCTGTTTGTGGCAACCTTCCTGACCTTGCTGTACCTGCCGGGCCTTTATGCCCTCTGGTTCAGAAAGAGCCTGGATGAAGCCGGTCCGGCGCCGCAGCCCGCTGCCGCGCCGCAACATGATCAAAATGAACAACTCGTATTTCCGCTTGCCGAGGCGGCGGAATAATTGAACATTGAGAGCACGCCATGACCCTGGTTGCAGAACATACGGAAATCGACACCCGCGAGCGCATCCTCGTGGTGGCGGAGCGTCTGTTCCGTCAACTCGGCTACCAGAAGACCACGGTCGCCGACATCGCCAAGGAATTGCGGATGAGCCCCGCCAACGTGTATCGCTTCTTCGACTCGAAGAAGGCGATCCACGAAGGCGTGGCCTGCACCCTGATGGGCGAAGTCCAGGCCGAGGCGGAGCGGATCGTGGCCCAGCCCGGACCTGCAAAGCCGCGCCTGCGCGAATTGCTCAAGACCATCAATCGCATGAACACGGAGCGCTATGTCGGCGATTCCAAGCTGCATGAGATGGTCGCGATCGCGATGGAGGAGGACTGGGACGTCTGCGTCGCCCATATCGAGTGCATCACGCGCCTGATCGCCGAGGTGCTCGCGCAGGGCGTGGCCTCGGGCGAGTTCGAGACGCCCGACGTGCCGACGGCGGCGCTCTGCATGTGCACAGGCATGATCCGCTTCTTCCACCCCCAGATGATCGCCCAGGCCATCAACAAGCCCACCGCGGCGATCGACCAGATGATCGATTTCCTGTTTCTGGCGGTCGAGCCGCGCCCGGCGAAATAGCCTCGCGTTGCAATAGCCGGTATAGTCCCCGTCATCGCGGGGAGCGTAGCGACGAAGCAATCCAGCTTCCCGCACGCCGAGGCATGGATTGCTTCGGCTCGCTCGCAATGACGGAAAAGAGAGAACCGGTGACCGAAAAAGACCTCCACTACTACGAGCCCGCCAAGGGCCACGGACTCAAGCACGATCCCTTCAACGCCATCATCGCCCCGCGGCCGATCGGCTGGATCTCCTCGCGCGACACCAATGGCAACGTCAATCTCGCGCCCTACAGCTTCTTCAACGCCTTCTGCTACAAGCCGCCGATCATCGGCTTCTCCTCCACCAACTGGAAGGACAGCGCCGGCAACATCCAGGAGACCGGCGAGTTCGTCTGGAACCTTGCCACCCGCGATCTGGCGCAGCACATGAACGCCACCGCCGCCCATGTCGCCCGCGACGTCAGCGAGTTCAATCTCGCCGGCCTCACCGCGGCGCCCTGCAAGCTGGTCAACGTGCCGCGGGTGGCCGAAAGCCCGGTCGCGTTCGAATGCAAGCTGACCGAGATCATCCGGCTCAAGGGCGCCAATGGCGAGGAGGCGCAGGCATGGGTCACCTTCGGCGAGGTTGTCGCCGTCCACATCGACAAGGCCATGATCAAGGACGGCGTCTACCAGACCGTGCTCGGCCGGCCGATCATGCGCGCCGGCCGCAGCGGCGATTATTTCGAGATCAAGCCGGAAAACATGTTCGAGATGGTCCGCCCGGACTGATGCCGGGCGATACGGCGATTGCCGCGCGGAGCATGCGGTGGCGGCGGCCGTGCCGCGCGCGACCACGCTATTCGATGACTTCGTCGGCGAGCGATATGAGATTGTCCGGGAATTTGATGCCGAGCGCGGCGGCGGTCTTCAGGTTGATGACGAAGTCGAATTTGATCGGCTGGACGATCGGCAAGTCGGAAGGGGTTGTTCCCTTGAGAACCCGGCCCGCATAGATACCGACCTGGCGATACATTTCGCCGATGTTCACGCCGTAACTCATCAAGCCGCCGGCGAGGGCATATTCGCGAAATGGATAGATCGCGGGCACGGCATGGCGCGCGGCCAATGCCACCAATTCTTCGCTGCGTGTATTGAAAAAGGGATCGCTGGTCACCGCAATCGCGCCGATTTGCCGCTTGTGAGCTGCTTCGAAAGCCGCCTCCACCTCGATGTCGTTGCTGGCCGGGAGGGCATTTGTCTGCACGCCAATGCCGCGCGCCGCCTGTTCCACGTTCTTGAGCTGGCTGGCGGCCGGCGGGTAATTCGGGTTCACCAACACGCCGATTGTGGCTGCCTGCGGCACCAGCTCGTGCAACAAGCCAAGCCGCTTGGGTTCGAGAGCCGGGTTGAAGTTGTAGACGCCAGTCGTGTTTCCTCCGGGCCGGCTGATACTGGCGGCTAATCCGTTCGCGACCGGATCGTCCGCGAATATCCCCACGATTGGAATTGACTTCGTGGCTGCCATCGCGGCCCGCACGGAAGCTTCGCCGCCGACCGTCGCAAGCACGGCTACCGGGCGGCGGACGAGGTCGGCCGCCATGGCAGGCAGCCGGTCGTAGGTGCCGAGCGCCCAGCGATATTCGATGGCCGCATTCTGGTTTTCGATGATCCCGCTTTCGGCGAGGCCGCGCCGGAACGCTGCCACCAGGCTTGCACTTTCATCCGGCGATCGCGCGCTGAGAAACCCGAGCACGGGCATCGCTTGTTCTGCCCGCGCCAAAACCGGCCACGCCACCGCGCCGCCGACAACACCCAGAAATTCTCGCCGCTCCATTCAAGCCCCTTGGCTTGACCGTCATCGTACCAGCATATCGGCGGCCGACAACCGCTTGCAATCAAGGCAGCAGGCGGGAGCCGGGCGGATGCGCGGAATCCGTTTCCGGAACGGAATCCGTGGCTTGCCGTTAACGAACCGCAACTCCGGCCGCGTCAATTTCGCTGCTTTTTCAAAGCGAAGTGTTCACCCGGGCGGGCAGTTTCGGTTAGAATCCCGCCATCTGCGCCGAACCTTGAGGTATCAGCCATGAGCTTTCGCCGCGACTACATCACCAAGCCGATTTTCTCCTTTGCCCGCGGCGTGCTGCCGCCGATGTCCGATACCGAGCGCGAGGCGCTGGAGGCCGGCGATGTCTGGTGGGATGCCGATCTCTTCACCGGCGATCCCGACTGGTCCAAGCTTCTGGCCTACGCGCCGGCGACGTTGA
Source organism: Bradyrhizobium sp. (assembly GCA_035575905.1). Taxonomy (GTDB): domain Bacteria; phylum Pseudomonadota; class Alphaproteobacteria; order Rhizobiales; family Xanthobacteraceae; genus Bradyrhizobium. The sequence continues at coordinate 205,692 of DATLXL010000048.1, read as the reverse complement.
CCGAAGAGGAGCAGGCCTTTCTGCACGGCCCCGTCGACGAACTCTGCGCCATGCTCGATGACTGGAAGATCAACTGGGAATGGCGCGACCTTCCGCCGGAAGCCTGGGACTTCATCAAGAAGCACAAATTCTTCGGCATGATCATTCCCAGGGAATTCGGCGGCCTTGGCTTCTCGCCTTATGCGCACTCCGAAGTGGTGCGCAAGATATCGTCGCGCTCGCTGACCGCTGCGGTCACCGTGATGGTGCCGAACTCGCTCGGGCCGGGCGAACTGTTGATGCGCTTCGGCACCAGGGAGCAGCAGGATCGCTGGCTGCCGCGGCTTGCCGACGGCCGCGACATTCCCTGCTTCGGTCTCACCAGCCCGGAAGCCGGCTCCGACGCCGCCTCGATGATCGACAAGGGCATCATCTGCAAGGGTACCTTCGAAGGCCGCGAGGTGATCGGCCTGAAGTTGAACTGGCACAAGCGCTACATTACGCTCGGCCCGGTCGCGACCTTGCTGGGTCTCGCCTTCAAGGCCTATGACCCCGATCATCTCGTGGGCAGCGAGGAAGAACTCGGCATCACCGTCGCGCTGATCCCGACCCATCTGCCCGGCGTCAAGATCGGCCACCGCCATCTGCCGGCGATGCAGGTGTTCCAGAACGGCCCGAACTGGGGCCACGACGTGTTCGTTCCCCTCGATTACATCATCGGCGGCAAAGAGCGGCTCGGGCAGGGCTGGAAGATGCTGATGACGGCGCTCGCCGCCGGCCGCGGCATCTCGCTGCCGTCGCTTTCGGCCGCCGGCGCCGCTTACGCCGCGCGCACCACCGGCGCCTATGCCCGCATCCGCGAGCAGTTCGGCATCTCGATCTCCAAACTTGAAGGCATCGAGGAGCCGCTGGCGCGCATTGCCGGCACCGCCTATCTGCTCGACGCCGCGCGGCGGCTGACCTGCGCTGCGCTCAATCAGGGCAATCATCCCGCGGTCATCTCCGGCATCATGAAGCTGCACGCCACCGAGCGCATGCGCCTCGTGATCGATGACGCCATGGACATCCACGGCGGCAAGGCGGTGATCGACGGCCCGCAAAACTATCTCGGCGGCCTCTATCGCGCGGTGCCCGTCGCCATCACGGTCGAGGGCGCCAACATCCTGACCCGCAATCTCATCGTGTTCGGGCAGGGCGCCATCCGCGCCCATCCGTATCTGCTCGCTGAGATGAACGCGCTGCGCGATACCGATGGCACGCGCGGCCTCGACGACTTCGACAAGTCGTTCTGGAGTCATGTCGGCCACAGCTTCAAGACGCTGTTCCGCGCCTGGGGCCGCAGCTGGACCGGCGGACGGCTGGCGCCGGCGCCGGACGCCGGCGCGGCCACGGGTTTCTATCGCCAGCTCTCGCGCTATTCGTCGGCGTTTGCGCTGACATCCGACATGGCGCTGCTCACGCTCGGCGGCGCGCTCAAGCGCAAGGAGATGATCTCGGCGCGGCTCGGCGACATCCTCTCCGAGCTCTATCTGCTTTCCGCCGCGCTCAAGCGCTGGGAGGAGGAGGGGCGGCAAGCGTCCGATCTCGCCGCGCTCGAATGGTGCATGGCGAACGGATTCAAGACCATCGAGAATCGGCTCGCGGAAATCCTCGGCAATCTGCCCCACCGTTTCGTCGCCCTGCTGCTGAAGTTCCTGCTGCAGCCCTGGGGCGCGCGCGTGCTCGGCCCGGATGACCGTGTCGTGCAGGCATGCGCCCAGCTCATTCTCGAACCTTCGGCGGCGCGCGAGCGTCTGACGTCGGAGCTCTCCCATGTCGATGACGATGGCGGCGTCGCGCGGCTTGAAAAGGCGTTCCGCCTCTACGTGGCGTCCGAAGACGTCCGCAAGCGGCTGCACGCCGCGCGCATCCGCGACTGGCAGGACGCGGTGAAGAAGGGCGTCATCACCCAGGCCGAGGGCGAGAAGTTTTCGGCCGCACATGACGCGGTCATGAAGGTGGTCGAGGTCGACGATTTCGCGCCTGAGGCACTGTCGCCGATTTACAAGAAGAGCGCCGACGTGCATCAATTCTTCCAGGAATTGGGTGAGCAGAGGGCTGCGAGCTGATGGCGCGACCGGTTTTCATTGTCGACGGGAGCCGGACGCCGTTCATCAAGGCTCGCTCAGGACCAGGACCCTTCACCCCCGTCGATCTCGCCGTGCAGTGCGGCCGGCCGCTGCTGGCGCGCCAGCCGTTTGCGCCCACCGCGTTCGACCAGGTGATCCTCGGCTGCGTCAATGTCATCGCCGACGAAATGAACCCGGCGCGCGTCGCGGCGCTGCGGCTCGGCATGGGCGAGCGCATGGTGGCGTTTACCGTGCAGATCAATTGCGGCTCCGGCATGCAGTCCATCGACACCGGCTACCGCTACATCCGCGAAGGCGCCGCTGATCTCATTCTGGCGGGCGGCGCCGAAGCGCTGAGCCACGCGCCGCTGGTGTGGCCGCAGGCCGGCGTGCGCTGGTTTGCCGGACTCGCCGGGGCGAAGGACCTCGGCGCGAAGATCATGGCTGCGCTCAAGGTGAGGCCGTCTTTTTTCAAGCCGATCATCGGCCTCGAGCGCGGGCTCACTGATCCCATCACCGAGCTGAACATGGGCCAGACCGCCGAAGTGGTCGGCCAGCTTTTCGGCATCACGCGCCAGCAGTCGGATGCATACGCGGCCGAGAGCCACCGGCGCCTCGCGCATGCGCAGAAGGAAGGCTATCTCGAGGGTGAGGTCGAAACCGCCTTTTCACGCGACGGCAAGTTTTTCGACCACGACGACGGGGTGCGGCCGGACTCGACGCCGGAGTCGCTGGCGAGACTGAGGCCGGTGTTCGAACGTCCGTGGGGGCAGGTCACCGCCGGCAATTCTTCGCAGATCACCGACGGCGCGTCCTGGGTGATCCTTGCTTCCGAAGAGGCCGTGGTGAAGCACAAGCTGACGCCGAAGGCTGCGATCATCGACAGCCAGTGGTCGGCGCTCGATCCTTCCATCATGGGCCTCGGTCCGGTGCTGTCGGCGACCGCGCTGCTCAAGCGCAACGAGCTGACCTTGCAGGACATCGAGACCTGGGAATTGAACGAAGCGTTCGCGACGCAGGTGCTCGGCTGTCTCGCCGCCTGGAATGACGAAAAATTCTGCAAGGAAGTGCTGGGCCTCGACGGCGCGGCGGGCGAACTTGATCGTTCAAAGCTCAATATCGATGGCGGCGCCATCAGCCTCGGCCACCCCGTCGGCACCTCGGGCAACCGCATCGTGCTGCATCTCGTCAACGCCATGAAGCGGCTGGGCACGCGCCGCGGCGTCGCCACCGAATGCATCGGCGGCGGCCAGGGCGGCGCCATGCTGATCGAGATGGTGTGACGATGGCCGAAAAGATCATGGACGTGCTCGGCGACCGCGTGCTCGAACTCGGACCGAAACCCGAGCCCGGCCGTCCCTATAACGATTTCCGTCTTACCCGCGATGCCGACGGCGTCGCCTGGCTGCTGTTCGACCGCGCCGATTCCAGCGCCAACACGCTGTCGGCCGGCGTGATCGAGGGACTCGACCGTGTTCTGACGGAGCTCGAGACCAGCCGCCCGGCCGGGCTCGTCGTCCGCTCGGCGAAAACGTCGGGCTTCATCGCCGGCGCCGACGTCAATGAATTCCGCGGCGCTTCCGATCCCAAGCAGGTCGAAGCCGCGATCGGCCGCGCGCATGCGGTGATCGACCGGCTGGAAGCGCTGCGCATCCCGACGGTCGCCGTGATCCACGGCTTTTGCCTCGGGGGCGGCCTCGAAGTTGCGCTGGCCTGCCAGATGCGTATCGCCATCGCAAATGCGCGCTTCGGCTTCCCCGAGGTGATGCTGGGCTTGCATCCGGGCCTCGGCGGCACCGCGCGCTTTACCGAACTGGTCAACCCGATGCAGGCGATGACGCTGATGCTGACGGGCCGCACCATCGACGCGCGCAAGGCCAAGTCGCTCGGCCTCGTCGATGCCGTCTGCGAGGAGCGCCATGTTCGCAATGCCGTGAAGGACGCGATATCGGGCAAGCTCACGCGCGCCAGAAAGAGCCCGCTGGCAGGCTTGCTCAATCTCGGCCCGGTGCGCGGCTTCCTCGCCAGCCGCATGCGCGCGGAAGCGGAGAAGGCCGCGCCGCACGAGCATTACCCGGCGCCCGATGGCCTGATCGGCCTCTGGGAACGCCATGGCGGCGACAAGGCCGCGATGCTGGCGGCGGAGAAGACCTCGTTCGCCTATCTGATGGTGACGCCGACGGCGCAGAACCTGATCCGCGTCTTCTTTCTGCGCGAGCAGATGAAGAAGCTCGCAGGGTCCGGCAACAAGATCGAGCATGTCCACGTCATCGGCGCCGGCGCCATGGGCGGCGACATCGCCGCCTGGTGCGCCGGGCAGGATCTGCGCGTCACGCTCGCCGACATGAAGGCCGAGCCGATCGCGGGCGCGATGAAGCGCGCCGCCGAACTGTTCGGCAAGATCCTGCGCAAGCGCACCGCCTCGCGCGACGCGCTCGACCGCCTGATCCCCGACATGGCCGGGGAGGGCGTGCGCGGCGCCGACCTCATCATCGAGGCGGTGCCGGAAAAGCTCGAGCTGAAGCAGAAGGTCTATGCCTCGATCGAGCCGAAAATGAAGCCCGGCGCGATCCTGGCCACCAACACCTCGAGCATCCCGCTGCAGGATCTGCGCACCACGCTGCAGAAGCCGGAGCGGCTGCTCGGCCTGCACTTCTTCAATCCGGTGTCGCGCTTGCAACTCGTCGAAGTCGTCAGCCATGACGGCACCGATGCGCAGCTGCACAAGGAGGCGCTCGCCTTCGTCGGCGCCATCGACCGCCTGCCGCTGCCGGTGAGGAGTTCGCCCGGTTTCCTCGTCAACCGCGCGCTGACGCCCTACATGCTGGAGGCGATGGTGATGCTGGACGACGGCGTGGACCAGACCGTCATCGATGCCGCGGCGAGGAAGTTCGGCATGCCGATGGGGCCGATTGAACTCGCCGACCAGGTCGGTCTCGATATCTGCCTCGACGTCGGCGACATGCTGCGCTCGAAATTCGGCGACGCGCTGCCGCCGACGCCAGCCTGGCTGCGCGACAAGGTCACCCGCGGCGAACTCGGCCGCAAGACCGGCAAGGGCTTTTACGTCTGGAAGGACGGCAAGGCGGCGGCGCCGGCCGGCGCACGGCCGCAAGCCGCGGGCCAGCAGCCGGCCGGGCCGACGCCGGAGATGATCGATCGCCTGGTGCTGCCGATGTCGAATGTCTGCGTGGCGTGCCTGCGCGAGGGCATCGTCGACAGTGCCGACGTGGTCGATGGCGCCATGATCTTCGGTACCGGCTATGCGCCGTTCCGCGGCGGGCCGCTCAACTATGCGCGCACGCGCGGGCCGCAAAACATTGCCGCGGCGCTGCAGGCGCTGGCGCAAAAATTCGGCCACCGTTTTGCGCCCGATCCCGGCTGGGAGACCTTCAGGTGAGCGAAGCGCCCGTTCACGCCCCGCCCAGCGAGGAGACCGGGCCGCAGGGCGATCTCTGCACGCGGACCATCGCCATGCCCGCCGACACCAACGCCAATGGCGACATCTTTGGCGGCTGGCTGCTCAGCCAGATGGACATTGCGGGGACCGTGTTTGCAACCAAGGTGATCAAGACACGGAACGTGACGGTCGCGATCGAGGCGATGAATTTCCGCAAGCCCGTCTATGTCGGCGATCTCGTCTCGGTGCATGCGCATCTCGTGCGCATCGGCCGCACCTCGATCACGGTGCATCTCGATGCCTGGGTGATCCGCCGCAACGAGATGAAGCCGATCCTCGTCACCGACGGCAATTTCACCTATGTCGCGATCGACGAGCACGGCCGCCCCCAGCCGATCCAGCGAAACGAGCTGCTGTCCGCGTGATGCGGCGCAGCGGCTCGTTTGTCGTCGTGGGGCACGTTCGCCGAAGGCGTAACCCGCCGGTGTTGCTTTTCGGAACCGGCGGGTCGCGCTTCGCTGACCCGCCCTACAAATCTCAGATGCACCGCCGGCGATAGCCGTAGCGATCGATGAACGTGCCGTCGCGCGGATCGAAGGTCGGCGAGCGCGTGCAGGCCGGACCCGGCGCATAGCCTTCGCGCACATAGCGCGGCGGGGGCGGCGGCGGAGCGGCGCAATAGCCGGGATCGACCAGCACGTAGGAGCCGTCGGCCCGCGGCAGGTAGCAGCCGTTGTTGTAATAGTAATAGCCGCCCGGGCGCGGATCGCCCTGCGAGGCCACGGCCGCGCCGGTGCCAGCACCCAGCACCGCGCCGACTGCAGCGCCGCGGCCGCCCCCGAGCGCGCCACCGAGAATCGCACCGGCCGCGCCGCCGATGATGGCGCCGCCGAGCGCATCTTGTGCTGCCGCCTGCCGCGGCGGAATCAGGGTCGTCAGCGCCAGCAGCGCCATGAGAGCCAGTCGGGTCATCGGTTTCTCCGGTAGGTGATGCTTCCTACCACGATTCGCAGGTTCGGCCGGTCAAGGTCAAGCCCGGGCAAGGCCCGGATTGACCGGAAAAGCCATCATTTTGCGTCGTTTTCGTGGGTCAGCGGCTCGCGCCGGAACGTTTGCCCCGGCGCGCCGTTGTCTGGCGCAATCCGGAATTCGAGGCTGGGCAATGCCGCAAACCTACATCATCGAAATCTCGTCGCAGGCCGCGGGTATCGTCGTCCGCAACCCCGAGGGCTTCGTCTTTTTTGCCGCCTCCCACCGCTTCAACCGGCTGGACGGAAAACTCTTCCGCAGTGCGCGCGAGGCCGAGCGCGCCGCCGCGCGCCTGGCAACCGGCGCGATGGCCGGCTAAAGCTTGGTCGCCGCGCGCGACAGCAGCTTCCATTCGTTGCCCTGCTTCTGCCAGTTCATCAGGATCGCGAGGTTCTGCGGCGTCTTCTTGCCGTCGGTGAATTCCTGCTCGCCGACGAAGTTGAAGCGCACGATCGCGGCCGGGCCGACGATCTTCACCGTCGGATTCCTGTATTCCAGCGCAGACCACTTGTAGTTGGCCTTGGTGATGCCGTCCATCAGGCTGGCCTTGGTGTCGATGGCGCCGCTGGAGTGGCTGTAGCTGAGCTCTTCGGCGCAAAGCGGAGCGATGCCGTCGGCCTTGCCGGCCTGCTGCGCCGCGCGGAAGGCTTCGACGTTCTTCAACACCGCATCCTCGTCCGCACCGGCAAAGGCGGGCACGACGCCGAGTAGTCCGAACGCGAGCACGGGCAGTGCGAGCTGGCGGCGATCGATCTGCATGGTTTCCTCCGTTATTGTTATGAAGATTTGTTGCGCGCGCAATGTTGCAGTCGTGTTTTCATTTGTCGAGCAGGGCGGCCGTCCCGCGACGAAATGATTTCCGATCATTTTGCAACGCCGTGCGACCGCGCCGGTGCGCTGCCATGGATATCCCGTTTTTCGCCATGCGTTAACCGGGAACCGGTTCTTGCCGTCAGCCGTGCGCCAGCCCGAATTGCCTCGTTGACCGCGCTTACAATCGGCCGCACCATGAGCGCCATGGCCGGACTGTCGCATCGCCAGACCGAAATCCTCAACCTTGCCCGCGCCACCGGCCGGGTCATGGTGGAGGATCTCGCGCGCCGTTTCGAGGTGTCGGCGCAGACCATCCGCAAGGACCTCAACGATCTCTGCGACCAGCGCGCGCTGACCCGCATTCATGGCGGCGCCATCATCGCCTCGGGAGTCGAAAACCTCGCCTATGAGGCGCGCCGCTTCGTCGCCGCCGAGGAGAAGAAGGCGATCGGGGCGGCCGCCGCGGCGCGCATCCCCAACGGCTGCTCGCTGTTCATCAATATCGGCACCACGACGGAAGAAGTCGCCAGCGCGCTGACCTCGCATGAGGACATGCTGGTCATCACCAACAACCTCAATGTCGCGATGCTGCTGTACCGCCATCCGCGCATCGAGGTGGTCGTCGCCGGCGGCACCGTGCGCCGCGCCGACGGCGGCGTGGTCGGCTCGACCGCGACCCAGCTGATCGGCCAGTTCAAGGTCGACTACGCCATCATCGGCGCCTCGGCGATCGACGAGGAGGGCGCCTTGCTCGACTTCGACTACCGCGAGGTGCAGGTGGCGCAGGCGATCATCGCCAATGCCCGCAACGTCATGCTGGTTGCCGATTCCACCAAGCTGCGCCGCAGCGCCCCGGTCCGCATCGCGCATATGAGCCAGATCCAGACTTTCGTGACGGACTCGCCGCTGCCCGCGGGCCTCGCTTCCATCTGCCATCACCGCGGCATCGACGTCGTGGTCGCCATGGACAAGCTGGTCTCCGACATCGACGAAGCCGAGCCGCCGCCGGCGTTGCGGAGCGTGTAGTTTGGCGTCTCTCCACCTGTCATGCCCGGGAAGCACGTCTTCGTGCTGGACGTGCCGGGCATCCACGCGCTTTCTCTGAAGGTGCCAGGACGCGGATGGCTTGGGATGTTGGACCCAAATCCATCCTTTCGCTTGCTTTCGTTTTCGGTTGTGATCTAGTATAAAACGAAAGCCAAATCGCCCAAAGCGAAGAAGGCGATTGCCGGGGAACGTCATTGGATCGGGTTTACGACCTCGCTATCATCGGAGGCGGCGTCAATGGCTGCGGCATCGCGCGCGATGCGGTGGGCCGCGGCAAGTCCGTTTTCCTTTGTGAAATGAATGACTTGGCGAGCGGGACGTCATCCTGGTCGACCAAGCTCGTGCATGGCGGGCTACGCTATCTCGAATATTACGAGTTTCGCCTGGTCCGCGAGGCCCTGATCGAGCGCGAAATCCTCTGGCAGATCGCGCCCCACATCATCCGCCCCCTGCGTTTCGTATTGCCCCACCATGCCGGCCTTCGCCCGGCCTGGCTGCTCCGCCTCGGGCTGTTCCTCTACGACCATATCGGCGGGCGCAACCTGCTGCCGCCGACCCGCTCGGTGGACCTTGCCAAGGACGCGGTCGGCAAGCCGCTGAAGCCGGGCCGCTACCGCGCGGCCTTTGAATATTCCGACTGCTTCGTTGACGACGCGCGCCTCGTCGCGCTCAACGCACGCGACGCGGCCGACCGCGGCGCCGACATCCGCACCCGTGCCCGCGCGGTCGAGATCCGGCAGACCGACGGCATCTGGCACGTCACGGTGGAAGACACGCTCAACGGCGGCCGCAGCACCATCGCCGCCCGCGCGCTGGTCAATGCCGGCGGTCCGTGGGTGGAGCAGGTGCTGCGCTCCGGCGCCGGCGTCAACGCGCGGGCCAAGGTGCGGCTGGTGCAGGGCTCGCACATCGTGGTGCGCCAGCTCTATGCGCATGACCGCGCCTATATGTTCCAGAACGCCGACGGCCGCATCGTCTTTGTCATTCCCTATCAGGATGATTTCACGCTGATCGGCACCACCGATCGCGACTATGAGGGTGATCCTTCCAAGGTGAAGGCGACCGCGGAAGAAATCGAATATCTCTGCAACTCCGTCAGCGAATATCTCGCCAAGCCCGTGACGCCCGCGGACGTGGTCTGGTCCTACGCCGGCGTGCGCCCGCTCTATGACGACGGCGCCAGCGAAGCCAAGGCGGCGACGCGCGATTACGTGTTCGAACTCGACACCCCCGGCGGCGCGCCGTTGCTGTCGATCTACGGCGGCAAGATCACCACCTACCGCCGCCTCGCCGAAGAGGCGCTGGAGCGGCTCGAGCCTTACCTCGGCAGCACCAAGGCCAAGGAAGGCTGGACCGCGACCGCCCCGCTGCCCGGCGGCGACATCGACGTCTCAGCCGTGGTGGCGCTCACCGCCGAACTGATGCGCGAGCATCCGTTCCTCGCGCATGCGCATGCCAGCCGCCTGGCACACGCCTATGGCACCCGTGCGTCGAGATTGCTGGGCAGCTCGAAATCGATGGCCGATCTCGGACGTGGCTTTGGCGATACGCTCACCGAAGCCGAGGTGCGCTATCTGATGGCGAACGAGTGGGCCGTGACCGCGGAAGACGTGGTGTGGCGCCGCTCCAAGCTGGGCCTGCGGCTGACTTCCGCGGAAATCTCCGATCTCGACGAATGGATGGCCGCGCATCGCGGGACGCGCGAGCGTTCGCTGCGCGAAGCGGGGGTGCGGACATGAGCGTCACGCTCGATCATGTCACCCGCAGCGTCGACGGCGTGACGCACATCCGCGATGTTTCGCTGACCCTGGAGCGCGGCACGCTGAGCGTGCTGCTGGGCCCGACACTGTCGGGCAAGACCTCGATCATGCGGCTGCTCGCCGGTCTCGACAAGCCAACGACCGGCCGCGTGCTGGTCGACGGCAAGGACGTCACCGGCATCGACGTGCGCAAGCGCTCGGTGGCGATGGTCTATCAGCAGTTCATCAACTATCCCTCGCTGACGGTCTACGAGAACATCGCGTCGCCCTTGCGGGTGCAGGGCCGGCCGAAGGACGAGATCGAAGCCCGCGTGCAGGAAGCCGCACGGCTCCTCAAGCTCGAACCGTTCATGAAGCGCACGCCGCTGCAGCTTTCCGGCGGCCAGCAGCAGCGCACCGCCATTGCCCGCGCGCTGGTGAAGGGCGCCGATCTCGTGCTGCTCGACGAGCCCTTGGCCAATCTCGACTACAAGCTGCGCGAGGAGCTGCGCGCCGAGCTGCCGCGCATCTTCGAGGCGTCGGGCGCAATCTTCGTCTACGCCACGACCGAGCCGTCCGAGGCGCTGCTGCTCGGCGGCAACACGCTGTGCATGTGGGAAGGCGAGGTGCTGCAGCACGGCGAGACGCCAAAGGTCTATCGCCATCCCGACACCCTGCGCGTCGCCCAGGTGTTCTCCGATCCGCCGCTCAATATCGTCGGTATCCAGAAGAAGAACGGCAGCGTCGCCTATGCCGGCGGCGGCGAGGCGCCCGCGAGCGGCCTCTATGCCAGTCTCCCCGACGGTGCCTTTCGCGTCGGCTTCCGCGCCCATCAGCTCGAAGTCGCCAACGGCGCGGCCGGTCGCCACGTCTTTCCCGCCACCGTCTCGGTCACCGAGATCACCGGTTCGGAAAGCTTCGTTCACCTGCATCGCGAATCCACCGATTGGGTCGCGGTGCTGCACGGCGTGCATGAGTACGAGCCCGGCCAGAGGCTGGACGCGGCGCTCGATCCCGACAACGTCTTTGTGTTCGACGCGGCCAATCGGCTCGTCGCATCTCCCAAGAGCTCATGAGGGAGATGCAAGATGGCCCGTATTGACCTCGTCGACCTCGCGCACTCCTACAGCGGCAACGACGCGCCGCCGGAGTCGTTCGCGCTCAAACCCGTTACCATGACCTGGCGGCAGGGCGGCGCCTATGCGCTGCTCGGTCCCTCCGGCTGCGGCAAGACCACGCTGCTCAACCTGATCTCCGGCATCGTCACGCCCTCGCGCGGCAAGATCCTGTTCGACGGCACCGACATCACGCAGGCCACCACCCAGAAGCGCAACATCGCGCAGGTGTTCCAGTTTCCGGTGATCTACGACACCATGACGGTCGGCGAGAACCTGGCATTCCCGCTCAAGAACCGCGGCGTGGCGCCGGCGGAAATCAATGCGCGCGTAAGACAGATCGCCGATCTGCTTGACTTGTCGCCCCACCTCGATCGCAAGGCGACGCGCCTCACCGCCGACGCCAAGCAGAAAATCTCGCTCGGCCGCGGCCTCGTCCGCTCCGACGTCGCGGCCGTGCTGTTCGACGAGCCGCTCACGGTGATCGACCCCGAACTGAAGTGGCAGCTGCGCTCGAAGCTCAAGGCGCTGCACCGCGAGTTCGACCTCACCATGATCTACGTGACCCACGACCAGACCGAGGCGCTGACCTTCGCCGACACCGTCGTGGTCATGCATGACGGCCGGGTGGTGCAGAGCGGCACGCCGGCCGAGCTGTTCGACAAGCCCGCGCACACCTTCGTCGGCTACTTCATCGGCTCGCCCGGCATGAACATCATCCCCGCGCAGGTCGGCGGCCACACCGCGCGCATCGACGGCCATACCATCGCGCTGGACCGCCGCTACAACCATTTGCCGTCGGGCGCGAAGATCGAGATCGGCGTCCGTCCGGAGTTCGTCGATCTCGCCGCGCCGGCACCGGGGCTGCTCGCGGCCACGATCGAGCGCATCGACGATCTCGGCCGCATCCGCTTCGCCCGCGTTCGGGTCGGCGATGCAAAGCTCGCCGCGCGCGTGCCGCCGGGCTTCTCCCCCTCGGGCGACACGGCGGGGCTCTTGTTCGATGCCCCGCATGTCCATGTCTATGCCGACAGTCTTCTCGTCGAGGGGGCGGCCTGATGGAGAAGACGGTCAACCAGAAGGCCTGGTTCCTGGTGCTGCCGGTGTTCCTGATCGTGGCGTTCTCCGCGATCCTGCCGCTGATGACGGTGGTGAACTATTCGGTGCAGGACACTTTTGGCAACAATCAGTTCTTCTGGAACGGCGTCGGCTGGTTCAAGGAATTGCTCGATCCCTCGACCGACCTCGGAGAGCGCTTCCTCGCCTCGGTCGGACGCAACCTCCTGTTCTCCGCGATCATCCTCGCCATCGAGGTGCCGCTCGGCATCGTCGTGGCGCTGTCGATGCCGCGCCAGGGCTGGACGGTAGCGGCCTGCCTCGTCATTCTTGCGCTGCCGCTGCTGATTCCGTGGAACGTGGTCGGCACCATCTGGCAGATCTTCGGCCGACCCGACATCGGGCTGCTCGGCTATGTCCTGAACCGGATCGGCTTCAACTACAATTACGTCGCCAACGACCTCGATGCCTGGTTCACCGTCATCATCATGGACGTGTGGCACTGGACCAGCCTGGTTGCGCTGCTCTGCTATGCCGGCCTCAAATCGATCCCGGACGCCTATTACCAGGCCGCGCAAATCGACGGCGCCTCGCGCTGGGCGGTGTTCAAGGCGATCCAGCTCCCGAAAATGAATCGCGTGCTCCTGATCGCGGTGCTGCTGCGCTTCATGGACAGCTTCATGATCTATACCGAGCCCTTCGTCGTTACCGGCGGCGGCCCGGGCAATTCCACCACCTTCGTCTCCATCGAGCTCGTCAAGATCGCGCTCGGCCAGTTCGACCTCGGCAAGGCCGCCGCGCTGTCGCTGGTCTACAACCTGATCATCCTGATCGTCTGCTGGGTGTTCTACACCGTCATGACCAATGCCGGCGCCGAGCGCCGCCCGGTAAAGGAGGGCGCCGAATGAACACGATTCCCGGCCGCCGCATCATCATGACGGCCTTCCTGATCTTCCTGCTGCTGCCGATCTATTGGCTGGTCAACATGAGCTTCAAGACCAATACCGAGATCGTCACGACCATGCACCTGTGGCCGTACCAGCCGACGCTCGAGAACTACAAGCGCATCTTCACCGACGAGAGCTGGTACTCCGGCTACATCAATTCGCTGAAATACGTCGTCCTCAACACCATCATCTCGATCTCCGTCGCGCTGCCGGCGGCCTACGCGTTCTCGCGCTACCGCTTCCTCGGCGACAAGCACCTGTTCTTCTGGCTGCTGTCGAACCGCATGGCGCCGGCGGCGGTGTTTGCGCTGCCGTTCTTCAACCTCTATTCGGCGATCAACCTGTTCGATACGCCCTGGGCGGTGGCGCTGGCGCACTGCATCTTCAATGTGCCGCTCGCGGTCTGGATCCTGGAAGGGTTCGTCTCCAGCGTGCCGCGCGAGATCGACGAAACCGCCTTCCTCGACGGCTACTCGTTTCCGCGCTTCTTCGTGAAAATCCTCATTCCGCTGATCGCCAGCGGCATCGGCGTCGCCGCGTTCTTCTGCTTCATGTTCTCCTGGGTCGAGCTTCTGCTGGCGCGCACGCTGACATCGGTCGCCGCCAAGCCGATCTCGGCCACCATGACGCGCACGGTTTCCGCCGCGGGTGTCGACTGGGGTCTGCTGGCGGCAGCCGGGGTGCTCACCATCATCCCCGGCGCGCTGGTGATCTGGTTCGTCCGCAACTACATCGCGCGCGGCTTTGCGCTCGGACGGGTGTGATGATGCAGAACCTTGGCCGCATTCCCCACTTCACCTCGCCCCGCTGGCGGGGAGAGGCCGGATTGCGACGCAATCCGGGCGGGGGCGGGTCTTCGCGAATCCCCTCGGCCGCCAACTGCGCGGATGCTGCCCCTCACCCCAACCCTCTCCCCGCAAAATGCGGGAAGAGCGAGCGCGTCGTGTCGCGCGGAAGGAGCTAGCCATGGAAAGCATCGCATGGATGGCCTGGACGCTGCCGACCCTGATCTTCTTCGTGGCGCTGGCCTCGACCCTCGGCGTCATGACCTGGCTGGCGGTCGCCTATCCCGAGGCCGAGCGCGTGGGTGTTCTGCGCATCCCGACCACGCGCGGCGACCGCCTTTTCATCTCGCTGGTGTTGGCTGCCGTCATTCACCTCGTCTGGATTGCTTTCGTTGGGACCAATCCGATCGCGACGCTGCCGATCGGGGAGGGCGTTGAGATCTCGAGCCTCTGGCTCGCAACACTGATTTCGCTTGGCGCAGCCGTTGCGATCTTTCGCACCGTTTGAGCCAGGCGAACCGGGGCGGATCCGGGATCAACCCGGACCCGGATACGAGCACGATCATGCTCGAACGAAGTAGTATTCTGTCGCCTTAACGGAGGAAACCAAATGCGACACTTGAAGAGAAGCGAAGACAGTCTCCTGGTCAGGACCAGCGCCGCGGCGCTGTTTGCGGCCACCATGACCATCGCGATGCCCGCATTCGCGGACGATGCCACGATCCAGAAGTGGATCGACAGCGAATTCCAGCCATCGACCTTGTCCAAGGCCGATCAGCTGAAGGAGCTGCAGTGGTTCGAAAAGGCCGCTGCCCCCTTCAAGGGCATGGACATCAACATCGTGTCGGAGACGATCACGACCCACGAATACGAATCCAAGACGCTGGCCAAGGCGTTCTCGGAAATCACCGGGATCAAGCTCAAGCACGACCTGATCCAGGAAGGCGACGTGGTCGAGAAGCTGCAGACCCAGATGCAGTCCGGCAAGAATGTCTATGACGGCTGGATCAACGATTCCGACCTGATCGGCACCCACTTCCGCTACGGCCAGACCATCGTCCTGTCGGACTACATGACCGGCGAGGGCAAGGACGTCACCAACCCGATGCTCGATGTCGACGACTTCATCGGCAAGTCCTTCACGACGGGCCCGGACAAGAAGCTGTACCAGCTTCCCGACCAGCAGTTCGCGAACCTCTACTGGTTCCGCTACGACTGGTTCTCCAATCCGGACTACAAGGCCAAGTTCAAGGCCAAGTATGGCTATGACCTCGGCGTGCCCGTGAACTGGTCGGCCTATGAGGACATCGCCGAGTTCTTCACCAACGACATCAAGGAGATCAACGGCGTCAAGGTCTATGGCCACATGGACTATGGCAAGAAGGATCCCTCGCTCGGCTGGCGGTTCACCGACGCCTGGCTGTCGATGGCCGGCAACGGCGACAAGGGCATCCCGAACGGCCTTCCGGTCGACGAATGGGGCATCCGCATGGAAGGTTGCCGCCCGGTCGGCTCGTCGGTCGAGCGTGGCGGCGACACCAACGGTCCCGCGGCGGTCTACGCCATTACGAAGTATCTCGACTGGCTGAAGAAGTATGCCCCGCCGCAGGCGCAGGGCATGACCTTCTCCGAAGCCGGTCCGGTGCCGGCGCAGGGCAACATCGCCCAGCAGATCTTCTGGTACACCGCCTTCACCGCCGACATGGTGAAGCCCGGGATTCCGGTCGTGAATGCGGACGGCACGCCGAAGTGGCGCATGGCGCCGTCGCCGCACGGCTCGTACTGGAAGGAGGGCATGAAGCTCGGCTACCAGGACGCCGGCTCGGCGACGCTCCTGAAGTCGACGCCGGCCGACCGCCGCAAGGCGGCCTGGCTCTATCTGCAGTTCATCAACTCCAAGTCGGTGTCGCTGAAGAAGAGCCATGTCGGTCTCACTTTCGTGCGTGAGTCCGATATCTGGGACAAGTCCTTCACCGAGCGCGCGCCCAAGCTCGGCGGCCTGATCGAGTTCTACCGCTCGCCCGCCCGCGTGCAGTGGACCCCGACCGGCAACAACGTGCCCGACTATCCGAAGCTGGCGCAGTTGTGGTGGCAGAACATCGGCGATGCCTCCTCCGGCACCAAGACACCGCAGCAGGCGATGGACGCACTCGCGGCGGCCCAGGACTCCGTGCTGGAACGTCTCGAGAAGAGCGGCGTGCAGAAGGAGTGCGGTCCGAAGCTGAACAAGAAGGAGACCGCCGAGTTCTGGTTCGCCAAGTCGGCCAAGGACGGCAACATCGCCCCGCAGCGCAAGCTCGCCAACGAGAAGCCGAAGGGCGAGACCATCGACTACGACGCGTTGATCAAGTCGTGGCCGGCCACCCCGCCGAAGCGGGCGGAAGCGAAGTGACGGCGTAGCCGCACCAAGACAAACCAAAGGCCGGGAGCGATCCCGGCCTTTTTTCTTCTGTCATTCCTGCCCTGCGCCCAAGCGGGCGCATCCCGGAACGACACCATTTGTGCGGCTACTCCGCCGCTTCCGTCGCCGCCAGTGTCGGATAGTCCGTGTATCCCTTCGCGCCGCCGCCGTAGAAAGTGTTCTTGTCCCACGCGTTGAGGGGCGCGCCCGCCTTCAGGCGCTCGACGAGATCGGGGTTGGAGATGAACGGCTTGCCGAACGCGATCAGGTCGGCGGCACCAGCATCGAGCTGCTTGTTGGCGAGATCGAAGTCGTAGCCGTTGTTGGCGACATAGGCCTGCTTGAAGCGCTTGCGCAGGCCGGCGTAGTCGAACGGCGCGACGTCCCGCGGGCCGCCGGTCGCACCCTCGATAACGTGGATATAGACCAGCTTCAGCGCATCGAGACCGTCGACGATGTAGTCGAACAGCGGCTGCGGATTCGAATCGGAGATGTCGTTGGCCGGCGTCACCGGCGAGATGCGGATGCCGGTGCGATCGGCGCCCGCCACGCCCACCACCGCCTTGGAAACTTCGAGCATCAGCCTGGCGCGGTTCTCGATCGAGCCGCCATAGGCATCGGTGCGCTTGTTGGCGCCGTCTTTGGCGAACTGGTCGAGCAGGTAGCCGTTGGCGCCGTGGATCTCGACGCCGTCAAAGCCGGCGGCCAGCGCATTCTCGGTGCCGCGCTTGAAATCGTCGATGATGCCGGGGATTTCCGAAAGCTCGAGCGCGCGCGGCTCGGAGATGTCGGTGAAGGTGCCATTGACAAAAGTCTTGCCCCTGGCGGTGATCGCCGACGGCGCCACCGGCTTGCCGCCGTTCGGCTGCAGCGAGACGTGCGAGACGCGGCCGACGTGCCAGGTCTGGATGAAGATGCGCCCGCCGCGCTCGTGCACGGCATCGGTGACCTTGCGCCAGCCCGCGACCTGCTCCTTGGAATAGATGCCGGGCGTGTCCTGATAACCCTGGCCCTGCTGCGACACCTGGCTTGCCTCGGTGATCAAGAGACCGGCGGAGGCGCGCTGCGCGTAATATTCGACCGCGAGAGGGTTCGGCACCATTGCGGGGGGAACTGCGCGGTTGCGCGTCAGCGGCGCCATCACGACGCGGTTGGGCAGGGTGATCGGGCCGAGCTTGAAGGGCTCAAACAGTTTGGACTGGCTCATGTCTGGCTTTCATAAAAATGGAAGGTGAGGGAGAATTGGGCATCGCGGCGGGGAGCGCAATCCCCCAGCCATTCGGCCCTTGCATTCTAGGTCCGCACGATCCCGCCGATATGTCCAGTGTCGAGAAACAGCGTATGGCCGTTCACGTAGGAAGATTCGTGCGAAATGAGAAACAGCGCAGCATAGGCGACCTCCCAGCCGGTGCCCTGGCGGCCGAATGGCACTGCGATGGCCCAGTCGGGCCGCCGCCGGCTGGCGTCGCGGCCCATCGGGCTGTCGATGAAGCCTGGCGCAATGACATTGCAGCGAATGCCGTTTTCTTCACCAGCCCGCGCAATCGCACGGCCAAGCGCAATCTGCGCCGCCTTGGATGATTCACAGGCGGGATTGCGTTCGGCGCGAAGCGCGTCTTCGCCAAGATGTCCCGGCCATTCACGTCGGTGATCAACGACAAGGGAAGCCAGTCGTGGATGCCCGGGGTCAAGCCTGGTGAAGCCCGGGCATGACGGCGTTTATTTCACGCCGAGGAAATCCCGCTTGCCGATCTCCACGCCGTTGTGGCGCAAAATGCCGTGGGCGGTGGCAGCGTGGAAGTAGAAGTTAGGGAACGAGAAGCCGGAGAGGAATTGCTGGCCCTTCAGCGTGATCTGGTTGTTCGGGCCGATCGGGAAGGTGACGTCGCGGCTAGCCGCGCCCTCGAACTGCTCCGGCTTGTACGCCTTCACATAGTCGACCGTCTTGGCGATGCGCTGGCGCAGGTCGTCAAAGCTCTTTTCGGTATCGGCGGTAGTCGGCACCTCGCTGCCGGTCAGCCGCGCGCAGCCCTTGGCGGCGAAATCGCACGCCATCTGGATCTGCCGGGTGAAGTTCAGCATGTCCGGGTAGAGCCGTGCCGAGAGGATCACGTCGGGCTGGATGTTCTTCGCCTTGCAATAGGCCTCGGCCTTGTCGAGCAGGCCGGTAAGGCTGCCGAGGATCTGCAAGTAAGCGGGCACGGTGGCTTCGTAGAAGGACATGTGATGCTCTTTTCGTGGGGTGGAAATGGATAAAGGCGCGAGCGGCCATGCCCGACATGGGGCGGCGCGCAGGGAAATACAACTGCCGCCGCGGTGCGGGGCAGGGCAAATATTCCACCGGCGCTGTTGGATGAGGGGATAGGGTCACCGCGCCTGCGGCATCACCACCCCCGCGGGCTCCGCCCGCGCAGCGGGGCCGCGCATCTTCGCCAGCAACTCCGCGGTCGGCCACGAGTCCGCCGGCAGTCCATGCTTCTGCTGCATCGCCTTCACCGCGACGCGGCTCTGCTGGCCGAGCACGCCGTCGACCTTGCCGACATTGAAGCCGGCGCGCACCAGCAGATTCTGCAGCTCCTTGATCTCGTTGAACTGCAGCTGTGCGACGGGCTGCGCCGGCTGGCGCATCGGCGGTGCGCCGGCAATGCGTGCCGCGAGATAGCCCGCGGTGGTCGCGTAGATCAGCGAGTTGTTCCACTCGGTGTAGGCCGCGAAATTCTCGTACGCCAGGAACGCCGGGCCCGTGCGCCCCATCGGCAGCAATACCGAGGCCGGCAGCTCGTCGTTCGGCAGCGGCTTGCCGTCGGGATAGGTCACGCCCCACGCCGCCCATTTCGAGCGCGGATGCTTTGTCGACAGGTCGGTCTGCTCCCACGGCAGGTTTTGCGGCACGCGCACTTCCTGCAGCCACGGCTCGCCGCGCCGCCACTTCAATCCGGTTGCGATGTAGTTCGCGGTCGAGCCGATCACGTCGGGCGCGCTGCGCAGAAGATTGCGATGGCCGTCGCCGTCATAGTCCACGGCATAATTGAAATAGTGTGTCGGCAAGAACTGCGTCTGCCCGAGCTCGCCCGCCCACGAGCCGATCATCTCGTCCGGCGAGAGATCGCCGCGTTCGATGATCTTCAGCGCCGCGACGGTTTCGTTCTGGAACATCTCGGAGCGGCGGCAGTCATAGGCCAGCGACACCAGCGAGGGCAGCGTATGCAGATTGCCCATGTTGGCGCCGAAGTCGCTCTCCAGCCCCCAGAACGCGGCGATCACCGCGGGCGGCACGCCGTATTCCTTCTCGGCGCGCGCAAACGCCGCGGAATATTCCTTGATGCGCTGCTGGCCCTGCTGCATGCGGTAGGGCGCGGCCATGCGCCCCGCGAACTGGGTGAAGATCTGGCCGAACACGCGCTGGCCGCGATCGCGGTTGACGATGCCCTGGTCGTAAGTGAGGTAGGGCGCAGCCGATGCGAGCGTTGCCTGCGAGACGCCCTCGCTCGCCGCGCGCTGCTTGAGATCAGCCAGCACCTTGTCGAACGACGCGCCGCCATGGCACGACGACGCAGCGCGCGGCGAGGCGGCCACGCGTGGCGCCGCGGGAACGCCGGGCGCTGCCGCCCTCGGCGCCGCCGGCCGCGCCTGTGGCGGCGGCTGCTGAAAGAATTGCGCCGAAGCGGCCGAGGAAAGCAGCAGCGCCGCGGCCGCCGCCGTTAGTCGAAATCCACGCTTGATGATCGGCATGGCTGTCCCCGCTCGCCCCGAAAGCTCAGCCGATTTCTGCAATATCCGGGGCGATTTGTCACTGTGCCCCGGGGGCGGCGGAGGCGGATGCGCGCGCCGGGCCGTCGGCCCGTGCCGCAGCGGCAGGAACGGCGGGAACTGCCGACGCGCTGGCCGATCCCGGCGCCGGGGCCTGTTCCGGCCTTGCAAGCACCGGTGCGGGCGCCGGCTCAGACTTCGAGGACGCGAGCGCCGGTGCCGGCGCGGGCCGGGCGGCCATCGCGGGCGCCTGCTCCTTTGCCGGCGCGCTTGTGCCGGTGCCGAAGCGGGCGCGGTAGACGCCGAGATTCTCGATCACGCGCTGCACATAGTTGCGCGTCTCGGAGAAGGGGATGCGCTCGACCCAGTCGACCGCGTCGACATTGGGATCGCGCGGATCGCCGCGCAGCTTGATCCAGTCGCGCACGCGGCCGCGGCCGGCATTGTAGCCGGCAAAGGTCATGATCAGCGAACCCTTGTATTCGCTGTACAGCGCCGACAGTTCGCCCGCGCCCATCTGCGTGTTGTAGACCGGATCCTTCTTCATCCGGTTCCAGTCATAGCTGACGCCGAAACGCTTGGCGGTGTCCTTGCCGGCATCCGGCGTCACCTGCATCAGGCCGACGGCGTCGGCGTGCGAATAGTCGCGCTGGTCGAATGCGCTTTCGGTGCGCGCCACCGAATAGATCATGCCGTGCTCGATCGCCGGCTCCCACTGCTTGTGCGCGGGAATGCCGACCGTCGGGAAGGCGTAATGCTCCATGGCGAGGCCGCGGCCGAGCGCGTTCTTGCCGAGCTGCAGCATGGCGACCGCATCCTCGCGGGCATAGGTGAGCTCGCCGAGCGCGGCGATCACGGCCTCGTCCTGGCATTCCTCGCCGAGATCATGCGCAAAGGTCTTCACCATGTCCCTTTCGCCGATGGCATAGAGCATCTCCGCGGCGCGGACGCGCTCGTCGGATGACGCCGCCGCCGTCTTCTCGGGATGCGGCATGCGCACCTCCACCGGCTCCAGACCAAGCTTGCCGCGCGCCAGCTGGCCGTAATAGGCGGTCGGATATTTGCTCGCGGCCTCGTAGAACGCGCGCGCCGTGGCCGCATTGCCCGCGGCTTCCTCGGCGCGGCCGCGCCAGTAATTGGCGCGCGCCAGCGTGATCGGGTTGGTCAGCCCCTTGTCGATGTCGGCAAAGTATTTTCGCGCGGTGGCCGCGTCGTTCAAATAGCGCAGCGCGATCCAGCCCGGCATGAAGGCGTGGTCGGCGCGATAGGCCTCCAGCCCCGGCGTCGCGGCGCCCTTCACGACGTCAAAGGCGAGCTGGAATTCGCCCATGTCTAGCAGCTTGCGCGAAATGGTGCGGCGGTCGCGCCACCATTCGTCGGTGTCCTGCTGCGCCATCGTCTCGGGCGCCGCAGCGAGGATCATGTTGGCGGCCTCGACGATCTTCTCCTTCTTCAGCGCCCATTTGACACGGCACAGGACATAGCCGAGATCGCCGCGCGCCGATTCCGGCACGTCGTTGAGTCTTGACGCCGCCGTGTCGGCATCGCCCCTCACCGCGGCGCAGGCTTTTACGATCGCGACCTCGTCGTCGCCGAGCCGCTTGGCCGCGCGCATCGCCGCGCCAAGCTCCTTGGCGCCGATCCGCTTGTCCATGCGGGCGCGATGATCCTCGCGCGCGAGCAGTTCCTTGAATTCCTCGTAGGTGACATCCTCGGTCGCATCGCTCAGCTCCTCGGCCCGCCAGGCCGCCTTCACCTCGCGCGCGGCGCCGAGCCGGTCGCCGTCGGCAAGCAGGGCGCGGGCGAGCGCAAAGCGGCCCTTGGCGGTCTGCGGCGCGTTGCCGGCAAAAAAGGCGCGGATGGTCGCGGCATCCGCCTTCTCCTGCCACAGCCGGGCTTCGGCGCGGCGGCGCAGCATCGCGTTGCTCGGCCAGGCCGGATTGTTGGTCAGGAATGCGAGGTAGCGGACAAAGCGCGCCTTCGATTCGGAATTGCGCAGGATGAACCATTCCGCAAGCTTGCGGCCCGCGGGGTCGGCGATGGCCTTGGCGGCTTCATCGGCGTCTTCCGTTTCGCCGTCGCGCGAGAGGTCGATGACGTTCTTCAGCACGGCGAGATCGCCGGTCAGTGGCGGCACCTGCGGCTTTTGCGCCTCCTCGTCGTCGTCGTCATCGGCCGGCTTCTTGCCGCGCCTGGCCTTGGCCGCCTGCTTGACCGGCTTGCCCTTGCCATGCGCGGTCTTCTTCGGCGCAGCCTTCTTGCCGGCGGCTTCGCGCGCGGGCTTGGCAGGCGCGGTGTTCGCCGATTTCGCCTCCGGCTTCCTGGCTTCAAGCTTCTTGGCTTCAGGCTTCTTGGCTTCAGGCTTTTTCGCTTCCTGCTTCTTCACCTCCGGCTTCTTCGCCGGTTGCGTCACGCGCTGCTTCGGGTTGGTGGCGGCATGTGCCGCCGTGGCGGGCATCGCCAGCCAGCAGGTCGCGCACAGCGCGATCAGGGCAACGATGTCATGCAGTCGCTTCGCGCGGGTGTTGGCCATACGCTACCTTGAAGTGAAGGAAGTGGGCACGGGTCGTGATGCGGCGTCGCTCCCTTTAGCATGTGCGCGAGTGATTTGTCCGCTCGCGCGCCACGGCAAAAACACCGGTTCCCAACGTAAAATCGCCGCATTGTCGTTTCGCTCCGCGGCGCGCGGCGAAGCGCTTGCGGTCGAACTTGGGGCGGCAACCCCTCGCCCGATTTGCTGCGCAATCGACCTCTCCCGGCGGGAGAGATTAACCGGAGGCCGCCGCCATCAAACGGTAAGCCTGCCTGTCCTACTGCGGCGTAGCGGCGCGCCCCTTGCGGCGCCGGTTCCCGCGTTCCCACATCAGGGGGCGAGGGAGACAGCCATGAATTACTTCCGCACCGCGCTGCTGCTCGCAGGCCTCACCGCGCTCTTCATGGGCGTGGGCTTTCTGATCGGCGGCAAGGGCGGCGCCATGATCGCGCTGGTCATCGCAGCCGCCACCAACCTGTTCGCCTGGTGGAATTCCGGCCGCATGGTGCTGTCGATGTACGGCGCCCACCAGGTCGACCAGTCGAGCGCGCCGGATCTCTACAACCTCGTCGCCGAGCTTGCGTCCCGTGCGCAACTGCCGATGCCGCGCGTATTCGTCATGGACGAGGCGCAGCCCAATGCGTTTGCGACCGGCCGCAACCCGGAAAACGCCGCGGTCGCCGTCACCGCCGGCCTGATGCAGCAGCTCTCCCGCGAGGAGCTCGCCGGCGTGATCGCGCATGAGCTCGCCCACATCAAGAATCACGACACGCTGACCATGACCGTCACCGCGACCATCGCGGGTGCCGTCTCCATGATCGCGCAGTTCGGCATGTTCTTCGGCGGCCACCGCAACAACAACGGGCCCGGCATCGTCGGCTCGATCGTGTTGATGATCGCCGCGCCGTTTGCGGCCATGCTGGTGCAGATGGCGATCAGCCGCACCCGCGAATACGCCGCCGACAATCTCGGCGCGCGCATCTGCGGCAACCCGATGTGGCTCGCCTCGGCGCTGTCGCGCATCGAGAACGCCGCGCACCAGGTGCCGAACTACGACGCCGAGCGCAATCCGGCCACTGCGCACATGTTCATCATCAACCCGCTGACGGGCCAGGGCATGGACAATCTGTTCACGACGCATCCGTCGACGGAAAACCGCATCGCGGCGCTGCAGCAGCTCGCGGCGGAAATGGGCGGGCAGGTCGGAATGCCGATGGGCGGGCGCAACTCACCGCCGCCGCAGGGGCCGTGGGGTGGCGGCGGCGCACGGCGTGGGCCGTGGGGCTGAAAGCGTAGGGCGGATCAGCGAAAGCGTAATCCGCCGTAGCGAATTACACCGGCGCCAATCCGCCCTCTACGCTGCACCAGAGATCAGTAGCCCACGTAGGGCTGGCACGCGGGCTGGTCGGTCCAGGGCGCGGTAGCGAAGGCGCCGACGCGCGGCGCCGGAGCACAGGAATAGGAGTATCCGCCGTACACCGGGCCGGCGTATGCGCCATATGCACCGGGGTAGGTGTCCGCGGCGGCGTAGGCGTCCGGTGCGGCATGCCGCACGGCATGGCGGTCGCGGGCAAGCGCAGGCGTTGCGATAATCGCAGCAGCGATCAGCCCGCTCGACAGAAACGCGAGTTTGCTCATCTTGTTTCTCCGTTGTGAAAAGGCCAGATGCACAGGGCCTCGGCTGCAGCGTGACAGCGGCAAGCCACCGCCTCAACGCAACTCTCCTCACATCCCTTCAAGACGATGCGACCGGGCGCACAGCCGCGATCGCGCACGGTTAACGTACGCGGCATCATGATGTGAGGAATCGGCTCGGCTTGCTTATGGAGATCATCAAGCTCTGATCGCTTCCGCCGGCCACAATGGCCTCCCGCGAGGCGAGTGCGCGCAGATAGGAAGCTCCGTGCGCCAGTTTGGTATGGAGCAGCAAGCTGTCGCCTTCTTCGGTTGCCTGACCGGCGAGGAACTTGAGCAGATTGGCAAGTTCGTCGGGCCTCGGATAATTCACCGGCACCCAGCGCGGGATCGCAAAAATATCCTTTGGATGGAACCGGGGTGCCCGCTCGGTCAACCCGTTTACGCACTGGGCCAATCGGGCTTGGTACTCTCCGAGCATTGTCACGGCTTGTCCCTCGAACGCTATTTCTCTCGTTGCCTCGGCGCTGTTTCCCGCCGGATCGGTGACCGTCACGCGCAACGTCAGCGCATAGTTCCCTTCGCTTGCCCGGTTGCGCAGAACCAGCATGCCGTGATCGATTTCGTAGTCGATCGACAATGTCTGTCCCACCGTCGTTCCGCCGGGAAGGGGGAAGCAGTAGGAAGTGCTGGCGCCCTCGAGGCTGACTGTGCCGCGGCCCGAGGGGGCGTCCAGAGCGGCCGCAGCCACCAGTTGAGGAGAGCTGTTCGAGGTCCAGAACCCCTGCCAGCATTCCAGCTGCCACTTGATGGCCAGCGGCTTGCCGAGCAGCGGAGCGCTCGCGAAGAACGTTCCCCTTTGCGATTTTCTCTCCTCGACGTACGGGTAACGCCCCTTCATGCACCCGCTGGCGACGACGTAGTTGCCGTTGGACACCCGGCTTGTGTCTTCGACGGTGACCGAGCCCGTTATCGTGACTCCCGGCGCCTGGGGCTCGGCGATGCCTGAGTTTGGCAGCTTTCCGCCGATCGTGATCGAGGCGGGATCGATCGCGATATAGTCGAACGAGACTCCTGGAATGTTGCCTGCGCCGAACACCGGCCCGCCCGCCCAGGACGACAACAGGCTTCCCAGGGCACCGGCAGAGCTCGTTGCGTCGGCCTTCATCTTGTCAGCAATCAGCAGTCCGACCGGACCAAGCAGCACCTCGCCGAGTGTGCAGTACCACGGCACGTCGACATCGATGTCGGGATCGCCCACCGCCAGGTGAGGCTCGACCGTCGTTCTGCCGTCAACCTTGGACAGGCTCAGGGCGATTGCCGCATTTACCGAACCCCTGGCGTCGTAGCATGTTCCCGACTTCTCGAACTTGCCCGTGATCTCGATCTGGCCGTCTCCGAAGGCATCCTTCAGTTCGGTGATCTTTACTCCGCCGTAGTCGAGTGTCCCGCCACCGCATGGCGGCGGCAGCGCCTGGCCTGCATCGGCAAGATTGGCGCAGAAGATCAACTGGCGGAACGCTTCCGGGCCGATCTGGATGCTGATTTCCCGGCCGTCAGGGATGTCGGCGCGCTGCAATAGCGTCGGGTCTCCCAGCGGCCTCTCAGGCAATAACATGCCGAACAGCCCGATCGCCTGATCCGAGACATTATGCAGAACGAGCCGCTCGAATTTCGTGCGTGAGATTGATCCTCTCTTGCCGGGCTCCACGGTGAAGGCGGGATTGGATATGACTTGCTCTCCTGCCGAGGCCAGGAAATTCCCTATTGCCGTAGTGGCAACGCCCAGCAGCATGGTGAAGTCGATTGGTCCGCCGGCAAGTGTCGTCCTGATCTTGTCTTCCGATGCCGGAGAAAATTTCACGGACGCGTCGGCTTTGCGAAGGTCGGTCGCCATGAACTGTTGGCCATTGCGATCGACCAGTGCCAGCTCCGTCCGGATCGAGACCGTGCCGCTGAGCAGCGTGATGGTCAGAATATCGGAAACGATCGACGAGTTGTCGAACTGCATGATCAGTTCGATGCTGCTGGCGCCGGAAAGGCGAAGCGATACATCTTTGACGATGATGGCCGCATAACCGTTGGGTACGAAGTCGACCGGCACATCGAGACCGAACGGCGGAATCAGCGATACGCCGGACAGGCGCATATTCGCCTGTACCAGCCGCAGCACAGCCGCTTTCGAGACCTGAACGAGCAGGTCAAACCCCGCCATCGCCGTCATTGTTTCCTCCGAAACAGTCCATGGACGCGAAATCGCACATTCTGCTGCGCCTTGGCCGCCTTCACGGCCTCGTAAGGCGCATCGGAGAATCCGGTGAGTTCGGGAAACCGTTGGACCAGTTGCGTTTGCAGATCCGGGTCGATCGCGACACCCACATCCTGCAGGAGCCGAAACGGATGTATCAGAAACAGCTTTCCGCCGTTGGGGAAGGCGTCGATCCGCTTGACTATTTCGGGCTCCATTCGAAGCAGATCGTCGTAGGAAGCAACATCGATCCGGTCACTCACGATCGTGCGCCCCGGAACGCGGGGGCGCTTCGGAATTTGTCGAGAGCGTCCTGGGCGGTCAGCCCCTGATATTCCCCGGCTTCCGACACCAGTTCGTCGATCAGTTCCTTGAAGCCAGGATCCTCGCTTGCCTCGGCATACTGAAGCAGAACCGCTTGCGCGGCCTCGATCGCCGCTTTCGAAAGCTTCTGGCTCTTTTCCTTGACCGGCACCCTGCCTCCGTCGGCCAGCGCGAGCATGGTCTTTGCAAAAGGAGCAAGGCGCAGGGAGGCCGAGCACAGATGATTCAGCAGTTTGAGATCGTCGCTCGTGAGGCGGGAAATCTCGCCGAAATAATGTTCGTACTGTTTCTGCAGGTACTGCCCGCGCTCGGTCTTGTGACTGATCCGCTCCTGAAAACCGGTGAGGGTGTTATAGATCGCGGTCAGCTTCATGATGCTGCGCGTCGCCCGAAGCGCGAGTGACTTTCTCAGCGCGTCGGTCAATTTGACGACGCGCCCTTTCACCGGTCCAGGCTTTGGCGGCAGATCGAGGTGGGCAATCGCACTCGGACTGATGGAATCGACGGTTCCGATCACCAGCACCATGCGATTGAATCCAGGGATCATCAGCGAGGCACAGGCGCAGCCCCCTCCGCCCGTCGAGGACGGCGGCGGATCTTCCACAACGGTGCCGCTCATTTCGCTTGTGCATTGGGCCCGGCTGTCCGCTTCCACGACGCTGCCGCCGACTCTGCATTTGACCATCACTAGTCTCCAATCAATAAAAACGCCCCGCGCGCTTCGGCGGAGCTAATCCGCAAAAGCTACTACAAAATCTCAACGCCGCAATGTGCGTCCAGTCTTGGCACGGGAGTTTCGTGGGGGACGGGAGGCGATGGGGTAATTGTCACATCGTCCCCTCGAAGGTTGCACTCACCAATTTCCGGAGCAGGGCCTTGGGACGCAACAGTTTGCGATCACCGCGCCCTGGGTTCACGGCACGG
This sequence comes from Bradyrhizobium sp., assembly GCA_035575905.1. GTDB lineage: Bacteria > Pseudomonadota > Alphaproteobacteria > Rhizobiales > Xanthobacteraceae > Bradyrhizobium. The sequence continues at coordinate 177,859 of DATLXL010000048.1, read as the reverse complement.
AAAGCTGTGAGAAGCGGGGACGGCTTCATCATCGTGGAATCGCCGCTCGCTTTGTGCGTGCTGTGCGCGATAAGCTTTTCGTTCCACGAATCGAATGGAACCTTACGCGAGCTCTGTCGTTTTAACCTTCACGCAGCTGGTTAATGTCACCGCCGCATGGCCACATTTCATGCTGAAAAGTCAGTGCTTTTCGAGACTGTGGCGACTTTGCGGCGCATGCGCATGGCGCCATGTCGGTATGGGGTTGCTTCGCTCACGCGCATGTGTCAATCCGCGATCAACCGCTGGCCGACGACGGCCATTCCCCCACATTTCACATTCGAAAGGGACGCCCCGGGATGGGTCTGAAAGCGATTTTTGTTGCGGCTCTCGTAGTTGGTTCGTCGCAGGTAGGTTCTACGCAGGTTGCCGAAGCGGGCGAGGGTTCCGTGCTGCGTCGCGTGTCGTGCTCCGTGGTGCGCTTCTACGTCGCCAAGTACAGCCAGGGCGCTGCCGAGGCCTACGCCCGCAGCAAGGGCGCGACCGAAGCCGAGATCGAGAACGCCCGACGTTGCCTGAAGGGCTCGCCCGTGATCACCGCGCAGAACGCGGCGGCCTTCAACTGAGCGCTGCGCCCGGAAGATCAGAGATAGAAAGACCGCCCTTGGACCGCCCTTGGGCGGTCTTTTTTTGTGCGTGGATTGCAGCGCGGATTGGCGCAGCTTCATCCGTGGCCGGCCGCAACACGTTCGGCGGGTACGCCGGCGCTAAACCGCGCTATTGACCAGCGCTGGCGGGGTCCGGTGCCGACAGCACCAATGCTGCCCGACGGGCAAATCACCCGCGAAAGCCGTCAAGCCCCCGGATCGAAAATATTTCTCTTTACCAGAATTCCGATTTGCGGTATCAACCGCCTCAGCCCGCGCCGCCACAAGGGACGATGCGCGATCGTCACGCAGCGTGGCACGGGTTGCGATGGACGCTTGCTGCGTCAGTGCGGTGCAAATCGCGCGGACGAAACGCGGAAAGCGTACGGCGAAATCGTGTGGTCCTCGCGCCGCGACCCTGGCGCTACGTTGGCGGAAACCATCCTGCCGGCAACGGGGGCAAGAAAGGCCGCTCCCCGGGGAGAGTACGTATAAGCCGTAAAGCCATTGCGCGGGGAAAGCCGGGATGTCTCGGCTGTACCTGTCAAAGCCGTGTGCATTCCTTCTACCAATTCAGCACACGGTGCTGCGGGCGCAGTCGGCGCCCGGCTTTCCCTGCGCCCTTTCGATCGAAGGGGCCGATGCGATTGCAAAAACCCGGGCAGATCATGCCGCGGGAACGACCGCCGTCGTCCGGCCAAGGCGAAGTGGAAATCAGATGTCGCCAACACCACCTACGTCGTCCCGGCGAAGGCCGGGACCCATACGCCGCGGCGGTATTGGTTTGCGTGATAGTGGCCGGCTTTCCCTCAACAACGGCGGGCTGTGGTTATGGGTCCCGGCCTTCGCCGGGACGACACGGATGATGAGGCGATCGCGTGCGTCCTTTACCGGCTTTACTTATGCGCGCTCCAGTTACCCCAGCTCACATTCTTGAGGCTGCCGAAATCGGTGCCCAGCGGCCGTCGGTTCTGGCGCTCGTGCTCGGCGATGCAGCGCTCGCTCTCGGCGATCTTGCTGGCAAGCTCGACCATGGCCTGCGCCGTCGCGCCGATCTTGTCGTGCTGGCCGCGGAAGCGCGCCACTTCCAGCGCCTTCAGCGTATCACGGTTCTTTTTCAGTTGCGCCCGGTGCCAGGCGACCTTGCTGCTGGTGTCCGCCACGCATGCCTCCACGCATAACGATTGATTCGCGCATGACGATAGCACGGAGGGGGCGGGGGATTGTGCCGGGAATGAGTCCGCACTGTCGTCCCGGCGCAGGCCGGGACCCATACGCCGTGACCGGTGTTGACCGGGTGCGATGGTGGACGGCTTTCATTGAAGCAACTCGCTCGCTCCTGTGGTTATGGGCCCCGGCCTTCGCCGGGGCGACACGCGGAGGGAACTGTGCCCTCACAACTCCCGTGCATTGGAAAACGCAAACGAGCTCACCCGCCGGGTGTTCTCGTCCAGGATCAGCGTCCGCGTGATCGGCGGCTCGGCGCGCTGGCTGCAGTCTTCGCGCTCGCACAGCCGGCAGTTGACGCCGATCGGCGTGCCCTCTGCCTTCTCCAGGTCCATGCCGGTGGCATAGACCAGTCTTGCCGCATGGCGGATCTCGCAGCCCAGGCCAATGGCAAAGCGCGGCTGCGCCAGCGGGTGCGGCGCCACCGGCCGCCGCAGCATCTGCGCGATCGAGAAATAGCGCGTGCCGTCCGGCAGCTCGATCACCTGCTTCAGGAGGCGATCCGGCGTGTCGAAAGTGGAGTGCACGTTCCACAGCGGGCAGGTGCCGCCGAATTTCGAGAACGGGAAGGTGCCCGACGAAAAGCGCTTCGAAACGTTGCCGGCATTGTCGACCCGCAGCAGGAAGAACGGCACGCCGCGCGCGTTCGGCCGCTGCAGGGTGGTGAGGCGGTGACAGACCTGCTCGAATCCGGCGTTGAAGCGCTGCGCCAGCACATGCACGTCGTAGCTCAGCGCTTCCGCGGCGGCGTGGAAGGCGGCATAGGGCATCATCGCGGCCGCGGCGTAGTAATTGGCGAGCGTGATGCGGTAGAGCCGCCGCGCGGTATCGTCGAGCGGCCCGGCCCTGCCGACGATGGCCTCGATCGCCGGGCCGCATTCGGCCAGCGCGATCTGGAATGCCTGCTGGAAGGCGCGGCCGGCAGCGTCCACCAGTTCGGAGATCAGGAGCTGCCGGCGATGCCGGTCGAAACGGCGCAGCGTCTCGCGCATCACGTCGACGGGCATGATGCGGGTGACGATGGAATGCTTTTCGCGCAATCGCTGCGAGAGGGCGGCGAACAGGCCGTCGGGCGCGACGTCCAGCTCGTCGCGCAAATTCTCCGCCGCGGTCTCCAGCTCCGGAAAATAGTTCCGGTTGGCCTCGATCAGCTCGCGCACCCGCTCGATCGGGTTGGCCTCGAACTGCGTCCCTTCGCGGTCGGCCATTTGCGCGGCCACCAGCGTCTCGCCGCGGCGCGCCTCGGTATAGGCGGCGTAAAGCCGCTGCAGCGAGTGCGTCACCCCGGGGCAGAGCTCGGCGAGATCGCGCAGCTCCTGCTTGGGCACGTCGATCTGGCGGAACAGCGGGTCGGAGAAGATCTCGTTCAGCTCGGCGAAGAAGCGGTCCTCGTCGGCGGTGGCGAGATCGCGCAGGTCAAGGTCATAGGTCTCCGCCAGCCGCAGCAGCAGCTGCGCGGTCACCGGGCGCTGGTTGCGCTCGATAAGGTTGATGTAGCTCGGCGAGATCTCCAGCCCCTCGGCCATCTGGGTCTGCGACAGCCCCAATTGCTGGCGGATGCGCCGGAAGCGCGGGCCGACGAAAAGCTTCTTCCCGGAATCAGAGGGCATCGTGTTCCCCGATTTGAACCTGTTGTCGCCTTGGTCGCCCCAGGTGGATCCGCGCCGAGCACGAATTCGGCCTGAACCACGACAGTATTACTGACCTATATTGTGACAAGTTTTACAATTTAACATATATTACAAGTTCAGATGTTACACCACATCACCAATAAAGTACAAGCGCTCTATACGTCACCGGCAATTCCGCGTTTAGCTCCGGACACGCATTTTGCAATGCATTGTCACGAATGTCGAAAGGATACGCAATGAACTACCAGCCCCGAGGCATCAGCGATCAAGCCCTTCAGGGCCCCGCTTCATATCAGCGCGAAGTCGAGGCGGCGAAGGCGCTCCTCGACACCCAGCCGACCTGGAACGGCGTCACCGCCGAAGCGGTCGCGCGGATGCGCCTGCAGAACCGCTTCAAGACCGGCCTCGACATCGCCCGCTACACCGCGGCGCTGATGCGCGCCGACATGGCCGCCTATGACAAGGACCCGACCAAGTACACCCAGTCGCTCGGCTGCTGGCATGGCTTCATCGCCCAGCAGAAGCTGATCTCGGTGAAGAAGCATTTCGGCGGCAGAACCGATCGCACCTACCTGTACCTCTCCGGCTGGATGATCGCCGCGCTGCGCTCCGAGTTCGGACCGCTGCCCGACCAGTCGATGCACGAGAAGACCTCGGTGCCGGCCCTGATCGAGGAACTCTACACGTTCCTGCGCCAGGCCGACTCGCGCGAGCTCAACGACATCTTCCGCGCGCTCGACGCGGCCCGCGCGGCCGGCGACAAGGCAAAGGAAGCGGCGCTGATCGAGAAGATCGACAACTTCCAGACCCATGTCGTGCCCGTCATCGCCGACATCGATGCCGGCTTCGGCAACGCCGAGGCGACCTACCTGCTCGCCAAGAAGATGATCGAGGCGGGCGCCTGCGCCCTGCAGATCGAAAACCAGGTCTCGGACGAGAAGCAGTGCGGTCACCAGGACGGCAAGGTCACCGTGCCGCACGATGTCTTCCTGGCGAAGATCCGCGCCTGCCGCCACGCCTTCCTCGAGCTCGGCGTCGAAGACGGCATCGTGGTCACCCGCACCGACTCGCTCGGCGCCGGCCTCACGCAGCAGATCGCCGTCAGCCACAAGCCCGGCGACATCGGCGACCAGTACAACAGCTTCCTCGATTGCGAGGAAGTGACGGCGGAGAACGCCCGCAACGGCGACGTCATCATCCACCAGAACGGCAAGATGATGCGTCCGAAGCGGCTGCCTTCGAACCTCTATCAGTTCCGTCCGGGCACCGGCGCGGATCGCTGCGTGCTCGACTGCATCACCTCGCTGCAGAACGGCGCAGACCTGCTGTGGATCGAGACCGAGAAGCCGCATATCGAGCAGATCGCCAGCATGGTCGACCGCATCCGCGAGGTCGTGCCGAACGCGAAGCTCGCCTACAACAACTCGCCGTCGTTCAACTGGACCATCAACTTCCGCTGGCAGGTCTACGACGCGATGAAGGAAGCGGGCAAGGACGTCAGCCAGTACAACCGCGCCGAGCTGATGAAGGCGGAGTACGACGACACCCCGCTGGCGAAGGAAGCCGACGAGCGCATCCGCACCTTCCAGGCGGATTCGGCCAAGCGCGCCGGCATCTTCCACCACCTGATCACGCTGCCGACCTATCACACGGCCGCGCTGTCGACCGACAATCTCGCCAGGGATTATTTCGGCGAGCAGGGCATGCTGGGCTACGTCAAGAATGTCCAGCGCGCCGAGATCCGCCAGGGTATCGCCTGCGTCAAGCATCAGAACATGGCCGGCTCCGATATCGGCGACGACCACAAGGGCTACTTCGCCGGTGAAGCCGCGCTCAAGGCGGGCGGCGCCCACAACACGATGAACCAGTTCGGCTAACAACAGAGCAAGAGGAGACTACCATGACCACAGGCAGCAATTTCTGGGTGATTGGCGGCGAGTTCGGCTCGATGAACTTCCACAAGCTCGTGGAAGGGTCGGCCCAGGTCAAAGGTCCGTTCAAGACCCGCAAGGAAGCGGAAGACTGCTGGAAGGAAGTGTCGGAAGAGAACCGCCACAAGGCCGGCGTCCGTTTCTCCATCGTCGAGGAGCCCCAGCGCGTCAACGCGTGATCGGCTCGTCTTCGGGTTAACGTCCAAGGGCAATCGGCCCCGTCCGGCGCAAGTCGGGCGGGGCCGAACGCGTGTCGGGCCGCGGATTTCTTGCCGAATATTTCGGCGCAAGACCAGATTGCAGGCAGGACTTAATCGTAACCCATTGAGAATAAAGGCGCTTTGCGCAGCCATTGGTTACTGATAGGTTAATTGAACGAAGCCGTGAGTCCGAACGAGGCGACCATGTCCGATGCGCAGAATGCCGCCAGCCCCAGCGAGAGCCCGATGCGGCTGCGCGATGCGCTGCGCAAGGCGCGGATCGAGGCCGCCGACCGCACCGGGGTGGTGGTCGATCTGCGCGATGCCGAGGTCGCGCGGCTCGAAATCCTCAACGAGGCGCTCGATCCGTTGTTCGCACAGGTGCCCGACACGGTCGACCTGTTCGATCGCGGCATCAGCCAGGGCGAGACGCCGCGTTTGTGGATCGACGTGGTCGCCCACATCCTGATGGGGCGCGACAAGCGCATCTACCGCTTCGTGCAGGATACCCGCTACGGCCGTATCGTGCTGGCGGAATCGCACGACGTGCCCGCCATCGTGGAGGCCGTCACCGACTATGTCGCCCGCCGCATGATCGAGCGCGAGCACGCGCTGGTCGCCACTCCCACGCCGGAGGTTGAGGACAAGCCGGCGCCGCGCCGCCGCGGCTGGGGCATGTTCTTGCTCGGCTTCGTGCTCGGCGTCATCGCGCTGTTCGGATTGGCGGTGTATGCGAGCCTGCGCAACCTCTAGCGGGGCGGCGTTACAGCCGGGTGATTGATGACGCGAAGCGATTATGCGGTGCTGGTCGGGGTCTCGACCATACTCGGGATTGTCGGGCTGTCCGCCTTTACGGGCTACCTGTACCGAAGCTGGCTGAAATATCGCCGCGAAGCATTCATCCGCGAATACAGCTGGCCGCGGGGCCTGCTCGAACGTTTCGAAAAGCACCATGCCGGCTTCGGCCGCAAGGACAGCGCGCTGGTCTCGCGCGGCTTGCGGCAGTTCTTCCTGGCGTATTTGCGCAGCGGCACCAAATTCGTCTCGATGCCCTCCCAGATCGCCGACGATCTCTGGCACGAGTTCATCCTCTATACCCGCGAGTACCAGAATTTCTGCCAGCGGGCCTTCGGCGGCTTCCTGCACCACACCCCGGCCGTCGTGCTCAGCGCCGACCGCAGGAACAACGAGGGCCTGCGGCGCGTGTGGTGGCATTGCTGCCGGGAAGAGAACATCGATCCGCAATATCCGTCGCGGCTGCCGCTGCTGTTCGCACTCGACGCCAAATACAAGGTCGCCGGCGGCTTCATCTACCATCCGCGCTGCGAAGAGCTGCGCCAGGGCAACGGCACCTCGTCGGGAGCTGCCCACTGCGGCGGCGACTTCTCCAGCTCGTCGATCGACGGCAGCACGGCGGGCTTCGGCGATTCAAGCGGCGATGGCAGTGGCGGCGATTCCGGCGGCGGAGATTCCGGCGGGGGCGGCGACGGCGGTGGCGGTTGCGGGGGTGGCTGCGGCGGCGGTGGCGGCGGAGACTAGGCCAGTGTCACGACAAACGCGCGCGGCGGATTTCCTTCACGCGCATGTCGCGACCGATCGCGCGCACGGTCTGCTCGACGTGCCAGCCGTCATTGGTCTGCTCGATGGAAAACAGGTTGAAGGCGGCCGCCGGATAATGTCCGTGACCGATCGACGAAGCCGACGGCACGCCGACCGCGGGAATTTCGCCGCGCGGGCCCTCCACCCATATCGTCGAATGGACGTGGTCGTGGCCGTGCAGCACGAGTTCGACGCCGTGCTGCTTGATCAGCGCGCGCAGCTGCCGGGAATCCGTCAGCCGCTTCACCCGCGAGGTCGAATGCAGGGGATGGTGCACGAGGAGCACGCGAAACGCCTGCTCGGATGCAAGCCGGGCGAGGATGCTGTCCAGCGCCTGCAACTGCGCGCGGCCAAGCCTTCCGGTCGCCATCAGCGGCGGCGTCGGCACCGCGGAGGACAGGCCGATCAGCGCCACTGGTCCGCGCCGGCGCACGAAGGGAAACGCGCCGTTGCCGTCATCGCTGTCGCCGCGCAGATAGTCGGCCCATGTCTCGGCCGCGCGGTGCCGCGTGGCGCGCACATAGGCATCGTGATTGCCGGGGATGACGGTGACGTGCTCGGCCTCGCCGACGCTTTCCAGCCATTGCAGCGACGGGGCGAATTCCGCCTCCAGCGCCAGGTTGACGAGATCGCCGGTGACCGCGATGTGATCGGGAGCTTGGGCGCGGATGTCGTCGACGAGGGCGTCCAGCACCTCGCGGCGGTGGTATCTGTGGCGATTGCGCGTCCAGTTCAGATAGCCGAGCGCCCGCTTGCTCGCGAGATCGCGCAGCCGCGCTTCCGGCATCGGCGGCAGATGCGGATCAGACAGATGCGCCAGGGTGAATGCCATCGGCTGAAGTCCGGCCAGCGTGAACCTTTCCTCTATTGGCAAGCGAAACGGCCCGGCGCAAGGATCAATCGCGGCGTGGAGTGGAGGTTCTGCCGGTGATGAACCAGTCAGCCCTGCGCAGGGGTTTCGAGCCGTTGCTGCGCCGGATTTTCCATTTCTATTGGCGCCTCGTGCGCGGCCTGACGCTTGGCGTCCGCGCCGTCGTGCTAGACGCCGACGGCAAGGTGTTTCTGATCCACCACACCTATGTGAGCGGCTGGCAATTGCCGGGCGGCGGGGTCGAAGTGGAAGAGACCATGCTCGAGGCGCTCGAGCGCGAACTGATGGAGGAGGGCAGGATCGAGCTGCTGGCCGAGCCGGCATTGCACGGCGTGTTCCACAACAGCCACGTTTCGATCCGCGACCATGTCATCATCTATGTCGTCAGGCAGTTCCGGCAGGACCGCATGCCCGAGCCCAACCGTGAAATCTCGGCCTGCGGCTTCTTTCCGGTCGATGCGCTGCCACCGGACACCACCGAAGGCACGCGGCGGCGTATCGCCGAAGTCGTCCATGGCCAGGCGCTCATCCCGACGTGGCGGTGAAGCCATTGATCCGGCACGGCGCAACCCCTGAAGGCAGGATCATGAAGCTGGCCAAAGGCATTGTCGGCATCCTGTTTCTTGCGGTGCTGGCGAGCAACATACTTGCGATCTCGCACTGGAACGAGAGCCGCGGCGTCTACGACGATGTCTGCTATTTGCGGCAGGCGCACCTGTTCCAGCGCGTTGGCCTTGCCGGCTTCGACACCGACATCGCGAAAGACGACGACCGGTATCTCGCCGGCAAGCTGCGCGACATCGGTTTTGCCGAGTGGAATGTGCCCAGCAGGGCGCCGTGCCACGTCCCGATGGAGAAGACGCAGAAGATCGTGCTGCAATATCCGCCGGGCACGGGAGCTGTGCTCGCCCTGTTTCCCGCCGGATTCCAGGTCATTCCGCTCTACGCCGTCGCCAACCTGGTCGCCCTTGCGTTCGGCTTTGTCGCGCTGCTCCGCGCGTCTTCGCCGGCATCGCTGGCGCTTGCTGCGACCTTCGGCCTCGCTGCGCTCTACCTGATGATCAATCCGACCAAGGCGAGCTACTCGATGGCGCCGACTATGATCGTCTGCGCGCTGGCCGGTTTCTGCAGCGCAAGGCTGTTTGCATCCCACACTTCGCGCGAGCGGCTCTGGTTCGTGCTGGCCGTCGGTTTGTTGATCGGCCTCTCCGCAACCTTCCGCCTGCCGAACCTGCTGCTTGCGTCGGGCTACTGCCTGTTCTTCCTCGGCGCATTCCTGCGGGCGCCGAGCAGGCAGACCTTCCTCGAAGGCCTTGTCTTCGGTACCGCGTGCCTGATCGGGACGGTGCCGACGCTGGCATCGAACTGGATCAATGCCGGCAGCCCGTTCGCGACCACCTATGGCGGCGTCGATGCGGTGCCGCCTGCCATCGACATCGGCACGCTGCGGCAATATCTCGTCGACTTGCAGTCCTTCCTGCTGCTTGCTGCCGTCGCCTGGACCGCTGCGATCCGGCGCCGGCCCGGCGCGCGGCAGGCGGTGCTGGTGGTAGCCGCAAATCTCGCGGTGAACATCGCCTTCTTTGCAACCCATCCGATTTTCACGCCGTATTACACCGTTCCGATCTCCATGCTGTCGTTGTGGACGCTGCTGTTCGCCACCGTTGGCGGCAGCGGCCCTCGCCGGTTTCCGCGCAAATGAAGCTGCTCGCCTGTTGTCCCGGCCGGCTCCCGGCAAGCGCCGTGGCTGAACGGCGGCGGGGCAATGGACCCCATCCTCCGTAGATGCTAACCCGCCTGCCCATGAGTAATCTGTCCCTGTCTATTTCGCCCGAGAAGCCGAACGACGCCGACGCGATCGAGCGGTTGCATGAGCGCACCTTCGGGCCCGGCCGTTTCGTGCTCAGCGCCTATCGCATCCGCGAGCATGTCGATCACCTGCTGGATCTTTCCTTCACCGCGCGGATCGGCACGCTGCTGGTCGGCTCGGTGCGGCAGCTGCCGATCCGCATCGGCGACACGCCGGCCCTGATGCTGGGTCCGTTGACGGTCGAGCCGCCGTTCCGCAGCCGCGGCGTCGGGCGCGCGTTGCTCGACCACGCACTGGCGGATGCCAGGAAGGCGGGGCATCGCCTCGTCATCCTCGTCGGCGACGAGCCGTATTACAGCCGCGTCGGCTTCAAGACGGTTCCGAAGGGCGCGGTGACCATGCCGGGCCCGGTCGACCCCAACCGCGTGCTGGTCGCCGAACTCGTCGAAGGCGCATTCGCCGGCGTGTCCGGCGCGGTCCGGCCGGACTGGAGCAAGGCGAAGTAGCTTCGCCTTGCCCGTGGCTCGCGCCTAAAGCGCGATGAGATCTGGATGAATCATCATCGCGCTCTAGGTTGTTGTTTAAGCATGATCTTTCCGGAAAGCCGCGTCACACTTATCCGGATCATGCTCTAGAACTTCAGGTTCGCGAATGCCCGCACGCCGAGCCCCGGCAGCAGCACCTCGTCCTTGGTGTAGGACACGGAGTTGCGGATGTTCTCGTTGAGCAGGTTGTTGCCGACGAGACCGACCGTCATTTCGCGCGCGCCGAACCAACTCGGGTCGAGCCTTGTCCTGTAGCTGATCTCCGCTCGCAGCAGGTTGTAGCCCGCCGTGGGCGTCTCCGCGATCGGCGCGATGTCGTTCTGCGCGAACGCGTGCAGCAGGTTGACGCGCGCGAACCAGTTCACATCGCGGTAGAACACGCCGCCGCCCAGTCGTTGTGGCGGGATGCGCGGCACATTGGTGCCATCGGCGAAGGTCGCGCGGACGATATCGTACTGGCCTTCGATTCCCCAAAGGCCGTTCCAGACCGGCATCACGTCGTACTGGAATTGGAATTCTCCGCCCCGAAACGTTGCATCGCGTTGCGAGTAGATCGCTTGGTTCAATTCAAGGCCAGGCCCAAGCTGACACACGCCATCCTGGCAGGTATTTCCGGTCAGACGCCGGAAGATGAATCCGTTGAACTTGGTGTAGTAGCCGGTTAGCTCGAAACGCAACGGCCCTGTCGCACGGCGTAGTCCGGCCTCGACTGATTTTGCCGTCTCGATGCCGAGATTGGGATTGCCGATATCGAAGGTGGCTGTCGCGTCGTGGCCGCCGCGCGAAAACAGTTCCGCCGGCTTCGGCGCGCGCTCGACGTACTGGCCGGTAATGCTCGCGACCAGATCCCAAGGAAGATTCTGTATCAACCCGACGCTCCCGCTTTTCGGCGTGAAGTTTCGGTTCACAGCCGTTGAAGGACCCATCGCAGCGGGATCGACATTGAGATCAAACGCGTCGGGCACGAAGGCCGGCGCCATTCCGCTCAAGTTGGCTTGCTCGATCCGTCCGGCGACTTGCGCCTTGGTGACGTCGCTGAACTTGAACTCGTTGAAAATGTACCCGGCGACTTTCGTGTTCTTGTTCGGATCGAACAAGCCGTTGATCGGGCTGCCGACATCGTCGGGGCTCGGCGCCGTCAATTGCTGATGTGAGGCCTGAACGCCGACAGCGGTGGTGAGGGCGGCGAAGCGAACGTTCAGCGGCGCAAACTGCACCTCGACGCGACCTTCCTGCTCCTTGTTGGTGAAGGTTTGCCTCACCCCAAGTGTCGTCAAGTCGGCCGGGTCGGCGAGACCGATTTCGTTGTGCTTGTAGTCGGTGGCGCCGACCCAGAATCGGATCGCGTCAACCGCAGCGCCGTCCGGCCGGAATTCGCCCTTGGTCGTGAACTTCGTCTGTTTGCCGTCGATCCTGGTCAGGTGTCTGGCACCATCAATTCCCGGGATATGATAGAGCGCATTGTTCTGAGTGATCGCAGCGCCAATGAAGCCGCCATCAAAGATGTAGGAGCCACCGACCGATCCGCCCGAAGCCTGCGACGCAGAATTCGGCTGCCGCCCATTGAAAGGCAATGTTGGATCGTTCAAGTAAGGGTAGCTCGGGACGTTGTAGTCGCCAGCCTTGCGGCCGAATGCGTCGGCATGGATCGCAAAGTTTCCACCGCCGGCGTCCAGCAGCACGGCACCTTCGACGCCGCGATCAACCGACGTCACCGCAGTCCGTGTTTCGGCAGTGACGCAGCCCGGCGATCCGACATTGGCCAGCGGTGCCTTGGTAGGAAGCCCGTAGGTCAGAAACGGCGCCGCCGCGCAGGACGGCAGCGCGTCCGGGATGCGGTTGTTGGTGGCGCTGACCACGCCGCCGATTGCTGTCGATCCGTAACGCAACGTCGCCGGTCCGCGGATGACCTCGATCTGGTTGGTCGTCAGAGGGGCGATCGGCACGAAATGATCCTCGCCGAGATCGGATGCGCCGTTGCTGCCGACACCGTTCTCGGCGATGCCGACGCGGTTGACGTCGAGGCCACGGATGATCGGACGGCTGGAGGCGCCGGGTGCGAATTCAGAGCCGGTGATGCCGGGCTTCGTGAACAAGAGATCGCCGAGCGTGGCGCCGCCGTTGCGTCGGATTTCTTCATTTGGCACGACCGTGACCGTGGCGAACTGATCGGTGACGACCGGCAGCACGCCCTGTTGCGGCGTGGTGGGCGCTGCGGCTACTGGCACCGGCTGGGCTTGCGGCGCAGGCGTGCGATTGGTGCCGTTGCCGGCGCGTGCGACGCGCGCAGGCGTACGCACCACGGCCGGCTTGCGTTTCACGATCGGACTTGGCGCCGTCACGTTGACGTCGGGAAGCGCCTGGGCGTCTTCAGCGAGCGCAGGCGCGCTCAGGGCCAGCCAGCTTGCGCCGGCGGCAAGTAAGATTCGTCTCTCTCGGATTCTCATGGTCCCGTTCCTGATGCCGTCGCATGGCGACGGACGATTTGGCTGTGTCCCCGGAAATCGCGCGCTGTTGCGCGGCAATCCCCGGCGGACGGCGGTCAATCGTCAGGAAACGGGAGGGGCGCGGGATCGGAATGCCGGCCAGGGCGCGGCCGGATCGGCGGACCTGGCGGAGATCGGAACCAAATGCAGCCCGACGGCATCGGGCAGCGGCAGCATCGCCAGCGTCCCGAACACCATCTGGTTCGCCATCGCAATGACCGCGCAGATCGCGCACGGCTCATTCGATGGCTGGCCGTTGTCGTGGCCGGCCGGTTGCTGTTGCGCGTGGCCCGCTACATCAAGGACTTGGCCATTGTCGTCAGCGAGATCGATCTGGCCCTGAATCGTCGCAGTCGCGGCCGGCGCGGCATCGCGGTGGAAATGGCCGAACGACAGCAAGAATTGCAGCGCCAGCGCGAGCAGCGCCAGCCGAGAACCCGTCTTGATGTGTCGCCTGAACCACTTCATGGGATTACCGATGTTATATTATAACATCGGACGGATGCAGCGCTGTCAACCGTGGGCCGACGACGCCCGGGCCGGATCGGCGGCGAGTGTGGGGTTACGGCAACGCTTGCACGGAAGTTGAGCGTCAGCGTCCCTCGCGCAGCCAGGTCGCGGCGAAGGCGCCGAGCAGCAGCAGCAGGCCGATGATGCCGGCGAACATCGGCAGCACGCCGACGCCCTTGACCACGCTGGCGTCGCGCATCTTGACGCCCATCCAGCCGTCGCCGCGGAAGATGCTGGAGGCGCGCACCGGGACGATGCGGGGCATGTCGAGGCTGGCGCCGTCGACCACGCGCCGTGCGTCGCCGCCGGTCGCCTGCGCCAGCGGCTTGAGCATGTCGGTGGTGGAGGTCACTTCCGAAAATTCCTTCGGATTGGTCGGGCCGACATTGATGAGCGCCTTCAGCGTTCCGTCGGTGGCCTGCCACAGGCCGAGTTCGCCCGCCGGCAGCGTGGCGCGCCACTCGCCGGGCTCACCGGGCGACAAGGTCAACTCGCGCGCGACACCGCTCGGCGAGGTCACGGTCACCGGAGAGACGGAGTCGGACATGGTCTGGCGGATGACGGCGAGGTCCTTGCCCGCGAGCTGCAGCCGCAGCGCCTCCTCGTCCAGATCAGGCTGCTTCATCAGCCAATGCGACATCCGGCGCAACAGATCGAGGTGCGGGCCGCCGCCTTCATAGCCGCGCGCCCACAGCCAGATGTGGTCGGTCAGCAGCAGCGCAACGCGGCCTTCGCCGAAGCGCGACAGCAGCAGAAGCGGCTTGCCGTCGGCGCCGGTCATCACCGGCGAGCCGACGGCGTTGCGGGTGTCGACGGTGCGGAAGAAGCGGCTCCAGCGCGGCGGCTCGGTGGCCGCGCCTTCCAGCCCGCGCGTCACCGGATGGCGCTTGCCGGCGTCGGAGACGTGCGCGTAGTACGGCTTCTCCGTCACGCCGACCGGTTCCGCCGGCAGCACGGTGTCCAGCGGGGTGCGCCAGATGCTGGTGGTGGAGGCGTAGTCTGGACCCGCGGACACCAGCACCGCGCCGCCACCGCGCACATAGCGCGCGATGTTGTCGAAATAGGCGATCGGCAGCACGCCCTGGCGGGCGTAGCGGTCGAAGATGATGAGCTGGAATTCGTTGATCTTCTGCTGGAACAGTTCGCGGGTCGGAAACGCGATCAGCGACAGCTCGTTGATCGGCGTGCCGTCCTGCTTCTCCGGCGGACGCAGAATGGTGAAATGCACGAGTCCGACGCCGGCGTCCGACTTCAGGAGGTTGCGCCATGTGCGCTCGCCCGAATGCGGCTCGCCCGAGACCAGCAGTACGCGCAGCTGGTCGCGCACGCCGTCGATGGAAACGACCGCGCGGTTGTTGACCAGCGTCAGCTCGTTGTCGAGCGGCGAAGCCTCGATCTCAACGATGTTGGGGCCGGCATGCTTGATGTCGATCTCGACATTGGCGATCTGGCCGCTGGCGAGCGTGCGCTCGTTGACGACTTCGCCGTCGCGGCGCACGGTGATCCTGGCGCGATCGCCGGTCACGCCCTGGTCGTCGAGCCGGTAGGTGATGGTCTGCGGCTGGCCGACAATGCCGAAGCGCGGCGCGGCCGAAATGGCAATGCGGCGATCGCGCTCGTCCTTGCGGCCGGTGATCAGCGCATGCAGCGGCGCCTGGAAGCCGAGGCCGCCGGCATTGGCGGGAATGTCGTGGACGCGGCCGTCGGTGATCAGGAACGCGCCGGCGACGCGGTCGACCGGCACGTCCGACAGCGCCGAGGCCAGCGCGCCGAACAGTTTTGTTCCATCGGTCTCGCCGTCGGCCTGGCCGGCTTCGACGACGCGGACTTCCAGTCCCTTGACCTTCTTCAGGGCGTCGACGAGGGCTTCCTGCGCCCGCGCGGCCTCCTTCGTGCGTTCGCCGAAATTCTGGCTCGGGCTCTTGTCGATCACGACGGCGGCGACGGAGGACAGCGGCTCGCGGTCCTCGCGGGTAAAGGACGGGTTCGCCAGCGCAAGCAGCACCAGCGCCAGTGCGAACACGCGCACGGCGGCGCCACGCGAGCGGCCAAGCAGAAGCAGCGCGCCGATCACGACGACGGCGGCGAGCGCGACCCACAGCACGATGGTCGGAACAAGGGGTGTGAACGCGATACTGTACTGCATGCGCTACTGCCCCAGCCGTTCGATCAACGCCGGCGCGTGCACCTGATCCGCCTTGTAGTTGCCGGTCAGCGTGTACATCACGATGTTGACGCCGGCGCGGAAGGCGTATTCGCGCTGGCGGATGTCGCCGCCCGAGACCGGCAGCATCGGCTGCCCGTCGGGGCGCAGCGCCCAGGCGCCGACGAGATCGTTGGAAGTGATGATGATCGGCGAGACACCGTCGCCGCCATGCGCCGGCCGCGAAGCCGCGTCCTCTTCATCGTCCCGCGGCAGCGTCTCCACCCAGGTCTGGCCCTCGGTGTAGCGGCCCGGGAAGTCGCGGAGCAGATAGAACGTCTTGGTCAACACGTGCTCGCGCGGCACCGGCTCCAGCTCGGGCACGTCGAGCGAGGACAGGATGTTGCGTAGCGCCGCCATGCCAGGGGTCTGCGTCGCGCCGTTCTCGCCCGGCGGCGCCTCGATGGCATCGCGGGTATCGAACAGCACGGTGCCGCCCTGCTTCATGTAGGCGTCGATGCGGTTGAGAGTGTCCTGCGACGGCTTTGGCGCGCCCGGCATCACCGGCCAGTAGATCAGCGGGAAGAACGCCAGCTCGTCGCGCGCGGGATCGACGCCGACGGGATCGCCGGCCTCCAGCGCCGTGCGCTGGGAGAGGAACAGCGTCAGCCCGGACATGCCGGCTTTCACGATGGCATCGACGTCGGCATTGCCGGTGACGACATAGGCGAGGCGCGTCTGCGACACCGCACGCATGGCGAAATCGTCGCCGTTCGCGTCGGCGCGCACCGGCGCGGGCGTGTTGGTCACGAGGGCAAGGGCCAGCGCCAGCGAAGCCGATGCTGGCCGCCAGCGCCGCAGCAGCGCGAGCAAGCCGGCGCCGAGCAGCGCCACGATCAGGGCGTCGAGCAGGAACAGCGCCAGCGAGGACGCGAGCAGCATGCCGCGCAGATCGCGCGGCTCGGCATTGGTGTAGGTCGCCCGCGTCGCGCGCAGCGCAGATGTGTCGAGCGAGGCAAGGCGATCGGCGGGGGCGAGCGTGTTGACCGCGATCGGGCCTTCCGGCGGGCCGTACAGCCCCGGCGGATGCTCCGCGGTGGCGCGGTCGCGATAATCGGCGGGCATCGGCTTGGCCATCGACGGCGGCGGACTGAACGCGCCGAAGCCATCGAGCGTGCGGAACGGCGCCACCATTTCCACGCTGCCTTCGCTTGCGACACCGGCCCCTTGCGTCGAGGTGTAGCCGGACATGTCGACGATCCGGCGCAGCATTTCGACGAAGCTGCCGGACATCGGCAGATCGGACCAGCGCATGTCGGCGCCGACATGGAAAAGCGCAACCACGCCCTTGCCGCGCCGCTCGCCGGTCACCAGCGGGGTGCCGTCTTCCAGCACCGCCCAGGTCCTGGCCGCGAGCGCCGCGTCCGGTTCGGCCAGCACCTGGCGGCTGACGGTGATATCCTTTGGTACGGCGAGCCCTGCGAACGGTCCGTCGGCGGCAAACGATGACATATGCTGCGGCTTCTCCCAGGTCAGGCTGCCGCCCAGCGTGCGGCCGCCGCGGCGCAGTTTCACCGGCACGAGATCGTCGTCGGCTTGCGCCAGGCGAGGCCCGGCGAAACGCACCAGCACGCCGCCCTGTTCGATCCAGGCGTTGAGCCGCTCGCGGATTTCCGGCGACAGCGTGCCGACATCGGCCATCACGATCATCGGCAGCTTCTGGTCGAGGAACTGGCCGATCGCCTGCTGCGGCGCGCCGCGGTCGCCCGCCCGCACGTCGGCAAAGGGCGAGAGCGCTCGGGCGAGATAGAAGTTCGCCGCCAGCAGCGGCTGGGCGGTATCGCTGGTCGCGCCCGAGACCACGCCGACGGCGCGCCGGCGCCAGCGCTTGTCGAGCAACTGCACTGCGCCGGCCGATCGCTCGCCTGATATCTCGAGGCGCGCGATGTCGTTGCGCAGCTCGACCGGCAGGTCGAAGGAGGCGTCGGTCTCGCGATCGCTGCCGGAGAAGGCGAAACGCGCTTCGCCGATCGGCGAGCCCTTGGCATCGAGCGCGCGCACGGTGCCTGCAGCGGCGCGTCCGGCAGGCCGCAGCACCTTCACCGTCATCTTGGCGGCCGCGTTCTCGGCGGCGGCCAGCGCCAGCGGCACCGGTGCGCCTTCGAAGATCGTCAGCGAACGCTCGCCGATGGTCTTGGAAAGCCCTTCCAGAAATTCGCTGCCGCGGCCGGTGTCGGTGCCGTCGGTGAGCCAGGCGATCTCGGCATCGCCGGTCGATTTCAGGAAGCGGTCGAGGGCGGGCAGCGTCTCGACGCGTTCCACCGCCCACGGCTTTGGCGAGAGCTGGCGCAGCGCGACGCGCGCAGTGCCGGCCGGCATCAGCGTGATGTCACGCGCCGGCTCGGAAAGCGCAACGAGGGCGACGCCGCGACGGTCATTGTCGGCCTTGGCGATCAACTCGTCGGCTGCCCTGATGCGGGTGTCCCAGCTTGCAGCCGAACTCCAGCCGTCGTCGAGCAGGATCACGACCGGCACGCTGCTGGCCCCGAGACCGGTTGCGGGATTCCAGATCGGGCCGGCGGCGGCGATGATCAGCAGCGCCGCGGCGGCGAGGCGAATGAGCGTAAGCCACCACGGCGTGCGCGAAGGCGTCTCCTCCTTTGGCGCGATGTCGAACAGCAGCCTGGTCGGCGGGAACTCGATGCGGCGCGGGCGCGGCGGCATCACGCGGAGCAGCCACCACAGCGCCGGCAGGCTGAGCAGCCCCAGCAGGAGGAACGGTTCGGCAAAGCTGAGCGGCAGCCCCATCATGCGCTTCGTCCCGCTTTGACCGTCGAGCGTGCGCCGCCCTTGCTCACCATCATGCCGCCGTGCAGGAACAGCAGCAGTTCGGCCGCGGAGCGGCTGGTGGTGTGGGTCGAAAACAGCCAATCGAGCTTGTTGGTCTCGGCACGGATTTCGTCACGGTGCAGCGCGATGCGCGCGACATAGTCGTCGACCCAGCGTTCGGCGCGGCCAGCGGTGATCATCTCGCCGCCCTCCGGCTCGACGAATTCGATGCGGCCGGAATAGGGGAAGGTTTCTTCGGCGGGATCGACGATCTGGATCAGCGTGCCATGCGCGCCGGACGACGAAAGTCCCGCCAGCATGGTCCTGATCTGCGGCATCGGCGACCAGAAATCCGACAGCACCACGATCTCGGCCAGCGCCGACGGCACGAAGGAGGGCGGCAGGCTTTCCCGCGTGGCGCCATCGTGCAGCATCGCCTGCGCCATCTTGTCGATCACGGCGCGGCTGGCGGTCGGGGCCATCAGCCCGGGCACGCCGACGCGCTCGCCGCCGGCAACCAGCAGTTCGGCCAGTGCAAAGGCGACGATCAGGGAACGCTCCAGCTTGCTGTCGCGCGCATCGCGCGAGGCAAACGCCATCGAGGGCGAGCGGTCCGGCCAGATCCACACCGTGTGCGCGGCTTCCCATTCCTGCTCGCGGACATAGAGATGGTCGTCGCGCGCCGAGCGCCGCCAGTCGACGCTGGAGGCAGGCTCGCCGGAAACGAAGCGGCGGTATTGCCAGAAACTCTCGCCGGCGCCGGCGCGGCGGCGGCCGTGCAGGCCGTGGATCACGTTGGCGGCGATGCGGCGGGCTTCAAGCACGAGGCGCGGCAGCGATGCGGCGAGCGAGCGGCTTTCGCCATCGGCACGTCGGATTGCTGTGATCTCCGGAGCCTCGTTCTTGTTCGGTGCGGCCATCAACCGATCCGCGTCTTCAACTGCTTGATCACGTCCGGGATAGTGCGCCCTTCGGCGCGCGCCGTGAAGGTCAGCGCCATGCGGTGCTTGAGCACGGGCTCGGCGAGATCGAGCACGTCGTCGACCGAAGGCGCGAGCCGTCCGTCGAGCAGCGCGCGGGCGCGCACCGCCAGCATCAGCGACTGGCTGGCGCGGGGGCCGGGGCCCCAGGCGATCAGCTTCTCGCCTTCGTCGCTCGGGCGCGCGGCGCGCACCAGCGACAAAATGGCTTCGACCACGGAATCGCCGACCGGCAGCCGGCGTACCAGCCGCTGGGCGCTCAGCAGGGCATCCGCGCTCATAGCCGTCTTGGCCAGCGTCTCCTCGGCGCCGGTGGTTTCGAACAGGATGCGCCGCTCGGCGTCGCGATCTGGATAGTCGACATCGATTTCCATCAGGAAGCGGTCGAGCTGCGCTTCGGGCAGGGGATAGGTGCCTTCCTGCTCCAGCGGGTTTTGCGTCGCCAGCACATGGAACGGCTTTGGCAGGTCATGCCGAGCGCCCGCAACCGTGATGTGCTGTTCCTGCATGGCTTGCAGCAGCGCCGACTGGGTGCGCGGGCTGGCGCGATTGATCTCGTCCGCCATCAGGAGTTGCGCGAACACGGGGCCGGCGATGAAACGGAACGAGCGCTTTCCCGCCGTGCTCTCATCCAGCACTTCAGCGCCGAGAATGTCCGACGGCATCAGGTCGGGCGTGAACTGGATGCGCTTTGCATCAAGACCGAGCGTAACGCCGAGCGTCTCGACCAGCTTGGTCTTGGCGAGGCCGGGGACGCCGATCAGAAGCGCGTGTCCGCCGGAAAGGATCGTCACCAGCGTGTTCTCGATGACGCGGTCCTGGCCGAAAATGACGGTGGAAATCGCCTCTTTCGCCGCACGGATCTGCGCGGAAACCTGCTCGGCGGAGCGGATGATGCCGTCTTCGAGTTTTTCGACGCCTTCTGAACCTGCCATTCCCGTCAGCTCCTTTGAGGCCTGCTTATCGAATGGCGCGCCATCCGTTTGCGTCATCATGTCATGGGTCGCATGCTAAACCTATGCGAAGGCCATGTATTTGTTGAATTAAACTATCCCCACCTTATCGGATTGGAGATATGAACAGCATCACGTTGTGGCGAGTTTCTTCGCGTTTCGCTTCAGCGAATTCCAACTTGCACCAATCGTGCCAAATCGGCTCTTAAACCTTTGGGGTAAACCATGGCGAACCAAGGGCAAACCCGCTCCAACCTCGAAGGGCTGACCGCGGCTGCGCGCGAGGCAACGGACGCGACGCCGGCCGGGCGGGGGCTGCCGCCGGTGCATTTGTGGAACCCG
This sequence comes from Bradyrhizobium sp., assembly GCA_035575905.1. Classification (GTDB taxonomy): domain Bacteria; phylum Pseudomonadota; class Alphaproteobacteria; order Rhizobiales; family Xanthobacteraceae; genus Bradyrhizobium. Next base: position 157,176 of record DATLXL010000048.1, on the reverse strand, counting down.
CCGTTCTGCGGCGATATCGACATGCGAATCGCCGGCGACGGTACGTGGTTCTATATGGGCACGCCAATCGGCCGGCCGGCGCTGGTGCGGCTGTTCTCGACTATTCTCAAGCGCGAGGACGGCAAGCATTTTCTGGTCACGCCGGTCGAAAAAGTCGGCATCCAGGTCGATGACGCGCCTTTCATGGCCGTAGAAATGCGGATCGAGAGCGATGGCAACGGCAGGCTCTTGCGCTTCCGCACCAATGTCGACGACTGGGTGGCGTGCGGGCCGGGTCATGCGATGCGTTTCGAGCGGGCGGAAGACGGCGGGCTGACGCCTTACCTTCACGTCCGCGCCGATCTGTGGGCCAAGGTCACCCGTGCGCTCTATTACGATCTGGTTGACATGGGCGAGGAGCGGATGATCGATGGCCAGGATATGTTCGGGGTCGAATCCGGCGGCGAATTCTTCGCGATGGCCGATGCGGAGCAGGTGAGGAACGCGCGTTGAACGAACAGGTCCTGAACGCCAGGCCCGCCACCGTTGGCGCGGAGGAATTCTTCACCCGCTCGCGCGCGCGGCTGGATTTCGACGTGCCTCCCGGACTGGTCGATCCCAACATCATCCCGCGCACCGGGGATTCCGGCAACGACCGCATGCTGGAGATCGTCGCCAGGGAACAGCCGGTGCGCCCCGCCGCGGTGCTGATCCCGGTGGTCGATCATCCCGAGCCGACCGTGCTGCTGACGCAGCGCTCGCCTCACTTGAGCAGCCATGCCGGGCAGATTTCCTTTCCCGGCGGCAAGATCGATGCGGGCGATGCTTCGCCGATGGAAGCAGCGCTTCGCGAGGCGGATGAGGAAGTCGGCTTAGCGCGCGAGTTCATCGAGCCGATCGGCTATCTCGATCTCTACGGCACCGCCTTTGGCTTCCGCATCCTGCCGACGGTCGCCAAAGTGAAGCCCGGCTTCACGCTCAAGATCAACGAATCCGAAGTGGTCGACGCGTTCGAGGTGCCGCTCGCGTTCCTGATGAATCCGGAAAACCACCAGATCCACATGAAGGAATTCCGCGGCATGGAGCGCTCTTATTACGCCATGCCGTTCGCCGAGCGCTACATCTGGGGCGCCACCGCCGGAATCCTGCGCGTGCTCTACGAGCGGATCTATCTCGCATGATCCGTCCGATTCTGACCGAGATCGGAATCTTCCTGATCCCCTTTGCGGTCTATGCGGCGTTCCTGATCGCGACGCGTTCGGTCGTTTTCCATCAATCCTCCTGGCCGCTGCCCCTCATCGCCAAGCTGGTGCTGGGCTCGTTGTTGCTCGTCGTCATCAGCTTTGTCCTGCTGGCCGAATTCTCCGGCGCGCCGCCCGAGTCAACCTATACGCCCGCCCACATGGAAAAAGGCCAGCTGGTGCCCGGCGTCGAGCGGCCGCGAGGGTCGAAATGACCGCGCGGGTGCTTTCGGATGCACCGTGGCTGAAGTCCGGGCCTGCGGGCCGCGTGCTCGCGCTGCTCAATGGCGGCGGCGAGGAAGCGCGCGTGATCGGCGGCGCGGTACGCAATGCGCTGCTCGGCCTTGCCGTCGCCGACATCGACATCGCCACCACGGCGCTGCCTGACGAGGTGATCCGGCGCGCCGCGGCGGAGGGGATCAAGAGCGTGCCGACCGGCATCGAGCACGGCACGGTGACCTTGGTGCTGGACAGCCATCCCTTCGAGGTCACGACGCTGCGCGAGGACACCGAGACCTTTGGCCGCAAGGCGAAGGTCGCGTTCGGCCGCGACTGGGCGCGCGACGCCGAGCGGCGCGACTTCACCATCAACGGCCTTTCGGTCGATGCGGCCGGCATCGTGCACGATTATGTCGGCGGGCTGGCCGATATCGCGGAGCGCCGCGTGCGCTTCATCGGCAATCCGGCCGAGCGCATCGCGGAAGATTACCTGCGCATCCTGCGCTTCTTCCGGATCCACGCCGCCTACGCGGCCGGCGAGGTGGACCGCGCCGGCTATCTTGCCTGCATCGGTGGCCGCGAGGGCCTGGCCAGCCTGTCCGCCGAACGCGTGCGCATGGAGATGCTGAAGCTGATGGTCGCGCCCGGCGCCGCCGGCGCGATTGTCGCGATGGCCGATTCCGGCCTGCTGCAGCAGATCATCGGCGGGGTTGCCTATACCGGGCCGCTTGATGCCATGATCGGCATCGAGCGGATCCTGGACCTGCCTGCGGATGCGATGCGCCGGCTCGGCGCGCTCGCGGTCGCCGTGACGGAAGACGCGCGCCGCCTCGCCACGCGGCTGCGGCTTTCCAACGCGGAGGCGAAGGCGCTGGATTCCATGGGACATCGCTGGTGGCGACTGATCTCGATGGATGAGGCCACCGCCAGGCGCAGGCTCTACCGGCTCGGTGCCGACGCTTACAGGGATCGCCTGATGCTGGCCTGGGCGCGCTCGGGCGGCGGCGATGCCGGCGACTGGAGGCAGATGGCGGATTTGCCGCGGCGCTGGAGCGCGCCAAGATTTCCGCTGCGGGCCGCCGACTTCATCGCGCGCGGCATCGCCGAAGGACCTGCGCTCGGCCATGTCCTGACGATTGCGGAGGACGCCTGGCTTGCTGCCGGCTTCCCGCTGGAGGCGGACGCCGTCGCCGCCATCGCCGAGCAGACCGTTGCGCGGTTCACCCGCGACCACCGGCTGTGAACGTCCTTTCCGGCTTCGCCGTCGTCTCGCTGGCGCAACTCGTGCTGGCCGGGCTCGTCGCGCTGTTCGTCCCGGTGGCCGGCGGGCTTGCGGGCCACGGCGCCGGCGCGCTGCGCTCGGCTCAGCCGGCCAAGCCTGCTCCAGCGGCGCTTCGCCAAAATTACTCCGCGCTGATTTGCGCGTCCTTGACGACCTTGGCCCAGCGCGGGCGATCTTTGGCGATCAGGTCGGCGAGGCGCGATGGCGGGCCGCCTTGCGCGATCAGGCCTTGCTTGTCCAGTAGTTCGCGAACGCTCGGCTGCGCCAGGATCTCGTTGAACGTCGCGTTGTAGCGGTCGACGATCTCCTTCGGCGTGCCGGCCGGTGCGAGCACGCCGTACCACAGATCGACGTCGAAATCGGTCACGCCGAGCTCGGCCAGCGTCGGTACTTGCGGCGCCTGCGGCGCGCGTTGCCGGCTGCCGACGGCGAGGATGCGGATCTGGCCGTTTTCAGTGAATGGAAGCGCGGTATGGACCGGCAGGAACATCGCGGAGACATGGCCGCCCGCGAGGTCCTTCACCGCGCCGGCCGAGCCTGAATAGGGAATGTGCGTCAGGTTGATCTGCGCCGTCAGCTTCAACAGCTCCATGGCGAGATGTTGCGGCGTGCCTCTGCCCGGCGACGCATAATTGATCTCGCCGGGCTTGCTGCGGGCCAGCGCAACAAATTCCGCGAAGGTGCCGACGTTGAGAGAAGGATGAACCACGAGCGCCAGCGCGCCTGTCGCGATCTCGACGATCGGCACGAAATCCTTCTCCGGATCGTAGGGAATGTTGGGGTAAAGGCTCGCATTCATCACGAATGTATTGACGGTCACGAGCAGGTTCTGGCCGTCGGGCGCGGTGCGCGCGGCGAATTGCGTGCCGATGTTGCCGCTCGCGCCGGGCTTGGTCTCGACGATGACAGGCTGATTCCAGCGCTGCCTCAGTTCCTCGCTGAGAAGGCGCGCGAGCAGGTCGGGGCCGGTGCCCGGCGAGAAGGGCACATTGAGCCGGATCGGTTGTTGCGACTGTGCCTGGCCCGGCACGGCAGGTGCGAGGGCCGCGGCGAGGATCCCCAGCACCGTGCGGCGCGTGCAATTTGCGGAACCGGTCACACGAAGTCCTCCCCTTCGGGCCGGCTTTGGCCGGCGCCATCTTTCAATGTGCGGCCACATGTACTATGCGCTGGCGTGCGCCAGCAACATGCGATTCCGGCCAATCAAAAGAAGCGAAAATGAACCCGCCCACCGAATCCGCAACACAAGTCGTCATTGTCGGAGGCGGGCCGGTCGGTCTTGGCCTTGCGATCGATCTCGGACAGCGCGGCGTCCGCTGCGTTCTCGTCGAGCGATACGCTTCGCCGCAACCGATCCCGAAGGGCCAGAACCTGACCCAGCGCACGCTGGAGCATTTTCATTTCTGGGGCGCGGAGCCGGCGCTTCGCGCGGCGCGGACGATCCCGCGCGATTATGGCATCGGCGGAATGACGTCCTACGGCACGCTGCTGAGCGGCTATCGATATGACTGGCTGCAGCGCGAGCTGGTGCGTCCGTATTACTTCACCGACAACGAACGGCTGCCGCAATATGCCACCGAAGCGGTGCTGCGCCATCGCCTGAGCCAACTGCCGAATGTCGAAACCGTGTATGGCTGGAGCGCGTCCGGCATCGAGCAGGACGCCGGCGCCGTGCAGGTGACGATCGCCGAGCGGGGCGGCGATCGCCGCCGCACCCTGCAGGCGGATTATGTGGTCGGCTGCGACGGCAGCCGCTCGCTGGTGCGCGAAGCCGCCGGCATGACGCAGACCTTGTCGGACCACGACCGGCTGATGGTGCTGCTCGTGTTCCGCTCGACCGGCCTGCACAGGCTGCTCGAGCGCTATCCGGGCAAGTCATTCTATAACGTGCTGCATCCCGAACTTAAGGGCTATTGGAAGTTCTTCGGCCGCGTCGATCTCGGCACCACCTGGTTCTTCCACGCACCGGTGCCGCTCGGCACCACGAAGGACAATTTCGACTTTCGCGGCCAGTTGCATGCGGCGGTCGGCGAGGAGTTCGACGTCGAGTTCGATCATATCGGCTTCTGGGAGCTGCGCGTCGCGATCGCGGACCAGTATCGCATCGGGCGCGTCTTCATCGCCGGCGACGCCGCGCACAGCCATCCGCCCTATGGCGGCTACGGCATCAACACGGGCCTCGAAGACGCTGCCAATCTCGGCTGGAAGCTCGCGGCTGCATTGCAGGGCTGGGCCGGATCGCAGCTGCTGGATTCCTACGGCGAGGAGCGCAGGCCGGTATTCGCATCGACCGCGCAGGATTTCATCGAGAAGGCGATCCACAGCGACAGGGAGTTTTTGGCCAAGTTTGACCCGGCGGTCGACAAGGATGCCTTCGAAGCCGAATGGCAGGCCCGCTCCTCGGGAGCGCGTTCGGAGGTAAATTCATTCGAGCCGAATTACGAGGGCTCGTCGATCATCGCAGGGCAGGCGGGCGCCGTCTGCAGCGCGATCGGCTCGCACCAGTTCGCGGCACGCGCCGGACATCATCTGGCGCCGCGACCGCTGTCGTCCGGCCGCAATGTCTTCGAGGAACTCGGCGCCGGTTTTACGCTGCTCGATTTCGGCGCACCGGATGGCGCTGCCGCCGAAATTGCCCGCGCCGCCGAGGCGAGGGGAGTTCCGCTCGGGCTGGTCAGGGACGACAGCCCAGCGCTGCGCGAATTCTACAGGGCCGCGCTGGTGCTGGTGCGGCCCGACCAGTTCGTGGCCTGGACGTCGGACGGCGAATTGGGCGAAGCCGCCGCCATCATCCGCCGCGCGGTCGGCCAGGCCTGACGAAAAAGGCGATGCTGCCCGCGTGCGCCGGGCATGCATCGCCAGAAACCTTCAGGCCCGCTTCTTGCGTGGCTTGTCTTCGTCGTCCTCTTCTTCGTCGTCTTCCTCTTCTTCGTCCTCGTCGTCGTCCTCTTCCTCGTCGCCCTCGTCCTCATCGTCTTCTTCGTCGTCTTCCTCCTCATCGGGATCGGCGAGTTCGAGAACGGAAAGCGGCAGCGTTTCCCGGAACAAGTCGCCTTCGATGCCCATCCACAGGCACGCGACGGTATCCTCGTGCACTTCCGCCACGGTCAGCGGATGGCCGCCGGATTTCAGCGTGACCACGTCGCCTGGTTTAAATTCCATGAAAGCCTCCTTGGAAGTTCGATCAGCAAGATTCGGAAGGATAGCGACCGGCCGTGACGCAAATGCGTCATTTCGGCAGCAATTCACCGAGCGAGCGGATGATACGGTCCGGCCTCACGGGCGAGCCCGGCGGCAGGCCGTCGCCATGCACGTCCATCCAGATCGCGTAGATGCCGAGCCTTTGCGGCGCGACGACCTCCCATTCGAGGTTGTCGCCGATCATCCATGTGTCGCGCGCCGTGACGCCGAGCGCCTCCATCGCATGCAGATAGGCGCGCTCCTCCGGCTTGCCGAATCCGTGCTCGCCTTCGATCTGGATGTGGTGAAAACGGTGCGCGAGTTCGAAGCGCTCGACCTTGGCGCGCTGGGTGTCGGCAGCCCCGTTGGTGATCAGCGCGAGCTTCACCCCGAGCGCGCGAAAGCCGTCGATCGCATCGTGCGCGCCGGGGAAGACGAACATTTCCTGCTCGCGATACGCCGTAAAGCGGTCGGCGATACGAATGGCCAGATCCGCGGGAAGCGGGGGATGGCCGGCAGCGGCCAGCGCGTCGAATCCGCCCTGCACGGTGATCTGCCGCGCCTCGGCGAGCTTGAGCCGCCATGCGGGCTCGGCGTTTGCCCAGAAATTGCGGGCAAATGCCAGAACCGCGCCGGCAACAACCGGCGGCGGCAGCGGCGACAGCTCAGCGGCGAATTCGGCGGCGATATGGTTCCAGGCGATTTCCGGCCGGCCATAGGCCGACAGGATGGTGTCGTCCATGTCGATCAGCATCGCGCGCGGCAGCTTGGTCACGGCCACTTCACCTCCGGCGGCATGGAGGAAAGGATGGAATCGACATTGCCGCCGGTCTTGAGCCCGAAGATGGTGCCGCGGTCGTAGAGCAGATTGAACTCGACATAGCGGCCGCGGCGGATCAGTTGCTCCTCGCGGTCGGCTTCAGTCCACGGTGCAGCGAAATTGCGCCGGACCAGCTCGGGATAGATTTTTAGAAAAGCGCGGCCGACGCCCTGGGTAAAGACGAGATCGGCCTCCCAGTCGCCGCTGTCGTGCCAGTCATAGAAGATGCCGCCGATGCCGCGGGCCTCTTTCCGGTGCGGCAGGTAGAAATACTCGTCGCACCATTTCTTGTACTTGTCGTAATCGGCAACGCCGTTCGCGCCGCTGCAGGCCTCTTTCATCGCGGCGTGGAAGGCCAGCGTGTCGGGGTCTTCCTGCGTGCGCCGGCGGTCGAGCACCGGCGTCAGGTCCGCGCCGCCGCCGAACCAGGCCTTGGTGGTGACGACAAAGCGCGTATTCATGTGCACGGCCGGCACGTGCGGGTTCTTCATGTGGGCGATCAGCGAGATGCCCGAGGCCCAGAACCGCGGATCGTCGGAGGCGCCCGGAATCTGCCCGCGGAATTCGGGAGCAAACTCGCCATGCACGGTCGAGCAGTGCACGCCGACCTTCTCGAACAGCCGCCCGCGCATGATCGACATCACCCCGCCGCCGCCCTTGGCGCCGGTGTGGTCGGTGCGCTCCCACGGCGTGCGCACGAAGCGGCCGGCTTGCCCCGGATAGAGGTCAGGGGCCTCGTCCTCGAGTTTTTCGAAGGCGGCGCAAATCTGGTCGCGCAAATCCTCGAACCAGCTTCTGGCGCGTTGCTTGCGTTGTTCGATGACGGGAAGGTCCATGCCAAATCTATCTGATGCCGAGTGTCTTGTGGGTTTGCACGCTGAGCCGCCACTTCGGATGGCGCAAGCAATAGTCGACGGCGCGCGCGGTGTTCTCGATGACGTCGGGCCCGTCCATCGGCTGCAGCGAATAGCGCTCGAAGTCGAGCCCGGTAAAATTCTCCGGCAGCGCGCCGGCCTGCGGATAGACCAGCTTCAGTTCGTGCCCGCGCTTCAGCACCAGTTCGGCGCCGGCCTTGGGGCTGACGCAGATCCAGTCCATGCCATCGGGCGGAATAATGGTGCCGTTGGTTTCGACCGCCACCGCAAAGCCGCGCGCATGCAGCGCGTCGATCAGCGCCTGGTCGACCTGCAAGAGCGGCTCGCCGCCGGTCAGCACCACGTAGCGATTGGCGTTCTCGCCGCTCCATTGTGCCGCGATGACGTCGGCGAGGTTGTCGGCCGTGGCGAAACGCCCGCCGAGCGTGCCGTCGGTGCCGACGAAATCGGTGTCGCAAAACCGGCAGACGGCCTTGGCGCGGTCTTCCTCGCGGCCACTCCAGAGATTGCAGCCGGAGAACCGGCAAAATACCGCCGCCCGCCCGGCGTGGGCGCCTTCGCCCTGCAGGGTCAGAAATATCTCTTTGACGGCGTAGCTCACCAGCTTTCCTCGATCATGTGACACGCGTCTGCCGCAGCGCCTCGCCGACGGCCATGGCCGCGGCCATCGCGACGTTGAGCGAGCGCAGTCCCGGCTTGATGGGGATGACCAGCCGCGCGTCGGCGGCCGCCACGACCTCGCCGGTCACGCCCATGGACTCGCGTCCGAACAGCAGGATATCGGCCGGTTCGTACGCGTAATCAAGGTAGGAATCGGCGCCCTTGGTGGTGAAGAGCAGGAGTCGATGACCGAGGCCGCGCCGCCATTGCTCGAATGCGGACCACGAGTCGTGGCGGGTCAGCCTCACCTGGTCGAGATAGTCCATTCCGGCCCGGCGGAAGACTCTGTCGGAGGTGGCAAATCCGGCCGGCTCGATAATGTGGGCGGCAACGTCCAGGCAGGCGCACAGCCGCAGAATCGTCCCGGTATTCTGGGGAATGTCGGGCTGGAAAAGCGCGATCTGCATGGTCCGACCGGGCCCCCGGCGGGCCTGCCAAATGTTGCCAAAAATCACGGCTTTGCGCCGAATTAGTGCATTGCACGTGTGCGAGCGGATAGCGGGCTTGCGCTTGTCCGGCAAGGGTGCCAATAGAACGATTCTGGACTGGTTGTTCCTGCCGTGGGGTGCGGAAAAAGCGGTCTTTCTGCCGCCGCGGGGCACGCGGGCGCCGGCAGCCTGCCTAAGGGGTTCGGGCGTTCCACATGTGGACGATCCCTTTCGGCGGTTTTGCCGGCTGCAGCTTGGAAAGGGTTTGGGATCGTGACGACAGCGTCTTCGGCGGATCATCCGACACGCCGTGATTTCCTTTATGTTGCAACCGGAGCCGTCGCCGCCGTGGGTGCCGCGGCCGCCGTCTGGCCTTTCATCTCCCAGATGAATCCCGATGCGGCGACCATCGCCGCCGGCGCGCCGATCGAAGTTGATCTCGCCCCGATCGCGGAAGGGCAGGACATCAAGGTGTTCTGGCGCGGCAAGCCGATCTACATCATGAACCGCACCAAGAAGCAGGTCGAGGAAGCGGTGAAGGTGCCGCTGAGCGAACTAAAGGATCCGCAGACCGACCAGGCGCGCACCAAGGCCGGCCACGAGCAGTGGCTGGTCGTGATCGGCATCTGCACGCATCTGGGCTGCATCCCGATCGCGCATGAGGGCGCCTATGATGGCTTCTTTTGCCCCTGCCACGGCTCGGTCTATGATTCCTCCGGCCGAATCCGCTCGGGACCGGCGCCGGCGAACCTGCCAGTGCCGCCCTACACTTTCGTTTCCGACACCAAAATCCAGATCGGCTAAGTCTCGGACCCCATCCGGGACCCACGCCATCGCGTCGCTATACTTCCTCAGGATCGCATCAATGAGCGGACCATCCGATTTCCAGCCGAACCATCCCGCCTTGAAGTGGATCGAGCGGCGTCTCCCGATTATGGGTCTCGTCCATTCCTCGTTCGTGGCCTTTCCGACGCCGCGTAACCTGAACTACTGGTGGACCTTCGGCGCCATCCTCTCGATGATGCTGGCGGTGCAGATCGCCACCGGCGTTGTCCTGGCAATGCACTACACGCCGCATGCCGATCTCGCCTTCAAGTCGATCGAGCTGATCGTCCGCGACGTGAACTACGGTTGGCTGCTGCGCAACATGCACGCCTGCGGCGCCTCGATGTTCTTCTTCGCCGTCTACATCCACATGTTCCGCGGCCTCTACTACGGGTCGTACAAGGAGCCGCGCGAGGTGCTGTGGATCCTCGGCGTCATCATCTACCTCTTGATGATGGCGACCGGCTTCATGGGCTACGTGCTGCCGTGGGGCCAGATGAGCTTCTGGGGCGCCACCGTCATCACCAACCTGTTCTCGGCCATTCCCTATGTCGGCGAGAGCATCGTGACGCTGCTGTGGGGCGGTTACGCCGTCGGCAACCCGACGCTGAACCGCTTCTTCTCGCTGCATTACCTGCTGCCGTTCGTCATCGCCGGCGTGGTCGTGCTGCACGTCTGGGCGCTGCATGTCGCGGGTCAGAACAACCCTGATGGCGTCGAGATGAAGACCGAGAAGGACTCGGTGCCGTTCACGCCGCACGCGACCATCAAGGACTTCTTCGGCGTGTCCTGCTTCATGCTGCTCTACGCATGGTTCATCTTCTACATGCCGAACTATCTTGGCGATGCCGACAACTACATCCCGGCCAATCCCGGCGTGACCCCGGCGCATATCGTGCCCGAATGGTACTACCTGCCGTTCTACGCGATCCTGCGTTCGATCCCGAACAAGCTCGCCGGCGTGGTGGCGATGTTCGGCGCGATCGTCGTGCTGGTGTTCCTGCCCTGGCTCGATACGGCGAAGACCCGGTCGTCGAAGTATCGCCCGCTGGCCAAGCAGTTCTTCTGGATCTTCGTCGTGGTGTGCGTGCTGCTCGGCTATCTCGGCGCCCAGCCGCCGGAAGGCATCTATGTGATCGCCGGCCGCATCCTGACGGTGATGTACTTCGCCTACTTCCTGATCCTGCTGCCGCTGCTGAGCCGGATCGAGACGCCGCGCCCGGTGCCGAACTCGATTGCCGACGCCGTGCTGGCGAGGAGCGGCAAGGCCGCCTCGATCGCGGTGGCGTTGCTGGTTGCCGGCGGCCTGTTCATCGGCGGCACGCAGAACGCCCGCGCCGAGGACCATGGTACTTCGCCGCCGGCCAACAAATGGTCTTTCGCCGGACCGTTCGGAAAGTTCGATCGCGGCGCGATGCAGCGCGGCCTCAAGGTCTACAAGGAAGTCTGCTCGTCCTGTCACGGCCTGTCCCTGGTCGCCTTCCGCAACCTCGCCGATCCCGGCGGCCCCGGCTACTCGATGGCACAGGCGGCGGCGTTTGCCTCCGATTACAAGGTCAAGGACGGCCCGAACGACGCCGGCGATATGTTCGAGCGTCCCGGCCGCCCGGCGGACTACTTTCCGTCGCCGTTTCCGAACGAGAACGCGGCGCGCGCGGCCAATGGCGGCGCAGCTCCGCCGGACCTGTCGCTGATCACCAAGGCGCGCTCCTACAAGCGCGGCTTTCCGCAGTTCATCTTCGACGTGTTCACCCAGTACCAGGAGCAGGGGCCGGACTATGTCGACGCCGTGCTGCAGGGCTATGAAGAGAAGCCGCCGGCGGGGTTCAACCTCCCCGAGGGCTCGTACTACAACAAGTACTTCCCGGGGCACGCCATCAAGATGCCGAAGCCGCTCTCGGACGGCCAGGTCACCTTTGATGACGGCTCGCCCGCGACCGTGGCGCAGTACGCCAAGGACGTCACCACTTTCCTGATGTGGGCTGCCGAGCCGCACATGGAATCGCGCAAGGCACTGGGCATGCAGGTGTTCGTATTCCTGATCCTGCTCTCGCTGCTGTTGTACTTCACCAAGAAGAAGGTCTGGGCCAGCGCCCATTGAGCCTTCATCGAACTGACATGAATTCGGAAAAGCCCCCGCGGGGGCTTTTTTGCTGGGCGCTGCAATGTGCCGGAGGTGATTGCGTCCGGCCCGTGCAGCCGCCAAAATAGCCGCAAGCATCACGACAGATGATCAGTCGCGGAGGAACCGATGGGTACCCATATCACTTTCAAGCGTCCGGACGGCAAGGAAACCGGCGGCTATCTCGCCAACGCCGCGCACGGCAACGCACCGGGCGTCGTGGTGGTGCAGGAATGGTGGGGTCTGTCGGAGAACATCAAGGGCCTGTGTGACCGCTTTGCCGTGGCCGGCTTCGATGCGCTGGCGCCCGATCTCTACAAGGGCAAGGTGGTGCCGTATCACGACACGGACGCCGCCGGCAAAGAGATGAACTCGCTCGACTTCATGGATGCCACGACACAGAACGTGCGGGGCGCCGCGCAATATCTTGCCCGCAACGGCGCCAAGGTAGGCCTTACCGGTTTCTGCCTCGGCGGCGCGGTGACGATCATCGGCGCGGCCAGGATCAGTGAATTGACAGCCGGTGTCGTGTTCTACGGCATCCCGCCGGAGCAGGCGGCCCGGCCGGCGGACGTGAAGATCCCGCTGCAGGCGCACTTCGCCAACAAGGACGACTGGTGCACGCCGGCTGCGGTCGACGCCTTCGAGAAGGCGATGAAGGAAGCCGGCAAGTCGCTGGAGATTTTCCGCTACGACGCCGAGCATGCGTTCGTGAACGAGCAGCGCGTTGCCGTGCATGACCGTCAGGCCGCCGAGCTCGCCTGGGGCAGGGCGACGGAGTTTTTCAGGAAGCATTTGGGATAAGTCGCGAGCGTTTCCTATTTCGTTGCCAGCAGCGTAGCGACGAAGCATCCATGTTTTCCGCTTGCGGCGCGATGGATTGCCTCGCTGCGCCGGCAATGACGATGGGGAGGTATTTCATGAAAATCTTCTGCACCGGCGCACCGGGCTATATCGGTGGATCAGTCGCCGCGCGTCTTGCCGCCTCCGGCCACAAGGTAACCGGCCTCGTTCGTTCGGCGGAGAAGGCCGACGCGATCCGCGCCTTCGGCATCGAGCCTGTGATGGGCACGCTTGACGATGCCGATGTACTTGCGCGCGCCGCGCGCGAGGCCGATGTGGTCGTCAATGCCGCCAGCGCCGATCACCGCGGCGCCGCCACCGCCTTGCTCGATGCGCTCGCCGGCAGCGGCAAGGGCTTCATCCATACCTCGGGCTCGAGCATCGTCGGCACGCAATCCCGCGGCGAGCGTTCCGACGACATCTTTGATGAGGACACGCCGGTCACGCCGTCGCCCGCGCGTGTCGCGCGCGTCGAGCTGAACCACTTCATCCTCGCTGCCCGAGACAGGGGGTGTCGTCCCGTCATCATCTGCCCCAGCCTGATCTACGGCATCGGCCACGGCGCCGGCCGCGACAGCGTGCAGGTGCCGCTCCTCGTCAAGCTGGCCAGGAAGCGCGGCAATGCCGCCCATGCCGGGCCCGGCAAGAACATCTGGTCGAACGTCCACATCGACGATCTCGTCCCGCTCTACGTGTCCGCGATCGACAAGGCGCCGGCCGGCAGCTTCTACTTCGCCGAGAACGGCGAGAACTCGATGCGCGAGACATGCGTATCCATCAACCGCATGTTCGGCTTTGCCGGCCCGCCATCGGCCATGACCATGCAGGAAGCAGCAGCCGAATGGGGCGAGGGCACCGCCGAAAACACCATGGCCTCCAACAGCCGCGTCCGCGCCAGGCGCGCGCGGGCCGAACTCGGCTGGCAGCCAAAGGCGACCGCGCTGATCGCGGAGATCGAGCAGGGGTGTTATCGGGAGTAGGCGATGGCCATCGTCCACGGCGAGCGCGACGCCGACGCTCTTCGCGCTGCGCGATGTCGCAGGCCTGGCCGACTTCGTCGAGCGAGCAACTCACCATCAGATAATGCATGCCGTTCTTGCCGGTCTCGATCGGCGCCAGTCGTCGAGCGCATCCGGGCCGAAGCCGGCATATCCCAATCCCTGCAGCGCCATGACCCGTCAGCGCCATGACCCGCCTTCTTGTCCCGGCCGTTGACCCGCCGGTTCGCCCAAATCGCAAGGGTATTTTCGGCCCTTTGAAGCCGCCGAAAGCGTCAAGTGTGACCGCGCATCCCTTGACAGGGCCCCCGGCCGATGGTGAGTAACTGCATGAGCACCGCAGCCAGCCCATCCCGTCGTTGGTGGCGCACCTTGTAAAAGGTGGCCGGTGCGATTGCATTTTCGAAAAATCGTCAGAGGTCGCCAACGCAGTTCGGCGGCCTTTTCGTTTGTCCTGTGTGGCGCTCTCTTCCCAAGTTTCGTAAGAGGATGACATGAACAGGACCGTTTTCTCGCTGCCCGACAGAAGCGAATTCCGCACCGCCGGCGGGCTCGTGATCACGCGGCTGTCCGAGCAGTTTTCCGGCGACGCAAGGCGGCTCGACGATCTGATCGACCTCCTGGACCGCCGCCGCGGCGTGGTGCTGTCCTCCGGTACCACTGTGCCGGGCCGCTACGAAAGTTTTGACCTCGGCTTCGCCGACCCGCCGCTGGTCCTGGAAACCACGGGCACGAAGTTCGCGCTGTCCGCGCTCAACCCGCGCGGCGAGGTGCTGATCGCCTTCATTGCCGATAGCCTGCGCGAGCCTTGCGTCGTCGTCGACGAAAAGAGCGCGACGCGGCTGGCCGGCCATATCGTCCGCGGCGACGCGCCGATGGAAGAGGACCAGCGCACCCGTCGTGCCAGCGTGATGTCGCTGGTGCGCGATCTGCTGGCGGCGCTGTCCTGCAACGACGATCCGCTGCTCGGACTCTACGGCGCCTTCGCCTACGACCTCGTGTTCCAGATCGAGGACCTCGTGCAGAAGCGCCCCCGCGAGGCCGACCAGCGCGACATCGTGCTCTACGTGCCGGATCGGATGCTCGCCTATGACCGTGCCACCGGCCGCGGCGTGGTGCTGTCATGCGACTTTTCCTGGAAGGGCAAGTCGACGCAAGGCCTGCCGCACGACACGGCCGGAAGCATCTACACGAAAGCGCCGCGCCAGGGATTTGCCGACCACGCGCCGGGCGAATATCAAGCCACGGTGGAAGTCGCCCGCGCGGCATTCGCCCGCGGCGATTTGTTCGAGGCGGTGCCGGGCCAGCTGTTCGCCGAGCCCTGCGAACGCTCGCCCGCCGAAGTGTTCCAGCGGCTCTGCCGCATCAACCCGTCGCCCTATGGCGCGCTGATGAATCTCGGCGACGGGGAGTTCCTGGTTTCCGCTTCGCCGGAAATGTTCGTGCGCTCCGACGGCCGCCGGGTCGAGACCTGCCCGATTTCGGGCACCATCGCGCGCGGCGCGGATGCGATCGGCGATGCCGAGCAGATCCGCCAGCTCCTGAATTCGGAGAAGGACGAGTTCGAGCTCAACATGTGCACCGACGTCGACCGCAACGACAAGGCGCGCATCTGCGTGCCCGGCACGATAAAAGTGCTGGCGCGGCGGCAGATCGAGACTTATTCGAAGCTGTTCCACACCGTCGATCATGTCGAGGGCATGCTGCGCCCGGGCTTCGATTCGCTCGATGCCTTCCTCACCCATGCCTGGGCGGTGACGGTGACGGGCGCGCCAAAGCTGTGGGCGATGCAGTTCGTCGAGGATCACGAACGCTCGCCGCGGCGCTGGTATGCCGGCGCGATCGGCGCGGTCAATTTCGACGGCAGCATCAACACCGGGCTGACCATCCGCACCATCCGGATGAAGGACGGCCTCGCCGAAGTGCGCGTCGGCGCGACCTGCCTGTTCGATTCAGATCCCGCGGCGGAAGACCGCGAATGCCAGGTCAAGGCGGCGGCCCTGTTCCAGGCACTGCGGGGCGATGCGCCGAAGCCGCTGTCGAGCATTGCGCCCGACGCCACCGGCTCCGGCAAGAAGGTGCTGCTGATCGACCATGACGACAGCTTTGTGCACATGCTCGCCGATTACTTCCGCCAGGTCGGCGCCAGCGTCACCGTGGTGCGTCACGTGCACGCCCAGGAAATGCTCAAGCGCAAATGGGATCTGCTGGTGCTGTCGCCCGGTCCGGGCCGGCCGGAGGATTTCGGGATATCCAGGACGATCGACACCGCGATCGGACAGCGGCTGCCCATCTTCGGCGTCTGTCTCGGCGTGCAGGCGATCGGCGAATATTTTGGCGGCCAGCTCGGCCAGCTCGGCCAGCCCGCGCACGGGCGGCCCTCGCGCATCCAGGTCCGCGGCGGCAGGCTGATGCAGAACCTGCCGAACGAGATCGTGATCGGCCGCTATCACTCGCTGTTCGTCGAGGGCGAGAGCGTGCCCGACGTGCTCACGGTCACCGCGACAACCGAGGACGGCGTCGCGATGGCGATCGAGCACAAGACGCTGCCGGTCGGCGGCGTGCAATTCCATCCGGAATCGCTGATGTCGCTCGGCAACGAGGTGGGCTTGCGGATTGTCGAGAATGCATTCCGGCTCAAGGCCGCCGGCTAAACTAGAGGATTGCAATGACGTTCGAGCATGATCTGAAGGCGTCCGTCCGCACCATTCCGGACTACCCTAAACAGGGCATCCTGTTCCGCGACATCACCACGCTGCTGGCGGACGCGCGTGCGTTCCGCCGGGCGGTGGACGAACTCGTGCAGCCCTGGGCCGGCTCGAAGATCGACAAGGTCGCCGGCATCGAGGCGCGCGGGTTCATCATCGGCGGTGCGGTGGCGCATCAGGTCTCCGCCGGCTTCGTGCCGATCCGCAAGAAGGGCAAGCTGCCGCACACCACAGTGCGCATCGCTTACTCCCTCGAATACGGCATCGACGAGATGGAGATGCATGCCGATGCCGTGCAGCCCGGCGAGCGCGTCATCCTGGTCGACGACCTCATCGCTACCGGCGGCACCGCGGAGGGCGCGGTCAAGCTGTTGCGCCAGATCGGCGCCAATGTGGTGGCTGCCTGCTTCATCATCGACCTGCCCGACCTCGGCGGCGCCGACAAGCTGCGCAAGATGGACGTGCCGGTGCGCACGCTGCTCTCGTTCGAGGGGCATTAGCCCGGCGGTTGCCGCTGCAGGGTCAGCTTCAGTTCCAGATCGCGCAGGCCGATGTAGTTGCGCCGGATCCACTGGTGCAGCTCGGTGGACGAGTCTCGCTCGTTGCGCAGATAGTCCGTGAAGGAAAAATTCAGCCGGTCGATATAGGTCTTCAGGAACGGCGGCAGCGCGGAGATGCGCAGCAGGCGGCCGCGCTCCATGGCCTCCGGCAGCTCGCCGCGCACCACGTACTCGTTGTCGACCGTAACCAGCGCGTGCGACGCCATTTGTCCGCGCAGCGTCTCATAGCCGCGCGCCGAGTTGCGGTCGGTACCGGCCATGAACAGGATCACCGGCGCGACGCCGCGGCGGGCGGCTTCCTTGATGAAGCCGATCTGCTCGACCATCTTGAAGAATTCGTCGAAGGCGTGGAAGCCGAGATCGACCACCTTGGCGACGCTGTCGTTGACGATCAGCCGGTCCATCAGCTGCATCTTGCCGAAGGTATCGATGACATCGGCGGTCTCGGTGACGCCAGGCAGGTATTCCAACAGCGACGGCTCCTTCAGATTGATGTCGAAGGAGGCGACGTTGCCGTTCTTCAGCAGCAGGAACTCGCTGAGCAGCCGCGCCAGCAGCGTCTTGCCGACCTGCGGGCGGGGCGAGCAGATGATGTAGACCGGCGTTAAATGCATCGACAGCTATATCGGGCGAAACTTGCGCCCGATCCAGCCCAATCCGCAGCCGGCGGATTATTTTTCGCCGGTGCGTGCGGTCCTTCCGCCGGGCGCGCCGACCAGGTCGGTCAGCTTGATGCGGTCGAATTCGCTCCAGACATTGGCCAGCCAGTGCCGGACGTAGCCGCGCAGCACGAACGAGTAGTTGGCGGCCTCGTCATGCGGGCCCTTGTTGGCGACGAATTTGAGGAACGGCACCGAGGCGACCTCGACCTGCTCGTAGGCCATTTCGTTCAGCTTGGGGATGGTGAGGTCGGTCGCATCCTTGATGCGGTGGAAGTAGGAATTGTAAGTCGCCTGGTCCCACTGGAAGAACTGGGTGTCGTTGATGAAGTTCTTCACCAGGAAATATTTTGCACCGGTCATGAAGCCCGCGGTCTCGGCGATCTCGTCCAGCGAGGCGATCGACGGGCCGAGGATGTGGAACACGGCAAAGGTGATCTGGCCGGATTTCGCCGCATCGAGAAAACCGATGTCGCGCAGCGAGGCCAGCGCCGGGGACAGCAGGCCGGCGCGAACGTCGATCACCGTGACCGACGGTCCCGCGCTCAGCGTGTCGAAGATCTTCATCTGGTCCGAGGTCGTCGTCATGTCGACGATCTCGGTGATATCGGAGTGGAAGCGCTTCAGCGTGCCGCGCGGGCTTTCGGTGTCGAAGGCCCGGGTCGGAACGTTGTTGGCGCTGAAATAATCCAGAAGGGTTCGCGAAATCGTGGTCTTGCCGACCCCGCCCTTGTCCGCGCCCACCACAATCACAACCGGCTTTGCCATCGCTGTCCCTTACCCGCCCCGACCGCTGACAAGCGACCGGCTATACCCCGTTGGCCGCGAACATGGCAGAAACAAGGGGGAATTCAAAGCTTTAAGCCACGGGCTCGCTCACGGGTGGGGATTTCTTGAGAAGCGGCATGGAATTGCCCACCAGTGCGCGTCAGCGGTGCGATCCCCAGGGACCCTGTCCGGGGAGCGGAAGAATGGCCCCGGCCTCGCCCCATGGCCCCTGGTGCGGAATCGGCGGCGGCTGGTCGGCGGGGACGGTTTCCTGCTCCGCCGGTTCCGCGGCGCCTTGCTCGGTGACTTCCAGCGGGCCGGGGTCGCGGCCGCCGGCAAACTGCACCAGCTTGTCGATCCGCGACTTCACCGAGGGGTGGGTCGCGAACAGATCGGCAAAGCCCTCGCGCGGGTTGTCGACGCAGAGCTCCATCACGGCCGAGGTCGCGCCGGGCAGTTCGCCGCGGCCCTCGATCTTGCGCAGCGCCGAAATCATCGCATCAGGGTTCTTCGTCAGTTCCACCGAGCCTGCGTCCGCCAGATATTCGCGCGACCGCGACAACGCGAGCTTCACCACCTGCGACAGCAGCCAGGCCGCCACGATCAGCACGATCGCGACGACGACGACGATGACGGCGCCGCCGCCCGAGTTCTTGCTGTCGCTGCTCGACGAAGAGGAGGACGAGGAAGAAGATAACGAAGAGGGCGACCAGCCGCCTCCGCCCGAATTCCACTGCAGATTGGTGAACATCCGGAAGAACAGCTCGCCGAAGAAGCCGACCACGCCGGCGATGATGACGGCAACCACCATCAGCTGCACGTCGCCGTTGCGGATATGGGTAAGCTCGTGGCCGAGCACTGCCTCCATCTCCTGGTCGTTCAATGCCTTCAGCAGCCCGGTGGTGACGGTGACGGAATATTGGCTGCGGTTGAGCCCGCTGGCAAAGGCGTTGAGCGCGGGACTGTCCATGATCTTCAGCTTCGGCATCGGGATGCCGCGCGAGATGCAGAGATTTTCAAGGAGATTGTAGAGCCGCGGCTCCTCCTGCCGCGTCACCGAATGGCCGCCGGTCACGGCGTCGATCATGTTCTGGTGGAAGAAGTAGGCGACGACGATCCACAGCGCCGCGGCGAGGGTCGCCCAGGGAAATACGGCGGCGAGGTCGCGCCCGGCGGCTCTGAGGTAGAAGTCGACCGAGCGGTCGTTATGGAGAAACACTTCCGCCAGCAGCGCGCCGGCGTAGACCAGCACGTAGATCAGCAGGAACAGCCCGCCGAGCATCAGCATCGAACGAAACTTGTTCGATGCGATATGGGTGTAGAGACCATAGGCGGCCATCAGCTTTCACCATGCGTCATTCCGGGGCGCGCCACAGGCGCGGGCCCGGAATCCATACTCACGATGGTCGCCATGGATTCCGGGCTCATCGCTTCGCGATGCCCCGGAATGACAGGGAGAGATACATTCCAGCTCTCAGAACTTCACGGTCGGCACGGTCTCGACCTGGGCGCGGCTGGCGCCGAGATCGTAGAATTCCTTGCGGGTGAAGCCGAGCATGCCGGCGAACAGCGCGGCCGGCATCTGCTGGATGCCGGTGTTGTATTCCTGGACCGCGTTGTTGAAGAAGCGGCGGCTGGCGGCGATCTTGTTCTCGAGATCGGAGAGTTCGCCGGCAAGCTGCTGGAAATTGGCGTTGGCCTTGAGGTCCGGATAGGCCTCCGACAGCGCGATCAGGCGGCCGAGCGCGCCGGAGAGCTGGTTCTCGGCGGCGGACACCTGCGCCGGGCCGTTCGCCGACATCGCGGAATTGCGCGCCTTGATGACGTCATCGAGCGTGCCGCGCTCGTGGCTGGCATAGCCCTTCACGGTCTCGACTAGGTTCGGGATCAGGTCGTGGCGCTGCTTGAGCTGCACGTCGACATCGGCAAACGCCTGATCGACCCGCTGCCGGAGCGCGACCAGGCGGTTATAGGCGGCGAACGCAAAGAGGACGAGAACGACAATCACGCCGAGAACGATCCAGCCGGACGACATGAGGCAAATCTCCTGAGAGGACGGGATATCCTGGATAAGAAACGGCTGCCGGGCGGCCGCCGCCGGAACGTGGGTCTTGTCTTGGTCGGAGGCAAGGCCCGTTTAGTTCAAGGAAACCGCATCGCCCCAGCGCCAGCGCCGGGCCTCCGCATAGGCGACGCTGTCCCGGCGCGGGATTCTTGCCATTTCCAGCCCGGCCGGCGTGCAGAGCTTGGCGCCGATCTCGACCTTGCCGACGGCAGGCTGCGCCAGCACGCGGGACGGGCGCAGCGGGAGCGCTGCACGCGTGAAGGCGACATAGGCGAACTTCTCGTCCTCGAACGGCACCTCCGCGCCCTTGACCTGCTTGTGCGCGCGCGAGCGCTGCAGGCGCTGGGTGAAGTGGCACCAGTCGGGCGGAGCGAGCGGGCAGGGGCCATCGTGCGGGCACGGCGCGGCAACATGGGCGCCGGCCGCAATGAGTTGCTGCCGGAGCGCGATGACCCGCGCGTAGCCCGCGGGCGTGCCAGGCTCGACCACCAGCAGCATGTCGCGGGTCTTCTCCCACATCAGCGCGGCAAGCGCGGTACGTTCGGACTCGCGCAATTCGCCGATGACGTAACTTGCCACCACGAGATCGGCGGCATCGGCTTTCGCCAGCAGCGCACGGGCCTCGCCGCGCCGGTAGTCGATCCGGCGGCCGCTGTCGCCGGCAAGATCGAGCGCGAGCTTGCGCAAGGCGTCGTTGGCATCGAGCAGCGTGAACGATTGCAGGGAAGGGAAGGCCTCGCTCGCCGCCCACGTCGCGGTGCCGGGACCGGCACCGATGTCGAGCAGGGTGGCCGGCGCGAAGTCGGGGCGGATTTCAGCGAGCGCATTCAGGCTGGCGATATCGGCGGCATAGGTCCCGGGCATGCGCGCCAGCGCATACGCAAGCGCGTCGGTCTCGCTGGAAATGGCGGCCGAGCCGCCGCCATCGCGATAGGTTCGGGAGATCGCCGCCGCGCGCGCGGCGGCTTCGTTGCGCGAGACACCCTGCAGCCGCGCTTCCAGCGCCGCGCGCAAGCCGGCGGGAAGATCGGGCGAGGTCACGCCACGTCGAGGATCTTGACCGCGTCCTCGAGGTCGACGGAGACCAGCTGCGACACGCCGCGCTCGGCCATGGTGACGCCGAACAACCGGTTCATGCGCGCCATGGTGATCGGGTTGTGCGTGATGATGATGAAGCGCGTCTCGGTCGAGCTCGTCATCTCATGCAGCAGGTTGCAGAAGCGCTCGACGTTGTGGTCGTCGAGCGGCGCGTCGACCTCGTCCAGCACGCAGATCGGCGAGGGGTTGGTGAGGAACACCGCGAAGATCAGCGCCAGCGCCGTCAGCGCCTGCTCGCCGCCCGACAGCAGCGACAGCGTCTGCGGCTTCTTGCCCGGCGGTTTTGCGATGATCTCGAGGCCCGCTTCGAGCGGATCGTCGCTCTCGATCAGGTGCAGTGCCGCTTCGCCGCCGCCGAACAACTCGACGAACAGCCGCTTGAAGTGGCTGTTGACCGTCTCGAACGAAGCGAGCAGCCGCTCGCGCGCCTCGCGGTTGAGGCTCTGTATGCCCTGGCGCAGCCGCTTGATGGCTTCGACGAGATCGTCGCGCTCGGTGGTCAGTGCCGTGTGCTGGGTCTCGACTTCACGGAGTTCTTCCTCGGCGCGCAGATTGACCGCGCCAAGCCGCTCGCGGTCGCGGCGCAGCTTTTCGAGGTTCTCCTCGATCTCCGGCAGCGGCGGCAGTTCGGCGCCTTGCCCGATCTCGGCAAGGCCGGCGACGGCGGCAGGCTCGCATTCCAGCATGTCGTGGATTTCGCGCTCGATGTCGCCGAGGCGGCGCCTGGAGCCTTCCATGCGCTCCTCGGCGCGGGCGGTGGCCTCGCGCGAGGCGGAGAGCGCTTCGAGCGAAGCCTTCGCCGCGCGGTCGGTCTCCGCCATGGCGGTCTCGGCGGCGGCGAGCGCGTCGGCGGCGGCCTGGCGGTCCTTCTCGGCAAAGCCGATCTCGGAAATCAGCGCGCTGCGCTTTTCCGCGAACACGGCCGGCGCATTTGCCAGGTCCTCGCGCTCGGCCGTGACTTCGGCGGTACGCGCTTGCACGGTCTCGATCTGCGAGGCCGCGCTGGCCTTGCGGTTCTGCCAGTCGGTGCGTTCGGCAAGGATCGCCTGGACGCGGCGGTCGGCGAGTTCTGCCTCGCGGGCGAGCGCCTGGGCCTCGGCGCGGACCTGTGCGGCCGCGCGGCGATGGTTGTCGATCTCGGTGCGAACGGCGGCGAGCCTGTTCTCGGTGTCGGCGCTGTCGGCCAGTTCGGCCAGCGCTGCCGCCGCGCCTTCATAAGCGGCCTCGGCCTCGCTGCGGTCCGCCGTGAGACGGCTGCGCGCTTCCGTCAGCGCCGAGCGGCGTGCGGCGTGGCGGTTGATCTCGCGCTCGGTGGCGGCGTGACGCTCGCGCGCGGCATCGGCCTCGCGCTGCGCGGCGCGCCAGGCGTCGCGCGCGGCGGCCTCGGCGCTGGCGGCCGCCTTTTGCGCGGCCTCGGCATTTTCGATGATCTGCCGCTTGGCGACTGCATCCTGCCTGGCCTGCTCCAGCTCGTTTTCGATGTCGACCAGGCGCGCGCGCTCGGCGAGCCGCCGCGCGGCGCCCGTCGGGGCGTGGGCCGCAGCGACAAAGCCGTCCCAGCGCCAGACGTCGCCTTCCAGCGACACCAATCGCTGGCCGGTCTTCAGTTGCGACACCAGTTCCGCGCCGCGCTCCTTGGCGACCACGCCGATCTGCGCCAGGCGGCGCGCCAGTTCGGCGGGGGCCTGCACATGGTTGGCGAGCGGTTCGACGCCGTCGGGCAGCGACGGATCCTGCATCGACGCATTGGCATTGGTCCAGCGCATCGGCGCTGACGGGTCGACCGGTGCGTCGAGGTCGTCGCCCAGCACGGCGCCGATTGCCTTCTCGTAGCCCTTGGTGACGGTGATGCCGTCGATGATCGGCGGCCACAAATTCTTGGTCTCGACATTGACCAGCTTCGAGATGGTTCGCGCTTCGGTCTCGAGCCGCTGCATGCGCTTGTCGGCTTCGGCGAGCGGCGCGCGGGTGGCCTCGAGCGCCGCGCGGGCGGCGACGTGGGCGGCTTCGCTCGCCTGCGCGGCGGCTTCCGCGTCGGTCAGGTTCTGCTGCGCCGTGGTCGTCGCAATCGACAGCGCGGCGAGATCGCCGAGCCCGACGGTCTCCTGCTCGAGCTTCTGCTCGTCGCGCTCGACATTGGCGATTTCCTGGTCGAGCCGCGCCAGCCGGTCGCGGTGGCCGCGCACGGCGGCCTCGAGCTGGTTGCGCCTGGCGGTGAGGTCGGCAAGGGCCGTGGTGAGCTCGGCGAACAGCCGTTCGGAGCCGGCGAGCGTCGCCTCGGATTCGGCCATGCGCTCGTCGACGCCGGAACGCTTCTCGATGCGCGACTTGATCTCTTCCTTCAGCTCCGCGTCCTCGGCATCGAGGCGCTGCAGCGCCATGTCCGCGTCGGCGATCTGCTGCTGCTCGCGGGCGATGTCGGCGGTGAACTGCATGAGGCGGCGGTCAAGCTCGGCGACGCGCTCCCTGGCGCGCTGCTCCTCGCGGTCGAGCATGTCGCGCGCGGTGGTCAGGCGTTGCAGCCCGGCAGCAGCGCGGGCTTCCGTGTCGCGCAGGGCAGGCAGTTCGGCGGCGCGTTCGGCCTGGATGCGCGCGGCTTCAGCCTGCTCGCGGGTGCGCTCGGCCATCTCGCGCACGGCGAGATCATGGATATGGCCGGCCTCTGCGACATCGGCATTGGCGCCGATCCAGCGCAGGTGGAACAGCATGGCCTCGGCCTTGCGCACCTTGGCGGCGACCTCGCGGTAGCGGATCGCCTGCCGCGCCTGTCGCTTCAGGCCTTCCATCTGGCCGGCGAGCTGGCCGATCACGTCCTCGACGCGGGTGAGGTTGGTTTCGGCCGCCCTGAGGCGCAGTTCCGCCTCGTGGCGGCGCGCATGCAGGCCGGCGACGCCGGCGGCGTCTTCCAGCACGCGGCGGCGCTGCTCGGGCTTGGCCTGGATGATCTCGCCGATCTTGCCCTGGTGAACCAGCGCCGGCGAACGTGCGCCGGTGGCGGCATCGGCGAACAGCAGTTGCACGTCGCGGGCGCGCACGTCGCGGCCGTTGATGCGATAGACGGAACCTGCCTCGCGCTCGATGCGGCGGGAGATTTCCAGAACCTGGCTGTCGTTGACGGCCGCCGGGGCCGAACGATCGGCGTTGTCGATCGTCATCACGACTTCGGCGTGGTTGCGCGCCGGACGGTTGCCGGAGCCGGCAAAGATAACCGCATCCATGTCGGCGGCGCGCAGCGATTTGTGCGAGGTCTCGCCCATCGCCCAGCGTAGCGCCTCGACCAGATTCGACTTGCCGCAGCCGTTCGGACCGACCACGCCGGTCAGGCCCGGCTCGATCATGAAGTCGGTCGGTTCGACAAAGGACTTGAAACCGTGGAGGCGGAGGCGCGTGAGTTTCATGAACAAGATTCTCTGTTGGCCGGGCGCGAATCTCCCAGCCGTGACAATACCATAGAAGGCAATGTCGAGGTGCAGTCGAGTCGCGTCATGCGGCTCTCATGGGCCGGACAATGGCCGGGCCGTGCCCGGAGGGCAACCGCGGGCCGCGGTTTTTCCCAAGCCTTTTGGAGGGCTTACCGGAGCCTTTGTCTTGAGGCGCGAGAGGCCGGCAATCAGCTCTTCAACAACGACTTGATGCGCTTGTCGAATTCCTCGAAGCTCTGCTCGCCCTTCACCGCTTCGCCATTGATGAAGAAGGTCGGCGTCGAATTCACCTTCAACACCTCGTTGGCGTATTTCTGGTCGGCGGCGATCCTGTCGAGCAGCTTTTGGTCCTTCAGGCATTCCTCGACCTGCTGCTGGGACAGGCCGGCCTGCTTGCCGATGCGGATCAGCGTGTTCGTGGTGTCCTTCACCACCCAATCGTTCTGCTGGCGGAACAGCATGTCGACGACGGCGAAATATTTGCCCGAGTCGTCCTTGGCGATGCAGCGCGCCAGCATCGAGCCGGCAGCGGCTTTGACGTCCAGCGGAAATTCACGGAACACGAAGCGGATCTTGCCGGTGTCGATGTATTCCGACTTCAGCTTGGGGAACACCTTTTCGGTGAACGCCGCGCAGTGCGGGCAGGTCATCGAGGCGTATTCGGTGACCGTGACCGAGGCGTCTGCCGGGCCCAGCGCCATATCGGGGAGGGAGCCGGGCTTTGCGACGTCGGCGGCGGTCTGCGCCTTGGCCTCAGTGATCAGGCGCAGCGGCGAAAAGCCGGCGAGCAGGCCAAGCCCGGTGAGCGAGACGGCGGCGGTAAAGGCGCGGCGGGTGAGGATCAAGATCGGCTCCCGGGATTGACGAGACACACTAAGGGCTTGCGCAAGGACGCCCTCCGCTAGCTTGAAACGACAAAACTGGCAATGGTGGGCTGACGGGGCACCGCTGCGGGCGACTCAATTTCGCTTGATAGCGGCCCCCAGCCGCGCCAGCGCGTCCTTCAGCGCTTCGTCCTCGACCGCAGACAGGGTTTTGGCGACTTCGGCCACCGATTTGGGGTCGGGGGGGCCCGGCCGTTTGGGCCGTTCGCGGCGCGACAGCGGCGCCTGGCGCAGCGCCAGCCGGCCGACCGCGTGCCAGCCGAAGAAGCGGTTCACACGTTCCAGCAGCACGTCGGACTTGTGCTGGATCTCCAGCGCCGCCGGCCCTTCCACCCGCAGCACCAGCGTTGCCGGCTCCTGCGGCTGCCCCTGCACCGGCCGTGGCCACTGCATCCTGAGCGGCTCGGCATGGCGGGCAATGTCGGCGCCCGCGATCTCCGTCCAGCGCGTGACGAGCTCGCGCGCGGCAAAGCCCTGCTTGGCGTATGCCTCGGAAAAGACATCGCTGAGCAGCAGGGACAACGGCTTGGCGCCGAACGGGCCGGGCTTGTTCATCTGGGAACGCTTTGCAACCATACGGTCATGAGTCTATCAGGCGCGGCCCTGCAACGAAAGAAAGCTCCGGAAAACGGTGCGGCTGCCCGCCCCGCGCTGCTGCTGGCCTGGTACGACCGGCACCGCCGGCGGCTGCCGTGGCGCGCGGCCGGCGGTGAGCGGCCCGATCCATACCGGGTGTGGCTCTCGGAAATCATGCTGCAACAGACCGGCGTCAAAACCGTCGGACCCTATTTCGAGAAATTTCTGGCGCGCTGGCCCAATGTCGCCGCGCTCGGGCGCGCCTCGCTCGATGATGTCCTGCGGATGTGGGCCGGGCTCGGCTATTACTCGCGGGCGCGCAACCTGCACGCCTGCGCAGTGGCGGTGCTGCGGGAGCACGGCGCTGTGTTTCCGGACACGGAAGAAGGCCTGCGCGCCTTGCCGGGCATCGGGCCGTACACGGCATCGGCAATTGCCGCGATCGCGTTCGACCGCCGCACGATGCCGGTGGACGGCAACATCGAGCGCGTGGTGTCGCGGCTCTATGCGGTAGAAGACGCGCTGCCGCAGGCCAAGCCCAGGATTCGGGAGCTTGCCGCAACGCTGCTCGCTGATGCACGCGCCGGCGACAGCGCGCAGGCACTGATGGATCTGGGTTCCTCGATCTGCACGCCGAAAAAGCCGGCTTGCGCGTTATGTCCGCTGAATGACGACTGCGTATCACGCGCGCGCGGCGACCAGGAGACGTTCCCGCGCAAGGCGCCGAAGAAATCGGGCGCGTTACGGCGCGGTGCCGCGTTCATCGTCACGCGCGGCGATGAGCTGCTGGTGCGCTCGCGCCCCGAAAAGGGCCTGCTCGGTGGCATGACGGAAGTGCCGGGCTCGGACTGGATCGCAGGGCAGGAGGACAAGGCCGCGCTGAAGCAGGCGCCCGCGCTGAGCGGCGTGACGCGCTGGCACCGCAAGGCCGGCGTCGTCACCCACGTGTTCACGCACTTCCCGCTGGAGCTCGTGGTCTACACTGCAAGGGTGCCGGCGCGGACCAGCGCGCCCGGGGGCATGCGCTGGGTGCCGATTGCGACGCTCGCGGATGAAGCGCTGCCCAATGTCATGCGCAAGGCGATCGCGCATGGACTGGGTCAGTGAGGCGTGCGCCGCCGCTTCGGCGACGCACGCTGTTGCCGACTTACCTTGAGGGCGGCTGCTCGACGGCAAGCGCGACGATCTTGCGTACCAGCGGCAGCACCGCCAGCAAGGTCGGGAACGCCACCAGCCACGAGATGGCCCAAGCCGAAGGCCAGGTCGCAAGGAAGGCAGGCGTCGGGCCGAGGCTGCGAAACGTCGAGATCGCAGATACGACGAAGGTCATCAGTACGGACAGCACCAGCGGCATGACGACCGCCGTGTAGCGCGCCGGCAATTTTCCGCGCTGGCGCGGAGCAGGAAACGTGGACATCTGGTCACTCTTCGGAAATTGGTCGGTCGATCACGGGGCCTGTCATGCATTCCTCCGGGGCGAGCCGACCCGTTGAATGCGTTGCCTGACGTGAGACGCTTACGGTGCGCTTGGCGCAGCGGCCGCTTCATAGCGGAAGCGTGGCGGCGGCGCCAGTGCAAAGCGGTCGCTCAAATCTGGAAGTTCTCAAAATCAGCCGTCGGGGCAGAACATCTTGCTGACACCATGCTGGCAGCAGACCCGCGGTATCAGGCAGCCATAATGGAGGCTGCCATGATCGCAACTGCACTCGACCGTATCGCCACGCCGCCTGCCGCCGAGCTGCTCGGCTGGCATCTTCTGGACGCACGACCCGGGGAGGGCTGGATCCGGATCGGTTTTGAAGGCAGGCGCGAATTCTGCAACCCGGCCGGCTTCATCCAGGGCGGCCTGCTCGCAGCCATGCTTGATGACACCATGGGTCCGGCGGTGTTTGCCATGACCGAGGGGCGGCTCTACACCGCGACGATCAGCCTGACCGTGAATTTCCTCGCGCCCGCCAAGCCGGGGCGGATCATCGGCGAGGCGAGGGTGACGCAGCTCGGCAAGACCGTCGCCTTCATCGAAGGTCGGCTGACCGCCACGGACGGCACGCTGCTGGCGACCGCGACGAGCAACGCGCGCTTGGTCGAGTCCGGCAAGGCGATTCAGTAACGCTCGTTTTCTTGCGCATGGTCTGATCCGAAAACCGGTTGCCGCTTTTCGGGATCGCGCCCTAGGCGCTGCGGCGCGCGTCCGGCAGTGGCACGATCGGCGGTTTCGCGTTGAGGCCTTCGACCTGGAAGCCGGCGACGCGCTTGTAATTGGCGGCGATGTCTTCCAGCTCCTGCTGCGACAGCACGTCGGTGACGACCTTGTAACCGTCGGGCGCGCGCTCCTCGACGAGCTGCATCACCTGCTCGGGTCCGTTGCGGCGGTTGAGCATCACAAGGTCCGTCGTGGCCGGCCGCCGCTCGGCCTCGTAGGCAACGAGCGCGGCATTGGTCGCACCCCTGGCGAGAATCTCGCGGGTGATGACGCGGGCATCGAGAATGGCCTGCGAGGCGCCGTTGGAGCCGATCGGGTACATCGGATGCGCGGCATCGCCCATCAGCGTGACGCGGCCAAAGGTCCATTGCGGAATCGGGTCGCGGTCGACCAGCGGATATTCGTAGGCATGCGGGCATTCGCGAATCAGGCGGGGCACGTCGAGCCAGTCGAATGTCCAGCCGGTGAACCAGGGCAGGAATTCGTCGAGTTTCGCCGCGCGGTTATAGTCCTCGCGGCGCCACTGATAGGTCGGCGGCATGTGGCGCTCGGCGATCCAGTTGATCTGGTATTTGCCGTCGGCGTCGGGCGTCCTGGAAATCGGATAGCAGACGAATTTCAGCATCTCGTGTCCGGCCATGATCATGGTGCGGCCGGTCAGGAAGGCATCGCCCGCGGTGACGCCGCGCCAGAGGATGCGGCCGTTCCAGATCGGCGGGCCCTCCTGCGGGTAGAGGCGCTCGCGCACCGCGGAGTGAATGCCGTCTGCGGCGATCAGCAGATCGCCGTCGTGGAAGCCCGCGCTCTCGCCGGTCCGCTTGTCGATGAACTCGGCGCGCACGCCGTCGGCGGACTCGGTCCAGCCGACCAGATGGTGGCTGGTCGAAATATTGTCGCGGCCGAGCCGTTCGATCGCGGCCTCGAGCAGGATCTGCTGCAGCGCGCCGCGGTGGATGGAGAACTGCGGCCATTTGTAACCGGCTTCCAGCCCGCGCGGCTCGCTCCAGATCGGCTTGCCATGCTTGGAGAAATAGGCGAGCTCGCGCGTGCGCACGCCGGCCGCATCGAGCCTGTCGTGCAGGCCGAGCTCGATCAGCTCGCGCACGGCATGCGGCAGCACGTTGATACCGACGCCGAGCGGCTTCAATTCGGGCACGCTCTCGAATACGCGGGCGGCAACGCCGATCTGGTGCAGGCTGAGCGCCAGCGTCAGTCCGCCGATGCCGCCGCCAGCGATGAGAATGGTCATGATAGGCCCTCGCTATTGGTCATGGTCATGACACGGGACTACGCTTTCGGGCAACCGAAAGCTGCGTTTTGGCCGGGTGGACGGCAGCGGATCATCCCGCTACTTTGCCGCTGCATTTCCCGAAAGGTCCGACATCATGATGAAGCTGTATTTCTCCCCCGGCTCCTGCGCGCTCGCCTCGCACCTTGCCCTCGAAGAGGCCGGTGCCCCCTACACGGCGGAGCGGGTCAACCTGAAAGACAACCAGCAGAACAGCCCGGAATATCTCAAGGTCAACCCCAAGGGCCGCGTGCCGGCGCTGCTGACCGACCGCGGCGTGCTGACCGAGAATCCCGCGATTCTCGCCTATATCGCGATGAGCTTTCCGCAAGCGAAGCTCGCGCCGACCGACGCGTTTGCCTTCGCGCAGATGCAGTCGTTCAACAGCTACATGAGCTCGACCGCGCACGTCGCCCATTCCCACAAGGGCCGCGGCTACCGCTGGGCGGACGAAGAGTCGTCCTTCGCCGACATGAAGCGCAAGGTTCCGCAGTCGATGACTTCGGCCTTCATGCTGGTCGAGCACGAGATGCTGAAGGGGCCGTGGGTGATGGGCGAGCAGTTCACGGTCTGCGATCCCTATCTCTACACCATCGGCGGATGGCTGGAAGGCGACGGCGTCGACATGTCGAAACTGCCGAACATCGTCGCCCATCGCAAGCGCATGGAGGATCGCCCGGCGGTGCAGAAGGTGCTGGCCGCCGAGAAGGCGTCGCTCGCCGCTTAGGCCTTCCTGCCGCGCTCCATTTCGCGGCCGATGCCGAGCAAGAGGTTGCGCAGCCAGATCGAGCCGGGGTCCATCTGGGCCCTGGTCGGGTAGAACAGGTACTGCTCGTCGATCCCAGGGTCGAACGGCGGGTCGATGGTCTGCAGCGACAATTGCTTCGACAGCGCCGCGATCAGGCGGCGCGGCACGAAGGCGGCGAGATCGGTGCGCGCGGCGACATGCAGCGCCTCGATATAGCCGGGCACCACCAGCGCGATGCGCCGTTCGATACCCATCGGGCGCAGCCACATGTCGATCAGGTCCTGGTCGTGGCCGCGGATGACGACCGCGACATGCCGCGCTGCCAGGAACGCATCGCGTTCCTTCAACCGATGTCCCACCGGGTGGCGGCGGCGCACCGCGAGCGCGTCGCTGTCGGTGTAGAGCAGCTGGCGGTGAAACGCCTTGAAGGAATTGCCGATCGAGCAGATCAGATCGATGGTGCGGGCGAACTCCGGGGTCATGATGGCCCCGCGCCATGGCACCACGTCGATGGTGACGTTGGGCGCCAGCTTCGTGACCTTCTCCATCAGCGGCGGCATCAGGAGCTCGACGGCGAGGTCGGGCATCATCAATCGAAAATGCCGCTCGCTGCGCCCGGCGTCGAATTCGTCGCGCATGAACAGGCCGCGCACCTGATCGAGGGCCTGCGCGAGCGGTGCGCGCAGGCCCTGCGCCCGCGGCGTCAGCTCCATGCGCGCGCCGGTGCGCACCAGTAAGGGATCGCCGATCAGATCGCGCAGGCGCTGCAGCGCATGGCTGGTGGCCGGCTGCGATAGCCCGATCCGCATTGCCGCGCGGCTGACGGAGGCTTCCCGCAACAGCGCGTCAAGCGCGACCAGCAGATTGAGGTCAAGCGCGTTCAAATTCATCCGATAAATATATATCATACATTCTATCGATTTGAAGAATGCCGCTCGTCGGCGCATCGATTGACATCAGCCAATCGATGGAGACCCGCCATGCGCGCCGAAGCCAACAAGAAACTCGTCCAGCAGATCTACGCCGACTCCGCCAATCGCAGCGGCACCACCTTCGCCGACAATCTGGCCGAGGATGCGGTCTGGATCGTCACCGGCCAGTATTCCTGGTCACACGAATTCAGGGGGCGCGACGCGATCCAGAACGGCCTGATGGGACATTTCCGCTCGTTCTTTGCCGTGCGGCCGCGAACGGTGGCGTTCAATTTCGTCGCCGAAGGCGACTATGTCGTGGTCGAGGCCAAGGGCGACAACGTCACCAAGGCAGGCGTGCGCTACGACAACCAGTATTGCATGGTGTGGCGCATCGAGAACGGCAAGATCAAGCTGATCAAGGAATATTGCGACTCCGCGCTGGTCGAGCGCGTGCTCGGGCCGTTTCCGCAAGAGCGCAAGCTGGCGAGCTAACATCGTGAGCAGCGTCTGTGCGGAAAGCCGCCGCCGGCGGCGGTCATTCCCGATTTCCCTGCTTGCAATCGCGCGATCGATGCTCATGCTGGTGGCGGCGTGGCGGCAGAATGTCCGCGACCAATACCAACTCGCGGCGATGGACGATCGCGAGTTGCGGGATATCGGAGTGAGCCGGACGGAAGTGGCTGACGAGATCAGGCGCTCGTTCCGGCGAGAAATGACAGGGAGGTTGCCTTGAGCAAGGAAATTTTCAGCCCGGCGACGTTGCCGCCGCCGACCGGCTATTCGCATGTGGCGAAGGTGAACAAGGGCACGCTGGTCTATATCGCGGGCCAGGTGTCGAGCGATGCCTCCGGCAAGCTGGTCGGCGAGGGCGATTTCGAGGCGCAGGCCGAGCAGGTGTTCAAGAACGTCAAGCTGGCGCTGGAAGCGGCCGGCGCGACCATGGCCGACGTCGTCAAGATGAACACCTACATCGTCGCCGCCGTCGATCCGGCCGACGTGCCGAAGATGCGGGCGGTGCGCGGCCGCTACTTCGGCGGCGGCACGCCGCCTGCCAGCACGCTGGTCTACGTCAGCCGCCTGGCGCAGCCGGGCTGGATGATCGAAGTCGAGGTGGTGGCCGCGATCGACTGACAAACGAAACCGGCGCCCGCAAGTGCCGTAGGGTGGGCAAAGCGCAAGCGTGCCCACCATTCAGTTCACGGAGCGCGACGGTGGGAACGGCGCTTTCGCGCCTTTGCCCACCCTACGGCGTTGTCCCGTGCAGCGAGGCTCAGGCCACCTTGGTCTTGAGGTGGCGGAACATGTTGTCGCGCGCCTCGTCGTCCATTTCGGCCTTGAAGGTGAACTTGTCCTTCAGCGCGATCGCACGGGCGGCGGCGGGCCGGGCCGAAATCTCGTCCACCAGCCGCTTGACGTTGGCGAACCTGGCCGCCGCCTCGTCGCTCATCACGAACGCGGCCATCCGGCACCAGCCCCACAGCGCCATGTCGACGATCGTGTAGGTGTCGCCGACCATGTATTTCTTGCCGGCGAGGTGATCGTTCAGCACCGTGTAGTGACGCTGCGCCTCGAACTGGTAGCGGTTGTGGGAATAGTCGTGGTTCTGGTCCTTCGGCGCGAAGTGCTTGAAGTGCACCGCCTGGCCCGAATAGGGCCCGATGCCGGTGGCGACGAACATCAGCCAGGACAACATCTGCGCGCGGTTCTGCGGCGTGTTCGGCGGCATGAACTTGCCGGTCTTCTCGCCGAGGTAGAGCAGGATGGCATTGCTGTCGAACACCAGCACGCCGTCGTCGTCGATCGCCGGCACCTTGCCGTTCGGATTCACCTTCAGATATTCCGGCTTGAACTGGTCGCCCTTGCGGGTGTCGACCGCCACCGGCTCGAACGGCAGGCCGGATTCTTCCAGGAACAGCGCGACCTTGGTCGGGTTGGGCGAACCGTTGAAATAGAATTTGAGCATGAAGATCTCCCCAGTTTCTTGCCCGAAGCATCGGGACGCGGCCGGCACGCCGCGGACAGCACGTCCATGCGCAAATTTTTGCGGCCGGCGCAAGCGACGAGTTCGTGAAATGGCGGTTGCGGCCCCGCGAAAGCGGGACCCGAGACGGCGGGCGCCCGTGCGGGCGGGGCGCTTCTGCCGGGCCGCGACGGATCGCCGGCCCAGGCGGTAGAACTACGGCAAATGCCGGTCCTTAATGCAAAATTCAGCAGTGCCTCTCAATTTCCTTAACGGTTATTTCCTCTGCGCCGGAATCCAGCCTTGTCCCACATCACCCCGACCGGTCGCGAGACCTTCTTTGATGCATCCGAGATGATCGTGTCGAAGACCGACCTGACAGGGCGCATCACCTACGCCAATCGCGTCTTCTGCCGGATGGCCGGCTATCGCGAAAGCGAACTGATCGGCCGGCCGCACAGCATCGTTCGGCACCCCGACATGCCGCGCAGCGTGTTCCGCCTGTTGTGGGAAACGATCGAGGCCAACCGCGAGATCTTTGCCTTCGTGAAGAACCTTGCCAGGAACGGCGACCACTACTGGGTGTTCGCGCATGTCACGCCTTCGTTCGACGTCGACGGCAAGATCGTCGGTTACCATTCCAACCGCCGCGTTCCGGACCGGGCGATGCTGGAAGGCGCGATCATCCCGCTGTATGCCGAGGTGCTGCGGATCGAACGGTCCCATGTGAACGGCAAGGAAGCGGTCGCCGCCGGATCCAAGGCTTTGGCTGATTTCGTGGCGTCCCGGAAGGTTGCTTATGAAGAACTTGTATTTCCACGCCAAAGCGCAGCTTAGCGGCTGCGCCGCGATCTGCGGTTCGCTTGCCGCATGCCTGCTGGTCTGGCTGGGCCAACCGGCGGCGGCGTTGCTCGTTCAAGCGCTTGCGATCGCGTGCACCATGGCCGCGATGGTCTGGATCGGGCGAACGGCAAGGCTGATCCGGGAAGGGCAGGAAGTCTGCCGGCGCGTCGCGGCCGGCGACTTCGAGGCGCGCATCCTCTCGATTCCGGAAAACGACGCCACCGCCGACCTGCTGCGCACCGTCAACGACGTGATCGACGGCTGCGACGCGTTCCTGCGCGAGGCGACCGCCGCAATGGACGCGGTGCGGCACAACAAGTATTTCCGGCGCATTCTGCCCGGCGGACTGCATGGCGCGCTGCTGCACGGCGCCAACACCATCAACGGCGCCACCGCAAGCATCGAGGCCCGCATCAGGCATTTCGAGCGGCAGACCGCCGAACTCGAAGGCAGCGTGGGCTCGATCGTGACCGCGCTGAACGACCGCGCCGTGGAAATGAGCGGCACGGCGGGCAACCTGCGCGCCGGCGCCTCGACGACGCGCGAGCGCGTCGCCTCGATCGCGGCGGCGTCGGAGCAGGCGACCAACGACATGCGATCGGTCGCAACGGCGACCGCGGAACTGTCGGCCAGCGCGCGCGCCGTCGGTGCGGACGTGCAACGATCCTCCGAGATCGCCGGGCTGGCGGTTGCGCGCGTCGACGAAGCCACCGGAAGCGTCGAGACGATGAAGGGCGTCGCCGCGCACATCAACGAACTGGTGGGATCGATCAACGCGATCGCGAGCCAGACCAACCTGCTGGCGCTGAACGCCACGATCGAGGCGGCGCGAGCCGGCGAGGCCGGCCGCGGTTTTGCGGTGGTTGCGCACGAGGTCAAGGCGCTGGCGAGCCAGACCGCCAGGTTCACCGCCGACATCGAGGCGCAAGTCGCCCAGGTGCATACAGCCGCCGACCGCGTCGGCGTCTCGATCGGCGAGATCGGCAAGGTCATCGCGGAAGTCAGCGACATCACGGGCAAGGTCAGCAGAGCGTCCGAGAACCAGTCGGAGGCCACCGCCGAGATCGCCCGGATTGTGGACAATTCCTTCCGCGTGGTCGGCGAAATCGCCGGCAACATCCAGGCGTTGGCGCAGGCGGCCGCCGGCACCGAGGAACTGGCGGCATCGACGATGTCCGCCTCCGGCGCGCTCTCGGAGCAATCGGGGTTGCTGACCCGGGAAATGGGCAGCTACCTGGATCAAGCCAGGGAACACCTGGTCGACCAGGCCGGCGCGGCAAGACGGAACGGGCGGGCGGCGTAGCTAGCCCGCCGCCATCCGGCTGCGGATTTCGGCGCGCAGTTCGTCGATCAGCTTGAGGCCGCCCTTGGTCTCGACGTGCCAGAACGTCCAGCCGTTGCAGGCTTCGGCGCCTTGCGCGACCGCGCCGATGCGGTGGATCGAGCCGACCTTGTCGCCGAGCATGATGGCGCCGTCGGCACGGACCAGCGCGTTGTGGCGCTTGCGGGCGTCGACGAGTCTTGCGCCCGGCGCGATCATGCCGCGCTCGATCAGCTCGGCGAAGGCGACGCGGGGCGCTTCGCGGGCGGTCATGAAGGGAGCCAGCGTCGCTTCCGGCAGCGGTTCGATGTCGGCAATGCGCTGTTCCGCCGCCCTCGCATAGGCCGGATCGCGCTCGAAGCCGATGTAGCTGCGGCCGAGACGCTTTGCCACCGCGCCGGTCGTGCCGGTGCCGTTGAAGGGATCGATCACGAGATCGCCGGGTTTCGACGACGACAGCAGCACGCGCGCCAGCAGCCCTTCCGGCTTCTGGGTCGGATGCACCTTCTTGCCGTCCTTGCCCTTGAGGCGTTCTTCGCCGGTGCACAGCGGGATCAGCCAGTCGGAGCGCGCCTGCACGTCCTCGTTCGCGGCCTTGAGGGCCTCGTAGTTGAAGGTGTAGCCCTTGGCCTTCTCGTCGCGCGCGGCCCAGATCATGGTCTCGTGCGCGTTGGTGAAGCGGCGGCCGCGGAAATTCGGCATCGGGTTGGACTTGCGCCAGACGATGTCGTTGAGGACCCAGAATCCAAGGTCCTGCATGATGGCGCCGACGCGGAAGATGTTGTGATAGGAGCCGATCACCCAGATCGTCGCCGACGGCTTCATGACGCGGCGGCAGGCGAGCAGCCAGGCGCGGGTGAAATCGTCATAGGCGGAGAACGAGGAGAACTTGTCCCAGTCGTCATTGACGGCATCGACATGCGATTCGTCGGGGCGCTTGAGATCGCCCTTGAGCTGCAGGTTGTACGGCGGATCGGCGAAGACGAGATCGACGCTGGCGGCCTGCAGCTTGGACATTTCGGCGACACAGTCGCCAACAATGATGCTGTGGCTCGAGGCGGACTCGAATTTAGTGCGGGGCGCCCTTGCAGACGCCCCGCGACGCGACACAACCATGACTCAATTACTCTGACTCAGGCGACGCTGTCGGCGACGCGGGACTAAACAACCGACTGCCGACACATTGACCGGGCAAAGTGAAAATTGACTTAAGCCCGCGGCGCGACTTGCAGGTTCGGCGCCGCAACTGCGCGAATTGGCGCGGCCACTCGCCCTCAGGTGCACTAGGCAATATTTGCCGGGCAGGTTATTGATTAACGCAATGGAAATTTTACGTCTGTCCCGCGTTGCCTCGTGCTTGCAGCGCGCAAGGCTTGGAGTGAGGGAAAACCGGCATGCGTTACGATGATTTCCGCCAAAGCGACAACATCGACGACCGCCGCGACGACGGTGGTGGCGGCATGGGCGGCGGAATGGGTATCCCGATGGGCGGCGGCGGCCTCGGCATCGGCACCATCATCGTGCTCGGCCTGCTCGGCTATGCCTTCGGCATCGACCCGCGCATCCTGATCGGCGGCGCCGAAATTCTCACCGGCGGCAGCCAGGCGCCGAGCTATCAGCAGGATCGTCCCTCGGGCCAGCGCAAGACCGGCGCGCCGGCCGACGACATGGGCAAGATGATTGCCGGCGTGCTGGGCGAGATCGATGACCGCTGGAGCGAGATTTTCCAGGCCGACGGACGCACCTATGCGGGACCGAAGATCGTGCTGTTCCGCAACGCCACCAATGGCGGGCGCTGCGGCATGGCGCAGTCGGCGATGGGGCCGTTCTATTGCCCGCCGGACCGCACGATCTATCTCGACACGTCGTTCTTCCGCGAGGTCGAGACGCGCTTCCGCGGCTGCTCGGGCAATGCCTGCAAGTTCACCGCGGCCTACATCATCGCGCATGAAGCCGGCCACCACATCCAGAACCTGCTCGGCATCCTGCCGCGGGTGACGCGGGCGCAGCAGCAGGCGGGCAGCAAGGCGGAAGCCAATGCGCTGCAGGTCCGCGTCGAACTGCAGGCGGATTGCCTTTCCGGCGTCTGGGTCAACCGCGAGGAGAAGAAGCGGCCGGGCTTCCTCGAGGCCGGCGACATCGACGCGGCGCTGCGAACGGCGACCGCGATCGGCGACGATACCTTGCAGCGCGAGGCGACGGGCAGGGTGGTGCCCGACAGCTTCACCCATGGCTCGGCGGCGCAGCGCAAGCAGTGGTTCATGACCGGCTATCAGCAGGGGACCGTGGCCGCCTGCAATACCTTCGGCAACGCGCAACTGTAGCTGAACGAGGTCATTCCGGGGCGATGCGCAGCATCGAACCCGGAATCTCGAGATTCCGGATCAGCCCGCTACGCGGTCTGTCCGCAATGACGGATGAGAGGTGGAATGTCGATCGACGAGACCAGGCAGTTCGTGCCGCTCAACATCGCGGTGCTGACGATTTCCGATACCCGCGCGCTCGCGGACGACAAATCCGGCATGACGCTGGTCGACCGCCTCACCGCCGCCGGTCACAAGCTCGCGGCGCGCGAGATCGTCACCGACGATGTCGAGGCGATCCGCGCCGTGATCAGGCGATGGATTGCCGATGACGGTGTCGATGCCGTCATCACGACGGGCGGCACCGGCTTTACCGGCCGCGACGTCACGCCGGAGGCGGTCGAGCCGCTGTTCGAAAAGCGCATGGACGGCTTCTCCATCGCCTTCCATTTGCTGAGCCACGCCAAGATCGGCACGTCGACCGTGCAGAGCCGCGCCACTGCGGGAGTTGCGGGCGCGACCTTCATCTTCTGCCTGCCGGGCTCGCCCGGCGCCTGCCGCGATGGCTGGGACGGCATATTGGCAGCGCAGTTCGACTACCGGACGCGGCCCTGCAATTTCGTCGAGATCATGCCGCGGCTGGACGAGCACCTGCGCCGGCCGAAGGCCAAGGGCGCATCGGCGTAGCGACCGGCCGGGTCGGGCTCCGGCCACGGTGAACGGCGGCGCTCATTCCGATGTTTGCGGACTTCTCGGTCGCCTTGTCGGCCTCGGTTTTGCTTTCGGCTTGGCGACTGGTTCCTCCGCCTCCTTTGCCAATCGCAACTCGCGCAGCCTCGCCATGTTCTTGCGAACGGCAACGGCGCTCTTGGCGACCTCGTCGATGGCGCGGGCTCCGTCTTCCTTCGCCAGTCGCTGCCTCTCGGCTTTCGCCACTTGCTCGGTCGAGGGATTACCGGCTGGCCTCGCCATCAGACACGAAGATTCTCGGCGCTGCTCTTGCCGCGCTTGGTGTCCAGCTTGATTTCGTACGAGACCTTCTGTCCTTCCGCCAGGCTGCCAAGGCCAGCTTGCTCGACGGCGCTAATGTGGACGAATACGTCGTTGCCACCATCGTCCGGCTGGATGAAGCCGAAGCCCTTGGTGGCGTTGAACCACTTCACAGTACCGGTCGCCATTGCCTGCTCTCCTTGTGCTCGCCGCCGACTAGTTGGGGCGTTCCCGTTCCAGCTTGTTGGCTGCGATGAGTTTTGCGTCGATGTAGATCGAAAGATCGCCGACCTCCGCATCGAGCGCGGCCTTCGATAATCCGACGGAAGAAGCCATTTCCAGGCAACGGCGAGCTAGCGCATGCACGTCTTGCTCGGCGCCCCCAGCGCCATGCGACTCCTGCGCATGAACACTGTTCTCGATCCAGAAATCGATGAATTCGCGGGGAAGGTTTCCCATGAGGGGTGCTCCGGTGGCGCAAAGGCGGGAGCACAATTCTCTCTCAGGTGCCGGGGCCATTTCTTTCCCGGCAATGCCGGCACCTTGCCCGGTTTCATGCCACTCCGCCAGCACTATCTGCGATTATCGGATGCAAATGTGGCGCTCACTTGCCGCTCTTCGGGGTTCCGTTCGGTCCATTCGCACGACACGGGTTCGAAGTCCGGAATGTCGGCTGCGGTCTGCAAGAACTGCAGATGGCGGACAGCGCGGCGCTTGCGGCGCCTTCGCATGCGCGCGTTTCGCCCCGCACGCCGGCCGCTCGCTATGGCTGCGGAAAACTAGCCGTAAAGGTGGTTTCGCTCGGTGAGGATCGGGCGACGATAACACCGCCGTGTGCTCGCGCTATTTCCTGCGAGATGTACAGGCCGAGGCCAAGGCCTTTCTGATTGGGACGGACATCGCCCCGGTGAAAGGCCGTGAACAGGCGCGGCATCGCTTCGGCCGGAATGGGACTGCCGACGTTGGTGATGCTGATTTCGAACCCCGTTTCAGTCCGCTTCGAAGCAACGGTTATCGGCCCGTCAATTGATCCGTAGGAAATGGCGTTGCCCAACAGATTCGAAACCATTTGTGCGACGCGACCGGCATCGACCTTGACCTTTCCGGGCACGTCCAGGGCGGAAACGATGGTTCGATCCCGATGGACATTCTCGAATTCGGATATGACCTGCGTGATGATCGCGTCCAGATGTTCATCCCGCGGCACGAGCTGGACGCCTGCACCGAGTCTTGCCCGTGCCAGATCCATCACGTTGTCGATCAGGCCGGCCATTCGGCTGACGCTGCCCTGCAGTTGAGCGATCCAGCCTTGCCCCTCGGCATCGACTTTCCTGTCAAGCAGGCGAAGGCCGCCCTGGATGGAGGCGAGAGGGTTTCGGAGGTCGTGACCGAGGACGGCGATGAATTGCTCTCGCAGTTCCGAGTTCTTTCGCTCAATCGCCAGCTTGCTTTCGCTAGCTACCACCCGTTCGGCTGCATCGAGATGGGTCGCGATCAGCTCCGCGAATAACTTGAACATGCCGATGATCTCGGGCGTTCGAAGCTTGCGCGGTTTCGGGTCGATGGCGCAAAGGGTGCCAAAGAAAGAACCGTCCGGCAGTATGATTGGTACGGAAATATAGCTCTGGAAGCCGTATTGGGTGGGAGTGTGGTGCACGAAGTATGCGGCATCTTCGCTTACGTTATCGATGACGACAGCCTCCCGGCTTTGTCGGATCTCGTGACAGATGGTCGTTTCGATTTTCAGCTCGTCGCCGGGTTTCAAACCGAAGGCAAGATCGTCCCGCGAGGCGCAGGTTATCCACCGGTCTTCCGTAACACGGGCCACGGCGGTAAATCCCATCCCCGTAGTGCGGCTCACCACGTCCAGGATGGTCGAAACGGCGGAAATGCCGCCGATTCTTGCGATGTCGCGCTCGAAATCCATGACTTGTTCCCGCCTCAAACCCCGGGATATTGATACCCATGTGCGGCCGAGCGCGCCAGCGTGGCTTGGGCCGGGCCGACCTACTATCCCTTTGAGGAACCCTGTGTATCGAGCGGATGACGAAGGTCTGCGCCGAAGGGTGAGGATCAAGCTCGCAGGTCATGCCCACGCCGGCTTGGCCGCCGCGCCGAGAGACCGACAAACAGCTCCACGTCCGGCAAGTTGATGCATCGATGCCGGCCAAGCGGACGTCGGCCAGCCTCAAACTGGCAACCTCATTCGATCGCCCGGGCAGTGCGAGCGCGTCGGCGATACAGCAAGGTTCAAATCCTTGGCTGTCTTGCGATTGATCGAAGGCTCGAACTCGGATGCTTGATAGAACGAAATGTCGCCGACAGCGCGCTCTATCAGGTTCGCAGGGGTTCCACTTTACCCCCCGCGCGCTTTTGCGAAGGACCTGCGGCCGGCCCAGAACATGAACGCAGCCATCGCGCCAATCCCGACCAGACTTGGAAGGCTGCCGGCAAGGCCGGACGCAAGTGCGGCAAAGCCCCAGATCGCTGCGAAGAAATAGCAGAACAACCCGACGAAAGCCTTGCCGCCGCGCTGTGCCGCGCCGTAGCCGGTCCTGGCGACCGCCGAAGCCGTACGGATCGTCCGAACGGCTCTATCCTCGTCCGGCTGATTCCAGGCCGCGGGCGGTTTGCGGATCATCAGGCTGCCTGCTCGGCCTTCAGCGCGGCCAACCGTTCGGCCACGTTGGCACCCTTCTGCATGCCATCGATCTCGGCAACGCGGTTGATTGTGGTGGCGTCGGTACGAGTGAAACCCACACCGCCGGCCCCGGTCATTGCGCGATCAAAGGCCTGTTCGGCAGCATCCAGCTTCTTCTCGGCCGAGCGGTTCGGCTGGACCGGACCGTCGCCGCCAAGCGCCGCTTGCTGGCGCGACAACAGGAACGCCTGCAGGGTGTCTTCCATCTGGCGCTTGCGGGCCTGAAGCGCGGTGAGGCTGTCTTCGAGGCGCTGCTCGAGCTCGCGCGACTGCTGCTGCACCGCGTCCAGCTTCTTGGCCTGTTCCTCGAAATCAATCTGGCGGGACAGCGCGGCCTCGGCGAGATCATCCCGCTGCTGGTTCACGGCGAACTTGGCCTTGGCCGTGAGCTCCTCGGCGCGCTCGGCGAGCATCTTCTGCTGACGTGCAGCCTGCAGGCGGCGCGTCATCGCGGCTTCAAGTTCCGTCTTCACCTGATCGATCGCGCGATCCGCCTCGCGGATGGCCTCGCGCATGACCGCATCGCTGCCGGCCTGCTCCATGCGATCAACGGTGTCCTCGACCGTCGCCGAGAGCAGACGGGAAACGCGCGTAAAAATTGTTTCAGCCATGACGAACCCCTGTATGAACTCGGCAGAGTAAGCCCATATTTCATTTAAGGCAGCGTTACGTCGTTCGGCAACTTTGACAGTTGTTTGAAACGATTCCGCAACCGACCCGCGATACCTTGCCGGGAGGCACCCCGATGGGAGAGTGGGTCATGTTATTGACGCTTGTTATCGTTTGTCTGACGACGTTGCTGTTG
Organism: Bradyrhizobium sp.; assembly: GCA_035575905.1. GTDB lineage: Bacteria > Pseudomonadota > Alphaproteobacteria > Rhizobiales > Xanthobacteraceae > Bradyrhizobium. Next base: position 114,888 of record DATLXL010000048.1, on the reverse strand, counting down.
TTGATTGCCGTGCCCTCCTACATCGCCTACGCGACACATAATCGGCTGGTGGCGCTCGATCAACGCTGCGAGACCGCGTTCGGCGACATCGACGTTCACCTCAAGCACCGCCACAACCTGATCACACCATTGGTGGAGACAGTGCGCGGTTTCGTTAAGCATGAAAGCGAGATTCTGCTGGGCGTCACAAAGGCGCGCGCCGAGGCGTTGCAAGCCGCGACCCCGGAACTGCGTCTCAGCGCCGAGAAAAACCTGACGCAAAACATCAACGCCTTGATCGGCATGGCAGAGGGCTATCCCGATCTCAAGGCATCCACGCACTTCGCCGAGCTGCGCCGCGAGCTTGTCGATGCGGAAAACCGCATTACCGCCTCGCGCCGCTTCTACAATCTGGCGGTCGAGGAATATGCGACGACGCTGCGTCAGTTCCCCGGAAGCTACATCGGTCGCGTGTTCAGGATGGGCGCGCGCAAGCCATTCGACCTTGGCATCGAGCGCGTTCTGCTCGACGAACCCCTTGCGGTCAAATTCTGATCGAGGATATGAGACCTCGCCATGCGGGTGAACGGGCTCTACGGTCACGTCCGCCGCAATGATGCGCGCTCGCTCGCGCTATTTGCAGGCTTTGTCGTAGCGTTTCATCTGCTGGCCATACTGGCGCTCGTGGTACCCTTGGCCATGCTCGATCCCGAGCATGCGCCTTTGTATGGCTGGAGCGGGTACCTTGTTCGCTGGGTGCCGCTCGTTACTGTCGCGGGCGGCTTTCTGTTTGCCGTGCAGATGGCGTGGCACGTCCGCACCGTCCGCCGAAAAACGAATTTTCGTTTCGTGGATGATCAGGACGAACCGCGGCTGTGCCGCATCGTCGAACCGCTGACAATCGCGGCCGGCCTGCCGACGCCCTATGTCGGCGTCATCGACAGTCCTGCGCTCAATGCATTTGCCTGCGGCATCCGCCAAAAGGACGCCGTCCTGGTGTTCACGCGCGGGCTGATCGACGCGCTGGATGACGACGAGCTGGCCGCCGTTGCCGCACATGAGATTGTTCACATCGTCAACGGAGACATCCGGCTGATCGCGGCGACCAATGTCTGCCTCGATACGCTGAATTTGCTCCAGCCGCGACGCACTGCAAAGCAGGTCAACAGGATTTGGCAGGCGTGCACGCTGCCGATCCTCGCGGTCGTGTTGCCGATCATGGTGGTGCTCATCCTCGTCGTCGCGCTGCTGCGCCGGCTTGCGCTCGACGGCAGCCACCTGACGCGCCTGTTGATCGCGTCGGCCCGCGAGTTCATTGCGGATGCCGAATCCGTCCGGTTGACGCAAAACCCGTCCGCGCTCGTGGCGGCGTTGCAGCGCATCGAAGGGCGCAGCGCCATTCCAGGCCTCGCTGCCGGACAGGATGCCATGATGATCGACGGACCGCATGAGGGGGCTTTCGCCACGCATCCCACGATCGCCGAGCGCGTCGCGGCGATCGTTTCGGTCACCGGATCGATGGCGCTGATTGCGCCGGCGCGGCGCGATACGCGGCCGGCCGAGTTGCGTGCCGGAGACGGCTTTGGCCGTCGGCCGCCTTCTATCCGCACCGCGCGGCAGGGTTTTGCCATCGCGCTTTCGCCCGCATCGTTCGATGCGGACTTCAACAGGCTTGGCCTGACGCGCGAGATGACGGTCGGCGCGATCGCGGCAGTCGGCGCGTTTCTGTGGGTCCACGGTTCCGACATCGCCAAGCCCGCGGCACTCGTGCGGGCACTGGATCCGGCGCCGATGCGTACGTTCTTCGCGATGGGCGGACAGGGCATGCGTTGCCAGCTGCAGGGGGTGGGCCGGCTTGCTGGACTGGGGGGCGCTTCGGCCGGGTGCGACGAGGCTTCAATCGACAAGATGCTGTCCGCTCATCGCGGCGAGTCGAACATTCTCGGGATCATGGCGGCTGGTCCGGCGAGAACGCGCGAGACAGGCGGGCCCGCCAGCCAGTGGAACGGAACGTTCGGCAACGTCCCGGCACCGGCAGCCCAGCTGGCCGAAGTCCAGCGCGGAGGCTGCTTTCAGACTGAGCGCTATTCGGTCGGCGATCGAGGCCTCCACACGGTCACCGAGGTGGCGCGGGATGCCAATTCCATTTCGCTTCCCAGGTACCTGGCATTGAACGCGACCGCGGCGCGGCTGGTCAGCGAAGCGCCACCGGCCGCCCGTGACGAAGCGATCGTCAAATATTTCAGATCGCGCAAGACGCTCGGTGCCGTCATTCATCGCTTCTTCGGCGATCCCGGTCTCGCGGTCGCAACCGAGGCCTATGCGAGCCCGGATCATCAAGCCGCCATCGCCGTGTTGCGCGAGCGCGTTGCCGCTTCCGACTTCGCGCCGACGCTGACGCCCCTGGAACGCGCCGAGATCGAGATCCTCGCCAGGACGCCGCTGAACTTCATATCCTGCACGGCGCGTCGCGGACGAGCCGGCAAGGACGCTTGAGTTCGCTGCGAGAGTCGTTCTGTGGTCGGCCTGACACGGCATCGATGATTGTTCCCATGTCCGCTGTGGTGATCAGCTGACATGCCGGCGACCGCAAGCCCGGCGAGCGGTCATCGCAAGCCGGGCCCACAGTCCAAGCATCACGCCCCGCCAGGCTTCCTCGCGGAGCCGATGCGCCCTTCGTGCATAAAACGAGATGGTGCCCGGCGCGATGCGCCGCGGCGGTCGCGGCGCTTGTTGGCTCACAATTTCAGTTCCCAGGTTTCGCCGACGAGATCGACGCCGAAGCTGCGGTGCGGCTCTTCCCTGGTGCGCCGGAAGCCCGCCGCCTGGTAGATGCCGCGTGCCGCGAGCAGCATGCTCTGCGTCCACAGCGTGATCTCGCGGTAGCCGCGCTCGCGCGCGAAGCGGATGCATTGTTCGGTCAGCGCGCGGCCAACCCCGAGCCCGCGCGCCTTCTTCTCCACCAGTAGCAGCCGTAGCTTTGCGACGTCGTCGCTGCCCTTGACCAGGAACACCGAGCCGACCGGCTCGCCGGCGACCTCCGCGATCCAGCAATGCTCGCGCGCCGGATCGTAGGAGGTGAGGAATTTTCCGGCGATCTCGGCGACCAGCGCCTCGAAGCTGATGTCCCAGCCGAACTCCTGGGCATAGATGGCGCCGTGGCGCGAGACCACCCAGCCGATATCGCCGGGGCGGTGGCTGCGCAGCAGGAAGCCGGGCGGCTTTTGCGCCGGCGGCTCCAGCGTCTGCTCGATCGTCGTCATGGCCTGCACGATGGCGGCGCGCTCTGCGGCATCGAGGCCGGCGAGCAGGCGTTCCATCTCTTCGCGCGAGCGCTGCTCGAGTTCGGCGGAAGCGGTGCGGCCCTTTGCGGTCAGCGAGATTTCGTTGACGCGGCCGTCATCCTTGGACGGCTTGCGCGTCACGATCTGGCGGCGCTGCAGCGCTTGCAGGGTGCGGCTCAGGAAGCCGGGATCGAGTCCGAGTTCGCGGGTCAGGTCGGTGGCGGTGCAGGCCGGGCGATGCGCGATTTCGTAGATGATGCGCGCTTCCTGCAGCGTGAACGGGCTGTGCAGCAGCTTCGGCTCGATGATACCGAGCTTGCGGGTGTAGAAACGGTTGAAGCCGCGGATGGCGGCGACCTGGGTTTCGAGGACAGAGTTATTTGATTTCATCAAATTATTATTTGATATTGTCAAATATATTGCAAGCCCCATCCCCAGGCCGGTTTTGCATGGTTGTCGGTCGGTGAGGGGGGCGGCCTCAGGCCACCATGACGATCCGGCTGCGCAGCAGCGTGCGCGAGGAGCGGCCGAGCTGGCGCAGCAGGCGCGCCTCGGAGCGGCGGGCGTCCGACTGGTAGCCGCCAAGGCGCTCGTAATGGTCGCGTGCGATCAGGAGGCCCTGCTCGGCGGAGGGGCCCGTCACCATGCGGGCGATCGCCTTGAAGCCGTCGCTGAGGCGGCGCTCGGCGTAGGGCGAGCGGGAGTAGCGAAACACCGCGGCGCGCGGCTTGCCGCTGCCCGCGACGGTGTTGACGAACTGGGTGGTCTCCTCGATCCAGCCGGCGTCGAGCACCGCGCCGGCATGCAGGAACATCAGCCAGGGCGAACGCGCCTGCCGGGCGCCCGCTGCAAGCGCTGCGGCGCGCGTGCCGTCGGCGGCGAGATAGCGGCAGCCCGCGACGTCGGCGACCCGCTCGATCACGCTCGACCCGCCGCGATCGACCAGCAGCACTTCCTTGACGATGCCGGCGGCGGCGCCGGGCACCAGCGCGGCAAGCGTGGCGACAGCCGTCTGTTCGACGCCTTCGGTCGGAATGATGACGCTCAGCATGGCGGCTTCGTTGTCTCGGGCTGTTGAAAACGTCGCACCGTTATCACCTTGTCACAATCAAAGCAGCCGGTCCGCCTGCAGATTTTTGCGGCACATAGGCTTGGGGGCGGAGGACCAGGCGGCTTACTTTGCATGGGGTTGTTTTGCGATATTTGCATTTTTGTTCTTGATTTGTTCTTTTGGCGTGCTATGTTCTTGCCATGAGCCGAGCATCCTCTCATGCCCTCAAGCACCCGCCGGTCAAGGCGCCCTCCGAGCCGGCGGGTGCGCCCCCTTTTGCCGAGCTCGCGGTCGCCATCGACCGCGAGCGGCGGCGCGGCCGCGGCGCGCAATCCAATGCGTCCGGCCGCTTCGAGGCCGAGGCGCGGGTTGCCTTCGATGACGGCTGGCAGAGCCTCGAGGAGCTGCCGCCGTTCAAGACCACGGTCTCGCTCGACACCTCGCGCAAGGTGATCGCGCGCAACGATTCTCCTGACATCGGCTTCGATCGCTCCATTAATCCCTATCGCGGCTGCGAGCATGGCTGCGTCTACTGCTTCGCACGGCCGACCCATGCCTATCTCGGACTCTCACCGGGGCTCGATTTCGAATCGAACCTGTTCGCAAAGCCCGATGCGCCCGCCTTGCTCGAAAAGGAGCTGGCCGCGCCCGGTTATGAACCGAAGATGATCGCGATCGGCACCAACACCGACCCCTATCAGCCGATCGAGCGCGACATGAAGATCATGCGCGGCATTCTCGAAGTGCTGGAGCGGGCCGGCCATCCCGTCGGCATCGTCACCAAATCGGCGCTGGTGACGCGCGATATCGACATCCTCGCGCGCATGGCCAAGCGCAACCTTGCCAAGGTCGCGCTGTCGGTGACGACGCTCGATCCGAAACTGGCGCGCACCATGGAGCCGCGCGCCTCGACGCCGCCGAAACGGCTGGAGGCGATCAAGATGCTGGCGGAGGCCGGCATCCCCGCCACGGTTATGGTAGCGCCGGTGATCCCGGCGCTGAACGATTCCGAGATCGAGCGCATCCTCGATGCGGCGGCCCATGCCGGCGCCAGGGAAGCCAGCTACGTGCTGCTGCGCCTGCCGCTTGAAGTGCGCGATCTCTTCCGCGAATGGCTGATGGCCAATTATCCCGACCGCTATCGCCATGTGTTCACGCTGATCCGCGACATGCGGGGCGGCCGCGACTACGACTCGCAATGGGGAACGCGGATGAAGGGCACCGGCCCGATGGCCTGGATGATCGGCCGCCGCTTCGAAATCGCCTGCGAGAAGCTTGGCCTCAACAAACGCCGTTCCAGGCTGACCACGGATCATTTCGCCAAGCCAAAGCGAAACGGCCAGCAGCTCAGCCTGTTCTAGGTTCGCGGCGAGGCTGAGGAGTCAAGGTGCGTCAGCCCCGACATGGAATAGCGGGAGTAGCCTCCGGTTCCCGGTTGCGCGGCCGTGCAAGCTGGCGCAAGGATTCCGGCCATGAGTCGGGACAAGTCCGCCGGGAAACCGCAAGCAAAGCCGGAAAGGAAGGCCGCGAAGCCGCCGCAAGGCGTCATCGCCGTGACGCCGCCGAGCTTTCGCCGCGAGCGCGCGCTGATCAAGCGCGGCATCTGGCCGGTCGCGGGCTGCGACGAGGCCGGCCGCGGGCCGCTGGCCGGACCGGTGGTGGCCGCCGCGGTGATTCTCGATCCGGATCGCATTCCAAGGGGCATCGATGATTCCAAGCGATTGACGCCGGAAGAGCGCGAGGACCTGTTCGAGAAAATCTGCGCGACGTCGTCCTTTGCCGTCGCCTACGCCTCGCCGGCGCGGATCGATCGCGACAATATATTGCGCGCCTCGCTGTGGGCGCTGGCGCGTGCGGTGGCCGCGCTGCCCGAGGCGCCGAAGCATGTGTTCGTCGACGGCCGCGACCGCCTCGCCACGTCATGCGACTGCGAGGCCGTCATCGGCGGCGACGGCATCGTCAAGTCGATCGCGGCGGCTTCCATCATCGCCAAGGTGACGCGCGACCGCCTGATGTGCGCGCTGGCACAGGATTGCCCGGGCTACGGCTTCGAGACCCACAAGGGCTATGCCGTGCCGGAGCATCTGGAAGCGCTGAACCGGCTCGGCCCGTCGGTGCACCACCGGCGTTTCTTCGCGCCGGTCGTGGCCGCGCGGGAAAAACATTATCCTTCGCCGGTCCCGCCCGATCTGTTTTCGGTAGAGACCGAGGTGGCCGAAATTTCCGCCGCGATCTGACGCACAACGGCCAGTTGCCTCCGAGGCAGCCGCCCTTTATCAAACATCGGGGACACGGGCGGCCGGCCAGCGGTGCCGGTTTGGGATCTTCGGACGTCTGATGCGTTTTACCTCCCTGATTGTCGAACTGATCCGCGCCCGGCCACGGCTTGTGGTCCTGCTCGTCATCGCGATGCAGGCCCTGATGTGGCTGGTGGTGTCGGTGCTGCTCTATCGAAGCCCGCCCGGCGATCTCGCCACCATGCTTGCCTTCGGCCGCGAATATCAGGTCGGAACCGACATGGGGCCGCCGCTGGCGTTCTGGTTCGCCGACATCGCCTATCGCGCCGCCGGCAACCACATGTTCGGCGTCTATCTGCTCGCGCGAGCTTGCGACGTTGCGACGCTGTGGACGGTGTATCTGCTGGCGCGCGCCATTGTCGGCGGCCAGCAGGCGGTGCTTGCGGTGCTGCTCACCATGACGATCACGGCCTTCGGCGCGCCCAGCCTCGAATTCGGCCCGTCGGTGCTGGCGCGTCCGCTCTGGGCGCTCCTTCTCTTGCATTGGTGGCAGATCATCGGCGAAGGCCGCCGCAACGTCTGGTTCGCCTGGTCGATCGCGGCAGGCCTGCTCTTGCTGACGACGACGGCGGCGCCGATGCTGCTGCTCCTGCTGGCCGGCTTTGCGCTTGCGACCGGGCGCGGGCGGCGCATGCTGCACTCGCTTGACCCGCTGTTCGCGCTGACTGCGATCGTGGTGCTGGCGCTGCCATATCTGGTCTGGATGATCCGCGCCGACGCGATCGGCATGCCGGCATGGCCGGCGACGCCCGATCTGCTCGCGGCACGGGCCACGCATTGGGGCAATCTACTCGGCGGCCTCGCGATCGCGGTATCGGCCATCATCGTCCTTGTCGTCCTCAACTCCGGCTTTCTCGGCCGCGGCTCCGAGGAGGCGCCGATCATCTACCGCCCGCCCGTCGATCCGCTGGCGCGCCAGTTCGTCTATTGCTTTGCGATCGCGCCCGCATTGGCCGGAAGCCTGATCGCCGGCCTGTTCAACTTCGATACCGTGGTCGGCGGAACCGCCATCGCGCTCTTGATGTCGGGCCTTGCGATAATCGTCGCGACCGGCGACCTCGTTTATCTGAGGCGGCAGCGGCTGCTCCGCGCGGTATGGGCGCTCGCGGTGATCGCGCCGGCGGCCGTCGTCATCGGCACGACGCTGTTCCTGCCCTGGACAACCGCGGCCGAGGTCGCGACCTCGGTGCCGGGCCGACAGATCGCGCGTTACTTCGGCGAAAGTTTTGAGCGCCGCACCAACCAGCGCCTGCGCTCCGTCGCCGGCGATCCGCAATTCGCCAGCCTGATCGCGCTCGACCGCGGCCGTCCGCATCTGCTGCTGGACGCCGCGCCACAGCGCACGCCATGGCTCAACCCTGCGAAGTTCGCGGAGACCGGCGGCATCGTGGTCTGGCGTGCGTCGGATACCGCGGGCACCGTGCCTGCCGATCTGGCCAAGCGGTTTCCCGGCCTCGTGCCGGAAGTGCCGCGCGCCTTCGAATGGTACGTCAACGGCCGCCAGCCGCTGTTGCGCATCGGCTGGGCCATCGTCCGGCCGAAGAATCCGTGACGGTTAGCCCGCCAGCGCCTTCGCAATCGCGCGCAGATCCTGCCACGACATCCGCTTGTAGGCCGGCGAGCGCAGCAGATAGGCCGGATGGAACGTCGCGATGGCGCGGATGGTGCGCGTGCCGGTGTCGTAATCGAGCCATTTGCCGCGGGTGCGCATGATGCCTTCGCGCGTCTGCAGCAGCGCCTGCGTCGAGGGATTGCCGAGCGTCACCAGCACGTCCGGATTGACGAGCTCGATCTGGCGCTGGATGAAGGGAAGGCAGATCTGGGTCTCCTGCGGCGTCGGCGTGCGGTTGCCGGGCGGCCGCCACGGAATGATATTGGCGATATAGGCCTTGCTGCGGTCGAGCCCGATCGCCGCGATCATGCGGTCGAGAAGTTTGCCGGAGCGGCCGACGAAAGGCAGCCCCTCGATGTCCTCGTCGCGTCCCGGCGCCTCGCCGACGAACATCACGCGCGCCTGCGGGTTGCCGTCGGCGAACACCAGTTGCGTGGCGGTGTGCTTCAGCGCGCAGCCGTCGAAACTTTCGAGCAAGCGGCGCAGTTGTTCCAGGGTCGGCGCGGTTCGCGCGGCCTCGCGGGCGGAGGCGATCGCAGCGTCGGGCGCGAGGGTTGCATCCGCGCGCGGCGGTGCGACCGGCGGCGGCGGTGCGGTGCGCGTCAACTGCTGGTGTACCACCGCGGGGCGAGGCTCGTGTAAGAGCTCGGGATCGGCGAGCCGGTCGACCGGCTCGTCGCCAAGCGCGCAATCGACCCCGGCCTCGAGGTAAAAGGCCAGCAATTGCTGCACGGTAGGGGCGGGTTCGGGGGGCATGGCGGTCGCTTGCGGCATCCCGCTCAATCTATGCTGGCTTGCGCCATCGCGAAACGCATTTCCGTGGTTGTCCTATCGTCAAAAATCGGAAACAACGGGATTGTTTGGAAGCGTTCTTAACCGGGCAAAAAGACAGATCATGAGCAGCGAAGAGTTACCCCCGCGCGAATCCATGGAATTCGACGTCGTGATCGTCGGCGCCGGTCCGTCCGGACTTTCCGCGGCGATCCGCCTCAAGCAGATCAATCCCGGCTTGAACGTGGTCGTGGTCGAAAAGGGTTCCGAGGTCGGAGCGCACATCCTGTCGGGCGCGGTGATCGATCCGGTTTCGCTCGACAAGCTGATTCCGGACTGGCGCCAGGATCCGGACTGCCCGCTCACCACCCAGGTGAAGGATGACCGCTTCTACTGGATGACGGCGGGCGGCGCGATCCGGCTGCCGAACTTCATGATGCCGCCGCTGATGGACAACCATCACTGCTATATCGGCTCGCTCGGCAATGTCTGCCGCTGGCTGGCGCCGAAGGCCGAGGCGCTCGGCGTCGAGATCTATCCGGGCTTTGCCGCGGCCGAAGTGCTCTATGACGACAAGGGCGCGGTGAGGGGCATCGCCACCGGCGACATGGGTATCGCCAAGGATGGCACGCACAAGGACTCTTATACCCGCGGCATGGAACTGCTTGGCAAATACACGCTGTTTGCCGAAGGCGCGCGCGGCAGCCTGTCGAAGCAGTTGATCGCCAAGTTTGGTCTCGACTCCAAGAGCGAGCCGCCGAAATTCGGCATCGGCCTGAAAGAAGTGTGGCAGATCGATCCTGCAAAGCACCAGAAGGGGCTGATCCAGCACTCCTTCGGCTGGCCGCTGAACAATTCGACCGGCGGCGGCTCCTTCCTGTATCATTATGACGATAACCGGGTCGCGGTCGGCTTCGTCTTGCATCTGAACTACGACGATCCTTACCTCTCGCCGTTCGACGAATTCCAGCGCTTCAAGACGCATCCCTCGATCCGCAGCGTATTCGAAGGCGGCAAGCGGCTCGCTTACGGCGCGCGCGCCATCACCGAGGGCGGCTACCAGTCGGTGCCGCGGCTGACCTTCCCGGGCGGCGCGCTGGTCGGCTGCGCCGCCGGCTTTGTCAACGTGCCGCGCATCAAGGGCGTGCACAACGCGATGGGCACCGGCATGCTGGCGGCCGAACACGTTGCCGCTGCGCTCGGCGCCGGCCGCGCCGGTGACGAGATCGTCGAATACGAGAATGCCTGGCGCGATTCCGCCGTCGGCAAGGACCTGTTCACGGTGCGCAACGTCAAGCCGCTGTGGTCGAAGTTCGGCACCATCATCGGCGTCGGGCTCGGCGGCTTTGACATGTGGACCAACTCGCTATTCGGCTTCTCGCTGTTCGGCACGCAATCGCACGGCAAGCCCGACCGCAAGACGCTCGACGCGGCCAAGCAGCATCAGCCGATCGCCTACCCCAAGCCGGACGGCAAGATTTCCTTCGACAAGCTTTCCTCGGTGTTTCTGTCCAACACCAACCACGAGGAGGACCAGCCGGTTCACTTGAAGGTGGCGGACATGAACCTGCAGAAGACATCGGAGCACGATGTCTTTGCCGGCCCGTCGAATCGCTATTGCCCGGCGGGCGTGTATGAATGGGTCGAGGAGGCCTCAGGGCCGCGCTTCCAGATCAACGCGCAGAACTGCGTCCACTGCAAGACCTGCGACGTAAAGGACCCCAACGGCAACATTACCTGGGTTCCGCCGGAAGGCGGCGGTGGACCGAATTACGAGGCGATGTGACCACCTTTGCGTGAGGATAGCGGTAACCGGTCACGATGCCGCCACACTGCGAGCGTTTGCAGGCAAAGTCGCTCAAATGGGCGGCAGCCCGGCGATATGCCACTTGAATTGCCGGCCCTTTTCCTTGCGGTTCACTGCCAAAAGCGGCATTGTCCCGGGACCTTGGAGGCCGCTGGGCCGGGGCTGCCCTTGCTGATTGCCTTGTCATAAAATCCTGGAGCCAGGCAGACCGTGATGCTTTCAACTCGTTTCAATCATTGGGCGATTGTCGCGCTCACCGTTTCCGCGCTGGCGCTGCCCGGCCATGTACTGGCGCAGACCCCCGATCATCCGACCGACAATGCGGCGCAGTTTCCCAGCAAGAATGATCTGAAGTCGATGACCACGGCGGGCAGCTACCTCGCCGCGCGCCACGCCAGCGTCGAGCGTGACGCAGGCTCGGCCGCCGCCTTCTACCGCTCGGCGCTGCGCACCGATCCGAAGAACAACGAACTGCTCGACCGTGCCTTTATCTCCTCGCTCGCCGACGGCGACATCGAGGAGGCGGTCAAGCTCGCCGACCGTATCCTGATCCAGGACAAGTCCAACCGCGTGGCCCGCCTCGTGGTCGGCGTGCGCGACCTCAAGCAGAAGAAATACGCAACCGCGCAGCTCAACATCAACCAGTCGATCCGCGGGCCGATCACCGATCTGGTCGCCACGCTGCTGTCGTCCTGGGCGAGCTTCGGCGCCGGCGACGCGAAGGCTGCGATCGCCAATATCGACAGGCTGACCGGCCCGGAATGGTATCCGATCTTCAAGGATCTGCATGCCGGCATGATTCTGGAACTGGCAAATCGCGAGAAGGAAGCGGGAGCGCGGCTGGAGCGCTCTTACAAGCTCGATGATTCCATGCTGCGCGTGGTTGACGAGTGGGCGCGCTGGAACTCGCGCAACAAGGATGGCGCGGCTGCAACTGCGATCTTCGAGGCTTTTGAAAAGAAACTGCCGCGGCATCCGCTGGTGCAGGATGGCTTGAAGGAAGTCCGCGCCGGCAAGAAACTGTCGCCGCTGGTCGATTCCGCCCAGGCGGGCGCCGCCGAAGCCCTCTACGGCATCGGCGCTACGCTGACCCGCCGCGGCGGCGAGGATCTGGCGCTGGTCTACCTGCAGCTCTCGCTGTATCTGCAGCCGAACCATCCGATGGCGCTCTTGTCGCTCGCCGATCTCTATGAGTCGGTGAAGAAGCCGGCGATGGCAATCAAGGTCTATGAGCGGGTGCCGGCGAGTTCGCCGCTGAAGCGCAACGCGCAGATTCAGCTTGCGACCAATCTCGACGCGGTCGACCGCAGCGACGAGGCGATCAAGATCCTCAAGGAAGTCATCGAGCAGGCGCCAAAGGACATCGAGGCCATCATGGCGCTCGGCAATATCGAGCGCGGCCGCAAGAAGTTCACCGATTGCGCAGTGACCTATTCCAAGGGCATCGAGGCCATGCCGGCGACGCTCGAAAAGAACGCCTGGGTCACCTATTACTATCGCGGCATCTGCGAGGAGCGCTCCAAGCAGTGGACCAAGGCCGAGGCCGACATGCGCAAGGCGCTGGAGCTGCAGCCCGAGCAGCCGCACGTGCTGAACTATCTCGGCTATTCCTGGATCGACCAGGGCGTCAATCTCGACGAAGGCATGAAGATGATCAAGCGTGCCGTCGACCAGCGTCCCGACGACGGCTACATCGTGGACTCGCTCGGCTGGGCCTATTACCGCATCGGCAACTATGAGGACGCGGTCAAGCATCTCGAGCGCGCCATCGATCTCAAGCCGGAAGATCCGACGATCAACGACCATCTCGGCGATGCCTATTGGCGCGTCGGCCGCACGCTGGAAGCCAAATTCCAGTGGGCGCATGCGCGCGATCTCAAGCCCGAGCCGGAAGAGCTGCCGAAGATCGAAGCCAAGATCGAAAACGGCCTGCCGGACGACACGTCATCCTCGGCCTCCGCCGACAAGAAAAAAGAAGACGGCAAGGACGGCAAGGGCGGCTGATCGCAGGGTTCTATGTCGGGGCTGGTGGAAGAGGGGCGTGCCAAGGTCAACCTGACCCTGCGGGTAGTCGGTCGGCGCACGGATGGCTATCACGATCTCGAAAGCGTGGTGGCGTTTGCCGATTGCGCGGACAGGCTGACGCTGTCTCCCGGACCGGAGCTCTCGCTGAAGACCGTGGGCCCGCTGGCGATGGCCTGCGGCGAGCTTTCCGACAATCTGGTGCTGAAAGCGGCGCGTCTGCTTGGCGAGGTGGTGCCGGATTTGAAGGCCGGCGAATTCGTTCTTGACAAGGTGCTGCCGGTTGCGGCCGGCATCGGCGGCGGCTCGGCGGATGCTGCGGCCGCGCTGCGGCTGCTGGCGCGGCTCAACAATCTCCGGCTCGACGACGAGCGCCTGCAGGAAGTCGCGCTTGGCGTCGGCGCCGACGTGCCGGTGTGCCTGGCCTCGCGCGCCTGCGACATGACCGGCGTCGGCGACAATCTTCTGCCGCTGAGCCCGCCAAGGATGCCGGCCGTGCTGGTAAATCCTCGTGTGCCTGTCGCGACCAAGGACGTCTTCACCGCGCTCGGCTTGCGGCATGGCGAGCTGCGCGTCGGCGTCGGCGATATCATGACCGAGCCGTCGTCATGGCCCGAGGAGGGCGGCTCGCTCGAAGAGTGGGTCGAAGCATTGGCAGCCGGCACCAACGATCTCGAAGAGCCGGCCACGAGGATTCAGCCGATCATCGGCGATGTGTTAACGGCACTCAACGCCACCAACGGCGCCTGGCTTGCGCGCATGTCAGGATCGGGCGCCACTTGCTTTGCGATCTATGAGAATACCGCCGAGGCTGGACGTGCCGCCGACAAGATTCGGTCGGAACATCCCTCCTGGTGGGTGCATGCGGGAACGCTCAGTTAGCTCCGCCCGCTGGAGTCGCAAGATGGGTTTCGCCGCGCTCTACCCGTCATGCGGCATCCGTGCCCAGTGCATGATCCGGAAAAATGTGAAGCGGTTTTCCGAAAAGATCATGCTCAAACAACACCCTAAAGCGCGATGATGTTCATCCAGATCTCACCGCGCTTTAGTGCGACCGCGCCAGGCAGAACGCGACCACCTGTTCCAGCGCACTCTTCATCGGTGAGGACGGAAACAGCGCCAGCGCATCCACCGCCATCGCGCCGTAATGCTGGGCGCGGTTGATGGTGTCTTCCAGCGCGCGGTGCTTGGTCATCAGCCCGATGGCGTGGTCGAGATCGCTGTCGCCGATCTCGCCGCGCTCCAGCGCCCTGATCCAGAACTTGCGCTCGCTGTCGTTGCCGCGGCGGAACGCCAGCACGACCGGCAAGGTGATCTTGCCTTCGCGGAAATCGTCACCGATGTTCTTGCCGAGCTTGGCGGCCTTGCCGCCGTAATCGAGCACGTCGTCGACGAGCTGGAAGGCGATGCCGAGATTCATCCCGACCGAACGGCAGGCGGTCTGCTCCGCCTTCGGACGGTTTGCGATGACAGGGCCGACCTCGCAGGCCGCGGCGAACAGCTCGGCCGTCTTGCCGCGGATCACGGCGAGATACTCGTCCTCGGTGGTCGCGGTGTTCTTGGCGGCCGCAAGCTGCATCACCTCGCCCTCGGCGATGGTGGCGGCGGCGGAAGAGAGAATGTCCAGCGCGCGTAGCGAGCCGACCTCGACCATCATCCGGAACGCCTGGCCGAGCAGGAAGTCGCCGACCAGCACGCTCGCCTCGTTGCCCCAGAGCATGCGCGCCGAAAGCTTGCCGCGCCGCAGCTCGCTTTCGTCGACGACATCGTCATGCAGCAGCGTCGCGGTGTGCATGAACTCGACAGAGGCCGCGAGCTTGATGTGGCCGTCGCCGGAATAGCCGGTGAGATTGGCCATCGCCAGCGTCAGCATCGGGCGCAGGCGCTTTCCGCCCGAGGAGATCAGGTGGTTGGCGACCTCCGGGATCATGGTCACCTCGGAGCCGGTCCGCGTCAGGATGGCCGCGTTGACGCGATCCATGTCGGCGGCCACCAGGGCGACCAGCGGTTCTATCGAGGCATTTTGCGGGCTCTCGAAAGGTACAATAACCGCCACGCCGGTCTCCACATTTGCCGAATTCGCACTATCCTTCATTATACAATAGAAAGTGCCGCGTGATGCGGCAAGGGGCCGGAAGGGTTGACAATCAACGGTTAGCCCCAATGCCCTCGGGCAAAGGAGTACGGATTTGCGGGAATTGGTACGAACCAACGATCTCGTTCTGATTTCCGCAGTTGGCGCGCTGCTCGACGGCGCCGACATCCATCACATGGTGCTGGACCAGAACATGAGCATCGTCGAAGGCTCGCTCGGCCTCTTGCAGCGGCGCATCCTGGTCAATGACGAGGACAACGCCGCCGCGCGCCGGCTGCTCACCGACGCCGGGCTTGCCCATGAATTGCGGGACGATGGCTGACGCCCGCCTCGAATGCACCGAGGATGCGTTTCTCGGCGGACGGTTGCGCCTGCGACAATTGAAGCGTGGCCACCGCGCCGGCCACGACGCCATGCTGCTGGCTGCCGCAACCTCGGCCCGCCCCGGCAGCCGTGTGGCGGATTTCGGTGCGGGCGTCGGCGCCGCCGGCCTTGCGCTGGCGCGGCGTGTTGAAGGCATCGGCCTCGTGCTTGTTGAGATTGACGAAACGCTCGCCGATCTTGCGCGCAGCAATGCTGCGGCAAATGCGATCCCTGCCGATGTGGCCGTGCTCGACGTCGGGGCGGGCGGGGACGCCTTCGCCACCGCCGGCCTTGCGCCTGACAGCGTCGATATCGTTCTGATGAATCCGCCGTTCAACGATGGCGCGCGGCACCGCGCTTCGCCCGATGCTGCACGCGCTGCCGCCCATGTCGCCGGAGAGGATACGCTGCAAGCCTGGGTGCGCGCCGCAAGGCGTATCCTCAAATCCGGCGGCGTAATGACGCTGATCTGGCGCGCCGATGGAATTGCCGGCGTGCTGGCCGCGCTCGACCGCGGCTTTGGCAGCCTGGCGATCCTGCCGGTGCACGGCGAGGCCCGGCTGCCCGCGATCCGGGTCCTGGTCCGGGCCGTAAAGGGCGGACGCGCGCCGGCGCAAATCCTTCCCGCCCTGATGCTCAATGATGAGTCAGGCCTGCCCAATAAACAGGTTCAGGAGATATTGGCCGGTAACGGCGAATTATCGCTTGCGACCTTATGAGGGGTGTTCGGCTGCCCGGTTTCCAAGCAGAAACAATCCTATTGCGGGAGCGTTTCCGAGTGCTGCTCGGAGGCCGAAGTGAAGTGAACGGCGGCCAAGAGGGTACCGATCAACATGATGAGCAGGTAGATTTTCATGTCGCTCTCCGCTGCGTCAGTGCAGCACTTACGAAGTGATGCAAAGGACGTTCCAGTCGTTCCGGCCTTCCCAATGACAGTGAGGCGATAAAAAATGGTTAAACTGGGGTTACGGCATGACTCAACAATTTAGTGATCGCTCGGCCGTGCCGAGCTGGATCACAAGTTTGAAAGAATATCTCCCGGCGCGGCTGCGGCCCGATGTCCCCGTCGTACCTGTAGTCCGCCTCTCCGGCACGATCGGCGCGGTTACGCCGCTGCGGCCGGGCCTGACGCTGGCCGCTATGGCGAAAACCCTGGAGCGCGCCTTCGCCACCCGGAACGCGAAGGCGGTGGCGCTGGTGATCAATTCGCCGGGCGGCTCGCCGGTGCAGTCACGCCAGATTTACCTGCGCATCCGCCAGCTCGCCACGGAAAAGAAATTGCCGGTGCTGGTGTTCGTCGAGGATGTCGCGGCATCGGGCGGCTACATGATGGCGTGCGCAGGCGACGAGATTTTTTGCGATCCGTCCTCGATCCTCGGGTCGATCGGCGTGGTCGGCGGCAGCTTCGGCTTCCAGGAGCTGATCAAGAAGATCGGCATCGAGCGACGGCTCTATACGGCGGGCGAGCACAAGGCGATGCTCGATCCGTTCCTGCCCGAAGATCCCGATGATGTCGCGCGGCTGAAATCGATCCAGCGCGACATCCACGCGCTGTTCATCTCGCTTGTGAAGGAGAGCCGTGGCGCCAGATTGAAGGGCGCGGACGACGTCCTGTTCACCGGCGAGTACTGGGCCGGAGAGAAGTCCGTCTCGCTTGGGCTTGCCGACGGCATTGGCGACCTCCGCTCCACGCTGCGCGCCCGCTATGGCGAGAAGGTGCTGACGCCGGTGATCGTACCGTCCAGCGGGCTGCTGTCGGGCCTGCTCGGCCGTAGGGCACCCGGGGCGGGATCGCTCGGCGGGTTGGATGGTATCCGGGCGCTGCCGGACGATCTTATCTCGGCGCTGGAAACCCGGGCGATTTGGGCCAAATTCGGGCTCTAGGGCCGCATCATGCCAAGGTCAGGGCGCGGTATTTGGTCCCAAAGCGAGCCGATTGCGGGCCGGGCCGCTATCGGCGACAATGCGAGTCGGGGGCGTGACCAAGTAACGACAAGGATCGTCCGATGCCAGCGCTGTTCGCATTCGCAGGGGTATTGGGGGGAATGGCCGTGGTCCGCTGGGCGTACAAGACGGCTCAGAGGGTCAACCAGGAGCTGGAAGAGGCGCGCCTGGCGCGCATGGCCGAGAGCATGAGGACATCTGAGATTCCAAAGCTCCGCCGCGACCCCGTCACCGGCGCCTATCGCCCGGGCTAGGCGCAGCCGATTCGACCGAATTAGGCGCTGCTCGACCACCGGCATCGCCTTGATTCCACGCGTCCCCGTCGATACGGTCCCGCGCACTTCAGCCCCCATGTGCGAGACCGATTCTGACGATGGACGCCGTGCCTGCCCATATGCGCCCGGAACGTTCGTTCCAGGGCCTGATCCTGACGCTGCAGCGCTATTGGGCTGATTGCGGCTGCGTGATCCTTCAGCCCTATGACATGGAAGTCGGCGCCGGCACCTTCCATCCCGCCACCACCTTGCGGGCGCTCGGTCCGAAGCGCTGGAAAGCGGCCTATGTCCAGCCCTCGCGCCGTCCCAAGGACGGCCGCTATGGCGAGAACCCGAACCGGCTGCAGCACTATTATCAGTTCCAGGTGATCCTGAAGCCGTCGCCGCCGGACATCCAGGAGCTTTACCTGAAGTCGCTCGCCGCGATCGGCGTCGACGCCGCCGTTCACGACATCCGCTTCGTCGAAGATGACTGGGAAAGCCCGACGCTGGGGGCGTGGGGTTTGGGGTGGGAATGCTGGTGCGACGGCATGGAAGTGAGCCAGTTCACCTACTTCCAGCAGGTCGCCGGCGTCGAATGCGCGCCGGTCGCGGGCGAACTCACCTACGGGCTCGAGCGCCTTGCGATGTATGTGCAGGGCGTCGACCGCGTCTACGATCTCAATTTCAACGGCCGCGATGGCGCCGAGAAGGTGACCTATGGCGACGTCTTCCTGCAGGCCGAGCAGGAATATTCGCGGCACAATTTCGAGCACTCCGACACCGCGATGCTGTTCGAGCAGTTCAGGATGGCGGAAGAGGCGTGCAGGAAGTATCTCGCCGCCGGATGGCGCGAAGGCAGCAATCGGAGGGAACATCTGATGGCGCTGCCGGCCTATGACCAGTGCATCAAGGCGAGCCACGCCTTCAACCTTCTGGATGCGCGCGGCGTGATCTCGGTGACGGAACGGCAGAGCTACATTCTGCGCGTACGCGAACTGGCAAAGGCTTGCGGCGAAGCCTGGGTGCACACCGAAGCGGGCAGGGCGGTCTGATGCCCGATCTGTTGCTCGAACTTTTTTCGGAAGAGATTCCGGCGCGCATGCAGGCAAAGGCGGCCGACGATCTGCGCCGCATGGTCACCGACAAGCTCGTGGCCGAAGGTCTCGTCTATGAAGGCGCGAAAGCCTTTGCCACGCCGCGCCGTCTCGCGCTGACCGTGCACGGCATTCCGGCGCGCCAGCCGGACCTCAAGGAAGAGCGCAAAGGTCCGAAAATCGGTGCGCCGGATGCGGCGGTGCAAGGTTTTCTGAGGGCCACCGGACTCAAGTCGCTGGATGAAGCCAGGATCCAGAGCGACAAGAAGGGCGACTTCTACATCGCTTTGATCGAGAAGCCGGGCCGGCCGGCGATCGATGTCCTCGCCGATATCCTGCCGGTGCTCATTCGCACCTTCCCCTGGCCGAAATCGATGCGCTGGGGCGATCGTTCGGCAAGGCCCGGCTCGCTGTCCTGGGTACGGCCGTTGCATGCGATCACCGCGACCTTCGGGCTCGAGACCGAAGAGCCCGACGTCGTGAAATTCTCGATCGACGGCATCGAGACCGGCCAGACCACGTTCGGCCATCGCTTCATGGCGCCCGGCGCGATCTCCGTGCGGCGCTTCGAGGACTACGACGCGAAGCTGCTCGCAGCCAAGGTCGTGCTGGACCCCGAGCGGCGCAAGGATGCGATCCTGACCGACGCCAAGCAGCTCGCCTTCGCGCAAGGCTTCGAGCTGGTCGAGGACCAGAATTTGCTCGACGAGGTCTCCGGGCTCGTCGAATGGCCGGTCGTGCTGATGGGCTCGTTCGATGCGGAGTTTTTGTCGATCCCCGGCGAAGTGATCCGCGCCACCATCCGCAATAATCAGAAATGTTTCGTGGTGAGCGATCCCAAGACGGGCAGGCTCGCGAACAAGTTCATCCTCACGGCGAATATCGAAGCGACCGACGGCGGCAAGGCCATCATCGCCGGCAACGAGCGCGTCATCCGCGCGCGGCTGAGCGATGCGAAGTTCTTCTACGAGACGGACCTCAAGGCGAAACTCGAGGACCGGCTGCCGAAATTCGACAACATCGTGTTCCATGAGAAGCTCGGCACGCAGGCCGAGCGCATCAAGCGCATCGAGCGGCTGGCCGCGGAGATCGCGCCGCTGGTCGGCGCCGATGTGGAAAAGACGAGGCGCGCCGCGCGTCTCGCCAAGGCCGACCTGCTCACTGAGGTTGTCGGTGAATTCCCCGAAGTGCAGGGCCTGATGGGGAAGTATTACGCGCTCGCGCAGGGCGAGGATGCCGCGGTCGCCGCCGCGTGCGAGGAGCACTACAAGCCGCAGGGGCCTGCGGACCGTGTGCCGACCGATCCCGTCAGTGTCGCGGTCGCGCTGGCGGACAAGATCGATACGCTCGTTGGCTTCTGGGTTATCGACGAAAAGCCGACCGGCAGCAAAGATCCCTTCGCACTACGACGAGCGGCGTTAGGTGTAATTCGGATCGCGCTTGATCGCGGAATCGACTTGTATCCCCGAGGCCTATTGGAGATGCACATCAGGAATATTCGACCTAATCTGTCAGATGTCGACATCTCTAACATCGGGGACACGTTCCAAGTCTTTTTCGAAGATCGGCTGACAGTCCAGTTGCGAGATCAAGGAGCTCGTCACGACCTTGTCGCGTCCGTGCTTCGGTTAGGTAGTCGTGAAGTTGGGCTGTTGTCCATCGTTCGTCGTGTAGACGCACTTGAAGAATTTCTTACTACGCAAGATGGAGCCAACCTCCTTGCAGGAGCAAAGCGAGCTTCGAATATCTTGCGAATTGAAGAAAGAAAGGACGGGAAGCTTTACGATGACGATCCGGATGAAGCTCTCTATGTTGTCCCTGAGGAGAGGGCTCTCGCTGAGTCGATCGAGCGTGCCAGGACCGACGCAAATGCTGCTATGGCAAAAGACGATTATGCCGCCGCAATGGGCGCGATGGCAAAACTGCGGCCGGCGGTCGATGCGTTCTTCGACAAGGTCAAGGTCAACGACGACGACGCCAAGGTGCGCGAGAACCGGCTGAAGCTGCTGGCCGAGATCCGCGCGGCGACGCGCGCGGTGGCGGACTTCTCCAAGATTCAGGACTAGCCAGCGAAAAGCCCCGCCCGGCGGGGGAATACCGGACGAGGCTTTCGAGCCGAACGCGCGCAACAGGGGCCGCGTCGTCCGGGCTCTTCGTTCAGGTGTTTGCGGCTTAGTCGATCACCTGAACGATACGGCGTGAGCGCGGCTCGACCAGGACGGTCTCGCCGTTCACCACGGTGTAGCGGTAGGGCGTGGTGCCGAAGCGCTGCGGCACGTCGTAATAGGTCACGCCGGCTTCCGGTAATGTCGTGCCGACGACGACACGTTCTTGAACGGTGAATGCCGGCACGCGCTGGCTCACCACATATTCGCGGAATGCCGGCCGCTGGTCGGCGATGATGCCGCCAGAGGATTCGACGACGACAGTGTTGCCGCCGACGATTCCGACCGTTTGCGCCTGCGCCGCGAGCGGCGCGCAAATTGCGCCGGCGACTGCGGCCGCCGCAAGTAACGTCTTTCGCATGGCTCACTCCTCTTGCTGAAAGCGTTGCGGCGGGCCCAATGCGTCGCGCACGACAATGTTCCGGACAAGCGGACGTCTCATACGCGGCATTTTCGGGCAATTTTCGTGAGGAATGGAACTCGTCAAGCGCCTTGCGCGTCTCCTATTCCGGAACCGGGTCGGTTAAGTTGCAGCCGCTCGATCCGATTCCCCCTTACATGCCGGAAACAACTGCAATGACCATCACCGCCGCGCACGTCCCCGCCATCATTGCCTTGCTCGCGGGTATCCTCATTCTGATCATGCCGCGATTCCTGAACTTCGTTGTGGCCATCTACCTCATCATTATCGGGCTGCATGGCCTTGGCGTGTTCAAGTGGCTGAAGTTCTGACAGCGGAGTGACACGCGCGTGCTGGAAATGAACGCTGCGCGGCTTGCGCGGAACCCGCCAAAATGGTGTAAGCGCGCAAAATCCCGCCCCCCTTTTTTGGAATCTGAAGGCCATGGCCAAAGCCGCCGCTAAGTCGAAGAAAACCGCAGCGAAATCAAAGCTATCCGCCCCGGCCCGAAAGGCGCCGGCCGCGCCCGCGCGAAAGGCCTTGAAGAAGCCCCCGGCCAAGGTCGCCGCAAAGCCGCCCGCCCCGCCCAAGGCGGCGGGCAAACCCGCTGCAAAGCCCGAAGTATCGGCCGTCAAGCTCGGCAAGTGGGTCTACACGTTCGGCGACGGCAAGGCCGAGGGCAAAGCGGGCCTGAAAGACTTGCTTGGCGGCAAGGGCGCCAACCTCGCCGAGATGGCCAATCTCGGCCTGCCGGTGCCTCCCGGATTCACCATTCCGACCTCGGTCTGCACTTATTTCTACGAGCACGACAAGAGCTATCCGAAGGAACTGAAGGCGCAGGTCGAGAAGGCGCTCGACTATGTCGGCAAGCTCACCGGCAAGAAGTTCGGCGACAGCGAAAATCCGCTGCTGGTCTCCGTGCGCTCCGGCGCGCGCGCCTCGATGCCGGGCATGATGGACACCGTGCTCAATCTCGGCCTCAACGACGAGACCGTCGAAGCGCTCGCCGAACTCTCCGGCGACCGCCGCTTCGCCTATGACAGCTATCGCCGCTTCATCACCATGTATTCCGACGTGGTGCTCGGCTTCGAGCACCATCACTTCGAGGACATTCTCGACACCTTCAAGGACGGCCAGGGCTATTCGCTCGACACCGACCTCACCGCCGAGGACTGGGTCGAACTGGTCGGCAAGTACAAGGAAGCGGTCGCGCGCGAGACCGGCGCCGACTTTCCGCAGGATCCACACGCCCAGCTGTGGGGCGCGATTGGCGCGGTATTTTCGTCCTGGATGAATGCGCGCGCGGTGACCTATCGCAGGCTGCACGACATTCCGGAATCGTGGGGCACGGCCGTAAACGTGCAGGCCATGGTGTTCGGCAACATGGGCGAGACGTCGGCAACCGGCGTTGCCTTCACCCGCAATCCCTCGACCGGCGAGAGCAAGCTGTACGGTGAATTCCTCATCAACGCGCAGGGCGAGGACGTCGTTGCCGGCATCCGCACGCCGCAGGACATCACCGAGGAATCGCGCAAGGAATCCGGCTCCGACAAGGCGTCGATGGAAGTCGCGATGCCGGACGCCTTCGAGGAGCTGACCCGCATATACACGATGCTGGAGAAGCATTACCGCGACATGCAGGACATGGAGTTCACCGTCGAGCGCGGCAAGCTGTGGATGCTGCAGACCCGCAGCGGCAAGCGCACCGCGAAGGCCGCACTGCGCATCGCCGTCGAGCTCGCCAATGAAGGCCTGATCTCGCGCAAGGACGCCGTGACCCGCATCGATCCGGCCTCGCTCGACCAGCTGCTGCACCCGACCATCGATCCCGACGCCAAGCGCGACGTGATCGCCACCGGCCTGCCGGCATCGCCGGGTGCTGCTTCCGGCGAGATCGTGTTCTCGTCGGATGAGGCGGCCAAGCTGCAGGCCGACGGACGTAAAGTCATCCTGGTCCGCATCGAGACCAGCCCGGAAGACATCCACGGCATGCATGCCGCCGAAGGCATCCTGACCACCCGCGGTGGCATGACCTCGCACGCCGCCGTGGTCGCGCGCGGCATGGGCAAGCCGTGCGTCTCCGGCTGCGGCGCCATCCGCGTCGATTACGGCCGCGGCACCATGGCAATCGGCTCGCGCACCTTCAAGGCGGGCGACGTCATCACCATCGACGGCACCGTCGGTCAGGTGCTGGCCGGCCGCATGCCGATGATCGAGCCGGAGCTGTCCGGCGAGTTCGGCACGCTGATGGGCTGGGCCGACGAGGTCCGCAAGCTCGGCGTCCGCGTCAACGGGGATACGCCCGACGACGCGCGCACCGCCATCAAGTTCGGCGCCGAAGGCATCGGCCTCTGCCGAACCGAACACATGTTCTTCGAGGAAACCCGCATCCGCACCGTTCGCGAGATGATTTTGGCCGAGGACGAGCAGACCCGCCGCGCGGCGCTGTCGAAGTTGCTGCCGATGCAGCGCGCCGACTTCGTCGAGCTGTTCGAAATCATGAAGGGCCTGCCTGTCACGATCCGCCTGCTCGATCCGCCGCTGCATGAGTTCCTGCCGCACACCCAGGCCGAGGTCGAGGAAGTCGCGCGCGCGATGAACACCGATCCGCGCAAGCTCGCCGATCGCGCCCGCGATCTGGCCGAGTTCAACCCGATGCTCGGCTTCCGCGGCTGCCGCATCGCGATCGCCTATCCCGAGATCGCGGAGATGCAGGCGCGCGCGATCTTCGAGGCGGCCGTCGAGGCGGACAAGCGCACCGGCAAGCCGGTCGGGCTCGAGGTGATGGTGCCGCTGATTGCGACCAAGGCCGAATTCGACCTGGTCAAGGCGCGCATCGACGCCACCGCGCAGGCGGTGATGAAGGAGACCGGCAAGAAGATCGACTATCAGGTCGGCACCATGATCGAGCTGCCGCGCGCCTGCCTGATGGCCGGCGAGGTCGCGGAGACCGCCGAGTTCTTCTCCTTCGGCACCAACGACCTGACGCAGACCACTTACGGCATCAGCCGCGACGATGCTGCCAGCTTCCTGTCGACCTACGTTGCCAAGGGCATTCTGGAGATCGATCCCTTCATCTCGGTGGATCGCGACGGCGTCGGCGAGCTCGTCAAGATCGGCGTGCAGCGCGGCCGCAAGACGCGGCCGAACCTCAAGGTCGGCATCTGCGGCGAGCACGGCGGCGATCCGGCCTCGGTGGCGTTCTGCCACGAGATCGGACTGAACTACGTCTCGTGCTCGCCCTACCGCGTGCCGATCGCACGCCTCGCCGCAGCGCAAGCCGCGCTCGGCAAGTCGGTCGCGAGCCAGGCTTAAGTCTCTCTATCGTCGTTGCGAGCGAAGCAATGCATCTATCCCCGCGGGGAAAGATGGATGCTTCGTCGCCTGTGCTCCTTGCCATGGCGAACAGATTTCCTGTCTCGAACTGATACGGCTGCCGGTTTTTCATCGACGCTTGCGTTGACCGGATGTTTACCAGTTTCGGCGAGGCCGTATTTACCAGCATTTTCGATGCGTGCGTCGCAATCGCGTCGTTTGCTTGCCTGTCTCATCTGCGCCACGCCGATTAACTCCGCAGCAACCTAAATTCGGTACCAACAATTTTGGTCGAATTGCACGGATGTACTGCCTCTCGACTGCGTACCGAGTAGCGTAAGCGTTGCGTGAGCGTATCATGTTTGGGTTGCGTTCCCGGCCGAAGGACGTGCGTACTCTTGCGTCCTTCGTGCTCGGTCTTTGCATCTTCTCACTGATGCCGACCGACGTCGGTTATCAGGACATCGGCTCGCTGCTGGCGCGGCAGTCGGGCGCCGCCGAGCGTTGGCAGAAGCGCGTGGCTTCCGCAGCCGCGAACGTACAGCTCGCCACCTACAGCTTCGGCCGGCCGATCGGAACCTCGCAGCCGCAGTTGCCAAGCTACCAGTTGGCAAGCCTCGACACGCGTGACATCACCGGCTCGGTCGCGCGCGGCAATCCGCTCGCCGTGCCTCCGCCGCGCTATCAGGCCGCGGATTTCCCCAAGGTGGATCGGACATTGAAGGGCGACCGCCTCGTTGTCCGTTCGCCGGCGCCTGTCGATGCTGCGCCGCCCTCGGATGCAAAGCCGGAGGATCCGGCCACCTCTAATTCCTCGGTGAGGGGGGCAAAGACCGCCGGTCTGCCGGTGCCGGCGCCTGCTCCGCTCGATCCCGAACTGCAGGAAGCGCTCAACGCCCCGCCACTGAAGCAATACAATCCGCCGCTCTCGCCGCAGAGCAAGCCGGTCGATCAGGGCAGGCGGTCGGGCGACGTGCCGGCTGCGATCGAAGCTGCGCCGCGCGATGCATTTTCGGTGAAGACTTCGACGCTGTTCTTTGGTTCCTCGCTCGGCGCGCCCGGCAGTATCGAGCGCTGGCAACCCGGCGAGGAGCCGACCATCGTGATGCCCGGCGCGCTGCCGGACCCCGACATGAAGATCATCGCTTCACTGCCGGTCGATGCCGACGGGCCGGTGAAAATCGGCGAAGGCATCAGCTTCGCGCCGA
The DNA here is from genome assembly GCA_035575905.1 of Bradyrhizobium sp. Lineage (GTDB taxonomy): Bacteria > Pseudomonadota > Alphaproteobacteria > Rhizobiales > Xanthobacteraceae > Bradyrhizobium. The sequence goes on along the minus strand of DATLXL010000048.1, from coordinate 89,224 downwards.
AGGGCGAGGTGAACGCCGACAACCAGCGCGCCAAGACGCCGGCCGAGCGGCTCGGCCTGTTCGACGACAAGTCGCGCGCCAAATCCGAGAAATGTCTCGCCGAGGCCGTCTATTTCGAAGCCCGCGGCGAGGCCGTGCGCGGTCAGATCGCGGTGGCGCAGGTCATTCTGAACCGCGCCTTCTCCGGCAAATACCCTGATACGGTGTGCGGCGTGGTCTACCAGAACAAGCATCGGCATCTCGCCTGCCAGTTCACCTTCGCCTGCGACGGCCATCCCGACGTGATCCGCGAGCCCGACATGTGGGATCGCGCGCAGAAGATCGCCAAAGCGATGCTCGACGGCCAGCTGTGGCTGCCGGAGGTCGACCGCTCGACGCACTACCATGCCTACTGGGTGCGGCCGTCCTGGGTCAGCGAGATGAAGAAGAACTGGAAGTTCGGCGTCCACACCTTCTACCGGCCGCGCAAATGGGGCGACGGCAGCGACGCGCCGAGCTGGGCCAATCCGACGGAAACCGCGGCGATCTCGGCCAAGCTGGCCGAAGAGGCCAGGAGCGAGGCCGAGCTGAAAACGGCGCGCCGCTAACGCGCGCGGTTCTCGCCTTTGTCGGCTCAGGCCTCGATGTCGATCGCCACGTCGAAGTTCGGCGCCGAGTGAGTCAGCGCGCCCGACGAGATGTAATCGACGCCGGTACCTGCGATCGCAGCGATAGAATCCAGCGTGACGCCGCCGGAAGCTTCCAGCACGACCCGGCTGCCGGCGATCTCCACCGCCTCTTTCAGCGTTGCGATATCCATGTTGTCGAGCATCACGACGTCGGCGAGGGCGGTATCGAGCACTTCGCGCAGCTGGTCGAGCGTGTCGACCTCGATCTCGATCCGGACCAGATGTCCGGCAAGGCCGCGCGCACGTTCCAGCACTGGCCGGATGCCGCCGGCAACCGCGATGTGGTTGTCCTTGATGAGGATGGCGTCGTCGAGCCCGAAGCGGTGATTGAAGCCGCCCCCGCAGCGCACGGCATATTTCTCCAGCGCGCGCAGGCCCGGCGTGGTCTTTCGGGTGCAGCAGATGCGCGTTATCGTGCCCTCCGTCCGCTTCACATAGTCGGCGGTGAGGGTGGCAACGCCGGAGAGCCGGCCGACGAAGTTGAGCGCCGTGCGTTCGGCTGACAGCACCGCGCGTGCGGGGCCCGCGATTGTCAAAAGCTTCTCTCCGGCCGCCACCGCGTTTCCATCGCGCGCATGTGCTTCGATGCGTATGTCCGGCGCAAGTTTCTGCAACGTCGCTACCGCAAGCGGCAAGCCGGCGATCCGGCCGGCCTGCCGCGCGACCATCGCGGCACTGGCGATGGCCGATTCCGGAATGGTTGCGATCGAGGTGACGTCACCGGCGCGGCCGAGATCCTCGTCGAGCGCGCGCGCAACTGCTTCATCGATCGCAAGCTGGGAGAGGAAGGCGTCGGGGTGGAGCAGGGAGTTCGGTACGGTCATGGCATCCACTCAGGCGGTTTCCGGTTCAAGCGTATTCACTGGCCCGCGGTCGGCCAGCGCAGTCGCAACTTCGCGCGCCTCGTTTAGTGTCGTCATGGTCCGGCGGGCGAGGGTCGCGACTTCCGCCGGATGATCGGAGCGGAAATGCGCGCCGCGGCTCTCGCGTCTCGACCAGGCGCTGGCCGCAACCAGCAGTGCCGTCGTGGCCATGTTGCGCAGCGCGATGCTGCCGGTGTTGTGCTCGATGTCGGCGAACAGGCGGATCGCCTTGGCCAGATGTGCGCCGTCCCTGACAACGCCGACATGGGAGGCCATCATGTTGCGCAGGCTCGTTTCGACCAGTCGCGGCATCGGTGCGTTCTGCCCCGATATCACGATCGCGGGCAGGCGCGGCGGCGAGGCGATGGCCCGGCCATTGATATCCCGTGCGATCCGCGCCGCGTACACCACCGCTTCCAGCAGTGAGTTCGAGGCGAGGCGATTGGCGCCGTGCGCGCCGGTCGACGACACCTCGCCGCCGGCCCACAGGCCATGAAGCGAGGTGCGGCCGTTTTCATCCACGGCGATGCCGCCCATGTGATAGTGCTCGGCGGGCGCAATCGGGATGCGCTGCGCCGCCGGATCGATGCCGGCGCGCATGCAGCTTGCATGCACGGTCGGGAATTTTTCCGCAAAGCGCGCGCCGATAGCCCGGGTCGCATCCAGGAACGCGCCGCGTCCGGCCGCAATCTCGGCGAACACGCCGCGGGCGACGATGTCGCGGGGCGCGAGTTCCGCCAGCGGATGCTGCCGTGCCATGAATCGCTCACCGGCTCCGTTCACCAGGATCGCGCCTTCGCCGCGCAGGGCTTCGGTGGCGAGCGGTGCGGGATCGCGACCCGCCATGATCGCGGTCGGGTGGAACTGGACGAATTCGGGATCGGCGATGACGGCGCCGGCGCGCGCGGCAATCGCGAGCCCGAGCCCGGCGGCCTCCGCCGGATTGGTCGTCACCGCATAGAGATGGCCGATGCCGCCGGTGGCCAGCACGATCGCGCGCGAGGCAATGACAAGGGGCGAGGCGAGCGGGTCTTTCGCGTCGCGGATTTGCAAGCCCGTGACAGCGCCGTTCTCGGTCAGGAGATTCTCGGCGACCAACCCCTCGATCAGGCGGATCGACGGCGTGTTGCGGACAGCTTCGGTCAGGGCGGCGATGATCGCCGCGCCTGCCATGTCGCCGCGCACGTGCACGATACGCCGCGCCGAATGCGCGGCCTCGCGGCCGACGGCGAGCCTGCCTTCGAGATCGCGGTCGAATGGCACGCCATGGCGCAGCAGGTCGTCGATGCGCGCGGCAGCCTCCCGTGCGATGCCCAGCGCGACGCGTTCGTCAACGAGGCCGGCGCCGACCGCGACCGTGTCGGCCGCATGCGCTTCCGGGCTGTCGCCTTCAGCCACGGCTGCCGCGATGCCGCCCTGCGCCCAGGCGCTCGATGCGCCCTGGCCGAGCGGGGCCGCCGAGATCACCGTGACGGGCCGCGGCGCCAGCTTGAGCGCGCAGAACAATCCGGCGAGGCCGCCGCCGACGATGACGACATCGCTTTTGAGGAGATCGGTGTTTGTCATGTTCGCTCCCGCTGGTTCTTCAGATTGATCATCCGCTCGACCGACCGTCGCGCGCGCACCGCGATGGCCGGGTCGATGGTGACTTCCTCGCGCAGATGGATGAGGCTCTCGAGAATCTTCGGCAACGTGATCCGCTTCATGTGCGGGCAGAGGTTGCAGGGCTGCACGATCTCGATATCGGGCAGCTCGGCGCGAAGGTTGTCCGCCATCGAGCATTCCGTGATCATCACCAGCCGCTTCGGACGGTTGTCGCGAACCCACTTGATCATATGGGCGGTCGAACCGGTGAAATCGGCTTCGGCCAGCACGTCCGGCGGACATTCGGGATGGGCGATGATCTGCACCGATGGGTCGGCCTCGCGATAGGCGCGCAGTTCCTCGCCCGTGAAGCGCTCGTGCACCTCGCAGGCGCCCTTCCAGGCGATGATCTTCACGTTGGTTTTGGAGGCGACGTAACGCGCCAGGTATTGATCCGGCAGGAAGATCACGGTCGGCGCGCCAAGACTCTCCACCACTTCGACCGCATTGGACGAAGTGCAGCAGATGTCGACCTCCGCCTTCACTTCGGCGGACGTGTTGACATAGGCTACCACGGGCACGCCGGGAAAACGCTGGCGCAGCAGCCGCACGTCGGCGCCGGTGATGCTCGACGCCAGCGAACAGCCGGCGCGCGAATCCGGGATCAGCACCGTCTTCTCCGGGTTTAGGATCTTCGACGTCTCCGCCATGAAGTGCACGCCGCACTGCACGATGGTGCCGGCCTTTACCTTGCTGGCCTCAATGGCGAGCGCGAGCGAGTCGCCGACGACGTCGGCCACGCAATGAAAGATCTCCGGCGTCTGGTAGTTGTGTGCAAGGATGACCGCGTCACGCTCGCGTTTGACTTCGTTGATCGCCTTGATGTGCGGCGCCATCAGCGGCCACTCGACCGGCGAGATCACGTGCTTCACGCGCTCGTAGAGATGCGCGGTTGCCCGTTCGACGTCGGCCGTCCATTCCAGCGCCGGCATCGGCAGCGAGCGCGCGTGCCCAATGGAACTGATCGCCGGATGCACTTGTGCGGCGGCCTTGCCAACGGTGCTCCCGAAATCCTCGGGACCGTAAAGTCCTGACATCGGCATGAGATCCTCCTGGAATTCCCTATATCTGCTCGAATTGAGCATATATTGGTCTTGAGAAATCCGGCCGACGCGAGGACCGGCGCCAACTTATACTCACTAAGAGTAAATCGTATGTATCATTCGGCGGGGAGCGACGCCAGGGGGCGGCCGCTACAAATCGGCGTGTTCGACCACGCCGGTTTGCATCGCTGCAATGCGCGGCGCTTTTTGGACAGGTCGGCTCTGGGGATTTTCATGCGGATGCATTAACTCCCGGCAATGTGCCGGTTCGCCACGCGCCGGACGAAGCGCAAGAGCAAGAAAAAGGGGAATGCCGATGTCCACGACCGCAAGCGAACTTCGTCCGGCCAGTACCGGCACCAATTGGCGGACGCCGCTGGTGATCATCGTCTGCGGCTGCATCATTGCTCTGCTGAGTTTTGGCCCGCGGTCGAGCCTCGGCTTTTTCGTGCAGCCGATGGGCCGCGAATTTGCCTGGGGACGCGACGTCTTCGGCCTCGCGCTGGCGCTGCAGAACCTGCTGTGGGGGCTCGGCCAGCCGATTGCCGGCGCCGTCGCCGACCGGTTCGGCGTCTTTCGCGTGATGGCGGTCGGCGCGCTGCTCTATGCCGGCGGCCTTTTCATGATGCGCTACTCCGCAACGCCGCTGTCGCTCGATATCGGCGCCGGCGTGCTGATCGGCTTTGGCCTGTCCGGCTCCTCCTTCAACCTGGTGCTGTCGGCGTTCAGCAAGTTGCTGCCGGCCGAGCGGCGCGGCATCGCGCTCGGCGCCGGCACGGCGGCAGGGTCGTTCGGCCAATTCCTGTTCGCGCCGTTCGGCGTCGCCATGATCGACAAGTTCGGCTGGCAGGCCGCACTCACCGTGTTTGCCGGGCTGATGCTGCTGATCGTGCCGCTGGCGCTCGCACTGTCGACCCCGCCGCAGGCAACGAGCAACGCGCCGACCGCCGACGATCAGTCGTTCAAGACCGCGCTTGCGGAAGCTTTCGGTCATCGCTCCTTCGTGCTGCTGGTGCTCGGCTTCTTCACCTGCGGTTTCCAGCTTGCCTTCACTACCGTGCATCTGCCGGCCTACCTGGTCGATCGCGGCCTCTCTGCCCAGACCGGTGGCTGGGTGATGGCGGCGATAGGCCTCTTCAACATCATCGGCTCGCTCAGCGTCGGCTACGTGCAGAATTACCTGCCCAAGCGCTACATTCTCTCGGCGATCTATTTCACCCGCGCGCTGTCGATCCTTGCCTTCATCTCGTTCCCGATCACGACGTTCTCGGCGATTGCGTTCGGCGCGATCTCCGGGCTGACCTGGCTTTCCACCGTGCCGCCGACGTCGGCGCTGGTCGCGCTGATGTTCGGCACGCGCTGGTTCGCCACGCTGTACGGTTTTGTCTTCGTCAGCCACCAGGTCGGCGGCTTCCTCGGCGTGTGGCTCGGTGGTCTCGTGTTCGAGCAGTACGGCTCCTACACGCCAATCTGGTGGCTTTCCATCCTGTTCGGTGTGATGTCGGCGCTGATCAACCTGCCGATCGTCGAAAAGCCGGTCGCCAGATCTGTTGCGCAGCCCGCCTGATCGGCTAAACACACTCTTGACGCATCGTCATGCCCGGCTTGACCCGGGCATCCACGTCTTGCCGCGGAAGAAAGAGCGTGGATGGCCGGGACAAGCCCGGCCATGACGCAACAATGTCGGGGAGAATTACCGTGGGAACGTTCAAGGCCATCCGCATCGACAAGGCGGACAAAGGTACCGTCGCCGCGCTGACGCAGTTCGACGAAAACGAGCTGATGGAAGGCGACGTCACTGTCCGCGTCGAATGGTCGACGGTCAATTACAAGGACGGCCTTGCGCTCACCGGCAAGGCGCCGGTGGTGCGGCGCTTTCCCATGATCGCCGGTATCGACTTCGCCGGCACGGTCGAGCAATCGTCACACCCGCAGTGGAAGGCCGGCGACAAGGTCGTCTGCAACGGCTGGGGCATGGGGGAGACGCATCTCGGCGCCTATGCCGAGAAGGCGCGCGTCAAGGGCGACTGGCTGGTGCGCCTGCCTGACGGCATGTCGGCACGCGATGCGATGGCGATCGGCACCGCCGGCTACACGGCGATGCTCTCCGTGCTCGCGCTGGAGAAGCACGGGCTAACCTCGGAGAGCGGTCCGATCGTGGTGACGGGTGCCGCCGGCGGCGTCGGCTCGGTTGCGATCGCGGTATTGTCGAAGCTCGGCTATCACGTCATTGCCTCGACCGGCCGTGCATCGGAAGCCGGTTACCTCAAGAACATCGGCGCGGCCGAGGTGATCGACCGCAACGAACTCTCGGGCCCGGCGAAGCCGCTGGCCAAGGAGCGCTGGGCCGGTGGCGTCGACAGCGTCGGCTCCAACACGCTCGCCAACCTGCTCTCGATGACGAAATACGGCGGCGCGATCGCGGCCTGCGGCCTCGCCGCGGGCATGGATCTGCCGTCCTCCGTCGCCCCCTTCATTTTGCGGGCCGTGTGCCTTCTGGGCATCGACTCCGTGATGTGCCCGATCGAGCAGCGGAAGCTCGCCTGGAGCCGCTTGGCCAGGGATTTGGATCAGGCAAAACTATCTGAAATAACTCATGAAATTGGACTTGGCGATGTCATTGCGCAGGGCGCGAAAATCCTCGCCGGCCAGGTCCGCGGCCGAATCGTGGTAAAAATAAGCTAACGATATTCAGACTTTGCCAACCATCCTGCTCCAATCTTTGCCACGGTTGGTATGGTAAGCAGCGGGTAAAGGATTTCTGGCCCGCCGCTCGGGTGATGTTGGAGTTGGGAAATGCTTGCGCGTTTGGTGTTGGGAGCCGTCACGGCTGGTGTCATGGTTGGCCCGGCGCTCGCCGGAATGATGACGGCGGACGAGGCGCGCAGGTTCGTTTCCGGCAAGGTCTTCGCGTTCACCTGTTTTGACGGGACCCGCGGTGCGGGCCGCATTCTCGACGACATGGGCGCTGCCGGTTCGGTCCAATTCTCTGGCGCAGGACCGATCCGCCATGTTCGTCTGCCCGGCAACACGTTGCAGGTCCGTGGCCAGGCGGTGTGCGCCTCGCTCAAGGGCGTTCCGTTTGAGCCTTGCTTCAATCTCGACAAACAGGACGATCGCAGCTTCCGCGGCTCGGTCTCCGGTATGGGCTTCGCCTATTGCGATTTCCGGCATCAGGGCGGCGGCCAGCAAATGCTGATGGCGCGCTCGGTGGCGCGGCCGCGCTCGTTGCGCACTTCCGAAGCCCGGCCCGCCGATGCGCGCGCGGAGGTTTCCGCCCGCGTTACGACGCCGGCCGTGGAAAGCACGAGGCTTGAGCCGGTCAAAGCAGAGGCGAAGCCAGAGCCGGCCAAGGTCGAGAGCCCGCCTGAGCTGCGCAGTTCCAAGGACTGACATGGTTCCGGTTTCGGAATGTTCGTATTTGTACGGACCGGCTTGTTCAAGCGTTGGTGGCCATCCGGGGGCAGTCGAGGCGGCGCGCGCCGGCGACCTAGCTTAGCCCTCCTTATCATCGCCTCTCAACCTCCTGAAAGCTCACGGTCAGCTAAGCTTGCCCTGGCGCTGACTCCGCCGGCTGCACGGCCGCGGGGGGCGCCTGCCTGCGAAACAGGATGCGCTGGTAGAACCAGCCGATTGCCACCAGCACGATGCCGAGGCCCATGAACGACAACGCCCGGTACACGCCGGTCAGCGTCGACATGTCGATGAAGAACGCCTTGCCGATCGTCAGCGCGATCACGACGGCGGAGGCAAGACGCGCCCGCTGCGAGTTGACGAGGATGCCGACGCCGAGCAGCACCACGCCGAAGATCAGCCAGGCGATCGAGTAGGTGTATTGCTCGGCTGCCGCGGTCGGCCCGTAGGCCAGCACCGGGCCATGATAGATTCGGCGCACTTCCAGCGTCACGTAGGCGAGCGCCAGGAGGAGCGCGCCGCCTGCGATGGTGTTGGCATAGGGCGCCGGACGATGGCCCTCCACGGCGTAGGAGAGCAGCAGCGCCAGTATCGCCGGCAACGCATAGGCCAGCAGCAACAGGTTGAACACGACGCCGCCGACATCGATCGACATCAGCATCGGGTTGTCGAATACCAGGAGGCCAAGCACCGCGGCGGCGCCGGCGAACAGCGTGAGCAGCGCGGCGCCGGCGCTGTGGATGATGCTGCGGGAGCGCAGCCACAGCCGCTCGAGGCCAATCGCCATCGCAAGCGCGACGCAGACCTGCAGCGCGACTTCCGTCAGGTCGGCGCTCTGGCGATAGACGTCGCCATTGTTGACGAAGTGACGGATCTCCGTGAACGCCAGCAGCACGGTGAACAGGATCGCGGCGGCCTCCACTGAACGCAGCGGTGCGTCGTCGCCGTTGCGGCGCAGGAAATAGCTGCCGCCCCAGAAGCACAGTGCGGGCACGCCATAGCCCCAGAGCAACCAGTTGAAAATCGGCGTGGTGCCGACCGCGCTGCCGACGATGCGCGGCTCGTAGCCGATCCGCAGCACGACGATGCCGGCGAGTATCGCGGCGAGCGTGCGCAGGAAGGCGATCGGCCGCTGCAGCGAAATCCAGGCGGTGCCGAGCGACATCAATGCCAGCGCGATCGTGAGCCAGCCTTTTTCCAGCGCAAAGGTCAGCGCCAGCGCGAGCGCGGCGAGGGTGGCGGTGGCGAACAGCGCGATCGAGGCTTGCAGGCCGGGCCGGTCCTCGCGCTTGCCGAGGATTTCGGTCGCCGCCCCAAACGCTGCAGCGAGGAGGACGGCGAGGATCGCAAACGGGATCGAGCGGTCGAGATGCGCGATCCGCGCGTACAGCGCCACCAGCAGCGCCAGCGGCACGAATACCGCAGTGGCCGACCAGACGACCGGAATGGATGGATTGTCGGAGCGGCCCTGCGCGAGGAAGCCGCTGATTCCGAAGCCTGCCGCGAAGATCGCAGCGGTGACGAGATGCAGCGAGACCGAGCCATCGGTTGCGGCCGGGCCAATGCCGGGCAGCGGACCGCCCGGCAGCACCAGCATGTCCGGATTGGCGCGGACCGCCCATTCGGCAAACACGACGAACACGAAGCCGGCCGCGCCGGCGATAGCGGCGGTGGCGGCTTCCGTGCGCCACGCAACAAACAGGGTGCCGGCGACCAGCAGGCCGAATGCGATCATCGCGGCGTCGGCGTGGTGGCCGGCCAGCACGATCAGGGTCGCGCCGAACAGATAGGCGCCGAGCGAGCCCGAGGAAATCGGATCGACCTGGCCTTCTTCCAGAGCTGGACCGAACATGAAGCCGCACACCACCAGCAGCGCGGCGAGAACGAACCCGGCGATGACATGGAAGACATGCGGACCGATCCATAGCGGACCGAGGTCAGCGAAGGTCCAGAACAGGGCGAAGGCGATGGTGGTGACCGCCAGCCATGGCCAAAGCCTGATACGCGCGAGCCCGAACGAGGCGGCGGTGACGATGGCAAGATAGATGTAGAGCGCCCAGTAGTCCGGCTTGCCGGAGGAGACCAGGATCGGCGTGACGAATGCGCCGACCACGCCAAGTCCGGCCAGCGCCGGACCGTGCAGCAGGGCTGCGGCCAGCGTGCCGAGCGCGACCAGCCCGAGCAGGATGAAGGCGGTCGCCGGCACCAGGAAGCCGTAAAGCGCATAGGCCGCATAGACCGTCGCGAAGGCGACTGCGGTGCCCGCCGCCGTGAGGATTGCCGGAATGTTGGCGATCGGCAGTGCGGCGATCTCGGAAATGCTTTCCCTCCGGCGGGTCCATTCGCCGGCAGCAAGCAGCGCCAGCGCGAACAGGCCGCCGAGGATGGTGCGCACCTCCGGACCAATCAGACCGGCTTCGATGGAGTAGCGCACCATGAAGAAGCCGCCGAGCGCCAGCGTCAATCCGCCGACCCACACCACCCAGCGCGTGCCGATGCGCTCCTCGAAGCCGGGCTGGGTCTCAGCCGGCGGAGGCGGCGAGGGAAGCGGAGGCGGAGCCGCCATGGCCGGCGCGGGCTGTGGCGTCGGCTCCGGCGCCAGCGGAGGCACCGCCTCGGTGGTGGTGGACACCGTTTCCGTCGCGGTCGGGGCAGGCCGCGGCGGCAACGGCGGCGGCGCAACGACCGGCGGCGCCATCGTTCGCGCTGCTTCGAGTGCCTCGATGCGCGCGCGCAATTGCGCTGTCTGATTGAAAGACCGGATCGCGACGATCAGCGCGACGACGGCGACGGCAAATGGAAAAAACACTTCCAGCATCGATCCTCCTCGGCGAATCGGCCCGATGCGTGGCCCTGCCGCAATCTTAGCGCGACGACCATGTCATCTCGCTTTGTCTTTTCCCTGAGCATGATCTTTTCCACGTCGTGGGATCGATGCCCTACCGCCGTGCGCGCAGCCCGAGGCCCGGCGCCGGCCGTTCCTGCAGCACTTCGCGGCGGAAGCGAAACAAGGCCGCCGGCCGGCCGCCGGTTTGTGTCGACATCACCCCGGTCGGTTCGACCAGCGCGGTGTTCTCCACGAGGCGGCGGAAATTCTGCTTGTGCAAATGTCGGCCGGAAATGGCTTCGACGGTGCGCTGCAATTCAGTGAGTGTGAACTCGTTGGGCAAAAGTTCAAAGACGACCGGGCGGTATTTCAGTTTGGCGCGCAACCGCGCGATTGCGGTCGCCAGGATGCGGCGGTGATCGAACCGCATGGGCTGGCCGAGCCTGGGCAGCGCCCTGCGCGACAATGCCGCGGTGCGGCCGTCCCGGCGCGCTTCCTCGACGAGGCCGGCCTCGTATAGCAACTCGTAGCGGTCGAGCACGCGCTCCTCGTCCCACTGCGAGCCGTTGCATCCGAAGTACAGCCGCACGCGGTCCTTGCGGGAGAGCGCGCGGATGGCCTCGGCCGCCTCGGGCGGCTGCGCCGCCCAGCGGGTGAGCTCCGGCAGGATGTCGCGCCCGATCATGGCGGGCCGGTCGGTGCGCCAGTCCTCCCAGGGGAAATAGCGATACCAGGGCTCGAAATGCGCACCGGGGGCGCGCTCCGGATTGTCGGCCGCGCGGGTCAGCGCCAGATAGCCGATGGAGGCGACGTGCACGTCGGTGTCGCCGGGCGTGGTGTGCCGGCCGCGGTCGCCGAAAGTGTAGAGCTGCTCGACATAGCCGAGCCGCAGCCCCGCCTGTTCATGCACCCATGCGCGCAGGCCGATCTCGAAGGTGCGGTGCCTGACCGCGTCGAACGGGCCGAACGGCAATCCCGCCAGGTCATCCGGCGCGCGGCCGGGAGCGATCAGGATCATCGGCTCGCTGTCTTCGATCGCGACGATCGCCGCCGTCAGTCCAATCTCGATCGGCGTCAGAAGCTTGTCGCTCATCCGGCGTCGGTTTCTTCCCTCAATCGAGATCGATGCGGAACGGCCTTCCCTCGGCCATCATGCTGCCGGGGCCCATTTCGTCGAGCGCACGCAGCATCCGCCCCTGACGCCCCAGCAGCTTGTCGGCGAGGCCGACGATCAGCCGGTTCGGCTGGGCGATCGGCGAGGCGGCGCGGATCGCGCGGGCGATCGCGGCTTCGTCCTTTTGCGGGTTGAGCAGGCAGGCCGCGGCGAAGGCGCTCGCGGTGGAGCGGCTGATGCCGGCATAGCAATGCACCACCATGGGCGCGGCGCGGTCCCAGCCGCGCACGAAGCCCAGCACCTTCTCGACATGGGCCTCGCTGGGCGCGGTAAAGCCGTCCATCTGCTCGGTGATGTCGTCCATCGATATCTTGAGGTGATTGGCCGGCAGCACCGACGCCGGTCGCATGACCTGCTCGATATTGGCCATCACGGTGAGAACATGGCTCGCGCCGGTGGCGCGCACGGTGTCGGGAAGGGCGGCGAGCGAACAGACGTGAAGCATATTGGACCCTGGGCTTTTCCCCGATTATAGGGCGCGTTGCACATCTGAGGAAGGCACGGCGCGCCGCATATTCACCGGACAAGGCTGGCAAATCGCGCCAGGAACTGCTTTTCCGCCTTCGCCGCGGTCCATGGCGTCAGATAGTCGCGCTCGGTCGTCTCGGGCAGGCCGGGGTCGCGGCCGAACAGGCGGCGCGCCTCGCTTTCCGAAAATCCGGCAAGCCGCGTCGCCTCCAGGAAGGCCGCGCCGCGGTCGGCGGCTTTGATCTGCTGCGTGATCTCCTCGGCAAGCACGGCCGGCAGGCCGAAACGGATGTGGATCGCGGAGAGTAGCCGCCGCTCCACCACCTTGTAGTCGCCGCCGATCACGGCCTTGAACGGCGAGATCATGTCGCCGATGACATATTCCGGCGCATCGTGCAGCAGCGCGGCGAGGCGAAAGCTCGCATCCGCGCGCGGCATCTGCTCGCGCATCACGCATTCCACCAACAGCGTGTGCTGCGCCACCGAGAAGATGTGCGCGCCGCTGGTCTGGCCATTCCAGCGCGCCACCCGCGCCAGCCCGTGGGCGATGTCGGCGATCTCGATGTCGAGCGGCGAAGGGTCGAGCAGGTCGAGCCGGCGGCCCGACAGCATCCGCTGCCAGGCGCGGTCGCTTTCGGTCGAGCGGCTCTTCATTTCACCTTGAGGCGCGGCGCGCGCGGCTTGTGGCCGCAGCTTTCGTGGCAGAAGCAGGTGACGAGATGGTCGTTGACCATGCCGGTCGCCTGCATGAAGGCATAGACGATGGTCGGGCCGACGAATTTGAAGCCGCGCGCAGAAAGGTCCTTCGATATCTTGATGGAAACAGGCGTGGAGGCCGGCACGCTCGCGGTGGTCTTGAACCGGTTGACCTTCGGCTTGCCGTCGACGAAGTCCCACAGCAGCCTGGAGAAGCCCGGGCCTTTTTCCATGATGTCGAGATACGCCTTCGCGCTGGCGATCGTGCCTTCGATCTTGGCGCGGTTGCGCACGATGCCGGCATCGTTCATCAGCGCGTGAACCCTCTTCTCATTGTAACGCGCAATCTTCTCGGGCTGGAAATCGTCGAAGGCTTTGCGAAAGTTGTCGCGCTTGCGCAGGATGGTGATCCACGACAGGCCGGCCTGGAATCCGTCGAGAATGAGCTTCTCGTACAATGCGCGGTCGTCATATTCCGGCACGCCCCACTCGGTGTCGTGGTAGGCCATATAGAACGGGTCTTCGCCCGGCCAGGGGCAACGCGTCTTGCCGTCGGCATGAAGTCGCGCAGAGCGGCTCATGCGACGGTCCGCTTCGGCGAGGGCCGCAGCTCGTCTGGCTCGGCGATGCGGATCGGCAGCCCGCCCGCGGTAAGCGCAACGCCGGCCTCGAGCGCGTCGGAGACGCGGTCGGTGCGGATCAGGGCGAGGCCATGGCTGCCGGCGGTCGAGCCGATGGTGCCGACCGGCTTGTCGCCGGCGAGGATCGGCTGGCCCGGCTCGGGCGAGAAATCATCGAGGATGATCTTCACCGTGCGCGTGCGCGCGGTGCCGCGATGCTGCATCCGCGACACCACTTCCTGGCCGACATAGCACCCCTTGTCGAAATCGACGCCGTGCAGGCGATCCATGTTGGTCTCGTGCGGGAAGGCGTCGCCATAGATGAAATCGAGCCCGCCGCGCGGCGCGCCCATGCGGATGCGGTGCGCCTCGTAGGCATCGGCCTCGACAAGGTCGGCGCCGATCACCTCGGCGACCTTCTGTTTCAACTCTTCCGGAACGAGAATCCGCCAGCCGAGCAGCTCGCTGCGCGGGTCGGCAAAGGCGAGGTCCGGCTTCATTCCGGGCTCGCCATCCCATGCAGCCAAGACGCCCATGCTGTCGGAGAGATTCTCCACCACGACCTTGGCGCGCAGCTTGTAGAATTTGAGCTTGTCGGCGAGGCCCTGCGCCAGCGCGCGCGAGACGTCGAGCAGGAATCCGCCGCCATGACCGCCGGGGGCCTCCGTGATGAGGAAGTCGACGATGATCTTGCCCTGCGGCGTCAGGAGGGCGCCGAACCGGCCAAGGCCCGGGCGGACCAGATCGACATCCGTCGTAACGAGGCCGTTGAGGAAGTTGCGCGCATCCTCGCCGCTTACCTTGATGACGCCCCGGTCGGGCAGAAACGCTGCTTTCATGCGGCAAATAGCTCTTATTCGAGAGTTCCCTGGGGAAAAGCGGCAGGGCAATATCCCCTGCGAAGTTAAGGCGCTAGAGTGCGCCGAACAAGGCCCGCGCGCGCTCGAAGCCGGCCCAACGAGGACCGATGAATCAGCGTTTTGACACCATTCTAAAATCCGGCACCGTGGTCAATCAGGACGGCGAGGGCGTCCGCGATGTCGGCATCACGGCGGGCCGCATCGCCGCGATCGGCGGGCTCAACACGGACTTTGCCGCCGAGGTGATCGACTGCCGGGGGCTGCACATTCTGCCTGGCGTGATGGACACCCAGGTGCATTTCCGCGAGCCCGGGCTGACTCACAAGGAAGATCTCGAGACCGGCTCGCGCAGCGCCGTGATGGGCGGCGTTACCGCCGTGTTCGAGATGCCGAACACCAATCCGTTGACGGTCACCGAGGAAGCCTTCACCGCCAAGATCAAGGCCGGCCGGCATCGCATGCATTGCGACTTCGCCTTCTTCATCGGCGGCACGCGCGAAAACGTCGACCATCTGCCGGAGCTGGAGCGCGCCGAAGGCTGCGCGGGCGTCAAGGTGTTCGTCGGCTCCTCCACCGGCTCGCTGCTGGTCGAGGACGACGCCAGCCTGCGCCGCATTTTTCGGGCGATCCGCCGCCGTGCCGCCTTCCACGCCGAGGACGAGTACCGCCTCAACGAGCGCAAGGGCGAGCGCATCGAGGGCGATCCGCGCTCGCATCCGGTCTGGCGCGACGAGACCGCGGCGCTGCTGGCGACGCAGCGGCTGGTCAACCTCGCGCGCGAGACGGGAAAGCCCATCCACGTGCTGCATATCTCCACCAGGCAGGAGATCGAGTATCTGCGCGACCACAAGGATGTCGCCACCTGCGAGGCGACGCCGCATCATCTCACCATGGCCGCGCCCGAATGCTACGAGCGGCTCGGCACGCTGGCGCAGATGAATCCGCCGGTGCGCTCGGCCGACCACCGCGAGGGCATCTGGATGGGCATCGAGCAGGGCATCATCGACGTGCTCGGCAGCGACCACGCGCCGCATACGCCGGAGGAGAAGAAGAAGACCTATCCGGCTTCGCCCTCGGGCATGACCGGCGTGCAGACGCTGGTGCCGCTGATGCTGGATCACGTCAATGCGGGACGGCTGTCGCTGGCACGCTTCGTCGATCTGACCAGCGCCGGCCCCGCGCGCCTGTTCAACATCGCCTGCAAGGGCCGCATTGCCGCGGGCTACGACGCCGACCTCACGGTGGTCGACATGAAGCGCAGCGAGACCATCACCAATGAATGGGTGGCTTCGAAGGCGGGCTGGACGCCATATGACGGCGTGCGCGTGACGGGCTGGCCGGTCGGCACCTTCGTGCGCGGCAATCGCGTGATGTGGCAGGGCGAGGTGACGACGCCGTCGACCGGCGAGCCGGTGCGGTTCCTGGAAACGTTGAAGGCGTGAGTTCACGCCGCTCACTCCGCTGTCGTCCCGGCGAAGGCCGGGACCCATAATCACAGGGCTGAGTTGTCTTGACAAAGCCGTCTACCAGTTCGTCTCAATCACATCCGCCGCGGCGTATGGGTCCCGGCCTTCGCGGGGGCGACAGTGTGCTTTGGGCGTGCGTCTTTGTTCCCGCGGCAGGTTTTCGCCCGAGTCGTGCAATCTCGTTGTCCCTCCGAAACTGCCGAGGGCGCAGGGAATGCCGGGTGCGCGCTGCACCCGCGGTCTCGTGTGCCAAAAAATGCGCAAATTGGCGCACACGAGCATACAGGTTCAGCGGAGGCAGTCCGGCATCCCCTGCGCAATGGTTTTACGGCTTATACGAGCTCTCCCCGGTGAGCGGCGTTTCTTGCCACCGTCGCCGGCGAGAAATTCCCGCCGACTTGACGCCACGGTCGCGGCGCCAGGACCACACGACTTCGCCGTACGCTGCGAGCGTTTCGTCCGGTGAGAGAGTCACCTGACGCCGCAGCGTCCATCGCATCCCGGGCCCAACGCATCGTGACGGTCGCGAAACGTCCCTCGGGCGGGTCCGGGACGGCGAGATCAATACCAATTATCAGAAATTCTGTAAAGGAGAATATTTTTGTTCGCGGGGCTTGACAGGTTTTGCGGATGATTTGCCCGTCGTGCCGCGGATGCAACAGTTGCTCCCTCATGGTCAGGAGGCACGTAGCGCGGCCTCGAACCATGAGGCCGGGAACCGGGAGCGGCCATCCTTCGAGACGCGCAAGCGCGCTCCTCGGGATGAGGGCGGCCCGGCGACGCCTGATGCTTCCCCTATTCGTCGGGGGACGGCTGCGACCTCAGGACAACCCCGCGGCCGCGCAGGGTCTCGCCCATCTTGACGAGATCGGCCAGCGACCGCGCATTCATCTTTCGCATGATTTCGCGGCGGTGAACCCTGACGGTCACCTCGCTGATGGCGGCAGCGCCCGCGATCTGCTTGGTCTGAAGGCCCGAGATCGTCAGCGCCATGACCTGGCGTTCGCGGGACGTCAGCGCCTCGAACCGACGCTGGGTGTCGGCAATGCCGCGCTCGTCGGCGCGGCGCTGCCGGTCCTTCTCGATGGCCGCGAGCACGGCCTCCAACAGATCCTGGTCGCGATAAGGCTTGGTCAGGAATTCTACCGCGCCTGCCTTCATGGCCTGCACGAGCAGCCTCCGAACGATCTGCAGATGATCGACAATCTGGTCACCAAATCGCTGATCTCGTTCGAGGCCGGCGAACACGGTGCACGATACCGGCTGCTCAACGCGATCCGGGCCTACGCTCTGGAGAAAGCGCAGCACAGGCGCCTGACTTGCGTGGCGCGCTAGTTAGAGCGGCGGCTTACTGCCTGGCCAGCGCCAGCGAAAACTCGCCGTTGCGCACGCGCACGGGCAGGCCTTCGGCGAATTTTGCCACCGCATCCTCGCCATAGGTGCTCACCAGCTCGGCGAGGGCCGCGAACATGCTGGCCTGCGCCAGGCAGTCGCCGTCGACGCCTTCGTGACGGGCTTCGGCCCAGGCCTCGTTAAGGTAGCTCAGCGCCGCCTGCTTCTGCTCGTGATCAGGCATGGGTTCGCGAACGATGGAATACGGCGCAGGCTGGCTCATCACACTCAACGGGATCTCTGACGCGTCCCCCGGAACGCATCTGGCGCAGGTTCTCTAGCACGTGCGTTTAACCGGCCTAGGGCAGTTCTTTAGGAAAGGTTAACGCGCTCTTCTTTTTGAAGTTAAAGCCGGGGCTTCAGGCCAGGTTCACCGCGCGGTGGTCGCGTATTCCCCCGCGGCAGCGCACAGGTGGGCTTCGGATCGGTCGGCGTGCCGTCGGGATCGAGGACGATCGTGTTGAGTTCAGTTGGCATACCGCGCCGTCAGGTCGCGCGAGATCTTCACGCCTTCGTCGATATAGCGGCGGACCGCGACGGTCGCGGCCGGCGTGCAGCTGCGATAGGTCTGCTGGAAGCCGTTATAGCCGCGGTTGAAGGCGGCGATCATGCGGGCACGGCGGTCGCCGGAGGGCGTCTCGGCGTCGATCAGGGCCTGCATCTCGTTGCGCCATTTCAGCCCTTCATTGCTGCCGCAGATGCCCCGGAGATAATGCAGCGTGCCGAGGATCTCGGCCAGCCGCTGCAATTCGCCATCGAACGGGGCAGCCGCATCCTGCGCCCGCGCGGGCACGGCGATGAGGGCCGAAATCAGCAGCAGAATGGCGGCGAGATTCTTGCGCATAACCGGGCCCGGTATGCCCCTGCAATGGGTTCGAAGCAAGGCGTAACGACCTGCCTTTACACGCTAATTATCCGCCTTGCCGCCTGAACCACTTGCTCAAGGCCACCGGTCATCCTGAGCTCGCCGAACTCTTCCGGCCGCAGCCATTTGAAATCGTCGTGCTCGTCGTTCAGCACCGGCTCGAGGGCCTTCCACCGCGCGGCAAAGGACATGATCAGATAGTGCCCGCCGCCGCCCGCCGACGGCAGCACTTCGCGCCAGCCGGCGAGGCCCGCGATATCGATCCTGATCGCGGTCTCCTCATCCACCTCGCGATGCAGGGCGGTGTGCAGGGACTCGCCGAACTCGACCCGGCCGCCCGGCAGCGAGTAAAATCCCTTGCCCGGCGAGCGCGCGCGGCGCACCAGCAGCACGCGGTCTTCGCGGAAGATGGCAGCGCTGACGGCGAGCTGCGGCCGCTGAGGATGATCGGTCACGGCGTTCTTATTATTGGATTATCGCGGCCCGATCCATTCGGAAAGCGGTTCACATTCCGCGTTGACGCAGGCCCGCAATGCCCGATCGCGCAGCTATCCCGCCATGATGGTGTCGACGTCGGACTCGTTGCTGCCGTTGATGACGCCGCCGGCCAGCGACACCAGCGGCTTGACCCAGCCGGTGGCCTGCTCGGCAAGGGTGGCGCGGGTCTTGTCCTGGTTGACCTCGCGCATGGCCTGCCCAACCGCGGTCAGGATCGACGTCATGGTGGAGGTCAGGCGGTCGAACTCGCCGCGGATCGCGGGATGGGCCTGTTCATAGGCTTCGATGGCAAGATCGCGCGCCTTGAAATTCGAGGCGGTGAAATGCTCGGCATAGGACAGCGGGCACCAGAGCAGGAAGTCCTCGGTGCATTCGGGCATGTCGGGGATCATTTCCAGAAGCATGATGGCTTCGTTGAAATGGTTCAGATAGTCGGTGGCGAGCCCCGTTTGCGGGTTGATATTGGCCGCGCGCAATTGTGCCGCGCGGGCCTCATCGATGCCCGTCGTTCCGCTTCGCGCTGCTGAGGAGGCCGCTGAACTCATGGCGACAGTGTTGGCAATTGGGGTTAAAGGGACCTGAACAAGTGCCTTTTTGGGATGCAGAATGTGCGGACGCTTCGTAATTACATGCCCGCCGGCGGCGATCCGGCAGGTATTCGGATACGCGGAACAGCCGAATTTCCCGCCGAGGTATAATGTCGCCCCGACCCAGCCCGTCCCGGTAGTGATCCTCGATCAGGGCGCGCGGCATTTCCGGCTGATGCGCTGGGGACTGATCCCGTCCTGGGTGAAGGACCCGCGCAAGTTCACGCTGCTGATCAATGCGCGCAGCGAGGGTGTACAGGAAAAGCCGGCCTTCAAGAATGCGATCCGGCGGCGGCGTTGCCTGGTCCCGGCCGACGGCTATTACGAGTGGCATGTCAGCGAGGGGCGCAAGCGGCCTTACTTTATATATCGCGCCGACCGGCGGCCGATCGGGCTTGCCGGGCTCGCGGAGACCTGGGTCGGGCCGAACGGCGAGGAGGTCGACACCGTGGCGATCGTCACCGCGGCGGCAAGCCCTGACCTCGCCGTGCTGCATCACCGCGTGCCGGTGACGATCGCGGAGGATGCCTTCGACCGCTGGCTCGATTGCTCCTCCGATTCCGCCGAAGGCGTGATGGATCTTCTGACCGGGCCGGAAGAGGGCGAGTTCGGCTGGCACGAGGTTTCGACGCGGGTCAATTCCGCCGACAACGACGATGCGCAGCTCGTGCTGCCGATCACGGACGAGCAGCGTGAGGCCGAGGCGCCGAAGCCGAAGCGCGCCGCGCGCAAGGCGGCCGCGGGCGGCGGCGATGACGGGCAGGGCAGCTTGTTCTAGGAGGCTTACCGAAAAATCTTCAGCGCCGCATATTGCAGCAGCATGATGGTCTTGGCATCGATGATGCCGCCGCTTTCGATCATGGCGAGCGCCTCGTCGATGGAAAGCTCCAGCACCTCGATCTCCTCGCCCTCGTCGGCGAGGCCGCCGCCGGCCCCGACGCGCATCGCCGGCTCGTATGCGGCGACGAAGAAATGGATTTTTTCGGCGAGCGCGCCGGGACTCATGAAGGCTTCGAAGATCTTTTGCACGTCGTGCAGCCGGTAGCCGGTCTCTTCTTCCGCCTCGAGGCGGATGCGATCCTCGGGCGATGCGTCATCGAGCAGCCCCGCTGCGGCCTCGATCAAAAGGCCATCATGGCCATTGGCATAGGCGGGGTAGCGGAACTGCTTCACCAGCACGACGCTGCGGCCGGCGAGGTTATACGGCAACAGCGCGGCGGCATCGCCGCGGTCGAGCACCTCGCGGGTCTGCGACTGCCACTCTCCATTGTCGCGGCGCCAGTCGAAGGTGACGGCGTTGAGCTTGAAATGGCCGTTCGAAAGCGGTCGGATGCTCTTGATGCGGATGCGATCGGAAACGGTCATGCGGACCTTTCGTCAAGTCTTTGCCCGGCCATCGATCCATTTGGCGAAGACGATGGTGTCGGCCTGTTTGTAGCCGACCGACTGGTAGAATGCGCCGGCCTTCAGATTCTCGCGGCGGACCAGCAGCTGCAGCTTCGGCACGCCGGCCGCGCGCAGCCAGGCTTCCGCCGCATCCATCATGGCGCGGCCAAATCCCCCGTTGCGGCGGTCGGCATCGACGGCGACGTAATAGACCCAGCCGCGGTGGCCGTCATGGCCGACCATGACGGTCGCCACGATCGCGCTGCCTTCGCGGCCGACCAGCACAGCCGAGTTTGGACCGCGCCGTGCCAGCGCGATGTCGCTGGCCGGATCGTTCCACGGCCGGGTCAGGCCGCAGCGTTGCCACAGCGCGACGACACCGGCGATGTCGCCGTCGGCGATATCGGTGATGGCAAGGGCAGCGACCGGCGCGGGCGCGTTCACAGCACCTTGCCCGGGTTCATGATGCCCTTGGGATCGAGCAGCGCCTTGAAGCTGCGCATCAGCTCGATCGCGGTCCTGTCCTTGACGTCGGGCAGTTCGTCGCGCTTGAGCACGCCGATGCCGTGCTCGGCGGAGATCGAGCCGCCCATGCCCAGCACGATGTCGAACACGACCTTGTTGACGTCGTGCCAGCGGCTCATGAAGTCGGCGGTGTTGCCGCCGACCGGCTGGCTGACATTATAGTGGATGTTGCCGTCGCCGAGATGGCCGAACGGCACCGGCCGCGAGCCCGGCAGCAGCTTCACCACGGCGGCATTGGCCTGCTCGATGAAGGCGGGGACGGCGGCGACGGGCACCGAAATGTCGTGCTTGATCGAGCCGCCCTCCGGCTTCTGCGCCGCCGACATCTCGTCGCGCAGTTTCCAGAACGCCTGGCGCTGGCTCAAATTGCTGGCGATGACGGCGTCGTCGACGATGCCGTCCTCCAGGCCCCTGGCGAGGATCGATTCCAGCGCGTTGCGGGCATCGTCGCGCGGCGAGGACAATTCCATCAGCACGTACCACGGATGCTTGGTCGCCAGCGGATCGCGGACATTGATGCCGTGGCGGATCGAGAAGTCGACCGCGATGTCGGCGAGCAATTCAAAACTGGTGAGGCTGGAGCCGGCTTCGTTCTGCGCTATCTCCAGCAGCTTGAGGGCCTGCGCCGGCGACTTCAGCCCGACATAGGCGGTCTCGATCGCCTGCGGCTTCGGAAACAGTTTCAGCGTCGCTGCGGTGATGATGCCGAGCGTGCCTTCCGCCCCGATGAAGAGATTGCGCAAATCGTAGCCGGTGTTGTCCTTCTTCAGTTTCGACAGCGCATTGAGCACGCGGCCGTCGGCGAGCACGACCTCGAGCCCGAGCGCCATCTCGCGCGCCACGCCATAGGCGAGCGCGGCGGTGCCGCCGGCATTGGTGGAGAGATTGCCGCCGATGGTGCAGCTTCCTTCGGCGCCGAGCGACAGCGGAAACAGCCGGCCAGCCTCGGCGGCGCGCTGCTGCGCCACCTGCAGGATCACGCCGGCCTCGCAGGTCATGGTGTTGGAGGCGGTGTCGAGCTCGCGGATCTTGTCCATGCGGCGCAGCGAGACCACGACCTCGCCGTTGTGCGGCGTCTGTCCGCCGACAAGGCCGGTGTTGCCGCCCTGCGGCACCAGCGCGATGCGATGCTCGCCGGCGAGCTTGCAGATGGCGGCGACTTCCGCGGTCGAACCGGGGCGCAGCACCAGCGGCGAGCGGCCGCGAAACAGGTCGCGCTCCTCGGTGGTGTAGGGCGCGATGTCGGCCTGGTCGGTCACCGCATATTTTTCGCCGACGATGGCGCGGAATTTTTCGATGAGCTCGTTCGACAGCGGCGGCATCGTTTGCTGGACGATGTTCATTCTTCTTGCTTCCTCGTTATTGTCGTCCCACCGCGGCGCGGCGCAGCCGGTCGTTGATGGCTTCGCCCAGTCCTTCGTTGGGGATCGGCATCACGGCGATGGTGTTGGCTCCCTTGGTATCGAGAAGGCGAAGATAGCCGAAAAGATTGGCGGCGGCTTCAGCGAGATCGCTCTTTGCCGAGAGGTTCACGTTCGCAACCGCGTCATCGGCTCCGTGCAATCGGTGCAATCCGAAGGCGAGCAGCGCCTCGCCGGGCGCGACGGTGGTCGCATCGAGCCGGACGCGCGTGCGCGGCGCGTAGTGCGAGGCCAGCATGCCGGGGGCGAGCGGCTGCGCGCTCTCGCTCTCCATCTCCGGCAGAGGCTCCGCCAGCTTGCCGCCGAGCACGCGCTCGATCGCCTCCCGCGGCACGCCGCCGGGGCGCAGCAGCATCGGAGATTCGAAGCAGCCGACGATGGTGGACTCGACGCCGACATCGACGGCGCCGCCGTCCACGATCAGGTCGATCAGGCCGGCAAGATCGCTTTCGACATGCGCGGCCGTGGTCGGCGAGACATGGCCCGACAGATTGGCAGATGGCGCCACCACGGGACCGCCGAACGCGCGCAGGATCTCGCGGGCAACCGCGTGGGCGGGCACGCGCACCGCGACCGTGTCGAGGCCGGCGGTGGCGAGATCGGCGACCGTGCAGTCGCGCGCCTTCGGCAGCACCAGCGTCAGCGGGCCCGGCCAGAACGCCGCGGCGAGCTTTTCCGCGGCCGCGTCGAACCGCGCGATCTTCCGGGCCGCGGCGATATCGCCGACATGCGCGATCAGCGGGTTGAAGGCGGGCCGGCCCTTGGCCTGGTAGAGGCGGGCGATCGCCGCAGGGCTGGCAGCATCGGCCCCGAGGCCGTAGACGGTCTCGGTCGGGAAGGCGACAAGTCCGCCGGCCGCCAGCGTGCGCGCCGCCGCTGCCACGGCGGCCTCGCCGGCGGCCAGAACAGGGGTTTCAAGCCTCGGATTCACTGGGATAAGATTCCTCAATTCCGCTTCTTGCGGTGGCGAAAGCGCAAGGCTATAAGCCGCGTTCCTAGTCGGAGTGTGGCTCAGCCCGGTAGAGCACTGCTTTCGGGAAGCAGGGGTCGCAGGTTCGAATCCTGCCACTCCGACCATTATTTCAGCCACTTAGTATATCGGTCATCGCGGTCTCGCAATGAAATGGCGAGGGGCTGCCATGCCGGTCACGACCAGCGGCCGTGCGCGCGCCGCGGCACGCCGGAAATTGGACTGACGCTCCTGGAGCCGCCCGCGGGCGGGCCGCCGGCACCGGGTAATCGGCCCGTCCTTGCCCCACGGCGGCGGATTCGGCAGGCCAGGGTCTTCCAAGCCTGTCTCCCGGAGCATTAACCTGAAACGCGGGTATCAAGCTTAACCGGCGAGTTTCGTTGCAGCGAAGTTGCGCTGTTCTACGGTGAGCCGAAGTCGCGCTGTTAGTGCCTGAGCCCCCCGGTGCGGCGAAGGGGTCGCTTCGTCCCCTCGGGGCGACCCCACCCCAAACCTCCGCTCTTCGTGTTTTCCGTATTGTTGATCATGACCCTGCATTTCAGTCCCGTTGCTACCCCGCTGCGCAATCTGGAAATCTGGCACGCCAACAACAGCGAATACGCCTTCGCGATAAGCCGCGTCGGCGAGCCGGACCGGCATGGCAGTCCGGAATATGTCGCCTCGTGGAGGTCGCTGCATGACAACAAGCCTACCGCCGCTGTCGGAGGCTCGCCCTTTACGACCTTCGCTGAAGCCGAGCAGGCATGCGAGCTCTTTCTCATGCATCTCGAAATGATGAAGACCGAGACGCTCGATCCCGGCTACATGCCGCTCAAGACAATGCCGGGATGGACGCGTGACTGGCACGTGTGGCGGGTCGTCGTCCCGCGACGGTCGATTACGGGCCGGCTGCTCAGCGGCGAGGTCTTGCGTCGCCACGACGGCCGCAGCTGGATCTACAAGAAGCTGGAGCAAGCCAGCGCGGGCAACGAGCGGGCTTGACGCGCAGGCCGGCGACAATCGCAGCCGCTGCATTCCACGGCCGCCTGCCGGACGGCAACTGGAACTGAGAAGCGCTGTCTCCGGGCGGCCTTTTGGCGCGGCAGCAGTTCCGCCAACATGTGGCACCCTGCGTTTCGCTCCCGCGTTTGTGGTTCGGCCAGCGGCCCTGCTAGAGTCGACCCAACGAAGAACATCGGGGGAGACCATGGGCCGGAAAATCGCGATCGTGGGAGCGGGCGCCGTCGGCGGTTATGCCGGCGCGCATATGGTGCAGGCGGGCGAAGACGTCACCTTCATCGATCCCTGGCCGGAGCATGTCGAGCACATGCGAAAGCATGGCCTGCGCGTCACCCATGCGCGCGATGTTGCGGAGTTCTCGGTTCGCGTGCGCGCGCTGCACCTCACCGACGTGCAGCAGCTTTCCCGGGAGAAGCCGGTCGACATCGCCTTCATCTGCATGAAGTCCTACGACACGGCATGGGCGACGATGATGATCAGCCAATATCTCGCCGCCGACGGCTTTGCGGTGTCGCTGCAGAACTGCATGAACGAGGAAACCATTGCCGGCATCGTCGGCTGGGGCAAGACGCTTGGCTGCATCGCCAGCAGCATCACGGTGAACCTGCCGGCGCCGGGGCATATCCATCGCGGCGCCGGCAAGGGTGGCGCGGCGCACACGGTGTTTCGCACCGGCGAAGTGCACGGCCGCATCACCGAGCGCGCGCAGGAAGTCGGCCGGCTGGTCGGCCATGCCGACAGCGCCAAGGTGACGAACAACCTGTGGGGCGAGCGCTGGTCCAAGCTGGTGGCGAACGTCATGGGTAACGGCCTGTCGGCCTGCACCGGTCTTACCGGCGGCGAGATGCTGGAGAGCGAGCCGATCCGGCGCTTCTCGACACGACTCGGCAGCGAGGCGATCCGCGTCGGCCAGGCGCAGGGCTATCAGCTTGAGGAGATTTTGCACCTGCCTCCGGAGACGATCGCGCGCGCCGGCGAAGGCGATGCGATCGCGATCAAGACGTGCGACGAGCAGCGCTTCAAGGACGGCAAGAAGACCTCGTCCGAGCAGCGCCCCTCGATGGGCCAGGACATGCAGAAGGGAAGGCGGACCGAGATCGATTTCCTCAACGGCCTCGTGGTGCGCGAGGGCGAGAAGGTCGGCATCGCCTGCCGGGCCAACGCGGTGCTGACCGAGCTCGTCAGGAAGGTGGAGCGGGGCGAGTTGAAGGCGGACCCCGGGCACATCACCGAACTGCGGTTGAACTAGAACTGGGCGACCGGGCCGGCGGCGTTGCTCGCTCGAAGCCGCTGGAATGCGGCCACGTACTTTTCCGGATCATGTTCTAGTCGCGGGATCGTTCCCTGCGTTCATGCGGCCATCGCAAAAAAAGATCGTGCCGATGCGCGCTATCTTTTCCAAGTTTCATGCGTTCTGCCCGCACTGCCACAGGAGGAACGGAAGATGGCAAAGAAGCCGCTCAATCCCGACGATTTCCCTGTCTCCGCGGAAGACAGGAAGATTGTTACCGACGAGGGCAAGCCGATCGCGGACGCAGACTCGGAATCGCTGGCGCACGAGATCGCCGAGCGCCTCAACGAAGACGAGGCGCGCAAGGAAGAGGATCGCTGGGCGCTTTAGGAACCTGCGCCGTCGCGCCCATCGCCCAACGAAACAACTCGCGTCAGCGCAGCCGCGACGTCCACCTTCCGGCGGTTCCGGCGCTGCCGCTTCGGCAATGCCGCGCGCTTGCAGAAAATCGCCACGCCGTGCAAAGCGATGTAGAAGGTTGCTTGGGCGATGGGGAGCCGGCGGCGTGGCGACATTCGTGGATCGGAAGGGAAAGCCAAAGACGACGTCCGGGCGATTGCCGCTGATCCTGGCGGGTGTCTTCGCGATCGCCTGCCTCGCCGCCCTCATCTTCGTCGGCGACCTGGCGCGGTATCAGGACGCGGGAATGGTCGAGGAAAGCCGCACCGCGCTCCGCAATGCCGGCGATCCCGAGCAATTCGAGCAGGCGTTCAAGCAATACCCGGCCAACCGGATACTGAAGCTGCTCGCGCTGGCAAACGCGAAGTCGGCCGAAATCGATGCCGCCGTGGCGAAGATGCTCAACGAGGTTGAGGCGACGGTAAAGCCGGTCAACCTGACGGCGGCGAACCGGGGCGATCTCGATGCGCTTCGCCGCGACCTGAAGGCCGCCGAAAGCGGCCTTGCAGATGTCAAATCCCGCATCGAGGCGATGATCAAGGCGAAACGCGACGAGTTGCAGGACAGTGCGCGCGCGCTGGGCCTGGAGACTGCTGTCGTCGCCAGGTTCATGGCCGCGGTGGACGAGCAGCACGCCGAGCTAAAGGCGCTGGCCACCGAGGCGCTGGCCGCGCGTGCCGAGTATTTTGGCGCCTACGACAAGTGCGTCGCGCTGCTGGTGCGGGAATTCGGCTCCTACAAGGTGACGGGCGGCCAGTTCATCTTTCGCGTGCAGCCGACGGCCGACAGCTACAACGCCGCATCGATGGCGATGGCTGCGGCGGCGAAACGCACGGCCGATCTGGAAGGGGCGAGGGCAGGCCTCAAGCAGTCGCAGCTCGGCCGGTGGAAGCAATTTGTCGAGCCGTAGGCGAGAAGGACCTCGCGCTGTCAGCGCTTCCTGCCGAAGACCGGCGAGGACATCCGTTGCGCGGTCCAGTCGAAGAAATCATGACGGCCGGACCAGCGATGCACTTCGGCGTCGCAAACGATGCAGGCGAAACTGCCGGTCCTTTTGTCTTCCAGTTCCTCGCGGGTGGCGGTGTAATTCATCCCGCAGCTTCGGCAGGAGAATTGCTCGAGTGTCCAGATGCTATTGGCCATGGCGGCAGTATACGCCTGCGCATCCGCTCGTGAAATGCGGGCCGCGCGCCGGGCGGCATGAACGTTGAAATGTATGTTAAGCCGGGCTTAACTGCTTCCGGCAATCCGGGGATATGCGGTGCGGAAATCGATAATCCTGATTGCGGCGATCACCGCTGCGGCGGCGGCCTCGCCGGCGCGCGCGCAGACCTACGATCCGGCCTTTCCGATCTGTCTGCAGACCTTCGGCATTGGGGGCAACGCCATCTCGTGCGGCTACACCACAATGGACCAGTGCCGCCTGACGGCCTGGGGACGCGCGGCGCAGTGCATCGTCAATCCGTATTTCGCGGGCATCCCGGAGCCGGGGAAGGGCCACCCCCGGCGCGGCCCGCGATGACGGGCCGCGAACGCATCGCTCACGCTTCGAGTTCGGCGAGGCGCTGGCGGTCGCGCAGTACGATCTGGCGGGCGCCCGACAGGCCGAGCACGCGCTGCTGCTGGAGGTCGGAAAGCACGCGCGATACCGTCTCCAGCGTCAGTCCGAGATAATCGCCGACGTCGCGCCGGCACATCGGCAGCGCGATCATGCCCGACTTGGCCAGGCGCCGGTCCATTTCGAGCAGGAAGCTGGCGACGCGCTCCGTTGCGGTCTTGCGGCCGAGCAGCAGCATGTGGTTCTCGGCGTGCAGCAGTTCGCCTGAGGTAATCGACCAGAGATCGCGGGCGACACGGACGTCGCTTTGCGCCGCCTGTTCGAGGCTCTTGCGCTTCACCAGGCGCAGCGTGGTGTCGATGATGGCTTCGGCGGCGAGACGGTGGATCGAACCGGATTGGAGACCGAACACGTCGCCGGGCAGATGGAAGGCGCCGATCTGGCGCCGCCCGTCGGAAAGCAGCTTGTAGCTGCGCACCGCGCCTCGGATCACCTGGTAGACATATTCCGCCGTCTCGTCCTCGCCGTAGATCTCCTCGTCCTTGCGGTAGGTGAATTCGGTGGAAACGAGGCCGGCATGCCCCGTCAGCATGCCGAACCGGTCGGTCGTCGCGTGGGGGAGGGTGGCGACCTTGGGGGCAGAAGTGCTGATCGATTGGGTGTACATTTGGGCATCTCCTCGTTCCAGGATGTCCAAACGTTAACCGTAGGGCAGGAAGCGGGAAATTGGGTCCGATGCCTTAAGGGCAAGCCCCTACGTAGTTTAGCGGAGGCGGGGATCCCCGGTGAGCCTGGCCTTCCCCGAATACCGGTTCCCACCTTGCGCTGGCGCGGTGCCGCGATGATGATTCGCCCGGATAGCACCGCGCGTTAGTGCCGGGTCCGGCGGTCTTCGATCGCGTCCCGGATATAGATGATCAGGCTGTCGTCGAGCAGCGGCTTGCGCACGACATGGCGGACGCCGACGACCGCGGCCCGCTCCGAAATACGCTCGTCGAGATAGCCGGTGATCAGGATGACGGGCGCCGAAATTTCCCGGCTGCGCAGGCTCCTGACCAGGTCGAGCCCGTTCATGTGGGGCATCTTGTAGTCGATCACAAAGCAATCGGCGCCGTCCGAAGTCTCATCCCCGAGCAGCGCCGCGCCGCTCTTGAACGTCCGCACGGCAAAACCGTCGGTCTCGAGCAGGAATTGCAGCGAGCCAAGCACGTCGTAATCGTCGTCGACAACATAAATCATGGCTCTGGCCGGTGAGGGCTGCATCACCGGCTTCCGCAAATTCCGGGTTCGTGGGCACGAAGCATCCGCATTTTATGGCAGATACGCCGAGCGGCGATTTGATCTGCCTCAATCCTTCAGCACGCCGGCCCGCATCGCCAGCCGCACCAGCTCCGACAGGCTGCCGGCCTGCATCTTGGTCATGACATTGGCCCGGTAGACCTCGATGGTCCGCGGACTGATATCGTATTCGCGCGCGATTGTCTTGTTGGAGAGGCCGGCCACCAGGCCGTCCATCACCTGGCGTTCGCGAGGACTCAGGCTCGCGACGCGCTCAGCGATCTCGCGGGTGGCCGCATCGTTGCGTACCTCCGGCTCCGCGCGCTTCAGGGCGGCATCGATCATTGCGATCAGGCGATCGTCGTCGAACGGCTTTTCCAGGAAGTCGACGGCACCGAGCTTCATGGCCTCGACCGCCAGCGGCACGTCGCCATGCCCGGTCATGATGAGCACCGGAAAGCGACAGTTGTGACCCTTGATGCGGCGCAACATTTCGATGCCGTCGATGCCGGGCATGCGCACGTCGGAGACGACGCAGCCGAAATCGAGGCTGCCGATCCTGTCGAGGAAGCCTTGCGCGGATTCGAACAGCGTGACGTCGAAATCGGCGGATTCGAGCAGGAATTGCAGGGAGTCCCGCATCGCCTCGTCATCGTCGACGACGTAGATTTTTCCCCTAGGCATCGGTCAGACTCTCGCTCGGCGCGGCGGGCAAGGTAAAGCGAAATGTCACGCCGCCGGACGCATTTTGTTCCGCCCACAACTTGCCGCCATGCGCCTCGACGATGGAGCGGCTGATCGAAAGCCCGACCCCCATGCCGGTTTCCTTGGTCGTGAAGAAGGTCTGAAACAGGTTCGGCTCGACGCCGTCGGCGAAGCCATGACCGGTGTCGGACACCGAAACCTCGATCATATCGTCGCCGGCCGGCTTCGTCGAAGCCACCAGCCGGCGCTGCTTCGTCGCGGCCATCGCCTCCAGCGCGTTGCGGAACAGGTTGACCAGCACCTGCTGGATCTGGACGCGGTCGACAAGGACGAGATCATGCCTGTGATCGAGATCGAACAGCAAATTGACGCCCTGTTCGCGCGCGCCGGTGAGGCCGAGCGCGCCGGATTCCTCGATCAACTTTGCAATACTTTCGATGCGCTTTTCCGATTCGCCGCGCACGACGAAATCACGCAGGCGGCGGATGATCTGGCCGGCGCGCATCGCCTGCTCGGCGGCGCGGTCCATCGCGCTCTCGATCTTTTCGCGGTTCGGGTCGGCGCTGGCCGAGAGCAGGCGGCGTGATCCCCTCATGTAGTTGCTGATCGCCGCCAGTGGCTGGTTCAATTCGTGCGCCAACGCGGAGGCCATCTCGCCCATCGCCGACAGGCGCGAGATGTGGACGAGCTCGGACTGCAGCTCCTGCAGGCGGTGCTGGGTCTGCTGCTGTTCGGTGAGATCGCGCACGAAGCCGGTAAAGTAGGTCTCGCCACCCGAGCGCATTTCGCCGACCGACAGATGCATCGGGAAGGTGCTGCCGTCCTTGCGCCTGCCGGTGACGATGCGGCCGATACCGATGATGCGGCGGTCGCCGGTGACACGGTAGCGCTCGAGGTAGGAGTCGTGATGGGTGCGGTCCGGCTCCGGCATCAGGATGGCGACGTTCTGCCCGATCGCCTCCCCGCCGGAGTAGCCGAACTGCCTTTCCGCGGCATTGCTGAAGAACCGCATGATGCCGCGGCTGTCGGTGACGATCATCGCGTCGGGGATCGTCTCCAGGATCGAGCGCAGATGGGTCTCACGGGTGCGCAGCGCCTCCTCGAGCTGCTTTTCCTCGTCGATGTCGAGCGCGATGCCGCTGAGGTGATGCGGCCGGCCATCCCCGGTGCGGACCAGGCCCGCGCGCAGGCGGACCCAGTGCCGCGCGGCGGGACGGACGGCGATCGAGAATGTGGTGTCGAGCCTGCCGCCATCTTCTGCCGCCTGCGCGACGGCACGCTTCACCCGCTCGCGGTCGAGCGGATCGAGCAAGGCCAGGAAGTCGTCATAGGCAACACTGCGCTTGCCGGGGACGCCGAACAGCTCTCCCGCATCTTCCGACCAGCTTACCTGCTGGCTGAGCAGGTCAAGTTCCCATATCCCGACCCCGCACCGCTCGATGCCGAGGCGAAAACGCAGATCCCGCGCGGGATCGTCGGATTGTCGTTGGACGGTATCGGTCACGCCTGGCCTTCGCAATTGGCCGCCCGCGGGCTACAGCGCCCCGGGCGGCCCTGGAACCAGCCTATTTGTCCCAAGGCCGGGCAAAGCTCAAGCCTCCAACCGAAGGAACTTAGATCGCCTTGGCCTGCTGCTCGTCCTCCGCGGAATTGATGTAGACGCCCGACATCGGCTCCAGCCACACCAGGTGGTCGTGCACCTTGCGAACGCCTGCGACGTTCTCGGCCGCGACGATCACGGCCTTTCGCGACCGCTCGTCGGTAATGACGCCGCTGAGGTGAACGATGCCGTCGCGCACCGTGATGGCGAGTCCGAACGGCTGCCAGTCGTTCTTTTCGATCGACGCGAAAATCCGGTTCCGGATGTGGTCGTCGTCGGCGGTCGGGTCGGGAACGTCGCGGGCGAGATCAAGCACGGCCTGAACGAGGTTCGTGCGGGTGATGATGCCGACCAGCTTGTCGCCCCGCATCACGGGCACGCGCTTGATGTCGTGCCGTTCCATCGTGTCGGTGACTTCCTCGAGCGTTGCATCCTCGCTGACGGTGACCGGCTGGTCGTTCATGACTTCGCCGACCTTGCGGCCGCGCTCGCGCACGAAATCGACCGCTGCGCGCCCGGGGCCCACAAGCAATTTCAGCCAGTGCGGCCGGCGGCGCTGCGTTCCGATTTCGGCGCGGCGCATGAAGTCACCTTGCGAGACCACGCCGACCAGCTTTCCGGTGTCGTCGAGCACCGGCATGCCGCTGATGTGCTGCGACAGCATTGTGCGTGCGGCCTGCGCGATCGGGGTATCGACGGTGGCGGTGATGACCTGGCGTGTCATGATCTGATGCGCGCGCATGGGCTGGACTCCTGATTTCGTTTGCCGCAACGCTACTCCGGCGATCGCCACGCTCGTTGACGCAGGTCAAGGATGGCGCACGTCGTGCCTTGATCTATCTCATCGCGCGGCGCCGGCCCGTCGTCTAAGCACGGAGGCGGCACGATGCGGAGAACCCGATGACGTATGCGACGATGATGGTGAGTCTGGCGGTGAAGCAGCCGAACGACGCCCTGCTGGAAGTGACCGGCCAGCTTGCG
Source organism: Bradyrhizobium sp. (assembly GCA_035575905.1). Classification (GTDB taxonomy): domain Bacteria; phylum Pseudomonadota; class Alphaproteobacteria; order Rhizobiales; family Xanthobacteraceae; genus Bradyrhizobium. The sequence continues at coordinate 57,026 of DATLXL010000048.1, read as the reverse complement.
GCGCAGTTCTCAGCCAAGGCGATTGGCGCCGCCGCCGCCATGTTCAGCCCGCCTATGTATTTCCTCGAAGGCGCATTGGGCCAGCAAATGATCGACGAGGGCGAGGCCATCATCCGCCAGCGCTTGGTGGAGCTGGAAAGCCAGTTCCGCGCGGCGATGCAGGGCTGCGCAAAGGACGTCGAATGGCGGCAGGCGATGGAAGTGCCGGCGCGTTTTGTTGCGCGCGAGGCCCGCGCGGCCGATCTCGTGATCGTCGGCGGGGAGCGCGGTGCGCTGTCGGATACGTTTGCGATCGCCGGCCCCGGCGATCTCGTGCTGCAGGCGGGGCGGCCCCTGCTGGTGGTGCCGGCAGACGTGAAATGGCTGGATTTGCGCAGCGCGGTGGTGGCCTGGAAGGATTGTCCGGAGGCGCGGCGCGCGGTTGCCGACGCGCTGCCGCTGCTTGCCAGGGTCAAGGAGGTGACCGTCGCAGGCATCGCCGAGGAGGAAGGAGGCCAGGCCGAACTGCGCCGTCAGACCGAGGATGTCGTCGGCTGGCTGTCGCGCCATGGCGTTGAGGCACGGGCCCAGGTGCCCGAGCGCTGCGGCAACGCGGTGGTGCAACTCGATCGGATTGCTGCCGACACCGGTGCCGGCGTCGTGGTCGCCGGTGCCTACGGCCGCTCGCGGCTGCGCGAATGGGTGCTTGGCGGTGTCACCCAGCACCTGATCAACCAGACCGCGCGCTGCGTGCTGCTGTCACGCTGAGCTTTCGTTGATGTGGCTCAACCTGTTCCAGCGCTGCGGTATTAGTCTTTCATAGCGAGAGCAGGAGGTTTGTCATGTCGGAAACACTGACTGGAACTGTGCGACTGCCCAACGACGCGCCGGGCGCCTTTGTCGAACTCAACAAGCGCGCCCTGCATTTTATGTTCGACGCCCAAAAGGTCATTCTGGGCGAAATGGTCACTGCGGGCGACGAGTTCCTCGAAGACGTGCGCGCCGAGATGACTCTGGCGGCGGAGTTTGCCGGCAGGATCAACGAGGCCCATTCGGTGGAAAACATCAGGACGGTGCTGAAGGAGTGCGGCCAGCACCAGATGGACGTGTTCAGTCGCGAGGGCCAGAACTTCCTGCGGCGCAACCAGCGGTTGGTCGAGGCGACCACGCAGCTGTTCGCCAACGCGCGAAAGCAGTAGGCCGCCTTGCGCGGGGCCGCGCTACGGCGCCCGCGTGCGGGCCGACCTGAATAGCAGCACGATGATGGAAACCGCGGCGAGCGCCACCACGGCAAGCGCGATCCATTGCGTCGCCGTGAGCAGGAAGGCGGTTTCGAAGCGCCAGACCGATTGCGGTTCGGGGTTCGCCACCGGTCCAATGTCGGAAAAATAACGCAGAACGAAGGAGATGACGGCCACTATGGCAGCGCTCCCCGCGATGAGATAGACGAGCCGCTGCAGCATGGGCCGTTGCTCCCTGGTTCGTGCACGCTAAACTTACGCGAGCGGCCGGTGCCGTGACATTTGGGACGCGACCCTAGGGTTGATTACGGAGGCCGGCGCATTGTTGATCTCGATCAAAATCCGCGCCCACTATGGCGCTTTAATATGGAGCGCGCGGATTTGTCCGCCGCATCCGCAATCAGGGCAACGGCGGCCAGCTTGTACAAATTCCTCGAACAAACCGCCTCCGACTACATGACGCGCAATGTTGCGTGCGTGCCGCCGACGCTGTCGGTCCGCGAACTCGGCCAGCGCTTCAAGCAGACCGACTTCAACAGCTTTCCGGTGGTGGATGGCGGCCAGCTGGTCGGCGTCGTCAGCAAGTTCGATTATCTCGCCTGCTTCGAATTCACCCCGGCGCGGATGATGCCGCGCTACGACGATCTGATGGGGCGGACAGTCGCCACGATCATGACGCGCGAGTTCATCTATGCCGGCGGCGAAACCAAGCTGACCCGCGTGCTGCAGCTCATGATCGAGCACCGCCTGAGGAGCCTGCCGATTCTCGACGGCGATTCGCGCCTGCTGGGAATCATCGCGCGCGAGGACGTCATCCGCGCGCTGGAACATTGTGCGCAATGCGAGGCAGAGGGAAAATAGCCCCTCCCGTCAAGGGCCGTCGGCCTCGTTATCGATGAGCCACATTGCCGGGCTATGCTTCCGCGCCGGTACCATCCCAAATTTGCATCTTCCATTTGATCCGGGGTCATCCTGTCATGTCGACCTATCGATTGAGCAATGTGCTGGCGCCGCGCTCGGTGGCGCTGGTCGGGGCGAGCCCACGGCAGGGCTCGCTTGGCGCGGCGGTCCTGCAAAACATCCGCGAGGGTGGATTTGCCGGCGAGATCGGCATCGTCAACCCGCGCTACGGCGAAATTGCCGGCATGAAGGTCGTGAGCAGCATCGACCGCCTGCCGTTCGCCCCGGAACTCGTCGTCGTCACCGCGCCGGCGCGGGAAATTCCCGAGATCATCGCGGCCGCCGGCAAGCGCGGCGCCGCGGGCGCGGTCATCATCAGCGCCGGCCTTGGCCATGGCCCGGGCTCGATTTCGGAAGCCACCGATCGCGCGGCGCGCGCGCATCGCATGCGTCTGATCGGCCCCAATTGCCTCGGCATCATGATGCCGGCCGCCAAGCTCAATGCGAGCTTTGCCGCACACATGCCGCGCCGCGGCAATTTGGCGCTGATCTCGCAGTCCGGCGCGATCGCCGCCGGCATGGTGGACTGGGCCGCGCAAAAGTCCGTCGGCTTCTCCGGCATCATCTCGATCGGCGACCAGCTCGACGTCGACATCGCCGATCTGCTCGATCATTTCGCGCTCGACCGCGATACCGGCGCGATCCTGCTCTACATCGAGGCGGTGCGCGACGCGCGCAAATTCATGTCGGCGGCGCGTGCCGCCGCCCGCATCAAGCCGATCGTGGTGGTGAAGTCCGGCCGGATGGCGCAGGGTGCACGGGCGGCGGCGACGCACACAGGTGCGCTCGCGGGCGCCGACGATGTCTACGATGCCGCGTTCCGCCGCGCCGGCATGCTGCGCGTGTTCGACTTGCGCGAACTATTCGACTGCGCCGAGACGCTTGGCCGGCTCAAATCATCTCAGGGCAAACGGCTGGCCATCCTGACCAATGGCGGCGGCCTCGGCGTGCTGGCCGTGGATCGCCTGGCCGAACTCGGCGGTGTCACCGCGACGCTGTCCCCGGCCGCGAAGGAACAACTCGACGATGTGCTGCCGCCGACCTGGTCGGGCGGCAATCCCGTCGACATCATCGGCGATGCCGATGCGGCCCGCTACGCAGCGGCGCTGGAAATCCTGCTCGCCGACCCCGACAATGACGCGGTGCTGGTCATGAACGTGCAGACCGCCGTCGCTCCGGCCAGCGACATCGCCGACACCGTGACGCGGGTGGTCGCCGCGTCGCGCGAAAGGCGCCAGCCGGCAAGGCCGGTGCTGGCGGTCTGGGTGGGGGCGGGACCGGAGATCGCCAGGATCTTCGACGCCGCCGGCATTCCCAATTTTGCCACCGAGGACGATGCGGTGCGCGGTTTCATGCATTTGGTGAAGCATCGCGAGGTGGTCGAGACCCTCTCTGCGGTGCCGCCGAGCCTGCCGGCCGACTTCGCGCCCGACACCAGCGCGGCGCGGGCCATCGTGCAGGGCGCGGTCGCCGAGGGACGGCGCTGGCTCGATCCGCCGGAAGTAAAGCGGCTGCTCGATGCCTATCAGATCGAGATGGTGCCGACACTGGCGGCCGCCGATGCGGAGCAGGCGGTGGCGCAAGCCGAAGCGCTGTTCGCGCAGGGCCACAAGGTTGTCCTGAAGGTGCTGTCGCGCGATATCACGCACAAGTCCGATGTCGGCGGCGTCGTGCTCAACCTCGCGTCGGCCGCAGAGGTGCGCACGGCCGCCGGCGAAATCCTGGCCCGCGCGAAATCGCAGCGGCCCGACGCCAGGCTCGCCGGCGTGCTGGTGCAGCCGATGGTGCTGCGGACAAAGGCGCGCGAACTGATCCTCGGCATTGCCGATGATCCGGTGTTCGGGCCGGTCGTGGTGTTCGGGCGCGGCGGCACGGCGGTCGAGATCATCAACGACAAGGCGCTGGCGCTGCCGCCGCTCGATCTCGCGCTGGCGCGCGCGCTGGTCGCGCGGACGCGGGTGTCGCGCCTGCTTGCCGCCTATCGAGACGTACCTGCCGTGAAGGAAGACGCCGTCGCATTGACCCTGGTGAAGCTGGCGCAGCTTGCCGCCGACCTGCCCGAAGTGATCGGGCTCGACATCAACCCGCTGCTGGCCGACAGCACCGGCGTGCTGACGGTCGATGCCCGCGTTGCCGTCGCAGCGCCCGCGCGCAAATTCGCCGGGCCCGGCAATGCGCGGTTCGCGGTGCGGCCCTATCCGGCCGAATGGGTGCGGCAACTCACGCTGAAGGACGACTGGCGCATCCTGGTGCGGCCGCTGCGGCCCGAAGACGAGCCGCTGATCCATCAATTCCTGAGGCACGTCACCATGGAAGACCTTCGGCTGCGCTTCCTCGCGCCGATGAAACACTTCTCGCACGAGTTCATCGCCCGGCTGACCCAGCTCGACTATGCGCGGGCCATGGCGTTCGTCGCCTTCGACGAGGCGAGCGGCGAGCTTGCCGGCGTCGTGCGCCTGCATTCGGATTCGATCTACGAAACCGGCGAGTACGCCATCCTGCTGCGGTCCGATCTCAAGGGAAAGGGGCTCGGCTGGGCGCTGATGCAGCTGTTGATCGAATATGCGAAGTCGGAAGGGCTGAAGGAGATTCTTGGCCAGGTGCTGCGCGATAACACCACCATGATCGAGATGTGCAGGGGCCTCGGCTTCAAGGTCGAGCCCGATCCCGACGAACGCGACCTGTTCCTCGTGACGCTGCCGCTGAACCGCCGGGATCGCTAGCTTGGCGCGGCAGCTTTACTTGGCCGCGCCGGCGGGCTTGCGCAATTGGCTGATCGCGGCCGTGATCAACGGCACGAGCAGCGGCAGGGCGCCTTCGAGCGGATGATGCAGCATGCGGTTCATCTGCCCCTGCACGGCCTGCACCTCGATCTGCAACGCTTCCATCGCGGAGTCGTGGATCTCGTTCGCGAGCGTCAGTTCCTGCCCGAGGCTGCGCCGCGATGCGATGACGACCAGGATCAGCGCGATCGCAACATTGACGCCGCCGAGAATGGCGGCGGCGACGACCGCGCTCACCACATTGACGAGCGCGAAATAGGCCGCCAGCTCGAACATCAACAGGCCAAAGGCGGATATCAGGGCGGCAAAGGCCAGCAGGCCGAAACCGCCGAGCATGTGGCGCAGCCGCATCTCGGCGATGATCTTGTCGGCGCGCCACAGCAGGCGCAGGTTCCGCACGATGTTCCCGGAATTCATTTCAGGGTCTCCTCAGGGCAAGGCCGGCAACGAGACCGAGCGCGAAGGCGCAGGCGAGCGCGGCGATCGGGCGTTCCGCAACGAGCTTCTCGATTTGCTGTTCCTCCCGGCCCAGGGTCTCGCCGAGTTCGCCCAGCGCCGACTTCAGTTGCTCGGCAATGCCGTCGGCGCGTTCGCGCGAGGCCTTGAGCATTTCGTCGCCGGCAGTGCCGAGCAGGCGCGCCGCGTCCTGCTTCAATGCCAGAAGTTCGTCGCGCAGCTCAGTGGATGTCGGCATGGCGTTATTTGTCCCGAGGGAGCGTCACGCATCCTATTTCAACGCCCGGCCAGGCCCTTGATTTGGCTCAAGCCAACCGGCCTTGAGCCAGGTCAAGCCCGATGTCGAATTCACTCCTAGAAAGGGCGAGGCCTATTCATCACGGACAGCAACAGTGACTGCGCCGCTGCTCAACGTCGCCGCCGTTGGCGATACAATCGAACTTCGTCCCACCGGCTCGTGGACGATGATCAACGCCAATCTGCTGGAGAGCCTGTTCGATGCGGCCGCGCCGCAGCTCGCGCAGGCGAAGCGGCTGCGCGTCGATCTGGCCGGGGTGCGCGAGATCGACACGCTCGGCGCCTGGTTGCTCGAAAAGATGTCGCGCGGGGCGGAGCAGGCCGGCCATCCCGTCACCCTTACCGGCATCGACGAGCGCCACGCGGAATTGATCGAGGATGTCCGCAAGGTAAACCGCAGCAAGCGCGCAACACAGCCGCGGCAGAATCCGATCGTGGCGCGGCTGGAGCAGGCCGGGCGCGCCGCGTTCGGCGGTTTGGGCGAGGCGGCGATCTTCCTGCTGATGCTGGGCGCAACCTGCTGGGCCCTGATCGGCGTGCTGCGCCGGCCGCGGTCGCTGCGGCTGACCTCGCTGGCCTACCAGACCTGGCAGATCGGCTGGCAGGCGATCCCGATCATGCTGCTGATTACCTTTCTGATCGGCGCGATCATCGCGCAGCAGGGAATCTTCCACTTCCGGAAGTTCGGCGCCGAATCCTATGTCGTCGACATGGTCGGAATCCTGGTGCTGCGCGAGATCGGCGTGCTGATCGTCGCCATCATGGTGGCCGGCCGCTCCGGCAGCGCCTGCACGGCCGAGCTCGGCTCGATGAAGATGCGCGAGGAGATCGACGCGCTCAGCACGATGGGGCTCGATCCGGTCGAGGTGCTGATCCTGCCGCGTATCGTCGCATTGATCGTCGCGCTGCCGATCCTGGCCTTCATGGGCTCGATGGCCGCGCTCTATGGCGGCGGCCTGATCGCCTGGCTTTATGGCGGCATGTCGCCGGCGATCTTCATCGCGCGCCTGCACGAGGCGGTGTCGGTCACCCATTTCGAGGTCGGCATGGTCAAGGCGCCGTTCATGGCGCTGGTCATCGGCATCATCGCCTGCAGCGAGGGGCTCAAGGTGAAGGGAAGCGCGGAATCGCTGGGCCGGCACACCACCACCTCGGTGGTGAAGTCGATCTTCCTCGTCATCGTGCTCGACGGCCTGTTCGCGGTGTTCTTCGCCTCGATAGGAATGTGAGCCGTGGAAGCGGTGACCGATCAATATGCGATCCGCGTCCGCGACCTCGTGGCCGGTTTCGGCCGCCGCACCGTGATCGACCATCTGTCGCTCGACGTGCGGCGCGGCGAGATCCTCGGCCTCGTCGGCGCATCCGGCGGCGGCAAGTCGGTGCTGATGCGCACCATCATCGGGCTGATCCCCAAGATAAGCGGGCGTATCGAGGTGATGGGCTGGGACGCGGATGCGGCGGGCGGGTTTAACGGCCACCACGGCGCGCCTCGATGGGGCATCCTGTTCCAGCAGGGGGCGCTGTTCTCCTCGCTGACGGCGCGGCAGAACGTGCAGTTTCCCCTGCGCGAAAATCTTTCGCTGTCGCCGGCGCTATTGGACGAGATCGCCGACGCCAAGCTGGAGATGGTCGGGCTCTCGCCGGAGGACGGCGACAAGCTGCCGTCGGAGCTTTCCGGCGGCATGACCAAGCGCGTGGCGCTGGCGCGTGCGCTCGCACTCGATCCCGCTATCGTCTTCCTCGACGAGCCGACCAGCGGCCTCGATCCGATCGCGGCCGGCGATTTCGACGCGCTGATCAAGACGTTGCAGAAGACGCTGGGGCTGACGGTGTTCATGGTGACGCACGATCTCGCGAGCCTGAAAAGCGTCTGTGACCGCGTCGCGGCGCTCGCCGACGGCAAAATCGTCGCCATCGGCGCAATGGACGACCTCCTGCATTGCGAACATCCCTGGGTGAAGGCCTATTTCCACGGCAAGCGCTCGCTGATGCTGCACAACAAACCGGACTGAGAACGCACATGGAAACCCGAGCTCCCTTCGTCATCGTCGGCGCCTTCGTGCTTGCGGCCATCGCTGCCGTGTTCGGCTTCGTCTACTGGCTGCACAATTCCGCGGGCATCGGCGCGCGCAGCACCTATCACCTGCAGTTCGACGGACCGGTGCCGGGGCTGCTGGTCGGCGCCTCCGTGCTGTTCAACGGCATCCGCGTCGGAGAGGTCACCGAGTTGAAGCTCGCGACCGATCATCCACGCCGCGTCAATGCGACGATTGCGGTGGCGGCCATGACGCCTGTGCGGGCCGACACCAAAGTGGCACTGGATTTCCAGGGCCTGACCGGCGTGCCGGTGGTGGCGCTGGAAGGCGGCAAGGAGATCGCCGCCGTCGGCAGCGTGCCGACACTGATCGCCGAGCCCGGCGCCGGGCAGAGCATGACGCAGGCCGCGCGCGATGCGCTCAGGCGCGTCGATACGATCCTGGCTGACAACGCCGAGCCGCTGCAGGGCATGATCGCGAATTTCCGCACCTTCTCCGACGGGCTGGCGCGCAACACCGGCAAGCTCGACAGCATCGTCGCGGGCCTCGAGCGCATGACGGGCGCGAGCACGCCGCCGCCGAAGACCGTCTACAATCTGCAGGCGGCGGCCGCCCCGGCCAGCGGCACGCCGCTGAAGGGACAGCTCGCCATTCCCGAGCCGTCGACCGTCGTGATGTTCGACACCCAGCGCATCCTGGTTTCGCCGGCGAAAGAATCGCCCGAGTTCGCGAATGCGCAATGGGCCGACACGATCCCGCGGCTGTTGCAGGCAAGGCTGATCCAGAGCTTCGAGAATTATGATATCGCGCACGCGCCGCTGCGCAGCGCCGACGGCGCCGAGGTCGACTACCAGCTCCTGATCGACATCCGGGAATTTCAGGTGGACACCGGCTCCCAGCCGGCCGCCCGGATCGCCTTTTCGGCGCGACTCCTCAACAAGCAGGGCAAGGTCGTCGCCGCCCAGGTATTCAGCGCCAGCCAAGCCGTCGAGAAGATCGAGCCGCCCGCGGTGGTTGCGGCGTTCGATGCGGCCTTTGCCGGCATCGCGCGGCAGGTGATCGCCTGGACGGTGAAGGCGCTCTGAGAGCGCGCTATTCCAGGCTCTTCAGGTACGACAGCACATCGTTGATCTGGTCGGGCTCGAGCCTGAATTGGGGCATGGTGGGATGGCCGGTCGTGATGCCCTCGGCCAGCGATTCCTGCAGCGACTCGATCGGGTATTTGCGGTGCAGGTCGCGGAACGGCGGGGCGATCGTCAGCGGGCTCGGAGAGACCTTGTCGACGGCATGGCAGCGCGCGCAATTGGTGACGACAAAGTTCTTGCCGCGCTGCTCCGCGGGGGTGAGCGCCAGCGCCGCATCGCTCATTGCCAGTATGGTGGCAAGACAGCCGAATAAATGTCGCATTACACCTCTGCCTGCTGACTTGAGCCCAGCCTGTACCTTCGCACGGCGGCGGGCTTTGCCGGTTGATTTGGGTCAACGGCGGCGGTGCGGCCCGTCAAAGCCTGCGCGGGAAATGCCGGCCGCAGCGGCAATGCTGGGCAAAATAGCTGGTAAACAGCCGGATTCCTTCCGTTCCCGGTAACCTTGACGGTACCCGGCACTGGAATTGGATGTGGTCTTACCTAGATAATGAGGGTCCCATTCCGGTTTTTCGGGAGGCCATGATGGCCCCTAAGCGCGTCCTCGCCGTCCTTGCCTGCGCCGCCTTCGCGGCGCTGGGCACGGCTGCGTCCGCCGCCGAGTATCGGGCCGGCGAGTTTTTTGGTCTCGATCTCTCCAGGGCGGTGCTCTCGCCAAAGCCGCTCGGGCCGCCCTCTGAATTCGCGCCGGTGGCCGTCGAGGCGCGCACCGACAGCAAGCAGGTCGTGGCTGAGCCCAAGGCCAACCAGCAGCGCGTGGCGCGGACGACCCGCGTGACGCGACAAGCTCATGTGGAACCGCAAGCGCGTGTCGAGCAGCCGCGGATGCCCGCGCGCGCAAAACTGGCACATCGCCACGGCAATCCGCTCGATGCGCAAGCCATGGACCGCAGCATCCAGACCTGGCCTTGCAGGTCCGGCGGCATCTGCAACTGGAAGCGCTAGCGCTTCGCCCCCGGGTTCCGCAACGTCGTCCGGCTCACCGCCGACATGCACTGCACGGCCGCCAATCGCTATGGCCCGAGGCGCGCGGTGTTCAGGATTCGAGCCGTTCCGGGAATTCGTCTCCGAGCGCGGCCGGCCGCCTAGCGGAGCAGGGTCGCGATGAAATAGCCCCCGAACACCAGGATTACCGACAGCGCCGTGATCACCCCGAGCACGCCGAGGCTGATGCCGACCAGCCCATGGCCGTCCAGCCATCGTTGCAATGCGTTGCCCGCCCTGCTCATGGTCCCCCAACTCGATCTTGACTGGCACCGGCCGCTTTCGGCAGGCTATTGCTGTTAGCCCGTCTCTCCGTCCCCATCAACCAACCAGTTTGTCGATGGTCGTCAGCCGCCTTTGGCGGTCCGCTGGCCATCTGGAGCTTTCATGGAAAACATCAAGACCCAGGGCATCGCGATGCCAAAACTCGGGCTCGGCACCTTCCGCATGCAGGGAGATGCCTGCCGCGCCGCGGTGGAAAGCGGGCTGTCGCTCGGCTACCGGCACATCGACACCGCCGAAATGTATGGCAATGAAGAGGCGATTGGCGCGGCGATCGCCGCCTCGCGCGTGCCCCGCGGCGAGTTGCATGTCACGACCAAGGTCTGGCACGAGAACCTTGCGCCGGATGCGATCCGCCGGGCGTTCGAGGCATCGCTGAACAAGCTGCGGCTGGACCACGTCGATCTCTATCTCGTGCACTGGCCCTCGCGCAGCATGAAGCTGCCGGCCGTGCTGGAGACGCTGGTGAAATTGAAGGAGGAGGGCCGCACGCGGGCCATTGGCGTCGCCAATTTCACCACGGCGCTATTGAAGACTGCGGTCGAGGAGGTGAGGGCACCGATCGCCTGCAACCAGGTCGAATATCATGTGATGCTGGATCAGACGAAGCTGCTGAGATACCTCGTCGCGCACGGCATTCCGCTGGTCGCCTACTGCCCGCTTGCGCAGGGCCGCGTCGCCTCCGACGAGACGCTGGCGAAGATCGGCCGCAAGCACGACGCCAGCGCCGCCCAGGTTGCGCTGAAATGGCTGCTCGACCAGGACGGCGTCGCCGCGATCCCGAAAGCTTCGCGCGCCGAAAGCCAGCAGGCCAATCTCGACGCGTTGAAAGTGACCCTCGACGATCAAGACCGCAAGGCGATCGCCGCGCTGCCGAAAGGCTTGCGCTGCGTCAACCCCGGCTTCGGTCCGGATTGGGATTGAGCCCGAGGCAAAAGAACACGGCCCCTCCGTGAGGAGGAGCCGTTTTCCTGTGTCGGCGTCAGTAGCGATGGTAACGCTTCTTGATGATCACGGTGCGGCCGCCATGGTTGTGCCAGCCGCGATGCCAGCCACGGTCATGGTAGGCCTGCGCGCGAGCGCCGTGCCAGCCGTGATGATGGCCACCGCGCTTGATCACGATGGTCTCGGCGCTTGCGATCGAGGGCAGCGCCACCGCCATCGTGCCGAGAGCCGCCAGTGCATAAGCAAACTTCTTCATGTTGTCCTCCTCACATAGTGAGGATGAAAACAGCTCCTGCACGGGAACGTTCCGCGGGAACCGGAAGAGTTTTCTGAATAGCCGTTCAGACGGTTCGTCGTATCCGAAATTCCGGGCAAGACCGCGCGGCCGTCGCGGCGGCGGCCGGCAGGCCCCTTGGGCGCGCGCGCCCATGACCTGCGGCTTGCGGAAGGCGGGCAGGCGGCGCATCATCCTCCGACAAAAATCACAGGGGGGGAACGTCGTCATGGCCGGGTTTTCGCGCCGTCATTTTCTTGCACTGTCGGGCTCAGCCGCCGCTGCCGCCCTCGCCGGTCCGGCCGATGCCGCGATGGGGCCGAACGACAAGTTCGATCTCGTCATCAAGGGCGGCGACGTGCTCGATCCGAGCCAGTCGCTGCGCGGCAAGCGCGACATCGGTATCCGATGGGGCGCGATCGAGGCGGTCGAAAACGAAATCCCCGCGGCCCGCGCCGCCAAGACCATCGACGCCACGGGCAGGCTGGTGGCGCCGGGCCTGATCGACCTGCACAGCCACGTCTATCCCTACGGCTCCGCGATCGGCATCCCTGCCGACGAGCTGGCCCAGTTCCAGTGCACGACGACGCTGGTTTCCGCCGGCGACGCCGGGGTCAACAATGTCGCAGCGCTGCGCCGCTACATCGTCGCGCAGTCCCGTGCCCGCATCTACGCCTTCCTGCATATCGCCAACAACGGCCTGTCGGCCTTCCCCGTCGCCGAACTCTACAACATCGACAATGCGCAGGTGGAAGCCTGTGCGATGGCGCTGGCCGAAAACCCGGACTTCCTGCTCGGGGTCAAGGTGCGGATGTCGGAGAACGTCATCTTCAAGCATGGGCTCGAGCCGCTCAAGCGGGGCATCCAGGCCTGCGAGATGTGCGGCTGGCCCGCGAAGATGATGGTGCATATCGGCGGCGTCGAGACCAGGGAGCTGATGTCGCAGATTCTCGATCTGTTGCGGCCCGGCGACGTCCTGACCCACGCCTATTCCGGCGCGCCGAACATCGGCGGCGTCTTCACCAATATCGTGCAGGACGGCAAGCTGTTGCCGGCTGCGCTCGCCGCCAAGCAGCGCGGCGTGCTGTTCGACGTCGGGCACGGCGGCGGCAGCTTCGATTTCACCGTGGCGGAGGTGGCGGTTCCCGGCGGCTGCACGCCGGACACGATCTCGTCCGACATCCACGTCTTTTCCGGCAATACGCCGGGCATGCCTTATCTGCCGAACGTCATGAGCAAGTTCATCGCGATGGGCTCCTCGCTGGAGCAGGTGGTGGCGATGGCAACCTCGGTGCCCGCGAAGATCATCAACCGCGCCCCGAAGATCGGCACCCTGCAGGTTGGCGCGCCCGCCGACGTCGCGATCATGGAGCTGGCCGAGGGGCCGGTGACCTTCGTCGACACCCGCAACAACAAGCGCGACGGCAAGCTGCTGCTCAAGCCGGTGCAGACGGTGGTCAACGGCGTGCCGTTCGGCCGGCCGTATCAGTCTCCGTTCGCGGTGCGGTGAGGGGATATTGGTGGGAATCTCGATCGAAATTTGCGCTCGATCAATATTGGGCGCCCCGTGTCCGGCGATCATGGCCGGACAAGGGTCGATCGTGGCAGGCAAGGCAACACAATCGAATAGTGAGGCACGCGGACCGGCCGAAGCAATTTCGGCCGGCGGGACGGTGCTCTCGCTTCATGAAAGCGAATTCCTGAGCCAGCTCGGCGAGCGGGTCCGGGCGCTGCGGGCGCTGCGCGACATGTCCCGCCGCGAACTGGCGCGCCAGTCCGGCATCTCCGAGCGCTATATTGCGCAGATCGAGGCCGGGCGCGGCAACGTCTCGATCGTGCTGCTGCTGCGGCTGGCGCAGGCGATCCGCAGCGAATAGCGCAGGCAGGCGTCAGCCCTGCGCGCGTCTTTCGACATTGGCGCTGCGGGCGGGCACGCCGAACTCCTTGCGGCAGACGTCGGCGAGCAGGGCGACGCCCTCGCGGATATCCTGGTGCGAGGGGCTGGCGAAGCAGAGCCTAAGGCGGCAGCCCGAATAGGGCTTGTCGACCGACCATTCCGGTCCTGGATTGATGGCCACGCCGGCGGCGAGCGCGGCCTGGTACAGCTTCATCGTGTCGACATTGTCGGGCAGCTTCACCCACAGGAAGATACCGCCCTTCGGTTCCTCGAATTCGGCCACGGTGCCGAACTGCTCGCCGAGTGCATCCATCAGCGTGTCGAGCTTGGCGCGCAGGCCGCGCGTCAGCCTCGGCACATGGCTGGAAAAATGCGGCGCGCAGTATTCGGCGAGCACCATCTGCTCCAGCGCGCCGGAACCCGCGTCCGTCTTCAGCGCCAGCATCCGCGACATCATCGCCCAGGGCGCGACGATGAAGCCGACGCGCAGGGCCGGCGCAATTGATTTCGAGAACGAGCCGATATGGATGACGTTATGGGTCTTGCTCATGGCGTAGAGCGCGGGCGGGCGTTTGCCGTCCCAGGTCAGGTCGGCGTAGCAGTCGTCCTCGAAGATCGGCACGCCATAATGCTCCGACAGCCGCAGCATCTCGGCGCGGCGCTCTTCCGGCAGGATCGTGGCGGTCGGGTTCTGCACCGTCGGAATGGTGTAGATATATTTGGGCCTGACGCCCTTGGCCTTGAGATTGGCGAGCGCGCTCGCCAGCGCATCCATTCGCATGCCGTGCTCGTCGAGGGGAATGCCGACGATGTTGACGCCGAGACGGGTCAGGCGGTTGATCGAGCCCTGATAGGATTCCTTTTCGAAGATCACGGTATCGCCGCGCGTCAGCAGCGCCTGGTTGACGAGATCGAGCGCCTGCAGCGAGCCGGAGACGATCATGAGATCATCGACCGTGCAGTCGATGCCCGCATCGCGCTTGAGCTTCTTGACCAGAAATTCGCGCAAGGGGCCGTAGCCCTGCGGGCCGTGGGCGAGGTTGTAGGTCGCAAGCGACTTGCCCTCGCGCTTGAGCACCGCGGTGACGGCATCGATCAGCGCGGCGACCGGAACGCCGTCGGGGTCGTTGTTGCCGCCGATGAAGCTGTATTTGGCGAGGCCGGTCCAGCGCGCCGCCGGCGCAGGCAGTCCGGCCGGCAGCAGCGGGGCGAAATCGAATGAAGTCATGGACATTGTCTCCCGTTGATTTTCTTTTTTGAGGAAGCGTTGCTTTCGCTTCGCCTGGTTCTCTAAAGCGCGATGAGATTGGGGTGAATCGTCATCGCGCTTTAGGTTGTTGTTTGAGCATGATCTTAGCGGAAAACCGCTTCACACTTTTCCGGATCATGCTTTAGTTCTTCCCGACCAGCCGGATCGGACGCCCCTGGCTGATAAAGGCATAGTGCCCGGCGCCGACGCCGCCGACCATCAGCGCCTCAACCGCCGGCTCGGCGATTTCGCCGGCCGCCGCCCAGTCCACCACGAAGTTGGCGCCGGTGCCGCCGCGCACGTCCGCAGCCGCGATGAAGACCTCGATCGTCGAGAACGGTTTTAGCGCAACCGGCGCCTTGAGATAGCTCTCCACCATCTTGCCTGCCGTGTCGAAATAGGCGATCCGCTTCAGAACCAGCGGGCGGGTCTCGGACGTATTGTGCACGCTCAGCGTCACCGAGAAGTCGGCGCGCAGCTTGCCCTGGGACATCGAGACGCTGGAATATACCGGGACGTAGAACGCGCCGGAAACGGCAAGGGGCTCGGCGGGAACCGCGGTCAGGGACGACGCAAAATTCTGCTCGATGATGCCGCCCTGTGCGCCGGCGGGCGGCATCTGCAACATCAGGATGCAGACGGAAAGCCCGAAAAAGCAAGCCTTGATGAGGGTGTGACAGATTGCTTGTTTAAGGGCGCCGCGCCTGCCAATAGGTTGCGGCAGAGAGGCCATTCGATTCATGCACGAGCTCATTGGCGATATCACGGTTAGCATCCTCTTTGCCTGGGGACTCGGGCTGTTGGCCCATTTTTCCCGCCAGCCGCTGATCCTCGCCTATCTTCTTGCCGGCTTTTTCATTGGGCCATTCGGCATGGGATGGGTCAAGTCCCAGGAGTCGATCAGCATCATTTCCGAGCTCGGCCTGATCTTCATGCTCTTCATGATCGGGCTCGAGATCGACCTGAAGAAGATCATCCGCGCCGGCCCGGTGATCCTGATTGCCGCCGGGGGGCAGCTGATCGGCGGCTGCGTGCTTGGCGTGCTGTTCTTCATGGCCATCGGCCTTTCGCTCGGGGGAGGCGCCTTCGACGCGCTTTACCTGACGGTGGCCTGTGCGTTGTCCTCGACGGTCATCATCGTCAAGGTGCTGTACGAGAAGCGCGAGCTGGACACGCTGCCCGGCCGCATCACGCTCGGCATCCTGGTGCTGCAGGACATCTTTGCCATCCTGTTCCTCGCCGTGCAGCCGAGCCTTGCCAATTTGCAGGTCTCGGTGATCCTGCTCTCGGTGGCGCGGGTCGGCGCGCTGGTGGCCACCGCGCTGATCCTCAGCCGCTACGTGCTGCCGCGGCTGTTTCACCAGATCGCCCGCCGGCCGGAGCTGGTTCTGCTCGGCGCGCTGGCCTGGTGCTTCCTGATCGGCGAGATCGCCGAGAAACTGCATCTTTCCAGGGAAATGGGCTCGCTGGTGGCGGGCGTGTCGATCTCGACCTTCCCCTATGCGCTCGACGTCACGGCCAAGGTGACCACGCTGCGCGATTTCTTCATCACGCTGTTCTTTGTCGCGCTCGGCATGACCATCCCGATCCCGAACGGCGCGGTGATCGCGCTGGCGCTGATCATCGCCGCCTTCACGGTGGTGAGCCGCCTGGTGACGACCTTCACCCCGCTCTATCTGATGAAGCAGGGCCTGCGCGCCAGCCTCCTGCCGGCGATCAACCTCGCGCAAGTCTCGGAGTTCTCGCTGGTGGTGATCCAGACCGGCATCGGCGCCGGCCATATCAAGACCGAGACCGCCAGCGCCGCCTCCTTCGCATTCGTGGTGCTGGCGGTGCTCTCCACCTTCTTCATGGTGCGCAGCGGCGAGATCACCAGGGGGCTGATCGGGCCGCTGAAGAAGATCGGGTTGCGCGATCTCGATCACGCCCAGCACCCCGAGGGCCACGAGGGCGGCCATGGCGAGACCAACCGGATCGTCATCCTCGGCTTCTTCCGCGCCGCCAGCGCGCTGCTCAGCCAGATCCAGCAGCAGAACGAGGCGATGCTGGAGCAGATCACGGTGATCGATTTCAACCCGAACGTATTCCGCACGCTTACCGACCGCGGCGTTCATGTGATCTACGGCGATATCAGCAACGTCGACACGCTGGTCCATGCCGGCATCGGCAAGGCCGAGATCATCATCCTCAGCGTGCCGGATTCGCTGCTGGTCGGCGCCAACAACGAGAAGCTGGTCCGCCATGTCCGCGCGCTCAATCCCACCGCCAAGATCGTCGCGACCGCCGATCTGCTCTCCAACGTCGCCGATCTCCATGAGGCCGGCGCCGATTATGTCACGGTGACCCGCCTGACTGATGCGGCCGAGCTGTTCTCCGTGATCGAGGCGGCGGATGCCGGGCTCCTCGACGACAAGCGCGCCGAGATGGAAGCCCGGCTTGCCGAGCGCAAGGAGGTCTTGCCGTAACGGAACGCTCGCGGGCGGCAACGGCCGCGCGGGTCTCAAGTTGGGCATTGACGGTTTCTTCGCCGGGAGGCAGCATGCCGCCTGTTCTCAGGGCAGGGTGAAACTCCCTACCGGCGGTATGCAGCGCGTTGCTGCGAGCCCGCGAGCGCCTTCCGGTGGAAGGGTCAGCAGATCAGGTGCGATGCCTGAGCCGACGGTTAGAGTCCGGATGAAAGAGAACGCGCGGGCCAGGCTGCCGATGCGGCTTGGCGCGCTCGTGATCGCCTTGGGTGACGTGTCGGTTACCGGAAAGGAGATCACCGTGACACACACCCGCTATGCATTCGTCAAGGCCGACTGCCACGCTGAAATTGTCGGCAGTTCCAGCCGATCGCGCGTCACGTCGCGGTCTTCACCGCGCACCTTGTCAAGGGCGCGAGGCCGCCGCGAGGGCTCTGCTGATCCGCAACACGCATGCGGTGCCGGCCGCCTCTAGCCGGCGCGACGCTGCCCGATCCCGCAATCCCGATGAATACGAAGCTCACAAGAGCGCGCCAAAGCCGGTCTGCCCTGCGCCAGAGCGCTGGCGCGGGCACCCGCGTCCGGCTAATGGTCCCCGCACCAAGCGAAAGACACTGAAAGAATGGCCGATACAGTCCAGGAAGTCCTGCAAGCCTTTACCAAAGGCGAACTTGTCGTCGTCACCGATGACGATGACCGCGAAGGCGAGGGCGATCTGATCGTCGCTGCCTCGCTCTGCACCGCCGAGAAGATGGCCTTCATCATCCGCCACACCTCCGGCATCGTCTGCGCGCCGATCACCCCCGATGACGCGCGGCGGCTGCGGCTCGATCCGATGGTGGCGCACAACGATTCCAACCACACCACGGCCTTCACCGTCTCGATCGACTACAAGCCCGACGGCGGCACCGGCATTTCGGCCGATGAGCGCGCCTCCTGCTGCCGGGCGCTGGCCAATCCCAATGCCGGCGCCAACGATTTCGCCCGGCCCGGGCACATCTTCCCGCTGATTGCGCGCGACGGCGGCGTGCTGCTGCGTTCCGGCCATACCGAGGCGGCGGTCGATCTCTGCAAGCTGAGCGGCCTGCCGCCGGTCGGCGTCATCTCCGAGCTGATGAACGACGACGGCTCCGTCATGAAGGGCGAGCAGGTGGCGCGTTTCGCAGCCAGCCACAAGCTCAAGCATGTCACGATCGCTGACCTGATCGCCTATCGCCAGGCGCGCGAGAAGCTGATCGAGCGAGTCTCGACCTTCACCATCGAAAGTCCGATCGGGCCGCTGCAGGGCTATGCCTATCGCTCGCCGTTCGACGAGATCGCCCATGCCGCGTTCGTCTATAAAGGCGTCGGCGACGGCAGGAACGTGCTGACTCGTCTGCACAAGCCCAACATCGTGAAGGACCTGTTCACCGGGCAGGAGCGCATGCGCCTCGTGCTCGATCATTTCCAGCGCGCCGGCCATGGCGTGCTGGTGTATTTGCGCGACGGCGCGGCCGGTGTTCCCGTCGAGCCGGTCGGCGAGCAGAAGTCGGCGGAGGCCGATCGCAACAGGCAGTGGCGCGAGGTGGGCGTCGGTGCGCAGATCCTGCGCGATCTCGGCGTGACGTCGATCCGCAACCTCACGTCGTCGGCGCACGACTACAAGGGATTGTCCGGTTTCGGTATCGAGATCGTGGGCAATGAGCGCCTTGAAGGCCGAGCACCAACGTCATAGTCTGCCGCCACGTTGATATTGGCCGTTTAGTCGCGAAAGGAATTTCCATGAGCGTGCGCCCCCAGACCAAGGACAAGCCGGCCGCGGCCAGCTTCCAGTGGGACGATCCGTTTCTGCTCGACGATCAGCTCACCGAAGACGAGCGGCTGATCCGGGACACCGCGCGTGCCTACGCGCAGGACAAGCTGCTGCCGCGCGTCACCAAGGCCTACCTCGAGGAGAAGACCGACCGCGAGATCTTCAACGAGATGGGCGAGCTCGGCCTGATCGGCGTGACGCTGCCGGAGGAATACAACTGCGCCAACGCCAGCTACGTCGCCTACGGCCTCGTGGCACGCGAGATCGAGCGCGTGGACAGCGGCTACCGCTCGATGAACTCGGTGCAGTCCTCGCTGGTGATGTATCCGATCTACGCCTATGGCGATGATACCCAGCGCAAGAAGTATCTGCCCAAACTTGCCACCGGCGAGTGGGTCGGCTGCTTCGGCCTGACCGAGCCGGACGCCGGTTCCGATCCGGGCGGCATGAAGACCCGCGCCGAGAAGGTGACGGACGGCTACAAGCTGACCGGCAGCAAGATGTGGATCTCCAACGCGCCGATCGCCGACGTCTTCGTGGTCTGGGCGAAGTCCGCCGCGCATGACAACCAGATCCGCGGCTTCGTGCTGGAAAAGGGCATGAAGGGCCTGTCGGCGCCGAAGGTCGGCGGCAAGCTCTCATTGCGTGCCTCCGTCACCGGCGAGATCGTGATGGACAATGTCGTGGTGCCGGAAAGCGCGCTGCTGCCCAACGTGTCCGGCCTCAAGGGACCGTTCGGCTGCCTCAACCGCGCCCGCTACGGCATCTCCTGGGGCGCGATGGGCGCCGCCGAGGACTGCATGCACCGCGCACGGCAGTACACGCTGGACCGCAAGCAGTTCGGCCGTCCGCTCGCCGCCACCCAGCTGGTGCAGAAGAAGCTCGCCGACATGGAGACCGAAATCGCGCTCGGCCTTCAGGCTTCGCTGCGTGTCGGCCGTCTGATGGACGAGGGCAAGATGGCCCCGGAGATGATCTCCATCGTCAAGCGCAACAATTGCGGCAAGGCGCTGGATATCGCCCGCATGTCGCGCGACATGCATGGCGGCAACGGCATCCAGATCGAGTATCACGTGATGCGCCACGCCGCGAATCTGGAGACGGTCAACACCTACGAGGGCACCCACGACGTCCACGCCCTGATCCTCGGCCGCGCCATCACCGGCATCCAGGCGTTTTCGTAAGGGGACGCGTTTCCTTCCTCGTCATGCCCGGGATTGTCCCGGGCATCCACGTTCTTACTATGCCGCCAGGACGTGGATGGCCGGGACAAGCCCGGCCATAACGAATGAGAGAATTGGGTTTGTAATGGCCGACAACGACGACATTCCCTTCAACCGCGACTTTCCCCTGCAGCCCGGCGTGGTCGAGGAAGCCCGGCCCGGCGTCCGGCGCGTGCTCTGTAACAATCCGAGCCCGTTCACCTTTACCGGCACCGTCAGCTACATTGTCGGCAAGGGCAATGTCGCCATCATCGATCCCGGCCCCGACGACGAGGCGCACGCCAGGGCGCTGCTCGATGCCGTCAGGGGCGAGACGGTGACGCATATCCTGGTGACGCACACCCATCGCGACCATTCGCCGAACACGCCGCGCATCAAGGCCGCCACCGGCGCGCCGGTCTATGCCGAAGGCCCGCACCGCGCCTCGCGGCCGCGTTTCGAGAGCGAGAAGCACAATCCGGAATCCGGCGCCGACCGCGATTTCAGGCCGGATGTCGTCGTGAAGAGCGGCGATATCATCGAGGGGCAGGGCTGGCGGCTCGAAGCCGTCGCCACCCCCGGCCACACCGCCAATCATCTCGCCTTTGCCTGGCCGGAGCGGAAGATCAATTTCGTCGGCGACCATGTGATGGGCTGGTCGACCTCGATCGTCGCCCCGCCGGATGGTTCGATGATCGACTACATGGCCTCGCTCGACCGGCTCGCGAGCCGCGAGGAGAACCTGTACTTCTCCGGCCACGGCCCGGAAATTCCCGAAGGCCCGCGCTATGCGCGCTTCCTTGAGCGGCACCGCCGCGCCCGCGAAGCCTCGATCCTGCACCGCCTTGCCAAGGGCGATGCGGATATCCCGACCATGGTGCGCGCGATCTATATCGGCATCGACCCGCGCCTGACGGGCGCCGCCGGCTATTCGGTGCTGGCGCATCTGGAAGATCTCGTCGCCCGCGGCATCGTGGCGACCGACGGCGATCCCGTCATCGGCGGGACTTATCGGATGGCGTCGTAGCGGCGGCGCGGGGCAGGCGGGGCTCAACAGCCCATGCGCACGAGGTAGAAGTGATCGCCTAGCGGAATTCCCCACGCACCGCACATTCCTACTTCGGTGCCCGCGACCCTCTTGTTCCAGGCCACCGATCGTTCCGGCAACGCGATTTCGTCGCTCTCGTCGTAAGCCACGCCATGCCCGACGCCGAAACCACCCCAGCGCCATACGAGGAACCGCGGCTCGTTTGAAGGCAACTGCGACACATCATTGAGATAGCTGGCGCGCACCGCCTGAAAATGGATTCGCTGTCCGGCCTCGATGGCAAGCCCCCAAACGCGCTGGGGATCGGCGGCTGCGGCGATCGTGACGAGCGGCAGAACCAACCAGGAAAATGCTCTCCACGAGCTGCGGATGAGCGCTGATTGGACCGACATTCCCAACGCGACCAGCGCCGCGCAAATCCATGCGACCAGCAAGATCGGCACGCCGATGAAGGTCAGGTCGAATGGCCCGGCCCAAAGAGCTACCAGCGCTATCGGAAAACCAAGGGCCAGCATTATTGGCCAGATTGCGATGCGGTCTCTGGCCAGTGTGCTATAGCCAGGGTCCACGCGCGTCACTTCTTCACCGTCTTGGCCGGCGCCTTCGGGGATGGCGTGGTCGGCGCCTTCTTCACCGGCTTCAGCGCGGCCGCCTCGGCTGCGGTGTTGATGTCTTCGATCAGCTGGGTCACGCGCTTGGCGTTGCTGCCGAGGTCGCTCTCGAAATAGCGCGAGGAAGAGCGGATATCGACGCGGGAATCTTCGCCGTCGGCCTTGACGCGGATGGCGACGTCCTCGCGGAATCCCATGATCGGAGTCTGCGCGATCGCTTCGATGCGGCCCTCGCGGCGCAGCTGCGGCGGCCGCTCGTCGACCACCTTCCATTTGCGCTTGTGGACCACCGCGAGCGTCACCTCATAGGCGCGCTGCGCCGGCAACTCGAGCTCCACGGTCTCGATATCGGGATAGGCGATGCGCTGCTGCTCGGCCGAATAGAGGCCCGCATAGACCGCGGAATTGGCGCCGTCGCCGGTGCGCAGGCGCGCCAGCGCCTCGAAGCGCGGCGGATCGATCGGGTCGGTGGTGATGTCGTGGATCTTCGGCAGCTTGCGGTACTGCAGGCCGAGATAGGCCGGATAGGCCAGCACCATGGCGTCGATCAAGAGCGCGAGCAGGATGCGGCCCATGCCGCGCGAGCCGTTCTGCCAGATCGAGGCGAACGCGGCGATCGCAAGCAGGATCGACAGGCCGGCCACCGCAAGTCCGCCGAAGAAGGTCGCCATCGCCGGCTTGATCTCGAGGAAGTCGGTGTGGACGATGACTACCGCGACCAGCACGGTGATGACCGAGAACACCGCCAGATTGCGCGACCATGTCGCGAGGCCGGACACCGGCTCCGTCTGGTAGGGGGCGGAAAACCTGCGGGCCATGTGCTCGAAAAATCTGCCGGTTGGAGCCCTGCCGGACGCAAATCAGGCCGGCCGCTGATCAGGCCCGTTGAGACCACGGACCTGCGGCAAATTCAAGGGCGATAGGGGGCTTGCAATCGGGGCCCGGACGGCGGGATCGCCGCCGTCCGAGGAATTACCGGGTTTACGCCGCGGCGTTCGGGAAGCTGTAGGCCTTGAACTGGTCGCGCAGCGCCGTCTTCAGGATCTTGCCGGTCGCGGTGTGCGGGATGCCCTCGACGAACACGACGTCATCGGGCATCCACCATTTGGCGATCTTGCCGTCCATGAACTTCAGGATTTCCTCGCGCGTGGCCGACTGGCCCGGCTTGAGCTGAACGATCAGCAGCGGGCGCTCGTCCCACTTCGGATGATGGACGCCGATCACCGCGGCCTCCGCCACCGCGGGATGGCCGACCGCAAGGTTTTCCAGGTCGATCGAGGAAATCCACTCGCCGCCCGACTTGATCACGTCCTTGGAGCGGTCGGTGATCCGCATGTAGCCGTGCGCATCGATGGTGGCGACGTCGCCGGTGTCGAAATAGCCCTCGTCGTCGAGGATGTTGGTGTCGACCTTGAAGTAGGCCTTCGCCACCGCGGGTCCGGAGACCTTGAGCCGGCCAAACGTCTTGCCGTCCCACGGCAGCTCCTTGCCGGCATCGTCGGTGATCTTCATCTGCACGCCATAGGGCGGGAAGCCCTGGGTCTGCAGCACGTCGAGCTGCGCGTCGCCGGTCAGTTCGGCAAAGGGCGGCTTCAGCGCCGCCAGCGTGCCGAGCGGGCTCATCTCGGTCATGCCCCAGGCATGGCGCACCGTCACACCCATGTCGACGAACGCCTTGATCATCGAGCGCGGCATGGCCGAGCCGCCGCAGACCACGAATTCGAGCTTGGGCAGCGTGAGCCTGTTGGCCGCCATGTGCTGCAGCAGCATCAGCCACACGGTCGGCACGCCCGCAGTGTGGGTCACCTTCTCGGTGTCGAGCAGCTCATAGACGGAAGCGCCGTCGAGCTTCATGCCCGGCATCACCAGCTTGGTGCCCATGGCGGGCGCCGAGAATGCGATGCCCCAGCTGTTGGCGTGGAACAGCGGCACCACCGGCAGCATCACGTCGCTCGCGGACGTGCCGAGCGCGTCCTTGGAGTTCGCCATGAAGGAGTGCAGCACGTTGGAGCGGTGCGAATACAATACGCCCTTCGGGTCGCCGGTGGTGCCGGAGGTGTAGCACATGGCCGCCGCGGTGTTCTCGTCGAAGTCCTGCCACTCGAACTTGCCGTCGGCCTTGGCCAGCCATTCCTCATAGGCGACCGCGTTCTTCAGCGTGGTCTGCGGCATATGCGCCTTGTCGGTCAGCACGATGAAGCGCTCGACGCTCGGCAGCTTGTCGGCGAGCTTCTCCAGCAGCGGCACGAAGGTGAGATCGGTCATCACCACGCGATCCTCGGCATGGTTGATGATCCAGGCGATCTGCTCCGGGAACAGGCGCGGATTGACCGTGTGGCAGATCGCGCCGATGCCCATGATGCCGTACCAGCATTCGAGATGGCGGGCCGTATTCCAGGCGATGGTGGCGACGCGGTCGCCGAGCTTGATGCCGTCGCGCTGCAGCATCTGCGAGACCTTCAGCGCGCGCTTGTGGATCTCGGCGTAGGTGGTGCGGACGATGGGGCCTTCAACCGAGCGGGTGACGACCTCTTGCGTTCCATGATACCTGGCGGCGTGCTCGATAATCCGGTGGCACAACAGCGGCCAATCTTGCATCAAACCACGCATCCGAACGTCCCTCCTGATCGTTATTCCGCGCTTTCGCCTCAAAGTTCGGGCGAATGGCAGTAAGGTTTGGAATTGTCATGGACTTTAGCGCGGAGAAATCAAGCCGGAAATTGGATATTGGCACCCTTGACCGCCGCGTGGCGGCAATGGTTACCGCCGCCGCGCTTGTGCTCTGGACCGCCGCGCCGGCCAACGCGCGCGAGGCCCGGCTGCCGGGGCCGCTGGAGTTATTCGCCGCCAAGCCGAAGCCGCGCGGTGCTCGCCATGTCATCATCCCGATGCCTCAGCCGCGCCCGGCCGAGGCGCCGCAAGCCGAGACCAGGGACGAGCCCGCAAAGGAGGCAGCCGAGAAGCCTTCCGACGAGCCCTTGAAGAAGGCCGAGCCGCCGCCCCCTTCGGCCTGCCGGCTGGCGCTCACCGAGGAGATCGCGATTGCGCCCTCCGTGCCCGACATCAAGGGTCCCGGTGGCTGCGGCGGCGAGGACCTGGTGCGGCTCGAGGCGATCATGCTGCCCGACAAGCGCAAGGTGGCGGTGAAACCTGCGGCGATCCTCCGCTGCAAGATGGCCAGCGCGATCGCCGACTGGATTCGCACCGACATCGTCCCGATCGCGGCAAAGCTCGGCAGCCAGCTCAGCGATCTCGACAATTTCGATTCCTTCGAGTGCCGCGGCCGCAACCGCGTGCCCGGTGCCCAGCTTTCCGAGCACGGCCGCGCCAATGCGCTCGACGTGCGCGCCTTCAAGCTGGTGGGCGGCAATCAGATCAATCTCACCGACCGCACCGTCGCCCGCGAGGTGCGCGAGAGCGTGCTGCATTCGGCCTGCGCACGCTTCTCCACCGTGCTCGGGCCCGGCTCGGACTGGTACCACGAGGACCACATCCATCTCGACGTCGCCGAGCGGCGCAACAACTACCGCATCTGCCAGTGGAACGTGTGGGACCCGCTGCCGCAGGTCGCCCCGCTCTTGCCGGCCGAGCGTCCCGAGGAGGCGCCGCCGCGCGAGGTCGCGGCCAACGAGGACGGGAGCAAGAAGCCCGACGCCGCAAAAACCGATTCCGAAGAAAGCGAAGGCGGTGACAAGCCCGGACCGGCAAAACCGAAGCCAACAAAAAAGCGCCGGTGAAAACCGGCGCTTTGCAAAAATCCGGGTTGGCCCGAAGGCTTATTGCATCATCTGATTGCCGCCGCCTTGCAGCGCCATCTGCGAATTGAACGGCGAGTCGCCGTGCTTGGGCTCGAGCACCACCACCACGGTGCCGACGGCGGCGCGGTCGTAGAGGTCGATGACGTCCTCGTTGGTCATGCGGATGCAGCCCGAGGAAATCGAGGCGCCGATATATTCCGGCTGGTTGGTGCCATGGATGCGGAATAGCGTGTCCTTGCCGCCGGAATAAAGATACATCGCGCGCGAGCCCATCGGATTGTCCGGCCCCGGGGCGACATAGGTCGGCACGCCCAGCCGCGAAATCTCGCTCTTGGTCGGATGCCAGGCCGGCCACTCGGTCTTGCTGCCGATCTTGGCGATGCCCGACCAGGCCATGGCCTCTTCGCCGACCGTGATGCCGTAGCGGATCGCCTTGCCGTCCTTCAGCACGTAATAGAGATAATGATTGTCGGAATCGACCACGATCGAGCCCGGGCTCTCCTTGCGGTGATACTCGACGATGGCGCGGCGGAAGGGCTCTGCGACGGCGACCTTGGCGTAGGTCGTCTTGGACAGCATTTCCTTGTCACGCGGCTTGAAATTGGCGGTGTTGGTCGCCTCCCAGGTCGTGGCTTGCATGCAGCCCGACAACATCAGGCCGGCGGCCAGAACGACTAGTTTTGCTTTCAGCGACATTGGCCAACTTCCAGTTGAAGCTCGCGCCGGAACACAATGTTTGTGAACCGGAACTGCGACGATTCCACGCAGGCATTATGGTCGAAGCCGCACGCAATTCCAGCCTTTAGGTGGCCCGTGTGCGTCGCAGCAGCCTACCTGTTGCAATTCTGCCGATGGCGATTCGCGGCCGGTTTGCCGGCCGGGAAAACGAAAAGAGCGCCGGAAACCGGCGCCCCCTGCGTTCAGAAACCGGCGAAAACACCTATTGCATCATGGCGTTGCCGCCGCCCTGCAAGGCCATCTTGGAATTATAGGGCGAGTCGCCATGCTTGGGTTCGAGCACGACCACCAGGGTGCCCATCTTCACCCGGCTGTAGAGATCGATCACGTCCTCGTTGGTCATGCGGATGCAGCCCGATGAGATCGAGGCGCCGATATATTCCGGCTGGTTGGTGCCGTGGATGCGGAACATGGTGTCGCGGCCGCCCTGGTAGAGATAGAGCGCGCGGGCGCCGAGCGGGTTGTCGACGCCGCCGGGCACCGAGGCCGGCAGGCCTTCGATGCGCTTGTGGATGTCGGCGGTCGGCGTCCATTTCGGCCATTCCGCCATGTTGCCGACTTTGGCGATGCCGGAGAAGGCCAGCGCTTCCTCGCCGACGGTGATGCCATAGCGAATGGCCTTGCCGCCGTCCTGCACCAGGTAGAGATAATGGTTGTCCGAATCGACCACGATCGAGCCGGGCATTTCCTTGCGGTGATAATCGACGATGGCGCGGCGGAAGGGTTCTGCGACAGCGACCTTCTCGTAGCGCGCCTTGGCAAGCTGCGCCTTGTCGGCAGGCTTGAGCGATGCCTCGGGGGCCGGCTGATAGTTCGTGGCCTGCATGCAGCCCGACAGCATCAGGCCGAGCGCCAGAATTCCCAACTTTGCCTTCAACGACATTGTCCAGTTCCAATCGAGATTTTCTGCATGCGCGCTTGAATGATGCGCTGCAAACGCCCAGAACTCATTGGGCGCATTA
The DNA here is from genome assembly GCA_035575905.1 of Bradyrhizobium sp. Taxonomy (GTDB): domain Bacteria; phylum Pseudomonadota; class Alphaproteobacteria; order Rhizobiales; family Xanthobacteraceae; genus Bradyrhizobium. The sequence continues at coordinate 29,922 of DATLXL010000048.1, read as the reverse complement.
TCCCCGAAAACCTTCACGATTCCAGAACTTGGGTGCTTATCCCCGGCCGTTGGCCGGCCCCTGTGTCCTTTCTGCCGCAAGGGTGCGTCAGACTGGCGCAGCTTGAGGGCTTATCGGTCACAGTAGCCGCGCCGGCGCCATGCGAAGGCCACGTCGTTGCCACAAAGCCTGAGCGAAGGTTAATCGCCCGGTCATCTTGGCCTTGCCAGAATCGGGCTATGTCGGTGAGTTAGCTGGTAGTCCGTTCCGGAGTTGTGGATGTTCTCTGTTTTCGTACCCTCGGACTTCTCGCTCAAGAAGGCCGTCGCCGTCGATCTCGCCGCGTTGCCTGAAAGCGCCGTGTGGATCGACCTCGTCAAGCCGACCGCCGAGGAGGACAAGGCGGTGGAGCGGCTGGCCGGGATCGCCGTGCCGACCCGGGAGGACATGCAGGAAATCGAGATTTCCAGCCGCCTCTATATCGAGAACGGCGCCCGCTACATGACCGCGACCTTGATGTGTCATTCCGACACCGACATGCCGCGCACCACCGCCGTCACCTTCATTCTCGCCGGCCACCGCCTCGTGACGGTGCGCTACGACACGCCAAAGCCGTTCGCGCTGGTGGAGCACAAGCTGGCGCGCTCCTGCTCGCCGTCGATCACGGGCGAGATGGTGCTGATGGAACTGCTCGATGCCGTGATCGACCGCTGCGCCGACATTCTCGAACGCGCCGGCGCCGACATCGACCAGGTGAGCCACGAAATCTTCGAGCCCGAAGCCGAGCGGCACGGCCACGCCAAGCAATATTCCCAGATCCTGATCGAGATCGGCCGCAAGGGCGATTTGACTTCAAAGGTCCGGGAAAGCCTCGTCTCGATCGGCCGCGTCGTCACCTTCATGTCGGCGGTGATGGAAGGCGTCAAGTGGTCGAAGGACATGCGCGAGCAGCTCAAGACCATGCAGCGCGACGTCTCTTCGCTGACCGACCATGCCTCCTACCTCTCCAGCAAGATCACCTTCGTGCTCGACGCCATGCTGGGCGTGGTCAACCTGGAACAGAACAACATCATCAAGTTGTTCTCGGTGATGGCGGTGGTGCTGATGCCGCCGACCCTGATCGCCTCGATCTACGGCATGAACTTCAAGATCATGCCGGAACTCGAATGGGCGCACGGCTATCCCATGGCGCTGCTCATGATGCTGGCTGCGGCGATCGTGCCGTACCTGTTCTTCCGCTGGAAGAAGTGGCTGTAGGGCGCTGCGTTTCCGATTGGTGAATGCGCGCCCGCGGCGCCATGGTTATCGGGCAAGCCGTCGGCAACGACTTGCTTCCGGTCGTGGTAACGCCAAATTCGTCAATCTCGTGCGGATCCGGCCGCCGCAATTGCTCCGGTAAAATTTGAATCGTGCCCTGAACGTTTGATCGAAAGTTGTCTGCGATAAAGCTGTCACACGCCGCGAGGGCACAATGGTTGACAAATCTGCAACTCGGTCGCGCACGGTCATCGACCTCGCAAGCTATCGCGAGCGGATCGGCGCGCGCGCCGCGGCGATATCGGTGCGCACCTGCCGGCACTGCGGCGCGGTGCTGGCCGAGGGCGAGCGCGAGGAAGAGTGCTCCAGCACCTTCAACGTCGAGGCGGCCCAGCTGCGCTGGCAAGCTGCGCAGATCTTGCGCGAGCTGGTTTGAAAATCGCGCCCGTCCGGGGCTACGGGCAGCGACTTGAAGCGATGGCCGGATTAGACGTGTTGCCCGCCGTTGATGTGGATCTCGGCGCCGTTCACATAGGAGCTGGTTTCCGTACACAGCACGTAGATGATCTTGGCCACTTCGTCCGGCGTGCCAAGGCGGTGCAGCGGAATCTGCTGGTCGACGATCTTCTCGGTGCCCGGCGACAGGATCGAGGTGTCGATCTCGCCCGGCGCGATCGCGTTGACGCGCACGCCGACACGGCCGAAGTCGGACGCCATCTCGCGCGTCAGCGCGGCGAGCGCCGCCTTCGACGTCGCATAGGCCGCGCCGGCAAAGGGATGCACGCGCGAGCCGGCGATCGAGGTGACGTTCACCACCGAGCCTTTGGCCGCCTTCAATTCCTCGATCAGCCCGCGCGCGATCATGATCGGCGCGAAGAAGTTGACGGCGAACACATGCGTCCAGGTATCGAGATCGGTATCGATGCTGCCGAGCCGCTTGCCGCCCTCGGCCTTGGGCGAGATCGCGGCATTGTTGACCAGCGCATGCAGCGCGCCGCCTTCCAGCCGATCGCGGATTTCCCCGATTGCGCGTGCCGTGTCCTTGGTGTCGGCGAGATCGACCTGGACGTGATCCTCCGGCCCCGCGTCCCATGGGCAGTCTTCGGGGAAGCGATGGCGCGAGCAGGTGATGACGCGCCAGCCTGCGCTGGAAAAGCGGATCACGGTGGCATGGCCGATGCCGCGGCTGGCGCCGGTCAGGAGCAGCGTACGCCGCGGCAGGTTGGAAGCGGGCATGAATATTCTCTCGTTCTCCGTCATGCCCGCGCTTGTCCCGGGCATCCACGTCTTCGACTGGTCGTAGCCCAGGACATGGATGGCCGGACAGGCCCGGCCATGACGCTCTGAGCTTATGGATAGAGCCGCACCTTGCTCCAGGGCTGGGTGGGCGCGTCGCGGCGGAATTCGATGCGGTCGTGCAGACGGTACGGACGGTCGTGCCAGAACTCGAAGCGCAACGGTTCGATGCGCCAGCCGCTCCAGCCCGGCGGCCGCGGCACCTCGCCGACCAGATGCTTGGCCGCGACCACCGCGATCGCCTGCTCGAAGGCGAAGCGGCTTTCCAGCGGCTGCGACTGCTTGCTGGCCCAGGCCCCGATCTGGGCCTGCTTCGGCCGCGTGGCGAAATAGGCATCGGCCTCGGCGGCGGTCACCGGCGTGACGGGTCCGCGGATGCGGACCTGGCGGCGCAGCGATTTCCAGTGAAAGAGTAAACCGGCCTTGGGGTTTGCGGCGAGTTCGCGGCCCTTGGCGCTGGCGATGTGGCTGTAGAACACGAAGCCATCGGTATCGAAGCCCTTCATCAGCACCATGCGCACATCGGGCATGCCGTCGGCGTCGACGGTGGCGAGCGCCATGGCGGTCGGATCGTTCGGCTCGGACTTCACCGCTTCCGCGAACCATTCCCCAAATAACGCAAAGGGTTCCTCCGCCGCCGTGAAATCACCGGATGTTAACGGTGTTGGGGTTTGGATGGAGGTTGTGTCTGTCATGTCCGGAGTACCGAGTTGCGTCCGCCAGCGTATCAGAGCGCGATGCTGTCCCGCCTATATAGGGCATGGGGGCGCGTTGGCCTATTGGCGATCCGACCCTTCGGCACGATGGTCGGCCTGTTTCTGATCGGCGCCAGCACGGGCGGCTGCAGCTTTTCGCGCGGCGACGGCGGCTTCTTCTCCTCCAAATCCGAGGAGGCCGAGGTATTGACCGGCTCGATCGCGGCCGGGCAGGAGCCGGCGCCGACGGAGAGCGATCTCGTGTTTGCCCGCACCGCGGCTTCCGACGTCCTGACCAAGGGCGACAAGGACACCAGCCAGCCCTGGGCCAATCCCGAAACCGGCGCGCGCGGATCGGTCACCCCGCTGGCGCAGGCTTATGCCGATGCAGACGGGCGCACTTGCCGGGATTTTCTGGCAAGCTACGTCAACGGTCGGACAGAAGGCTGGCTGCAGGGCGCTGCCTGCCGCTCCGGCCATGGCCGCTGGGAAATTCATACGCTAAAGCCGTGGCGACGGGGCTGATTCCGTTCGGCCGGGCAGTTGCAAAAATGCAACTGGTCCCCACATGAACATAAACTGGGTATTCTGTCCGGATTCGACGGGACAATTCCCCCGAGAGGAGATTTGAGGAATGCGCGACCCCTACGAGGTCTTGGGGGTGCAGCGAAGCGCTAGCGCTGCGGCGATCAAGAGCGCTTTTCGCAAGGCCGCCAAGAAGCACCACCCCGATAGCAACAAGGGCGACCCCAAGGCCGCCGAGCGCTTTGCCGAGATCAACACGGCCAATGAAATCCTCGGTGACGAGGACAAGCGCAAGCAGTTCGATCGCGGTGAGATCGATGCCGAGGGCAAGCCGCGCTTCCAGGGTTTTGGCGGCGGCGGTGACCCGCGCGGCCGCTCCGGCCCCGGCGGTTTCGAGAACTATACCTTCCGCTCCGGCGCAGGCGGTCCCGGCGGGATGGGCGGCGGCAGCTTCGAGGATATCCTCAACAGCATGTTCGGCGGCGCAGCCGGCCGCGGCGCGCGCGGCCGCGCCAACCAGTTCGAATTCGACACCGGCGGCATCGGCCTTGACCTCGACGTCAACGCCGCGCTCACCGTCTCGCTGGAGGACGCCGTCCACGGCGCCGAAAAGCGCGTGCGGCTGCCGAGCGGCAAGGAACTCAACGTCAAGATTCCCGCCGGCGTCACCGCAGGCCAGCAGATCCGGCTGAAGGGGCAGGGCGAGACCGCGCAGGGCCACCCGCCCGGCGACGTGCTGATCACGGTCAGCATCGCCCCGCATCCTTATTTCAAGGTCGACGGCAGCGACGTGCGGGTCGATCTTCCAATCACGCTTTATGAGGCCGTGCTCGGCGGCAAGGTTCGCGTCCCCACCATCGGCGGGGCGGTGGAATTGACGCTGCCGAAAAACACTTCCAGCGGTCGGACCTTCCGCCTCAAGGGCAAGGGCCTGCCAAAGTCCGGCGGAACCGGGGATCTGTTCGTCACAACGAAAATAATGCTGCCTGACGGGAACGACAGCGAGCTCGAGCGATTGATGGAAAAGTGGCGCGACGGACACCCGTACAATCCGCGCAACGACCTCGGCTGACCGCCGCGTTGCAGTTGGCGTGATCCGAAAAAGGGTGCGGCCTCGAAAGGGGGACCAGCGCGGTACCAAACCCCGATCGAGGCCGCTTGCGCCGATCGGCGGATCGAACGCTACTCATATTCGCGTGATCATCCGGTGCGATAATGAGACGCGTCGATGGTCTGATTTCAGATATTCAATGTCCAAATTGGGACAACCCGCTTAGCCGCAATTCGGCCGCCAACAATCTTGATCCGGCGAAGTTTCCGCCCGGCAACCGCAACAATCGTCGAGGCCTGCGCGCGGGCTGAGATTCGACGGCGTCAGGTGCCGAGCTTCTCGCTCTGGTCATAGACCAGCTTGGCGATCTGGGTCAGGCGGTCGCGGTCGACCGAGCCCACCACCACGAACCCGACGCCGCGCTCGGCCCAGAACAGCGCGCCGTCCTTGCCTTGCGCGAGGTAGCGCATCTGGGTCGTCTCCACCGCCGCCTTTGCCGCATAGACGGTGAAGCGCTCGCCGGAGGCTCCCTCATACATCAGGAACGACGCCGGCCCGGCAGGTCCCGGCAACAGCCGTCCGCCGACCAGCTTCAGTCCCGCCGAATCCAGTTCGGGAGCCTGCACCTTCCAGCCGCAACGCCGCGTCAGCCATTGCTGCAGATGGGCGCGCTCGGCGCCCGGCACTTCGACCGGATGGCGCACTTCCACGACATAGAGCCGGTGCGCGTCCAGCGCCTCGACCGTCACGCTCTGGATCGACGTCGGCGTGGCCGCGGCGCCGTGCATGAACCAGCCCATGCTGCCGCCGGCGACGAAAGCAACCAGCGTGGCCGCAACCGCACCGATGACCCAGCGGCGCGGCGGGCCAGCGAGCTGCTCCAGCCCGAGCCGTTTCGGCACCGGCTCGTCGAGCACGGAGTCGTATCTCGCATGCAGCATGTCGGCCATCGCGCGCCATGATTGCACCCGCGCCGCCTCCTCAGGGTGTGCCGCAAGCCACGCCTCGACGTCGCCGCGGCGCTCGGCCGGCAACTCGTCGTCGACGTATGCATGAAGCTCGTCTTCGGTGACGGGAATATTGGGCTCGGTCATTGTCGTCGTCTCTGTCCAGTCTGTTCAAATCTCTTCGGTTTCATTTCTTCGATTGCAAATCGCCTGCCATTATTTCACCCGGCGCAGCGCCGTGCGCTCGCCCTCCAGCACGGCTTTGACGTGGGCGCGCGCCCGCGCAAGCCGCGACATCACGGTGCCGATCGGCACGCCCTGGATATCGGCGACCTCGCGGTAGGAAAGGCCCTCGAGCATCACCAGGAGCAGCACCGAGCGCTGCTCCTCCACCAATGTCGCCAGCGCGCGGGCGATGTCGCGGCCTTCCGCTTCGGTGCCGCTGGCGTCCGGATTGTTGTCCAGCAGCGGCATGAATTGCGGACGCCGCGCCAGCGAACGGCGCCGGTTCTTGTTCAGGTTGGTCAGGATCGTGTAGAGCCAGCTCCTGACATCGCCGCCGAGAAACAGCTTCTCCGAACGCAGCGCCCGCACCAGCGTATCCTGCACCAGATCGTCGGCGATGTCGGCATCGCGCGCCAGCGCCCGCGCATAACGCCGCAGCGCCGGGATCATGGCTTCGACACTCTGGCGAAACGGGCTCATTCTTCCTTCGGTCCGGTGGGGTCGGGCGCAGCGCGCTCCTGCCAACATAACACCTAAATGACGGAACTATTCCGGCCGCAATCGCCGCCTGCGCACAGCGTTAATGCCACATGCGGATTCGGGCTTTTCCGCCGGTGAGTGCTGGTGTACCTCCAGACCACGGACGAATACGGGAAAGCCGATGTTACAGGGTACAGGTCTGATGCAGGGCAAGCGAGGCGTGATCCTCGGCGTCGCCAATAATCGCTCGATCGCCTGGGGCATCGCCAGGGCATGCCGCGATGCCGGCGCCGAGATCGCGCTGACCTTTCAGGGCGAAGCGCTGAAGAAGCGGGTCGAGCCGCTGGCCAAGGAGATCGGCGCCATCCTGCTCGGTCATTGCGACGTCACCGATGCCGCCACCGTCGATGCCGTGTTCGCCGAGCTCGCCAGGCAGTGGGGCAAGATCGACTTCGTCGTGCACGCGATCGCGTTCTCCGACAAGGACCAGCTCGACGGCCGCTATCTCGACACCACCCAGGACAATTTCACCAACACGATGCTGATCAGCTGCTACTCGCTGACCGCGGTCGCGCAGCGCGCGGAGAAGCTGATGAGCGACGGCGGCTCGATCCTGACGCTCACCTATTACGGCGCGGAGAAGTGGATGCCGCATTACAACGTGATGGGCGTGGCGAAGGCGGCGCTCGAAGCCAGCGTGCGCTATCTCGCCGCCGATCTCGGCAAGGACAGGATCCGCGTCAATGCGGTTTCGGCGGGGCCGATCAAGACGCTCGCGGCCGCCGGCATCGGCGACTTCCGCTACATGCTGAAATGGAACGAGTACAACGCGCCGCTGCGGCGGACCGTGAGCCTGGAAGAGGTCGGCGCCAGCGCGCTGTATCTTCTGAGCGACATGTCGCGCGGCGTCACCGGGGAAGTGCATCACGTCGATTGCGGCTACCACATCGTCGGCATGAAGCATCCCGACGCGCCCGACATCTCGCGAACGGCGGAGTAGTTTTCGTCCGCCATGCCCGCGCCGACCATCTATTACATCCGCCACGGCGAGACGTCGTGGAATGCGACCGGCAGGCTGCAGGGCACGCAGGACATCCCGCTCAACGAACTCGGCTGCAAGCAGGCGGCGCATGCCGGCAAGGTGCTGGCCGGCCTGCTGGCGCGCGATGGTCTCGACAACAGCGATCCCGCCTATGTCGCAAGCCCGCTCGGCCGCGCCACCGCGACGATGGATTTCGTGCGCGAGGCGCTCGGCCTGCCAAAGGCCGGCTATGCGCTCGACGACCGATTGCGCGAGATCGGCTATGGCGAATGGGAAGGTTTTACGCTGGCCGAGATGCAGGCCAGGGACCCCGCATTCTATGCCAGGCGCCTGACCGAGAAATGGACGATGTCCTCGCCGGGCGGCGAGGCCTATGTGTCGGTGCAGCTTCGGATGCGCGACTGGTACGATTCGCTGAAGGCCGACACCGTCGCGGTCGCCCATGGCGGCACCTGCCGCGCCCTGATGGTGGCGCTGGGCCACGAAACGCCGCAGAGCGCCGCCGATCTCTTCATCGAGCAGGGCGCGGTTTACGTGTTCGGCGACGGCACGCTGACGAAGTATAGTTAAGAGCGGCGTGCGCGCCCCATCCACCACGCCATGCCCGGGCTTGTCCGGACCAACCCGGCCGTGACGAAGGAGCGTTTGACGGTGCCTGACCTCCGCGTTAAGCCAGCATTGACTTGCAACCAAGAGCGATCATGTCCTTCAACACCTTCGGCCACATGTTCCGCGTCACGACCTTTGGCGAGAGCCATGGGGCGGCGATCGGCTGCGTGGTCGACGGCTGTCCGCCGCTGATCCCGCTCACCGCCGAGGACATCCAGCACGATCTCGACCGGCGCCGTCCCGGCCAGTCGCGTTTCACCACGCAGCGGCAGGAGCCGGACGCGGTGAAAATACTGTCCGGCGTGATGGCGCATCCGGAGAGCGGCGTGCAGGTCACGACGGGCACGCCGATCGCGCTGCTGATCGAGAACACCGACCAGCGCTCGAAAGACTATTCCGACATCAAGGACAAGTTTCGTCCAGGCCACGCCGACTTCACCTATGAGGCGAAGTACGGCCTGCGCGACCATCGCGGCGGCGGCCGCTCGTCGGCGCGCGAAACCGCCACGCGCGTCGCGGCCGGCGCGATTGCGCGAAAGATCATGCCCGATGTGAAGGTGCGCGGCGCGCTGGTGCAGATGGGCCCGCACAGGATCGACCGCGACAGGTGGGATTGGCAAGAGATCGCCAACAATCCGTTCTTCTGCCCGGACAAGGACAAGGCCGCGTTCTTCGAGAGCTATCTCGACGGCATGCGCAAGGCGGGGTCGTCGATCGGCGCCGTCATTGAAGTCGTCGCCGAAGGCGTGCCGCCGGGCTTGGGTGCGCCGATCTATGCGAAGCTCGACGGTGATCTGGCCGCCGCCATGATGAGCATCAATGCGGTGAAGGGCGTGGAGATCGGCGCCGGCTTCGGCGCGGCGGAATTGAGTGGCGAAGAAAACGCCGACGAGATGCGCACCGGCAATGACGGCACGCGTTTCCTCTCCAACCATGCCGGCGGCGTTCTCGGCGGCATCTCCACCGGCCAGCCGGTGGTGGTGCGCTTTGCGGTGAAACCGACGTCCTCGATCCTCACCCCGCGCCGCACGGTCGACCGCCAGGGCGGCGAGACCGCGATCATGACCAGGGGCCGCCACGATCCGTGCGTCGGCATCCGCGCCGTGCCGGTCGGCGAGGCCATGATGGCCTGCGTGCTGGCCGATCATCTGCTGCGCCACCGCGGGCAGGTGGGTTGAGCGCAGCGCCGTCTTGACCTTGTCGCAACTTGCCATGCTAATGCGGCCATGCCGGACGCGACCGAACTGCAACAACTCTCCGACTGGCTGCTCGACGGCGCGAGATCGGCGTCCAATCCGGCCGAGGCGATGGCGGAGAGCTGCGAGCGGATGGTCAAGGCCGGTATCCCGCTGTGGCGCGCCGGCGTGTTCGTGCGCACGCTGCATCCCGAAATCTTTGGCCGCAATTTCATCTGGAAGCCGGGCGCCGGCGTCGAGGTCGGCACGGTCGATTTCGCCATTCTGGATTCGCCCGACTTCCACACCAGCCCGCTCTCGATCGTCTTCACGCAGGGGCGGGAAGTGCACGCGCCGGCGGACGATCCGGCCAGCGCGCGCTTTCCGATCGTCACCGAACTGATGGACGAGGGCGTCACCGACTACATCGCGCTGCCGGTGCCGTTCACCGACGGCGCCGTCAACGCCTCGAGCTGGACCACCAGGCAGGAAGGTGGCTTCACCGCCGAGCAGCTCGCCGCGCTGCGCGCCATCATCCGCCCCCTGGCGCGCTATATCGAAATCGTCAGCCTGCGCCGCACCGCCGCCATGCTGCTCGATACCTATGTGGGCAATCGTGCCGGCGAGAAGATTCTCGGCGGCCTGATCCGCCGCGGCCACAACGAAACGATGAACGCCGCGATCTGGCTCTCCGACCTGCGCGGCTTCACCTCGCTGTCGGACCGCCTGCCGGCCGAGACCGTGGTCGACATCCTCAACCGGTATTTCGACTGCCAGGTCGCGGCGATCCGCGAGCATGGAGGCGAGGTCTTGAAATACATGGGCGATGGCTTGCTCGCGGTGTTTCCGGTCGACGAATATGTCGGCAACGAAGCGCAGGTCTGCAGCCACGTGCTGGAGGCGGCACGCGAGGCGCGGGCAAGCGTGGAAGCGCTGCACTATCCGATCGACGGTGCCGTCGAGCGCTTCCGCTTCGGCGTCGCGCTGCACCTCGGACGAATCCTGTACGGCAATATCGGCGGCGGCAACCGCCTCGATTTCACCTGCATTGGCCCCGCGGTCAACCTCGCCGCGCGGCTGGAGAAGCTGACCGGCAAGCTGCAGCGGACCATCGTGGCGTCGGAAGGATTTGCCGGCATCTGCCCGGGCGGCTGGCGCGACCTCGGGGAATTTCCCATCGCCGGCTTCTCGAAGGCGCAGCGCGTCTACGGCCTGCACGATGAAGAGACAATCGCTGCCGCGTAGGGGCGGCGGCGCAAGCGGTTAACCATTGGTTAACCATGCTTGTTTAGCAGTCGTTTACCATTCTTGGCTGTCCGGGGGCTCGGCTCGTGTCCGTTTCGATTGGATCAAACGCGGTTTCCTATCAGGCCTATGCCGGCAACGCCCAAAACGCCCCTGGCGCCGGAAACAGCGCCGGCAGGAGCGCCTCGACATCGGCTGATGGCTCCGGCGCAGCTTCCAAGTCGGCCGCGGACTCGGTATCCCTGTCCGAGGAGGCCAAGGCCTATCTCGCGCGCAACGCGGCTGCTGCCACCGACGGCACGCTGTCCGTGGCGACGCTGGCGGCGAACGCACGCAAATGGTTCGACCAGCAGTACGCATCGCTCGGAATTTCATCGGCACTGCTGGACGGGGAGGTCGCGGTCGACTTCTCGCAGCAGACGCGTGCAACACTCTCGGCGGTGGCCGACAACGCCAGCAAGCAGTTCACGCCAGACGAAGTGACGGCAGCGACGAAAGCCTTGCAGGGCCGGTTTGACGACGCGCTGTCGCCGCACGTCGTGATCGCCCGTCACACCGGCGATTATGCCAGCCTCTACAAGGCCGCCTCGGATTATCTCGACAAGGCCGGCGATGCCGAGAAGGCGACCAGGATCTGGCAGGATCAGAAGCAGGCCGTGACGGAAGGACTGGCCGCCGCCCGCGCGTCTTATGGCAAGGCCCCGGCCACCGGCAACGAAAACGATCCGGTCAGGGCATTGCTCAAGCAGGCCGTGGCTGCAACGCCGGCCACGAACAGCTCCGATCCGAAGGATCTCGCCGCGCAGGCGAGAGCGATGCTCGATGCGCAGGCCGGCAGCGCCAGGGACAACGGCAAGGAACTGGTCTTCGGCGGCAACAGGGCAACCGGGCAGCAGGCCGATTTCTCCGACTTCGACAACCGCTCCCTCGCCATCATGGCGCTGAACAGCGCCTCCTCGTTCTCGGCGGCGGAGGCGAGCGCGGCCAAGGCCGAGCTCAACCAGCGCACCCGCGCCAGCCTGCTCAACGCCTTCAACCCGACCTCGGGCAGCGGCGCGGCCGGCATGACGCTGGGACTGCTGCAGCAATACCAGTCGATGAGCGCGGAGGAGCGCAGCGTGCTCGGCTTCACCAACGACTATGCCAACAAGATCATGCAGAACTATCGCACGATGTCATCGATCCAGCACAATTTTGGATCGGGCAGAAGCGGAGGACTGGCGGCGTATCTCTAGCTGCCCGATTATTCCTCCGGCTCCGTGGTGAACAGCAGCGGATAGCCCTTGGCGCGGCCGGCGTCGGTGGCCCGCGTCGCCTTGGTTTCGGCGACGTCCTTGGTGAAGACGGCGACGACGCAGACGCCGCGGCGATGCGCCGTGATCATCACCTTGTAGGCCTCGTCTTCGGTCATGCGGAATTCCGCCTTCAGCACCATGGTGACGAATTCGCGCGGCGTGTAGTCGTCGTTGACCAGTATCACCTTGTGCAGGCGCGGCCGCTCGACCTTGGTTTTGACTTTTGTCTTTGGCTTGACGTCGGTGTTGGTCATGGCAGCTCCCGACCGCGGACTTCGCGATCAGGAGCCGCGGCACGCCTCACGTCGCGACCGCCATGCCTGATCGCCGCGGTCGACCGCGGTCTCTATCAGTTTACAGGCTCCGGGCGGGTCTCGAAACTGGACATTCTCGGAAAGCTTCAATGCGACCAGCGCGGCAAGCGCGCCGGCTTCGCCGAGTTCCGCCGCTTCGATGGCGCGGTAAAGCGCTTTCTCGGGACGTTCGACGCGGACTTCGGATGATCTGCCAGAATTTTCAGCAGCTCGGTGTCGACATCGACATTCCAGACGCCCTCGTAGCCGATCAGGGGGACTTCAGGGCTCGTAGATCCAGTACCGACAGCGGAGGCAGCAGCACAGCGCCGATGCCGACCGTGGTCAGCAGCGCCGGCCCAAGCATGACGGGCCGCGAATGCGCGTGAGACGTGGTCGGAAGATTTGGTGTCGCCATTTCGGGGCCGCGGAGGCGGCATGCTTACTGCGCACGCATTGGTCGCCGTCGCCCCCGCCGCTTTCGTTCAAAGGCGGAATCCTGAACCAATCCGGCAATTTACGGGCAGGTGGCTAACCCGATTGTGATGGACGATGCATGTTAACACTTTGCGTGAAGCATTTTGCGTGTCACGATCGCTTCATACGATGGAGGGCCGCATGCGCTGGTATGTCTCGATCGGAGCGGTGCTGGTCGCCGGTGCGCTGGTAGGCAGCGACGTGCCCGGCTTTGCCGCACCGGGCCCCTCGGGTGCCGCCAACCCTCGCGTCGCCGAAAAGGAGGCCGTCGTCGATGTCGAGCTCGTGCTCGCGGTCGACGTCTCCTACTCCATGGACATGGACGAGCTTGCCATCCAGCGCGAGGGCTACGCGCAGGCCATCACCTCCAGGGAATTTCTGCAGGCGCTGAAGGCCGGGCCGAACGGCAAGATCGCGGTCACCTATTTCGAATGGGCCGCCTCGACCGACCAGAAGCTCATCATTCCCTGGCGGGTGATCGACGGGCCGGAATCGGCGGACGCGGTCGCGGCCGAGATACTGAAGACGCCGATCCGCCGCGCCTCGCGCACCTCGATCTCGGGTGCCATCAACTACGCCATGCCTCTGTTCGAGGAAAACAACTATCGCGGCCTGCGGCGGGTGATCGACATCTCCGGCGACGGTCCCAACAACAACGGCAGCCCGGTGACGCAGGCGCGCGACGCGGCGCTGGCAAAGGGCATCATCATCAACGGCTTGCCGATCATGGTGAAGGAGCCGTCCTACTCCACCATGGATATCGACAATCTCGATTATTACTACGAGGATTGCGTGATCGGCGGACCCGGCTCCTTCGTCGTCACGATCAAGGATCGCGACAAGTTCAAGGAAGCGATCCGCACCAAGCTGCTGCTGGAAGTCGCCGGCCGCCAGCCGGAGCATTGGGTGGTGCCGGCCGCCGCGCAAGGCCGCGAGCCGCGGGTCAACTGCCTGATCGGCGAGAAGATATGGCAGGATCGCTGGGGAAGATGAGGAACAACCATGACAAATTGCATCGTCGTCGTTCAGTTTGATCTGCCGAAGCGCACGCAGGAGCAGGCGATTGCAGGCGGCGCCGGCTCGGCGCCGATCTACCGCGGGCTTGCCGGTCAGGGGTTGATCCGCAAGGATTATCTCAACGGCGAGGCCGGCACCGGCGGCGTCTATCTGTGGGAGAGCCGCGCCGCCGCCGAGGCCTGGTTCACCGAAGCCCGCATCGCCGAGCTGACGCAGCGGTTTGGTGTCCGGCCCCGGCTCACCTGGTACGACACGCATGTCACCGTCGATAATCTGGCAGGGGAAACGCGCGTCAACGGCGTGCCCCTCTCAATTGCCGCGGAGTAGCGGGCCTACGCTTTCGAGAACCGCGCGACCAGCTCCACATGCGGCGTATGGCGGAACTGATCGACCGGCGTCACGCCCTCGATCCGATACCCGCCTTCAATCAAAATCTTCGCATCGCGCGCGAACGTCGTGACATTGCAGGACACCGCGACCACGACCGGTACCTTGCTCGCCGCAAGCTGCGTCACCTGCGCCTGTGCGCCCTGTCGCGGCGGGTCGAGCACGACGGTGTCGTAGTCACGCAGCTCCTGCGGCACCAGCGGGCGGCGGAACAGGTCGCGCGCCTCGGCCTTCACCGGCTTTAGTCCTGGCGTCGACATCGCGGCTTTCTGCAGCGCGGCCACCGAGCCGGCATCGCTGTCGAAGGCGGCGACCCGCGACTTCGTGGCTAGCCGCAGCGCGAAGGGGCCGACGCCGCAGAAGAGATCGGCGCCGTTTTTCGCACGCCGCGTTCGATCCAGCACGAGTGCGGCCAGGGTTTCCTCTCCGGCGGTTGTGGCTTGCAGAAACGAACCGGGCGGCAGCGTCACCTGCGCTGTGCCGATGGTGATGACCGGCGGATTGCGCATCAGCACCAGCTCGCCATGCCGGGTCAGCCGCGCCAGCCGGTGCTGCTGCGCCAAGGCTGACAGCTTCGTGGTGATGCCGGCGGAGACCGGGCCGGAGCCGCGGACATCGACATCGAGACCGCCGGTTGTGGCAGTGAACTGGATGTCGAGCGGCTTGCGTACCGGCTTCAGCACCTCCGCGATGGCCCAGGCCGCATCGATGGCTCCATTCAGCGCCGGATCGAGGATCGGGCAGCGGTCGATCGGGATGATGTCGTGCGCGCCCGCCGCGGCAAAGCCGACCTTGAGCACCTCGTGCGTGCCCATCCGCGCATGCAGGGTGATGCGCCGCCGCCCGCTGCCATGGGCATCGACCAGCGGCGCGACCTCGGTCTTGATGCCGGCCTGCGCCAGCGTCTCCACCACGTTGTTGCGCTTCCAGGCACGATAGGCCGCTTCATCCCAATGCTGGATAGCGCAGCCGCCGCACACGGTGAAATGCGGGCAGAACGGCGCGATGCGCTCGGGGCTGGCCTGCTTTACCTCGACGAGCTTGCGGCGATCGGGCTGGCCGTGGACTTCCGTCACCTCGACCGTCTCGCCGCCGAGGGTATAGGGCACATAGATGTTGCCGCCGGGCGCCGGCGCCACGCCGTCGCCGAAATAGCCGACATGATCGATGAGGAGTGTTTCAGCCACGCCGCGCGCCGAGAAAGAATTCGATGTTGCCGTCGCCGCCGGCAATCGGGGAGGGAAACACCTGCATGCCGGTGCAGCCGAGCGTCGCCGCGAAGGCCAAAATGTCGTCGCAGATCTGCTGGTGCACCATGGCGTTGCGGATCACGCCACCCTTGTAGTTCTTCCGCTCGGCCTCGAACTGCGGCTTGATCAGCGCCAGCAGATGCATGGGCGCGGCCGCCAGCGACAAGGCCGCGGGCAGCACCGCTTTCAGCGAGATGAAGCTGACGTCGATCACGACGACGTCGGGCCGCGCCGGCAGGCGGGTGTTCTCCAGCTTGCGGATGTCGGTGCCTTCCATCGACATGATCTTGGGATGGCCGTGCAGCGAATGGTGCAACTGGCCGTGGCCGACGTCGATGGCAAACACCATGGCCGCGCCGTTCGCCAGCAGCACCTCGGTGAAGCCGCCGGTGGAGGCGCCGACGTCGAGACAGATGTGGTCCTCGATCTCGATCGGATAGGTTTCCAGCGCGGCGGCCAGCTTGATGCCGCCGCGCGAGACCCAGGGGTGCGCGGGCTGCGCCTGCAGCACCGCATCGGCCGGAATGACTTCGGAGGCTTTGGCCACCGGCCGGTCATTGGCGATGACGAGACCGGCGTCGATCGCCGCGCGCGCCCGTGCCCGGCTCTCGAACAGGCCGCGTTCCACCAGCACCACGTCGGCGCGCTTGCGGGAAATGTCGCTGCTACCCTGCTTTGCCACGTTCAGCCCAACTTTCGGCGGCGAGGCGGACGCATGTCTCGAAAGCGGCGAGGTCGCGCCAGATGTCCGCAGGCCTTGCATCCGGCAATACCAGCGGCACGCCGTGCAGGTCGAGCGCATGGATCATCATCAGATTATCCGGCAGGCCGAAATTCTCAACGGTCAGTCCGTCGCGGTCGATCAAATGTTTATCGGAACCTGTTGTCACCTGCGTGAAGCGCGCCACCCGCTCCGCGTAGGGCACCGGATCGTTGCAATAGCCGAGGCACAGCTTGCCGCGGCCGGCCATGTAGCCGAGCTCGTACACCGTGCCGGGATCGGCGCCGGGGCCGCGGAACGGTGTCAGGTTGGCGATGATCGCATCCGATGCGTCCATCATCGCTTCCAGTCCTTTGAAGATATGCAGCGAAGCACCGCGGGCGGAAAGGTCGATCGCCGTGTCGAGCGGATAGAGCCCGCGCACGCCGTAGCGCTCGCAGATCGCGACCTTTTGTTTCCCGATATCGAGGGCATCCGGCAGGAACACGTCGGGCCCTGCCAGATAGATTTTCATGATGTCCGCTTCGATGATGGGGCGAGCCGCAAGCCCGGCGAGGACTGCACTCCCTCTCCCGCTCTTGCGGGGGAGGGGTGGGGAGGGGGTGTTGCCGCGCGTCGCTCTCGTGCGGAGAGAGCCCCCACCCGTATCGCATCTTCGATGCGATACGACCTCCCCCGCGAGAGCGGGAGAGGTAAGAGAGCGCGGCCTTACGCGAGCTTGACGCTCTCGGTCTTGTAATCCTTGCCCAGCGTTTCGAATACCTTCGATACGATGCCCTTGGCGTCGAGACCGGCGCGCGCGTACATCGCACTCGGAGAGTCGTGGTCGAGAAACACGTCGGGCAGCACCATTGCGCGCATCCGCAGGCCGCCGTCGAGCATGCCGTGGTCGGCCAGGAACTGCATGACATGCGAGCCGAAGCCGCCGATCGAGCCTTCCTCGATGGTGATCAGGATCTCGTGGTCGCGCGCCAGCTTGAGGATCATCTCCTGGTCGAGCGGCTTCATGAAACGGGCGTCCGCAATGGTGGCGGACAGGCCATGGGCTGCGAGTTCGTCGGCAGCCTTTTCGCATTCGGCAAGGCGCGTGCCGAACGACAGCAGCGCGACCTTCTTGCCCTGGCGGATGATGCGGCCCTTGCCGATCTCGAGCGGAATGCCGACTTCCGGCATTTCGACGCCGCGGCCTTCGCCGCGCGGATAGCGCAGCGCGCTCGGGCGGTCGTTGATCGCAACCTGCGTCGCGACCATGTGCACCATTTCCGCCTCATCCGCGGCCGCCATGATCACCATGTTGGGCAGGCAGCCGAGATAGGCGTTGTCGAAGGAGCCGGCATGGGTGGCGCCGTCGGCGCCGACGAGACCGGCGCGGTCGATGGCGAAGCGCACAGG
This sequence comes from Bradyrhizobium sp., assembly GCA_035575905.1. Taxonomy (GTDB): domain Bacteria; phylum Pseudomonadota; class Alphaproteobacteria; order Rhizobiales; family Xanthobacteraceae; genus Bradyrhizobium. The sequence goes on along the minus strand of DATLXL010000048.1, from coordinate 12,564 downwards.
CAGGCTCTGGATCGCGACGTCATGCACGACCTGGTCATAGCCGCGCTGCAGGAAGGTGGAGTAGATGGCGCAGAACGGCTTGTAGCCTTCGGTGGCAAGGCCGGCGGCGAACGTCACCGCGTGCTGCTCGGCGATACCGACGTCGAAGGTGCGTTCGGGGAAGGCCTTGTTGAAAATGTCGACACCGGTGCCCGACGGCATGGCCGCGGTGATGGCGACGATCTTGTCGTCCTTTTGCGCTTCCTTGACGAGGCTCTGGCCGAACACGTTCTGATAGGCCGGCGCGTTGGGCTTGGCCTTGGCCTGGGTGCCGGTGGCGACGTCGAACTTGACGACCGCATGATACTTGTCGGCGGAGGCTTCCGCCGGGCCGTAGCCCTTGCCCTTTTGCGTCACGACATGGACCAGGATCGGGCCGGTCTCCATGTCGCGGACGTTCTTCAGGACCGGGAGCAGGTGGTCGAGATTGTGGCCGTCGATCGGGCCGACATAGTAGAAGCCGAGTTCCTCGAACAGCGTGCCGCCGTCCATCATGAAGCCGCGGGAGTATTCCTCGACGCGGTTGGCGCGGTTGGCGATCACCTTGGGCAGGCGCTTGTTGATCTGCTTGGCCGCCTCGCGCAGCGTGCGGTAGGTCTTGCCGGAATAGAGCCGCGACAGGTACGCGCTCATCGCGCCCACCGGCGGTGCGATCGACATGTCGTTGTCGTTGAGGATGACGATCAGGCGAGAATTCATCGCGCCCGCATTGTTCATGGCCTCATAGGCCATGCCGGCGCTCATCGCGCCGTCGCCGATCACGGCGATCACATTGTTCTTGCCGCCCGAGAGGTCGCGCGCCACCGCCATGCCGAGGCCGGCAGAGATCGAGGTCGAGGAGTGCGCCGCGCCGAACGGGTCGTAGTCGCTCTCGCTGCGCTTGGTGAAGCCCGAGAGGCCGCCGCCGGTGCGCAGCGTGCGGATGCGGTCGCGCCGCCCGGTGAGGATCTTGTGCGGATAGGCCTGGTGGCCGACGTCCCAGATCAGGCGATCGCGGGGCGTGTCGAAGATGTAGTGGATGGCGGTGGTCAATTCGACCACGCCGAGGCCCGCGCCGAAATGACCGCCGGTCACCGAGACGGCGTCGATCGTTTCCTGACGCAGTTCGTCGGCCACCTGCTGCACCTGCTCGATCTTGAGCTTGCGCAGGTCGTCGGGGGTCTTGATGGTGTCAAGAAGCGGCGTTTTGCTAAATTCGGTCAAAGCGATATTTCCAGTTTTGCATGTCGGAACACGAGCTCCGACGAGAATTGGGTCGCGCACCCCAGCGCGCAGCGAACAGCCTGATTGGTTAGCCTTAGCGGCTGTCCAAATCGTTCAATGTGATTTTCATCACCGAAGGCGTCTTCCACCCGTCCCAGTTAATTTTCGCAAGCCTTTTAAAGCTCTTGCCACCGCGCCCATGCGGCGGTCCACTAGCCCCGACAACCCACAGCGTTGCAAGCTTTACACCAAAGCGTCATGCAAAGCCAACCCGGCCGGGCCCGAATCACGTCCGGACGGGGTAGGGGGCGGCCGACAGGATTAACCGCGAAGGCGGGCCGTCGGTTCCAATGTGCCCAGTTCCTCGGCAATTTCTTGACCGGGCCGGGCGTTTTCGAGCTGTTTCCACGCCCATTCGCGGGCAGTTGGATCGCCGGTGGCCACCGTCAGCGCGGCCTGCGGCACCGCCATGCGCGCGGGCAACGGCACCGGGCCGCAGACGATCATGAAGAAATCGTAGGCATGCGGCACCTGGTTCGCCATCACGAACTGGAAGTGAACACGGAAGAACTTCCAGCGGAAGCCGTTGTAGTTCTCGGGGAGGATGATCTCGCGGAAGCGCACCGGCACGATGGTCGGCCCACGTCGCGCCGGGCCGGCGTCGATGCCGTGGGCGGCGAGCGGATCGAACTGGAAGAAGTTCATCACGTCCTTGCGGGCCTGGCAGTCGATCCAGTCGATCGTCGGCTCGATGGCGAGCTGGCGCAGATGGTTGCGGAACTCCTTCGATGCGGCATGGAAGCCGACGATCGGGAAGTTGCCGCCGATGGTGAACAGCACGATGCGCGGCCCGTGACGGCCGAGCGCCGGATCGAGCTTCAATGCGCGGGCCAGGATTTCCACCCCGAGGAACGAGCCCGAGCTGTGGCCGACCAGCACGATCTCGTCCGCATCGCTGCTGCCTGCGACCTTCACCAGATGCTGCGCGAAGCGGTCGATGCGCGCGTCCCAGTCGGGTCGCTGGCGGTGCGAGAACTGCCAGGTCCAGATCGTGTCCGACAGCAGATAGAGCACGTAGGTCTGGTTTTCGGTGTACTTAAGCACCGTGCCGAGCAGCGCAACGAACACGGCCGCTGCGGCCGCGATGCTGAAGAGACCGGGCACCCCGAGCGCGTCCAGCCCCCGTTCGACGCCGAAGGCGACCGCCGCGCAGATCATCGCCTCCGCCAGCAGGATGAGGTGCGGGTAGGTGATGAAGGTGGCAAAGCGCCAGTTCGCCGCAAAGAAGCGATAGGCGGTGCCGCGGAAGATCAGCCGCCAGTAGATCCAGACCGCATGGAACACGGTGCGCCAGATCGGCTGCGCCAGGTCGCGCTGGATGAAATCCTCAAAGCGCAGGAAGTCGTAATCGGTGCGGGTCTGCCAGCCTTGATCCTGGTCGTGCGCCTTGGTCTCGATGGTCCAGGACGCGATCTCGCCGCCGTCGGCGGTTTGCGGCCGGCTGGTGCTGGCGGTGATGCCGTACAGCCGCGCGAATTTGCGCAGCTCGGTCCGGAACATCCGGTAGTACTGCGCAAGCCCGCGGGGATCGTACCCCTGGATGTAAATGACGTGGCGGTGCTGGACGCGCACTGTAGCTCTGTTCCCCCTCGCAGCGGGACTATAGCAGGCCGCACCGGGCCGAAAGAGCTATTTCGGTCCCGTAGATAGCCGGATAGGGGACAAGACGACGTCGAAGCTGGCTCGCGGGCCGCCCGTTACTGCACGTCGAGCGGCTCGGTCCCGGTCGGCTGGCCGGAGGCGTCGGTGGTGATCTTGTCGACGCGGGCCTCGGCCTGGCGCAGCAATTCCTCGCAGCGGCGCTTGAGGGCCTCGCCGCGCTCGTAGATGGCGACCGATTCTTCCAGCGGCACCTTGCCTTCCTCGAGCCGCTTGACGATCGATTCCAGTTCCTCGATCGCACGCTCGAAGGAGAGCTTCTTCACATCGACCTGGTTGTTCTCGGCCATTTCACGGTTTCCCAAGGCGCCGGCGTGCACGGGCGCGGAATCAAGAGGGGTTTTCGCCATTGTGGCGGTGTTCTAGCCGCTCATCAATGCGGTGACATGGGCGGCCACCGACTCCTGCAATCCCTGCAGGTCGTAGCCGCCTTCCAGCACCGAGACGACGCGGCCGCCCGCGGTCTGGTCGGCGAGGTCCATCAGCTTCCGGGTGACCCAGCCGAAATCCTCCGCCTTGAGGTTCAGCGAGGCCAGCGGATCGCGATAATGTGCATCGAAGCCCGCGGAAATGATGATCAATTCCGGGCTGAACCTTGCCAGTTGCGGCAGTATCAGGTTTTCGAAGGCGGCGCGGAACTTGGCGCTGCCGTCTTCCGGCGCGAGCGGCGCATTGACGATGGTATCGTGCTCGCCGCGCTCGCCGAGCGCGCCGGTGCCGGGGAACAGCGGCATCTGGTGCGTGGAGCAGTACATCACGGTCGGGTCGGCCCAGAAGATGTCCTGCGTGCCGTTGCCGTGGTGGACGTCGAAATCGACCACCGCCGCACGGGCGATGCCGTATTTGCGCTGCGCGTGGCGCGCGGCGATCGCGGCATTGTCGAAGAAGCAGAAGCCCATCGGGGTGGATTTCTCGGCGTGATGGCCGGGCGGGCGCACCGCGACGAAGGCGTTGTGGTGCTGGCCCGACATCACCGCATCGGCCGCCGACACCGCGCCGCCGACGCCGCGCATCACCGCTTCCCAGGTGCCCGGCGACATCGAAGTGTCGCCGTCGATATAGACGAGGCCCGACGTCGGTGCGACGTGACGGAGTTCAGTGACGTAATGCTCGCCGTGGCATAGCAGCACCTGATCGAGATTGCCTTCCGGCGCGGCGTCGCGCACCAGCGCGCTGAACTTGTCCTGCGCCAGCGCCTGGTCGACGGCGCGCAGCCGGTCGGGCCGCTCGGGATGGCCGGGCGGCGTCAGGTGATTGAGGCAGGCCTCGTGGCTCAGAAGAAGCGTCATGAAAATGCAATCTAGGACGGGACGGGCGGCTTAGGAAGTAGGTAGGCCGAAAGCCGCCGGCGAATCAATTCATTCTGCCGATACGGCCGCCCGCCGCCGGCGCGATCGGGCTGTTGGAGCGGAAGTAGTCATATAGTGCATCGACGTCGTAGATGCCGGTGCGCTGGTCGGTGCCCTTGGTAAAGGCGAAAAAGCCGTCGCCACCGACGGAAAGATAGTTGTTCACGGTGACGCGATAGCGCGCGGCGGGGTCGATCAAAACGCCGTTCAGCTTCATCTTGTCGGGCGGGATGCGCTCGCCGTCGCCCTTGCCGGCGTCCCAGGCAAAGGAGAAGCCGCGCGACACCTGCAGGATGCGCGGCCGCTTCGGGTCGGCCCATTGCTGCTCCAGCGCGTCCTTCAGCTGCGCGCCTGTCAGCGTCATCGTCACCAGCTGGTTGCGGAACGGCTGCGCGGCGAACACGTCGCCATAGGTGACGCCGCCATCCTCGCGCTTGACGATGTCGCTGCGGATGCCGCCGGGATTGGTCAGCGCGATGACGGCGCCGCCGTTCTTCTCGCCGCTGGTGGCGGCCAGTTGCGCATCGGCGATGATGTCGCCGAGCACGCTCTCGCCGGCGTTGTTGGGCGTGCGCGACAGCGTCTCGGTGAGCGAGCCCGCCGGGCGGCTGGCGATCGGCGCGGAGAGTTTCTCGTAGGAGGCGATCAGCGCGGTCTGCGCGGGATTTTTCGCGATGCTCGCGCTGCGCACGATGTGGTTCTCGCCCTTGGCGGCGACGATGTCGCGCGTGGCGGGATCGAGCTTCACATCGATGGTGGTGACCAGCGTGCCGTATTTGTCGGCGCTGGTGACGAGCCGGCCGTCGATTTCGCAGAGATAGGCGCGGTGCGTATGGCCGGTGATCACGAGGTCGACCGCCTTGTCGAGCTTCTTGACGATGTCGACGATCGGCCCGGAAATGCCGGAGCAGCCGTCGTAGTCGCCGGTCGGAATGCCGCCTTCGTGGATCAGCACCACGATCGCCTCGATCCCTTTGGCGCGCAGCTCCGGGATCAGCGCGTTCACGGTCGCCGCTTCGTCGCGGAATTCCAGATTGGCGATCCCGGTCGGCGCCACGATGCCTTCGGTGCCCTTCAGGGTCAGCCCGATGAAAGCGACGGGGATGCCGTCGAACTCGCGGATCGCGTAGGGCGGAAACAGGCTGCTGCCCGTGCTTTTCACGATGGTGGACGCGGCGAGATAGCGGAATTTCGCGCCCTCGAAGCGATGCGGGCCCCGGCAGCCGTCGGTCGGATGGCAGCCGCCGTCCTGCATGCGCAGGATTTCCGCTTCGCCCTCGTCGAATTCGTGGTTGCCGACGGAGGCGACGTCGAGGCCCATCATCGACAGCGACTCGATGGTCGGCTCGTCATGGAACAGCGCGGAGAGAAAGGGGCTGGCGCCGATCAGGTCGCCCGCCGCGACGAAGATCGAGTTCTTGTTCCCCGCGCGCAGCTCCTGCACCAGCGTCGCCATATGCTCGGCGCCGCCGGCCGGCACGACGATCTTTTTCGACTTGTCGGCGGGATCGTCGATGCGGATTCCGCCGGCGAACGGCTGCAGATAGCCGTGGAAATCGTTGATCGCGAGGATGCGCAGGTCGACGGGGGCGGCGGTTTGCGCCAGTGCCGGGGACGCAATTCCCGTCGCGAGTGCAAGAATGAAACGAGGCAGGACTTTCATGGCGGTCATCGGTGGTCGGCGGCTTGCTGTTTTCCCGTCATGGCGAGCGTAGCGAAGCAATCCATCGCGCCGTATGACGATATCGGGATTGCTTCTTTACTCCCGGCAATGCCGGTGCGAGACGGCGAGCCCTGCGGCTCACCCGGCCTTCTTGCGCGCCACGAACGCCTTGAAGGCGGCCAGCGCCTCCCGGGTGTGCAGCCGTTCGGTGAACAGATGCGCCTCCTGGTCGATGCGGCGCGTCATGTCTTCCGGCGGCAGTTTCACCAGCTTGCGGGTGATCGCCACCGCCTCGGCCGGCAGCGCGCAGATCTCGCGCGCCACCCGGCGGGCCTCCCACTCGGTCTGGCCGGGCGCCACCACCTCGTTGACGAAGCCGGCCTCGCGCGCGGCGTCGGCATCCATGGTGCGGCCCATCACCAGCATGGCGAAGGCGCGCTGGTGGCCCATGCCGCGCGGCATCAGCAGGGTGGAGGCGGCTTCCGGCACCAGGCCTAGATCGACGAAGGGCGCGGAGAACGTCGCGGTCTTGCTCGCCAGCACGTAGTCGCAATGGAACAGCATGGTGGTGCCGATGCCGACCGCGATGCCGTCGACGGCGGCGATGATCGGCTTGGAATTGTGCGCCAGCGAATAGAGGAATTTCACCGCGTTGGAGGCGCGCGACACGTCGATGGTGGCGCTGCCGTTCTCCAGAAAATCCTCGATGTCGTTGCCGGCGGTGAACACGCCGCCGGAGCCGCCGGTGATGATGAAGCAGCGCACCTTCGGATTGTTCTGCGCGGTGTCGATCGCATCGGCCAGCGCGCGGTACATCTCGTGGGTGATCGCGTTCTTCTTCTCGGGCCGCCGCATCGTGATGATGCGCGCGCCCTTTTCGTCGACGACGATGATGTGCTCGGTCATGGTACCCCCGGCAAACCCGCCGCCGCGCTGCCGCCGGCGAGTCAATGCCGTATCCTACATGAAGTGGGGCGGGGCCCAAACGATTGCCGCGGTCTTTTCCGGCGGACATGATGAACAAAACGCGATGCTGGTGCGCGAATTTGCCGCGTGGCGGTGAAGTCAGGGACGCAAACTGGATTGGCTCCCTCCCCCCTTGCGGGGGAGGGTTGGGGAGAGGGGTCAGCCGCGGGCGCTGATATCAGCGATGCGCGGTGATCTCAACAACCAACATCGGAAGAAGGGCACTTCGCTCCAACACGCAGCGGAGTGCGTGGCACCCCTCTCCCTAACCCTCTCCCGCAAGGGGAGAGGGAACCCTGCCGCCGGTGCGTCCCTTGCGAAACGCGCCTTACCCCAGCAGCGCCGCATCCGCGCCGTTCACGGCTTCCGCACTGTCGGTCACGGTCTTCTCCAGCGAGGGCGCCTGCACCGCGATGTTCTCGGCGAAGAACCGCGCCAGCGCCACATGGCGCGCCGGCTCGCCCTCGCCACCGGCCTTCGCGGCGAGCGCCTCGCCCGCCAGCATGCAGCCGCCGAGCGTGGCGCCGAACAGCCGCAGATACGGCGTGGCTCCGGCGAGCGCATCGTTCGGCGCGGCGGCCATCCGCTCGAGCAGCCACCGGCTGCTGCGCTCCAGCGCGCCGAGCGCCTCCCGCAGTTTCGCGCCGGTGGTGCCGAACGCCGGATCGTTCGACGCCTCCACCTGCTGCACGATCGCGCCGCACTCGTCGAGCAGCTTCCACACGGACTCCCCGCCGTTCGCGCCGAGCTTGCGCGTCACCAGGTCGATCGACTGGATGCCGTTGGTGCCCTCGTAGATCGAGGTGATGCGCGCATCGCGGGCGTGCTGCGCGGCGCCGGTCTCCTCGATGAAGCCCATGCCGCCATGCACCTGCACGCCGAGATAGGCCACCTCGTTGCCGATGTCGGTGGAGAACGCTTTCGCGATCGGGGTGAGCAGCGCGCCGCGCGCCGCCGCATCGGCCCGCACCTTGGCGTCCCTGGCGCGCGCCGCCACGTCCAGCGCCACCGCGGTGGCATAGCAGATCGAGCGCGCCGCCGCGGTCATGCTCTTCATCTGCATCAGCATGCGCTTGACGTCGGGATGCACGATGATCGGATCGAGCCCGTCGCCCTTCTTGCCCGCGGCGCGGCCCTGTTTGCGCTCTTGCGCGTAAGCTAGCGCCTGCTGGAAGGCGCGGTCGGCAATGCCGACGCCTTCGAGCCCGACGCCGAGCCGCGCCTGGTTCATCATGGTGAACATGCAGGCCATGCCCTTGTTCTCCTCGCCGACCAGGTAGCCGACCGCGCCGCCCGCATCGCCCATGGTCATGGTGCAGGTGGGGGAGGCATGGATGCCGAGCTTGTGCTCGACGCCCGAGGCATGGATGTCGTTGCGCGCGCCGAGCGAGCCGTCCGGGTTGACCAGGAACTTCGGCACCAGGAACAGCGAGATTCCTCGCGTGCCCGCGGGCGAATCCGGCAGGCGCGCCAGCACGAAATGCACGATGTTGTCGGTCATGTCGTGCTCGCCATAGGTGATGTAGATCTTCGTCCCCTTCAGGCGATAGCTGCCGTCGGCCGCGCGCTCGGCGCGGGTGCGCAGGGCGCCAACGTCGCTGCCGGCGCCGGGCTCGGTGAGCTGCATGGTGCCGGTCCATTCGCCGGACACGAGTTTGGCAAGATAAATCCGCTTCAGCTCGTCCGAGCCGTGGGCATCGAGCGCCTCGATGGCCGAGAGCGTGAGCAGCGGGCAGAGGCCGAAGGCGATGTTGGCCGCCGACCAGATTTCCGTGCAGGCGGCGTTGATGGCGAGCGGCAGGCCTTGCCCGCCGAACGCTTCCCTAGCCGACACCGCGTTCCATCCCGCGCCCGCCCATTGCCTGTAGGCGTCCGGCCAGCCCGGCGCGGTCGTCACCACGCCGTCTTTCAGCGTAATGCCGTGCTCGTCCCCGATGCGATTGAGCGGCGCCAGCACGTCGGCGGCGAATTTCCCCGCTTCCTCCAGCACGGCCGCGGTGATGTCGCCGTCGAAATCGCCGTAATGCCCGGCCTCGACCGCGGCCTTCAGCCCCGCGCCATGGTTGAGCGACAACAGGATATCGGCGATCGGCGCGGTGTAGGTCATGGCGGTGCTCGCGGGATGGACGGGGGAGATACGCCACCGTATTCCCACGAAACGGGGCCGGTCTCAATGGGAGGATGGGGGTGGGGGCGGCGAGGGCGGGCGGGGTGCGGCGGGTTTCCCGGTGGAACGGCGATTGGGCTTCAGCCTCGTTTCCTCCGCCGTCATGGCCGGGCTTGCTAGCCACGGCGTAGCCTCTTGACGCGCGGAAGTCCGCCTTCGGACAAAGGCGGTTGGCGAAGCCGGGTCCCGGCCATCCACGCCTTTGAAGCCGCGGCAACACCGCCAAACCCTCATGGTGAGGAGGCGCAAAGCGCCGTCTCGAACCATGCAGGCCCGTCTCCAACCTTATCCCCTATATATAATGGTTCGGCAGCCGGGCCGGGCCCGCCGCGCCGAAGCCTCTTGACGCGCCGAAGTCCGCCTTCGGACGAAGGCGGTTGGCGAAGGCGGGCGAAGCCAACTTGAATTGCCCGCCCACCCCCTATAGACCGGCGTGGCCAACGGGCGTCCGCGGCGGCCTTCGCCGCGAGCCACCCGACCGGCCCATTGGGGCGTAGCCAAGCGGTAAGGCAGCGGATTTTGATTCCGCCATTCGGAGGTTCGATCCCTCCCGCCCCAGCCACGAGCCCCAATGCTCCCTGTCGCGGTGCGGTGAGAATTCCGGAAGCCCAGCCCGACGTTTAGGATTGATACAAAGCGCATTTCGGATCCCTGCGATTCCATATTGCATGCCCAGCCAGATGGGATTGCCAGAAAGGAGCCCGAATCGCAGGCCATGAGCAGGTTTGCGACCGAGCTTCCGACCGTGACCACAGCGCGTGCACATCACTATGTCCCGCAGTGCTACCTCATCGGCTTTGCCAGAGAGGGGAAGATAACTGTTGTCGATGTGAAGACCGGCAAGGGCCCGTTTGCAACGAACCCAAAAAATGTGGCGCAAGAACGCGACTTCAACCGTATCGATGGCGCTGATCTGCCCGCAGACGCTCTAGAAAATGCGTATGGCGCATTTGAAGGAGAGCTTGCGCCAGTGCTTAAGGGACTAATTGCGGGGGAAAGATGCGGCGAAGAGCAGTTTGAATATGTGCTTAGTCTTGTTGGCGTACTAGCGCTCAGAAATCCTAGGTATCGCGCAAGTTTCTCCGGGTTTCAAAATAGCGTTCGACACCAAATGCTAGCAGTTGCGCTGTCCAGTAAGGAGCGCTGGGAAAAGCAGCTCGCGCGCATGCGCGCCGACGGCTATCTGCAAGGCAAGCCAGACGTTCCCTATGAGACATTGAAGGAACACCTCGCAAAGGGAGACATCCGATTTGTCACGACGACGAGCGAGCATGCGCGTGCCGAGCTTCATTCGTTGGAGGTGATAACCGAGGTTCTAACTCGCAGACGCTGGCGATGGGTGCGTGCGAATAAAGATTCCGGTGGCTTTATCACCTGCGATCATCCGGTGTGCTTGAACTGGATCAAGCGCCCGCGCGGCTTTGCGCCGTTAGGATATGGACTGACCGGCACCACCGTCTATTTCCCTCTCTCACCCGACTTGGCAATTCTAGGGGAGTTCGGGGGACCGACTGATGACGTTTGGGCGGATGCCTACATGGCTGGGGATTTTAACAGACGAGTTCTCAACAACACCGAACGACAGGCGTTCGTGTCGGACGGCTTCAAGGTTTTTGATGGCGTCAATCTGTTTGGAATCGACGAGCTTATGCGCCGTGCCCGCGCGGTTCAGAACACTAGCCAGGGCCCGTAGTATCCCTCGTACATGTACGGACGCGCCGCGCCTCAAGGTTTTGTGATATGAAGGGCACCCGCTTGGGGAGTCGGGACGTGCGAATTGCAATCTTGCGAACGGTTCTAGGCAGACTAAGCGTGCTGCTAGTTGGCGTGGCTCTCTTCGCGGGCGGTGTCTGGAGTTGGCAGACCGCGCCTTGGTATCTCGTGCGGCAGCAGTATTTCTCGACCGTCTCGCCCAACGATACTTCCCTCTCGCGAGGTGGACGCCCATTTGATATTGGTTCGTCCTTTCACCGGAGCCTCCTAATTTCTGGCCCGTTTGCAATGCCGTTTGGGGCCGATCCTGACACCAATGTTCTATTGCTGGAGCGCGGCGCTGATCCCGGCTCACCACTGGAGGCCATCAACGCGAGAGAGTATTCCCGCGATTGCGGTTTCATTGGCGACAACAAGCAGAGCGAGCGCGCCAGTTGGCGTGGTGCCCGGCTTTGCAATGGTGGCAATCTTCAGGGCGACGTATGGCAGGCGGCCTTGACGGAGTTTCACGATAGGGCGGACGCCGAAATCGCAAACTATTGGTTCAACGTATTCCGCAATACGGCTGTGAAGGTGGGGATGGCTCTGTCGGCAACTCTAGCGGCCCTGCTGGCCGTGGTAGCCGGCATGTGGGTCAAAGCGGGACGGTTGCTCTGATGACCTTAGTTTGTAGGTAGGAAGGACAAATATGAAGCCAGCCGCGCGGCGGAGAGTGGAACGCCAAATTACGGGACTCATGGCGGAGGACGGTGACAGATGCTCGGAGTGTAAAACGCCATTCCCGCACAACAGCCGAACGTTCGGCGGTGTCACGGCGGGCGGGAGCGCGGCATTGGTAGGCGAGTGTTGTCGGAGTAAGCTCAAAGAAACCGTGCTGTCTGGCGTCTATGTCGATAATCGTTACCAGGGTTTGCCGTTTGGAGTGGGGGACAACCAGCGGCAGGCGCCGCTAACGTCGGATGAAATTTCGCAAGAAATCGACGCTATGCAGCAAACCTTCAAAGGCATCGATCAGAAGACCGAGAGCATCAAGGCCAAGGGTGGAGTGACGGGAAAACGCACGCAACTAAACACTGCCGATAGTGTATGGAAGGACGATGACGCGCAGTGGTTCAAGGCTAACAGGAGTCGTGCACACCGCCTTCGTGCGCCGTTTCCGGGTGAGCTGGAGGGACGGCCTGAATCTAAAGCCCCTGCACCGGCTGGACACGAATATCAGATGTTGGTGCGACAGATTGAGTCGGGCGTTCGCCTGCGCCTAGTCTTTTGTAGAAACGTTGGCGTGTCGCTTCCCGATGCAGAGCCGCTGATACACGCGCTGTTCGACGTGGTAGCAGCTTCAGAAGGCGGCGTGGTCAGCAGCGCGCAAGTAGCAGAGCTGGCGATGCGATATGCGGGCGCGGGCGGTCGAAATTGACTTCAAGTAGTGATCCAGTGACGAAAGGGCGGCTGGTCTAGCAAATCAAGATATTGCTCCCGAAGCCGGGTCTGCTCGCTTGGAACAGACGTGAAAAGAGGGCGGGGCGGCGCGTCAGCGATCCTCTACCATTGCCAGGCATTCATCCGCAATTGTACGGACAGCCTCACAGTCCTTGGCGCGCTTTAGTCGACCGTTAAGAAGCCGATCTGATGGCTGACTGGGCGCAGATTGCCTCGACGAGTGCGGTCAGGATCAGGCGCAAAAAATCTCTCAGCCAGGCGAGGACGCGGCGGAAGTTATGTCCCACGGCTGAGAGGACGACGTT
>DATLXL010000047.1:0-4553 GCA_035575905.1 Bradyrhizobium sp. | reverse complement strand
GTGGTTCGCGCGGCAGCGCGCAAGCTCACTCGGCAAGCGCTTCGCGACCCCCGGTGTCGCATAGCGCGCAAGCGGTTCTACCGCGAGATGCTCGATTATCACCGCCGGGAACAAGAAATCGTTGCGACCTGGCGGCTCTGAGACCTCGTCTCGTCGAGAGCCTTCCCCATCCAAGTCCCACTCGGCCCAGCGCTCGGCGCAAGGAGCGTCGGGCCATCGCATGTTCAGGAGAACGAAAATGGCTGACTACTTTACTCCCACCGACATCCAACAGACGATTCCCGAAGCGGACATGACCCCGCTCGAACGTCTGCTTCTGTCCCACGTCTTCGAAGCCGAGCGCGACGGAGACGGTTGGTATTTCTTTGCCGAGTCGCAACCAGCCGACACGTTCATCGTCGCGCGCGCGGCGCTCGAGGCCGCGCTCGCCGCGTCTCAACTCGATGTGGACAACACCGCCAACAGCTTCGTCACGAAGCTGCTGGCAAGCTTAAAGGGCGAAGAGCTTCAGGAGGCACACCTGGATTTCGATCTCAGCCAGACCTCCTGGGAGTTCATCGTTCAGGATATCGTCCGGCGTTCGACGACGCTCAGATATGTGTCGGCGGTATCCTCCTTCACATGCTCGCGCATGCGCGTCGACGGCTTCGGCGGCGCCGTCGTCGTGATCTCGGCCGACGCCATCCTTGGCAAGTCCACCAACGATCCTCTCGAGGAGTTCATCGAGCAAGTCGCGCCCGGAAGCGATATCTGACCTTAGTCCGGCGGGCGAAGCGACGTTGCTACCAGGACGTCCGGACGAACACCACTTCATCACCTTCTCCGACGCGCCGGCTACCGCACGCGCGATGCTTGTTGAGAACCCTGCACCCGTCGCCGCTCCCAACCAATGTTGCGTCGTGTCCTGTCTGGGCGCGGCACATCGGCTGTCAACGGGCAAGCCGTTCCCGCCGCGGCGGAGGAGCCTCGCGTGACATCCGATGCTGGACCGCGCCCGTCGTCAGTCCACCGCAACGCGAAGGTCGGGAGACAACAGAAAATGTGCAGGGTTCTCAACAAGCATCACGCGGGCATTCCGGCAGGCGCCGTCTACATCGGGCGCGGCAGCAAATGGGGCAATCCGTTCCGGATCGGCCGCGACGGCGACCGCGCGGCCGTCATCGCCAAGTACGAGCGATGGCTGGCGGACCAGCACCATCTGCTGCGTGCGCTCGAGGAACTGCGCGGACGCGATCTCGTGTGCTTCTGCGCGCCGTGCGCCTGCCACGGCGACCTTTTGCTACGGCTCGCCAACGCCACGCGCGAGGTGCGCGTCGCGTGGTGGCGCGCCGTCAAGGCCGCGGCGTGAGAGCGAGAGGATTACCGGGACCTCAGGCGAGCCCGGCGCATGGCGAGAGCGAGCCGCCGGGATGGTTCGCCCGCTCTCGGAGTTTCCCACATGTCCAGGACATCCAACGCCTTCGATTTTCGAAAGTCCGTCGCCTACGACGCTGAGGCCAAGCGCCTCTTCCACAGCCGTGCGAAATCCCAGCTCCGTCGTATTGCGACGGCGCTGGGTCTTGAGCCCGGTTCCTACGACCTCCGCTCCAACCAGGCTGGCATTGCCGTTTCCGGCGAAATTACCCTTCACAGCGATCATCTTTACGTGCAGGTCTCCCAATCGGCGATGGGCCACCACAGCGGCATTCTGTTTCGGACCTGCAAGGGCCGAAAAGATTTTGTCGGCGGTCCGAACAACTTCGCGTCGCTCGACTTGCTCAACAGGCCCGGCGAACTCGCGCATTGGATCCGCGAGGTGTGCGATGTCTGACCTCATCCGCCGCTGCACTTCCGCCGTTACGTCATGGACACGCCGTCACCGCTATCGCTGCGGCGTCAGCCTTGGTCGATGGACGCGAGCCTGGCGTTATGCAGCGGGACGTCTTTCGGCGGACGAGGCGCAGCGATTGATGCTCGACTGCCGTCACCCGGCAGGCTGGCATCCGCTGCTTATCCTCACCGTGGAGGATACGCTCGAACAGGCGCGCGAAGAGATCGCCGATCATCCCGATCTGCCGCGTCTTGTCGCGGACGGCTGCGCCCGGGTCGCAGATAAGTGGGAATCCTACAACGATGAGCTGTGGGAAGCGCGACGTTGGGCGATCAGTCTCGCCAAGAGCTACGCCGCGGATGAGGGCATCACGCTCGTTTCGCCTGATGACGAGCACGATCCCAACAAGTGATCGTCGCCTTGGATAGTTCGATCAAGGGTCCGGCGCTGGACGCCGGACCCATCCTTTTTGGCTGAGATCAAGAGGGAGAGGTGGGCCGGGAAGGGTTTGAGCCGCCTCGGTCGTGAGAGCGCCGGGCGGTTCGGCCCATTCCCGCTCTCCGAAAGACATCCTGCCATGACCGAAACTCTCGTCGGCGGCGCCAGCGCCGCGCCGCTCTCGATGCGTGCCACCGCCGTTGTCGCATCCGCAGTCGTCAGGGCTGCGCGACAGCTTTTGACCGATCTCGAACAGGGACGTCGCATCGATGCCGCTGTCCTGCGCAACGCCATGCAGGCAGGGTTCGGGACCACCGATGCGACCGGAACCTGGAACTGGAAGACCGCCTACGACGCCTGCGAGGCGGCGACCGTTCTG
Source organism: Bradyrhizobium sp. (assembly GCA_035575905.1). Lineage (GTDB taxonomy): Bacteria > Pseudomonadota > Alphaproteobacteria > Rhizobiales > Xanthobacteraceae > Bradyrhizobium. The sequence continues at coordinate 1,926 of DATLXL010000047.1, read as the reverse complement.
TTTCTGCGGCGGCATGGCGCCGCCATGCGCGGCAAGGCGGCGTCGCCAGCGGCCATGCTGTCGATGCTGATGAGGATCGCAAGTCTCCTTCCGACCCAGACGCGCCGGTCCGAGGAAAGCCAATCCCTCCAGCAGTTCTCGACACCGATCGGATTGGCGTATGTCGCCAGCGTTGCCGCCGCGATTACGCCAGCCGATGTCGTGCTGGAGCCGTCGGCCGGTACCGGCCATCTGGCCGTTCTCGCAGAACTCGCCGGCGCCTCCCTAGTCCTCAACGAGTTCGCCGAGAGCCGCGCCGGCATTCTCGGGCAGATCTTTCCTGCCGTCTCCACCACGCGGTTTGACGCCGCACACATCAACGACCACCTCGATGCGCGTATCGTACCGAGCGTCGTGCTGATGAACCCGCCGTTCTCGGCCGCGGTCCACGTCGATCGCGCGATGGCAGATGCGGCATTACGGCATGTCGGCTCGGCGTTGGCCCGTCTTCCAGCAGGCGGGCGCCTGGTCGCCATCACGGGCGCAAACGTCGCACCCGACAATCCTGTGTGGACCGACTCCTTCAAGCGGCTTCAGGAACAGGCACAGGTCGTGTTCTCGGCGGCGATTGACGGCGCCGTCTATGCCAAGCACGGTACCACCACCGACACCCGCCTGACCGTTATCGATCGCGTGCCGGCGGGCGATATCGCGTTGTTGCCGGCATCCGCTGGCATCGCGCGAGACCTGCCGGCTTTGCTCGGCTGGGTCATCCGGGACGTGCCAGCACGTCGACCAATTGCTGGCAAGCCGACTGCGGTCGTGCCAGCGATTGCCAGCCCTTCAACGCCCCGAACCCTCCGCGCCTACGTTGCCCAGCGCCAGCCGGTGACCGCGGCGCCAGCATCTGAGCTTGTAACGACGGAAGTCGCCTACGAGTCTGTCGACTGGGCGCCCACCGATGCCAGCAAGATCACCGACGCGCTCTACGAATCGTACGCATTGCAGTCGATCCGCATTCCCGGCGCGCAGGCCCATCCCACAAGGCTCGTGCAGTCGGCTGCAATGGCGTCGGTCGCGCCGCCAAAGCCATCCTATCGGCCGCATCTCCCGGCCAATGTCATAACGGATGGCATCCTCTCGGACGCGCAACTCGAGAGCGTTGTCTACGCTGGCGAAGCCCATTCGGAGTTTCTCGCGGGTTCCTGGACGGTCGATGCCACCTTTGACGTCGTGGCGGCCGCGCGTGATGACGCTGAGAATGCGGTTCGTTTTCGCCGCGGCTGGTTTCTCGGCGACGGCACCGGCGCGGGCAAGGGACGGCAGGTTGCCGGTATCCTGCTTGACAATTGGCTCAAGGGCCGCCGTCGTGCGGTTTGGATCAGCAAATCCGACAAGCTGATCGAGGATGCGCAGCGCGATTGGTCGGCGCTTGGGGTGGAGCGGCTGCTCGTGACGCCGCTTTCCCGCTTCCGGCAGGGCACGCCGATCCGGCTTACGGAAGGCGTCCTATTTACCACCTACGCTACGCTGCGCACCGACGAGCGTGGAGAAAAGCTTTCGCGCGTGCGTCAGATCGTTGAATGGTTGGGCTCCGACTTCGACGGAGTGATCGTCTTCGACGAGAGCCACGCCATGCAGAACGCGCTTGGTGGCAAAGGCGAGCGGGGTGACCAGACGGCCTCTCAGCAGGGCCGCGCGGGCCTGAGGCTGCAGCATGCTTTGCCGAATGCCCGCGTCGTCTACGTCTCGGCCACCGGTGCGACTACGGTTCATAATCTCGCCTACGCTCAGCGTCTCGGACTATGGGGCGGTGACGACTTCCCATTCGCGACGCGGGCCGAGTTTGTCGAGGCGATCGAGGAGGGCGGTGTCGCCGCCATGGAGGTTTTGGCGCGCGACCTCAAGGCGCTCGGCCTTTATGCCGCGCGTTCGCTATCTTATGAG
>DATLXL010000046.1:0-16299 GCA_035575905.1 Bradyrhizobium sp. | reverse complement strand
GGCGTCTATCCACGCAGCCCCGTGGCAGCGTGGCAACGGTGACAACAAAGGCCGCTCACCGGGGAGATCACGTATAAGCCGTAAAGCCATTGCGCGGGGAAAGCCGGGATGTCTCGGCTGTACCTGTCAAACCCGTGTGCGTTCTCTCTCTACCCATTGCACACGGTGCTGCGGGTGCCGCCGGCGCCCGGCTTTCCCTGCGCCCTTTCGAAAGAGAGGGCAAACGAACTTGGCAAACCCCGGGCAAAAACATGCCGCGGGAACGCGAGATTGCGTCTAAGCTAACTCCGTATTCCGCACCGCTGGGCGGCGCCCCCGGATGACGTTGGCGCGCATAACCCCATACCCGCCGCGCGGCTTGATCTCGGGCGGACCCTGCCGTTACTTGGCCCGACAAACCAAGATCGCGGCGCAAATACCGCCGCCCGGGAGAACGCGCGCACCATGGGACCGCTGAAGGGCATCAAGGTCATCGACATGACCAGCGTACTCATGGGTCCCTTCGCGACCCAGGCGCTGGGCGACTACGGTGCCGATGTCATCAAGGTAGAATCGCCCGAGGGCGACGTGACGCGGCAGATCGGACCGAGCCGCCATCCCGGCATGGGGCCTGTGTTTCTCAACACCAACCGCAGCAAGCGCTCGATCTGCCTCGACCTGAAGAAGCCCGCCGGCCGCGAGGCCGTGCTGCGCCTCCTCAAGACCGCCGACGTGCTGGTCTACAATGTGCGGCCGCAGGCGATGGCCCGCCTGCAGCTCGGCTACGACGTGGTGTCGAAGGTCAATCCGCGGCTGGTCTATGCCGGCGTGTTCGGCTTCGGGCAGGACGGCCCGTACGCCGCCAAGCCCGCCTATGACGACCTGATCCAGGGCGCCACCGCGCTGCCGGCGCTGATGGCGAAGACGTCCGAAGACGGCGTGCCGCGGTATGTGCCAAACGCGCTGGTCGATCGCATCGTCGGCCTCACGGCCGTCGGCGCCATCTGCGCCAGCCTCGTGCACCGCGACCGCGCCGGGCAGGGCCAGCGGGTCGACATCCCGATGTTCGAGACCATGGCGAGCTTCGTCATGGGCGACCACATGGGCGGGCTGACCTACGATCCGCCGCTCGACAAGGGCGGCTATGCCCGCCATCTGTCGCGCGACCGCCGGCCTTACAAGACCTCCGACGGCTACATCTGCGTCATCGTCTACAACGACAAGCAGTGGGAAAACTTCTTCGCCGCCACCGGCCGCGACGACCTGCGCAAGGATCCGAAATTCGCCACCTTCGCCGGCCGCGCCGCCAACATCGATGTCGTCTACGCCGAACTCGCGCGCATCCTCGAAACCAGGTCTACTGCCGAGTGGATGGACATCCTCACCCGCGCCGACGTGCCGGTGATGCCGATGCATGACCTCGAGACGCTGCTGACCGATCCGCACATGGTCGCGACCGACCGCTTTCCCGTGGTGGAGCACCCGACCGAGGGAAAAATCCGCAGCATGAAGGTGTCGGCGAACTGGTCGGAAACGCCGGCCGAGACGGATCGGCTGGCGCCGCGGCTCGGCGAGCACAATGCCGAGGTGCTGCGCGAAGCCGGCTACAGCGACGATGAGATCGCAGCGATGGCACGCGACGGCATCACCGGGACCGCAGCGAACAAATAGGATCAAGCAGATGGATTTCGCGCTCTCGGCCAACCAGGAATCGATCAAGGACGCCGTCGGCAAGATCTGCGAGCGTTTTGACGAGACCTATTGGCTGAAGAAGGACAAGGAGGGCGGCTATCCCGCCGACTTCCACAAGGCGCTGGCCGATGCCGGGTGGCTCGGCATCTGCATCCCCGAGGAGTATGGCGGCTCCGGTCTCGGCATCACCGATGCCGCGATCATGATGCGCACCATTTCGGAATCCGGCGCCGGCATGTCGGGCGCCTCGGCGGTGCACATGAACGTGTTCGGGCTCAATCCCGTCGTCGTGTTCGGCACCAGGGAGCAGTGCCACCGCATGCTGCCGCCGATCGTCGACGGCCGCGACCGCTCCTGCTTCGCGGTCACCGAGCCCAACACCGGCCTCAACACCACGCAGCTCAAGACCCGCGCGGTGCGCACGGGCGACAAGTACATCGTCAACGGCCAGAAGGTCTGGATCTCCACCGCACAGGTCGCCAACAAGATCCTGCTGCTGGCGCGCACCACCCCGCTGGAAGAGGTAAAGACGCCGACGCAGGGGCTGAGCCTGTTCTATACCGACTTCGACAAGAAGCGCGTCGCCGTGCACGAGATCGAGAAGATGGGCCGCAAGCCCGTCGACTCCAACGAGCTGTTCTTCGAGAATTTCGAGATTCCGGTCGAGGACCGCCTTGGCGAGGAGGGGCGCGGCTTCGAATACATCCTGCACGGCATGAATCCGGAGCGCATCCTGATTGCAGCGGAAGCGGTCGGCCTCGGCATGGTCGCGCTGTCGCGCGCCTCCGGCTACGCCAAGAGCCGCATCGTGTTCAACCGCCCGATCGGCATGAACCAGGGAATCCAGCATCCCCTGGCGAGGAACTGGATGGAATTGGAAGCCGCGTGGCTGATGGTCATGCGTGCAGCCTGGCAATACGACCAGAACATGCCGTGTGGCCCGGCCGCCAATGCGGCAAAATATCTCGCGGCCGAAGCCGGCTTCCGCGCCTGCGAGCAGGCCATCATGACCCATGGCGGCTTCGGTTACGCCAAGGAATATCACGTCGAGCGCTACCTGCGGGAATCCCTGATCCCCCGCATCGCCCCGATCTCGCCGCAGCTCATCCTCAGCTTCATCGCCGAGAAGGTGCTGGGCATGCCGAAGTCGTATTGAGATGAGCTACATCACCGGCGTCGGCCTCACACCCTACGGCAAGCATGAGGGCTCGTCCTCGCTCGATCTCATGAGCAAGGCGGCAGCGCAGGCGATTGCCGATGCGGGGCTGAAGCGCGCCGATATCGACGGCGTGCTCTGCGGCTACAGCACGGTGTCGCCGCACATCATGCTTGCCACCGTCTTTGCCGAATATTTTGGCATCCGCCCAAGCTACGCCCATGCCGTACAGGTCGGCGGCGCCACCGGCCTCGCCATGACCATGCTGGCGCATCATTTGGTCGATGCCGGCGTGGCGAAACATGTGCTGGTGGTCGCCGGCGAGAACCGGCTGACCGGCCAGAGCCGCGACGCCTCGATCCAGGCGCTGGCCCAGGTCGGCCATCCCGATTACGAAGTCCCGCTCGGGCCGACCATTCCCGCCTATTACGGCCTCGTCGCCTCGCGCTACATGCACGAATACGGGCTGACGCAGGAAGACCTCGCCGAATTCGCGGTGCTGATGCGGGCGAACGCCTGCGTCCATCCCGGCGCGCAGTTCCGCGAGCCGATCACTGTGGCCGACGTGATGGCCTCGAAGCCGGTCGCGAAGCCCCTGAAGCTGCTGGATTGCTGCCCGGTGTCCGATGGCGGCGCGGCGTTCGTCGTCAGCCGGGAGCCGACCGGAGCCGCGGGCATTCGCGTGCGCGGCTGCGCGCAGGCGCATACCCATCAGCACGTCACGGCCGCGCCGGCGTTGAGCGAGCTTGGCGCGGAGATTTCCGTCGCGAGAGCCAAGGCGGATTCGGGTCTTGCCATCTCCGATGTTCGCTATGCGGCGGTGTACGACAGCTTCACCATCACGCTTGCGATGCTCCTTGAAGATCTTGGCCTCGCCAAACGCGGCGAGGCGGCGGCACGGGTGCGCGCCGGCTATTTCGGCCGCGACGGCGAGATGCCGCTCAACACCCATGGCGGTCTGCTCAGCTACGGCCATTGCGGCGTCGGCGGCGCGATGGCGCACCTGGTGGAAGCCCATCTGCAGATGACCGGACGCGCGAGCATTCGCCAGGTTCACGACGCCTCGATTGCGCTGTTGCACGGCGACGGCGGCGTGCTGTCGTCCCATGTCAGCATGTTCCTGGAGCGGGTGCGATGAGCGAAGATATCGCCGACTGGACCAGGGGCGTGGAAGCCATCGTTTACCAGCAGTGCAATGCCTGCGGCGCGCGCCAGTATTTTCGGCGCAGCTTTTGCGCCGCCTGCGGCGCGGATGAACCGGAGTCAAAGCGCGCCAGCGGCGAGGGGACGGTCTATGCGGCGTCTCTCGTCTGCCGAGCCGCGACGCCCGAGACCAAGGCACACGTGCCCTACAACATGGTGCTGGTCGACACTGCCGAGGGTTTTCGCATGATGGCGCACGGCGACAACGGCCTTGCCATCGGAGACAAGGTCACGGCCCGTTATCGGCAATTTGCGGGAAGGTTGGTGCCGTACTTTGAGAAGGCGAAGTGATTCGGTGCTTTCACCGCACATAGAACACCACACTGGCGATGACGAGCATCGCCGTCACCGCCAGCGTGTGCGCAAGCGCTTCCGAGGCCGCCCTCTTGGTGGCTTCCTTCATGTCTCTCTCCCCAGACTTGGGCGCGATTCACCGTGGCGTGCCGAGGCGCGCAGCGACGATCGTATCGGTAACTCGGAACACCCCGCGACGATGATCCGCCCTCTGTTGAGTCCCCACTCGGGCGAATATCGACGGTCTCAAGGTCGAACAGTAATACGGCGGCAATTTGACTCGGTTGTGTTGCCGCGGAGTCGCCCGCTGGTTATCGTTTTGACAAACGCAACGCAAAACCCAAGAAAAACAGAGCCTGAGGAGGCAAACATGGCGCGCATGGAATACAGCGATCCGGCGAAATACAACGATCGCACCCGCGAACTGCTTGAGAAGAATCGCACCGCCAATATCTTCCGGATGATGGCGCATTCGCCGAGTTATCTGTCGCAGTACTGCCGGCTCGGCGGCGCGATCCGCAACAGGGGCGAGCTCGATCCGGTGGTGCGGGAACTTGCGATCACGCGCACCGGCATCCTTTGCCAGGCGCCGTACGAGGTGGTGGCGCACAAGCGCATCGGCAAGAATGTCGGCGTCACCGACGAGCAGAACGAGGCGCTGGAGAACTGGCAGGCCGCGAGCTGTTTCGATGAAACCCAGCGCGCCGCGCTCGCCTTCACCGACGAGGTGGTCAAGCTGAACAAGCCGACCGACGCGACCTTCAACGCCATCCGCGCCAGATTGACGCCGGGAGCGCTGGTCGAACTGCAACTATCTGTCGGCTTCTACATCATGACGTCGAAATTCCTCGAAACCTTTGCCGTCGACATGCAGCCGGCAAGCGAGGTGATTGCATAGGCCGCCGGGCGGTCCACAGGATAAAATTGTTCAGCGGCCGCCTTGATCGGCCGCGCGGGGATGGTCCATAAGCGGCGTCCCCGCGGGAGGCGATGGAGTCTCCGCGATCGGTTGAAAGGTCTGGCGTGGCTAACATCTTTGGCAAGATTGCGCAGGAACTCGGCGTACGCGACCAGCAGGTCGAAGCGACGGTGACGCTGCTCGACGGCGGGGCAACCGTGCCCTTCATTGCCCGCTATCGCAAGGAGATCACCGGGGGGCTCGACGACGCGCAGCTGCGCACGCTGGAAGAGCGATTGACTTACTTGCGTGAACTCGAGGCGCGCCGCGTCGCCGTCCTCGATTCGGTCCGCGAGCAGGGCAAGCTCGATGCGACGCTGGAGGCCGCCATTCTCGCTGCCGACAGCAAGGGCCGCCTGGAAGACATCTATTTGCCGTTCAAGCCCAAGCGCCGTACCAAGGCCGAGATCGCCAGGGAAGCCGGCCTCGAGCCGCTGGCTGACTTGCTGCTGACGAAACCCGAGACCGACCCGACCGCGGCCGCCGCAGGCTTCGTCAACAAAGAGAAGGAAGTGGCCGACAGCGCCGCCGCGCTCGAAGGTGCGCGCGCCATTCTGGTCGAGCGCTTCTCGGAAGACGCCGATCTGATCGGCCAGCTCCGCGAAGAGATGTGGTCGAGCGGCAAGATGATCGCTGCCGTCCGCAAGGGCAAGAAGACCGAAGGCGAGAAGTTCAAGGACTATTTCGATTTCAGCGAGCCGCTCACGAAATTGCCCTCGCACCGCATTCTCGCGCTGTTTCGCGGCGAGAAGGAGGAGATACTCGAGCTGCAGATACAGCCCGACGCCGAACCCGTGCCGGCGGGCGCGGCAAGCAAGTACGATCGCAAGATCATGCTGCGCTTTGGCATCTCCGATCAGGGCCGCCCCGCCGACAAGTGGCTGGCCGAGACGGCGCGCTGGGCCTGGCGCACCAAGATCCAGGTGCATCTCAACATTGACCTGCGCATGCGCCTGTGGACCGCGGCGGAAACCGAAGGCGTGCGGGTGTTCGCCTCCAACCTGCGCGACCTGTTGCTGGCCGCACCGGCCGGCGCGCGCGTCACCATGGGGCTCGATCCCGGCTACCGCTCCGGCGTCAAGGTCGCGGTGGTCGATGCCACCGGCAAGGTGGTCGATACCACGACGGTTTATCCGCATGAACCGCAGCGGCAATGGGATGCGGCGCTCGCAACGCTCGGCAAGCTCGCGGTCAAGCATCGCGTCGATCTCGTGGCGATCGGCAACGGCACCGCCTCGCGCGAGACCGACAAGCTGGCGGGCGATCTGGTCAAGCTGCTGCCGGACCTGAAAATGTCGAAGATCGTGGTCTCGGAAGCCGGCGCGTCAGTCTATTCCGCCTCAGCCTTTGCATCGGAGGAATTGCCCGAGCTTGACGTTACGCTGCGCGGCGCGGTCTCGATCGCCCGGCGTCTGCAGGACCCGCTGGCTGAGCTCGTGAAGATCGATCCGAAGGCGATCGGCGTCGGCCAGTACCAGCACGACCTCAGCGAATCCCGCCTGGCGCGTTCGCTCGATGCCGTGGTCGAGGATTGCGTGAACGCCGTCGGCGTCGATGCCAACACGGCCTCGGCCCCGCTGCTGGCGCGGGTGTCGGGCATCGGCGCGGGCCTTGCGCAAAGCATCGTGCAGCACCGCGATGCCCACGGCCCGTTCAAGTCGCGCAAGGCGCTCAAGGACGTGCCGCGGCTCGGCCCGAAGGCGTTCGAGCAATGCGCCGGGTTTTTGCGCATCAATGGCGGCAGCGACCCGCTTGATGCGTCCGGCGTGCATCCGGAATCCTATCCGGTGGTGCGGCGAATCCTCGATGCGACGAAGAGCGACATCAAGGCCGTGCTCGGCAACGCCGAGATTGTACGCCAGCTCAAGCCGCAGAATTTCGTCGACGACACATTCGGCCTGCCCACCGTGACCGACATCCTGCGCGAACTGGAAAAGCCGGGGCGCGACCCGCGTCCGGCCTTCAAGATGGCGGAACTGAAGGAAGGCGTCGAGACCATCAAGGATCTCAAGCGCGGCATGATCCTCGAGGGGACGGTGACCAACGTCGCCGCGTTTGGTGCCTTCGTCGACATCGGCGTGCACCAGGACGGGCTGGTGCACATCTCGGCGATGTCGAAGACCTTCATCAAGGACCCGCGCGAGGTCGTGAAGCCCGGCGACATCGTCAAGGTCAAGGTGATCGATCTCGAAGTCGCCCGCAACCGCATTGCCTTGACGCTTCGGCTTGATGACGAGATCGCGAAGGCCGGCGCCAAGACGCAAGGCGCGGGAAGCGGCAATGCGCGTTCGTCGAGCAAATCGCCGCCGGCACGCAAGCCCGAGCCGGCATCCGGCGGCGGGGCGCTCGCCGAGGCGCTGCGCCGCGCCAGCGAGAAGTCCGGGCGGGCCAAGTAGGGAAGGAGCATCAACCCGCCGTCAGCAGGTCGACCTTGACGTTGGCGACGATCAGGCGATCGGCCAGCAGCAAGGCGAGATTGCGCATGATGCGCTCGCCGGCGTGGGGATGCTGCTGGCGGAAGCGTTCGAAGTCGCTGATCGGGACTTCGTACGCAGTCGCGGCCATGTCGGCCGTCACGTCGGCGGAGCGGGTCGGCTCCAGCAGCGCCATCTCGCCGAAGGCCGTGCCGGCCGTCAGCGTCGCGAGCCGCACGCCGTCGGGCAGGGTGACGTGCACCGCGCCGCTGCGCAGGAAGAAGATCGAGGCGGCAGGATCACCCGCGGCGATGATCTTCTCCCCGGCGTTGTATTGCCCGACGGTGCTGATCGCAGCGAGGGCGGCCAGCTCCTCCGCGGACAGGCCCGAGAGCAGCGGCTGCTCGGACAGCTCGGTGGCCTCGTAAAAGTCGATGGCGCCACCATATCGATAGACCAACTGATCCTCGGCCCATTCGATCGCGGTGTCGAGGAGGTAGAAGTCACGGACGTTTTTCAGGCTGCCCGCCCGTTCCTGAATGACGTTCCACTCCCGTGACCCGCGCCTGACGCCGGCGAGGATCACGGTGACATGATGGGCGGCAAGCTCGCGAAATTCTTCCGCGACCAGCCGCGCGCCGGCGCGGGTGAGCGCGGTGACGCGGTGAAGGTCGAAGATGACAAATTGCGGACGCGGCTTGGAGGCGAGCTGGCGCGAGACGTAGTCGACGTTGGAGAAGGACAGCGTGCCGACCAGCTCGATGACGCGGACCTGCTGGTGGTGGGTGGCCAGGATGTCGCGCTCATGCGGCCGTCGGCTGCGCCGCGACGGGTTTTTGCCGATGGTGTAATCGGCGATGATGGAGGTGCGCGCATCGTCGCTGCGGTTGAGCATGTGCAGGTCGTAATGCGAAGACAGCGTCTCGCATACGCTGATGCCGCGCACGCTGTTGCCGTGGCTGTCGAGCCTTGGCGAGTAGCTGCCCAGCCCAAGCCGCGCCGGCAGCGCCGCCAAAATGCCGCCGCCGACGCCGCTCTTGGCGGGGATGCCGACGCGGTAGATCCATTCGCCGGCATAGTCGTACATGCCGGAGGATGTCATCACGGAGAGGGTGCGGGAGATCGCATAGGGCGTCATCACCTGCTGTCCCGTCACCGGATTGACCCCGCGGTTGGCGAGTGTCGCGGCCATGACGGCGATGTCGCGGGCGGTGACGAGGATGGCGCATTGCCGGAAATAGACGTCGAGAACGGAATCGACGCGGTTCCTAAGGACGGCGTTGGTGCGCAGCAAATAGGCGATGGCGCGGTTGCGATCCCCGGTGGCGCTTTCGGAGGCATAGACGGCATCATCCACGCCGAGCGTGCGGCCGGCGAAGCGGCCGAGCGCCTCGCGGATGTACTCGAACGCGCTGTCGCCCTTGGCCTCGTGGATGAGGCCGGAGCAGGCGATCGCACCGGCATTGACCATCGGATTGAACGGATGGTTTTCCGCATTAAGGCGGATCGAATTGAAGGGATCGCCCGAGGGCTCGACGCCGATAGCGCTTTCGACGCGGTCCGCGCCGAGCGTGTCCAGCGCCAATGCAAAGACGAACGGCTTCGACATCGACTGGATGGTGAAGGGGACATGGCTGTCGCCCACTTCGTAGACGTGGCCGTCGAGGGTGGCGAGGCTGATGCCGAAATGGGCAGGGTCGGCCTTGCCGAGCTCGGGGATGTAGTCGGCGACGGCGCCGGCCTCGTCGGACAAGAACCTGGCATGGCAGTCTTCAAGAAACCGCAGCAGCGGCGGCTTCGAGCTGGCCCAGTCGGAATTGGCGGCAGCGGCTTTCATTCGCTCCGTTGTGCACTGCAATCACGGCGCGCGCAACTGGCCGGCGACCGGGACCCGGCGGATCAGGAACGCCGCGATCAGCGCCGTGGGTATGAGGATCGCCAGCCCGAGCGAGGTGATCTGCATCTGCGACAGCGGCATGATGCCGCCGCCGGGCGTTGCCACCACGAAACCGCCGATCACCAGCAGGACGCGCAGCGGCCATTCCAGCGCACCGGTGCGGCTGAGGTCGCCGACAAACACCTGGTAGCCCTGGATGCCGCCGCAGATAAACAGCGTGCCGAACGCTGCGAGCCCCATCAGCCCGAGGCCGGCGAGATAGGGGGCGTTGCCCTGCAGCACAAGTGCGGGGTTCAGCACGAAGAAGAACGGGATGAAATAGATGATGCTGCCGACCCACATCGATTCCCAGCCGGTCTTCATCGCCGGCGAGCCCGCGATGCCGGCCGCCGCAAAGGAGGCGATCGCCACCGGCGGGGTGATCGAGGACAGCATGCCCCAGTAGAAGATGAACATGTGCACGGCCATCTTGTTGAGGCCGAGCTTTTCCAGCGCCGGCGCCACCAGGATGGCGAGGAAGATGTAGCAGGCGGTCGTGGTCAGCCCGAGCCCGAGCACCAGGCTGGTGAAGGCGCACATGGCGAGCAGCAGGAAGGCGTTGTCGCCCGCAAGCCGCAGCAGGTCGTTGGCGAGGCTCGAAACCACACCGGTCATGGAGAAGGCGCCGATCAGGAGGCCGCAGCCGGCGAGGATGCCGACCAACTCCACGAAGGTGCGGCCGTTGACTTCGAGGAACTTGCTGATGGTGGCGGCCGTCCAGCGCGTATCCCTGGAGAAGATCTGGTTCAGCACCAGAAGGAGGGCGGTGGCGTAGAACGGCGCGTGGCTCTCGCGCTTGAAGTACAGCAGCATCACGATCAGCAGTGCGATGACGAAAACGTAGTACCAGCCTTCCTTGATCGTATCCCAGACCTTTGGCAGCTCCGAGCGCGGAATGCCGCGCAATCCGTGACGGGCAGCGTAGCAATCCACCTGCATGAACAGGCCGATGTAGTAGAGCGCCGCCGGAATGATCGCGGCCACCGCGACCTCGGCGTAGCTGACATTGAGGAACTGCGCGATCACGAAGGCGGTGGCCCCCATCACCGGCGGCGCCAGCACCGCGCCGGTGGACGCGCAGGCCTCGATCGCGCCGGCATAGGAGGCGCGGAAGCCGCTCTTCTTCATGACCGGGATGGTCATGGTGCCGGCGGTGAGCACGTTGGAGATGATCGAGCCCGACATCATGCCGAGCAGGCCCGAGGCGAAGATGCATACCTTCGCCGCGCCGCCGCGGAACGTGCCGCACAGCGCAAAGGCGATGTTGATGAAGAATTTTCCGGCGCCGGTCATCATCAGCGCGGTGCCGAACACGAGGAAGCCGATCACCGTGTCGGCAAAGGCCTGGATCGGAATGCCGAGCAGGCTCTCGCCCGACAGCACGTGATAGGAAGTCGCCTGTTCCAGCGTCGATTCCGTGCCGCGGAACGGGCCGAGCCATCTGGCGTCCGCGAACAAGGGATAGACGGTGAACGGCAGCACGCTGAGCAGCAGGCTCCAGCCGCCGGTGCGGCGCAGCGCCTCCATCAGCACGAACCACATGATCAGGCCCGCAACGATGACGTAAGCCGGCGCGCCGCCGAATTCCCAGCCGGCTTCTGCCGCCTTGCGAACGCTCCGCATCAATACGATGGAGGCGGCGAAGGTCAGTGCAAAAAGCAGCAGATCGTACCACGGGATGCGGTCGAGCGAGGCCTTCTCCGTTCCCGGGAAGATCAGGAACGTGAACGGCAGCATCAGCGCGATCAGCAGGTAGAAATATTCGGTGTTGAGCTGGGTGTAGCCGACGAAGAAGCGCAGCGAGAATTGCTGGTTGATGCAGAGCAGGATGGTGGCGGCGGTCGCCACCACCAGCGCCCAGCGCCAGGCCCCGCGCAGCGTGCGCACGCGCGTGACCTCGGCCTCCTGCATGTTGGCATGGGGATCCTCGAACTCGATCCGCTTCGAGGCCGCTGCCGCGACACTATCGGATACAGACATGTCGATCTCCGTCGCGCCGAGCCCGCGGTTGAAGCTGCTCAGATCAATCAAACCCGTTCGGCATGTTGGCCTTGGCGAGCGCCGCGCCGCGCGCCTTCATCCAGCCGTCGAGGAAGGCCTTGTCGTCGGAGGGCGGGTTGCTCTTGTTGTAGTCGGCCCAGGCCGAGGTCAGCACCTCCTGTCGCCTGAACAGCGCGTTGTTGTGCGCCTCTTGATCCGCGCTCCACTGCCCGGCCTCCTTGAGCGCCTTCACGGCGCCGGGATGCACCGGCACGACCCAGTTCTTGGTCTGGCGATCGGCAGCAAGTCCGCCCGCGCCCGGCGCGCCGTCCTTGTAGGCGTCGTAGCCGTCTATCATCGCCTTGGCGATGGAGTAGACCTGGTCCTGCGGCTGCGCGGCGTAGGCGACAAAGATCGGGTAGGGGTAGTTGGCGGACTCGATCGGCTTCTCCGGCGAGATGCCGGCGCCGCAGGTGGCGAGCTGCGGGAAGAAGAAGGCGCCGACCTTCTTCACCCGCTCCCAGCCGGCGGTGTCGTTCCTGGGCAGCGGCGGCCAGATCAGGCCGCGCGGCGAAGTCTCGGCTTCCTTGGCAGGTCCCGTGATGGTGGTGCCGAAGGCGGCATCGACGTCGTTGTTGACGAGCCCCTTCCACATCGCGCCATAGCTGGCGAACTCGACGGTCTTGACGTCCTTCTGTGTCAGCCCGCCGAAGGCGAGGATCGCCAGCGAATTCTGGTTCAGCGCCGGCGAGCCCACGACGAACCCGACGCGCTTGCCGCGGAGATCCTTGATCTCCTTGACGCCGGCATCGGCGGCAACGCCGAGCGTTCCGCAATTGCAATCGACCGAGGAGAGGATGAGCTGCAGCGGCTGCGGCCCCCATTCCCTGGCGCCGAACTCGAACACGCCTTCCTGCGCGAAGTAGGTGCCCGATCCCATCGCGGCGGATACCGCGCGCTTTGCGCGCAGCGGGGCGAGGCGGGCGACGTCATTGCCGGCGGGCAGCACGCGAAGATCGCTGCCGTACTTGTCCTTCATCATCTTGCCGACGGCGACGGTGATGTTGAAGCCGGCAGTCCCGGTGTCATAAGCGGTCATCGCCATGGTCGGCGGCAGCTTGACGTCGTCGGCAAGCGCGCTTGCGGCCGACATCAGCGACAGCGACGTGAAAACGGCAGGCGAAAGCGCCAACATCCGACGGATCATGTTTCCTCCCATGTTGTTTCGCTGTGCGAAACCTTGTTCTTGCTGGCTGGATTCTCGCATCGCGGCTTCGCGACGTCGATGGCCGGGCGATTAAACGCTCAAATCAATGCGCGTAACAGACATGTTGTCGCGCGCAATTAGTCTAAGCCGCGCACCGCATTCTAGAATTCCACGATCGCGATCGCCTGACCCTCGGCAACCACCTCATCCAGCCTGACGAGTATCGATTTCAGCGTTCCCGTTGCTGTCGATGCGACCGGAATTTCCATCTTCATCGCTTCGACAAAAGCGATGTCGTCACCGTCGCCGACGTTGCCGCCCACTTCCACCGGCAGCGCGCACACGCGTCCGGCAACTTCGGTCACGATCTTGATCTCTGGCATTATGAATTCCTCGCCCCTTGAGACGAACGTGCGTCGCCTGACGGCTTTTTGTTGTGGCCGCAGATTGCCTGAGGTAGCTTGTTCTGCAAGTGGAATTTTATTCCGCACGACGGAATGGGAGCCGCGACATGGGAAGACGCTCGGAACGGCTTAGCAAGCAGGGAATGCTCGCCAGCGATCTCTCCGGCGATGGCGATGTCATCCAGGTGGTGTCGCGCGCATTCGACGTGCTGCGATGCTTCGAGGGACACGAGGTGAGGCTCGGCAATCTCGAAATCTCGAATCGCTGTGGCCTGCCGCGCTCGACGGTGTCGCGCCTGACGCACACGCTGACGCGGATGGGGCAACTGGTCTACCTGCCGCGTGACCAGAAATATCGCATCGGCCCGAGCGCGGTGGCCATGAGCACCGCGATGATGAAGGGCTTGCAGCTGCGCAACCTCATTCGCCTGCGCCTGCAGGATGTCGCCGAGCATCTGCCCGGCACGGTCGGCTTCGTCATCCCCGACCGCTTCCAGCTCGTCTATCTCGAATACGCCCGCGCGGCGAACGCGCTCGGCCTGCACGAGAGCACCGGCAGCCGGATCAGCATGGCGAGCACGGCCGCGGGCAGCGCCTATCTGGCTGCGCTCGATCCGGAAGTCGGCGACGCCCTGCTCAATGAAATGGAGCGCGAGGTGCCGGAACCGGCAAGGCTCGCGCGATCGCGCATCGAAACCAATCGCCGTCACCTGCGCGAGCATGGCTATGTCACGGCGTTCGGCACCTGGAGCCCCCATATCAATGGCTGCTCCGTACCGCTGTGGTCGCCGCAATATCAGACCTTCGTCGTGGTGACGATCGGCCTGTTGTCGGCGATGTATGACGAGAAGCGCATCCACAAGGAAGCGGCTCCCCGGATGCTCGATCTCGGCGCCGCCGTCGGCGCGCTGCTCGAAGGCGACGGCGATATCTTTGCCAACCGGCTGGAGCGAAAGTCGCTTGCCGTGCCGGCGCACAACAACAAGAAAATAATGACGGAGGATGCGAATGGTCTGGAAGCCGGAACTCGAAGACCTCGCCCGGCGCGAAGCGTTCGCGCGCGAGATGGGCGGCGTTGACAAGGTCAAGCGACAGCGCGACCAGGGCCGGCTCACCGTTCGTGAGCGCATCGACAAGCTCACCGACACCAGCAGCTTTCACGAGATCGGCGCGATCTCCGGCATCGGCGAATATGACGAGCAGGGCGCGCTGAAGCATCTGACGCCGGCAAACTGCGTATTCGGGCGCGCCCGGATCGACGGCCGCACGGTGGTCGTGGTCGGCGACGATTTCACGGTGCGCGGCGGCTCGGCCGATGCATCGATCCAGGCAAAGCCGCTAATGGCCGAAGAGATGGCGCATGATTTCCGCCTGCCGATCATCCGCATCATCGAAGGCTCCGGCGGCGGCGGCTCGGTGAAGACCATCGAGACGCGCGGCGCCGCCAATCTGCCGGGCGGCGTCGGCGGCACCCGCTGGTACTGGTACACGACGGCCAACATGTCGCGCGTGCCCGTGGTGGCGCTCGGCCTCGGCTCGGTCGCCGGTCTTGGCGCGGCGCGTCTCGCCGCCAGCCATTACTCCGTGATGACGAAGGCTTCCGCGATGTTCGTCGCGGGCCCGCCGGTGGTGAAGCGTCTCGGCCAGGATCTCACCAAGCAGGAACTCGGCGGCGCCGATATCCAGACCCGCGCCGGCGGCGTCGATCATGCGGTGGAGACCGAGGAAGAGGCGTTCGAATGCGCACGCCGCTTCCTCTCTTTCCTGCCGTCGTCGGTCTACGACCTGCCGCCGACCACAGCCTGCACGGACGACCCTGAAAGGGCCGAGGAATCGCTGATGAAGGCGGTGCCGCGCAGCCGCCGGCAGGTCTACAAGATGCGGCCGATCATCGACGCCGTCGTCGACAAGGGCTCGTTCTTCGAGGTCAATTCCAGTTTCGGCAAGCCGATGATCGTCGGCCTGGCGCGACTCGAGGGCAGGGCCGTGCTGCTGCTTGCCAGCGATCCCATGCATTACGGCGGCTCGTGGACGGCAGAGGCCTGCCAGAAGGTGGTGCGCTGGGTCGATTTCGCCGAAACCTTCCATCTGCCGATCGTCTATCTGATGGACTGCCCGGGCTTCATGATCGGCCTTGATGCCGAGAAGTCGGCAACCATCCGCCACGGCGTGCGCGCGATGGCGGCGGTCAACCAGACCACGGTGCCGTGGTGCACGATCATCGTGCGCAACGCCTTTGGCGTGGCGGGCGTCGTGCATCAGCCGGCCAACCGCTTCTCGATGCGCTACGCCTGGCCGTCGGCCTATTGGGGCTCGCTGCCGCTGGAAGGCGGCATCGAGGCCGCTTATCGGGCCGAGATCGACGCGGCGGCCGATCCCGCGGCCAGGCTGAAGGAGATCGAGGACCGGCTGAACAAGCTGCGCTCGCCGTTCCGCTCGGCCGAAAAGTTCTGGGTGGAAGAGGTGATCGATCCGCGCAAGACGCGCGCGCTGCTGTGCGAATTCGCGCGCCTCGCCGAGCCGCTGCGCACGCCGGGGCCGCCGGCTAACATGACGACGCGGCCGTAAATGCCTGATCCTCATGGTGAGGAGCGCGAAGCGCGTCTCGAACCATGAGGCCAAGGTTGAGGCCGCGGCCTTCCTTGGAGCCGCCGCGCCAAGGCGCGGCTCCTCAGGATGAGGGCGGCGAGTGTGATTTGCACCGTCATTGCGAGGACCGAAGCGGCGAAGCAATCCATCTGTCCCCGCGGGGATAGGTGGATTGCTTCGCTTCGCTCGCAATGACGTGGATCCATGCGCTCTCGTTCTCACGGCGTGATTTCACCTGAGTTTTGCCAATTCATCGGCCCTCTTCGAACAGAGGGCGCAGGGAAAGCCGGGCGCCGGCGGCACCCGCAGCACCGTGTGCAATGGGCAGAAAAGAAACGCACACGGGTTTGACAGGTACAGCCGAGACATCCCGGCTTTCCCCGCGCAATGGCTTTACGGCTTATACGTACTCTCCCCGGTGAGCGGCCTTTGTTGTCACCGTTGCCCTGCCAGCACGGGCCGGCAGGGATGGACGCCAGGGTCGCGG
>DATLXL010000045.1:0-13226 GCA_035575905.1 Bradyrhizobium sp. | reverse complement strand
AACGTCGTCCTCTCAGCCGTGGGACATAACTTCCGCCGCGTCCTCGCCTGGCTGAGAGATTTTTTGCGCCTGATCCTGACCGCACTCGTCGAGGCAATCTGCGCCCAGTCAGCCATCAGATCGGCTTCTTAACGGTCGACTGGTTCACGCCAGCCTGCGCGGCGGCTCGGCGCCCTTGGTGAAGGCATCGATGCACTCGACCATCTGGCCGTAGTGAATGCCGAGGCTTTCCCGCGTCGCGTAGCCGAGATGCGGCGTCAGCACGATGTTATCGAGCTTGCGGAACGGGTGGTCGACCGGCAGCGGCTCGACCGAAAACACGTCGATGCCGGCGCCGGCGATCTTCTTCTGCTTCAAGACCTCAAGCAGCGCTTCCTCGTCGACGATCGGCCCGCGCGCGGTGTTGACGAGATAGGCCGTCGGCTTCATCCGCGCGAGGTCCGCCGCGCTGACGAGGCCGCGCGAGCGCTGGCTCAGCACCACATGAATGGTGACGATGTCGGCATTGGCAAACAGCTCTTCCCTGGTCGCGTAGACGACGCCGGCCTCCCTGCACTTCTCCGGCGTCAGGTTCGGGCTCCAGGCGATCACGTTCATGCCGAACGCCGTGGCAAGGCCCGCCATCTTGCTGCCGAGCTTGCCGAGGCCGACGACGCCGAGGGTCTTGCCCTCGATCTCGGTGCCGGCAAAGGTTTGCCAGGGCTCGCCGGCATGCATGCGTGCATTCTCGCGGCCGATGCCGCGGGTCAGTTCGAGGATCAGGCCCATGGCCAGCGGTGCAGTGGGGTCGCGGGTATATTGCGTGCCGCAATAGGCGACATTGCGGGCCTTGGCGGCGTCGGCGTCGATCGATGCGTTGCGCATGCCCGAGGTGATCAGCAGCTTCAGCTTCGGCAGCGCCTCGATCAGCGAGCGCGGGAAGGCGGTGCGCTCGCGCATGGCGCAGACGATCTCGAAATCCTGCAACGCGCTTGCCGCTGCGGCCTCATCGGCGAACGGCTGCTTGAACACGGTGATATCGACCCGGTCGCGGATTTTGGACCAGTCAGCCACCGAAAGCGCGAGGTCGAAATAGTCGTCCGGGATTGCACAGCGCAGCCGCGTCATGGGAGGTCCGATCATGGCAAGATATCACAGGGCGGAACGCCCGGTCCGGGGGGAAGGCCATGGTCGCGCGCAATCGGGCCTCGCGCAAGCGCGCGGGCGCTCAAAATCGCGGACGGGCGGCCGCGAGCTCAGTGGCGGGAGTCGCGCATGTGCTTGGCGCGCCAGGCCGGGCCGGGGCCGCGCATGTAGTGCAGTTCCGGGCGGTACGGATTGAACGCCTTGGCGAAGAAGGCGAGCCAGAAGGCGCGGAATTCGGCGAGCGGCTTTTCCACTGCGGCCTGGCCGGCAGAGCGGGCGGAACCGGAGGCCGAGACGATCGTGGCCATGACGCTGAGAACCCTTGTTTCGACTTGCGGCTTTTGCCGCATTGGGCGCAATTCGCCGTGCTGGAATAGAGCTTTCGCCCGATTCCTTAAAAACTGGTTGCAATTGTACGGATCGCTTCGTTGTATGGTGTCGGACCTGTAATCAACCGTGGTGAACGGAGGGAAAACGGGCTCCCGCGGTTGCCCTTTCGGGCCTGCGCCGCTATGTCAGCGGCAGCAAATTTTCCCCAAATCCTCTCGTTTCCAAGGGATCGCGATGGCGCGCCAGTTCGTCTATTTCATGCAGGGTCTGACCAAAAGCTACCCGACCCGGAAAGTTCTCGACAACATCCATTTGTCTTTCTACCCGGACGCCAAGATCGGTGTGCTCGGCGTCAACGGCTCCGGCAAATCGACCCTGCTGAAGATCATGGCCGGGCTCGACAAGGAATACACGGGCGAGGCCTGGGTCGCCGAGGGCGCCCGCGTCGGCTACCTCGAGCAGGAGCCGCAGCTCGATCCCAGCAAGAACGTCCGCGACAACGTCATGGAGGGCGTCGCCAAGCAGAAGGCGATCCTCGACCGCTACAACGAGCTTGCGGCCAACTATTCCGACGAGACCGCCGACGAGATGACCAGGCTGCAGGACGAGATCGAGGCCCAGGGCCTCTGGGATCTCGACAGCAAGGTCGACCAGGCGATGGATGCGCTGCGCTGCCCGCCCGACGATGCCGACGTCACCAAGCTGTCGGGCGGCGAACGCCGCCGCGTCGCGCTGTGTCGCCTGCTGCTCGATCAGCCGGAACTCTTGCTGCTGGACGAGCCGACCAACCATCTCGACGCCGAGTCGGTGTCGTGGCTGGAAGGACACTTGCGCAACTATCCCGGTGCGATCCTGATCGTCACCCACGACCGCTACTTCCTCGACAACGTCACGGGCTGGATTCTCGAACTCGATCGCGGCCGCGGCATTCCCTATGAGGGCAACTATTCCTCGTGGCTGGTGCAGAAGCAGAAGCGCCTCGAGCAGGAAGGCCGCGAGGACGCCGCGCACCAGAAGACACTGGCCCGCGAGCAGGAATGGGTCGCCTCCTCGCCGAAGGCGCGCCAGGCCAAATCCAAGGCGCGCTACCAGCGCTATGAGGAACTGCTCAAGCAGGCCAGCGAGAAGCAGACCCAGACCGCACAGATCATCATCCCCGTCGCCGAGCGGCTGGGCGCCAACGTGGTCGATTTCGAACACCTCAGCAAGGGCTTTGGCGATCGCCTCTTGATCGACGATCTCACCTTCAAGCTGCCGCCCGGCGGCATCGTCGGCGTGATCGGCGCCAACGGCGCCGGCAAGACCACGCTGTTCAAGATGATCACCAAGCAGGAGACGCCGGACAAGGGCACGATCACGATCGGCGAGACCGTGCATCTCGGCTATGTCGACCAGTCGCGCGATGCGCTCGACGGCAAGAAGACCGTGTGGGAGGAAATCTCCGGCGGCAACGAGTTGATCCTGCTCGGCAAGAAGGAAGTGAACTCGCGCGGCTATTGCTCGTCGTTCAACTTCAAGGGCGCCGACCAGCAGAAGAAGGTCGGTGCGCTCTCCGGCGGTGAGCGCAACCGCGTGCATCTGGCCAAGATGCTCAAGTCCGGCGCCAACGTGCTGCTGCTGGACGAGCCGACCAACGATCTCGACGTCGATACCCTGCGCGCGCTGGAAGAGGCGCTGGAGGATTTCGCCGGCTGCGCCGTGATCATCAGCCATGATCGCTGGTTCCTCGACCGCATCGCCACCCACATTCTGGCCTTCGAAGGCGACAGCCATGTCGAATGGTTCGAAGGCAACTTCCAGGACTATGAGAAGGACAAGATGCGCCGGCTCGGGCAGGACAGCATCATCCCGCACCGCGTGAAGTACAAGAAGCTGACGCGTTGATTCCTGCTTACGTGTAACGTGCTGCCCGCCGTCCGCTGTCAAGCGCACGGTTCGTCTGCGATGACTTGAGCCGACAACTTTATGGCACGAGCCTGCGGCGAGTTGTCACTTCTCGGCGCCGCGGGATTGCGTAGATAGGTGCCTGCTCCCGCAATCCTCCAGCCGAGTCGTCCCCACATGTCCGTCGCCTCAGAAGCGCGCCTGCCGAAAAAAGGCAAGACCCTCGGCCCTGTCCCGATGCTGATCTTCGGCTCGCGCTGGCTGCAATTGCCGCTCTACATCGGCCTGATCGTCGCGCAGGGCATTTATGTCGTGCTGTTCCTGAAGGAGCTGTTTCACCTGTTCATGCACTCCTTCGATTTCACCGAGCAGCAGATCATGCTTGCGGTGCTTGGCCTGATCGACGTCGTCATGATCTCGAACTTGCTCGTGATGGTGATCGTCGGCGGCTATGAGACCTTCGTTTCGCGCCTCAATCTGCAGGGTCATCCCGACGAGCCGGAATGGCTCAGCCACGTCAACGCCAGCGTGCTGAAGATCAAGCTCGCGATGGCGATCATCGGCATCTCCTCGATCCATCTGCTACGCACCTTCATCGAGGCCGGCGGATTGACGTCGGGCAAGACCACCTACACCGAGACCGGCGTGATGTGGCAAACGATCATCCATACCGTGTTCATCCTGTCGGCCGTCGGCATCGCCTATGTCGACCGGATATCGAACATGGCGCAGGACGAGGCCAAGCGCGCCGCGGATCACTGACAGGGCCGGCGGCGGGCGTTCACAGCCAAGAGGCGCTGTGATAGCGTTTCGCATGCCCAAATTCGCAATCGACGGATGAGCGGTTCCTTGCGTTCGGGTTGCCGCACAATTGCCTTCGCCTTGCTGCTTTCGCTGGCGCTCACGTCACCGGTCTGCGCCGCCGATGCCGCCTTCACGCAGTTCATCGCCTCGCTCTGGCCGGAGGCGCAGGCGGCCGGCGTGTCGCGCGAAACATTCGACCGCGAAACGCGCGGCCTCGAACCCGATTACAAATTGCCCGACCTGATGCTGCCGGGACGGCCCGCGACCGGCGCGCCCGCGCAAGCCGAGTTCGTGCAGGTGCCGGCCGATTATGTCAGGGAGGCCACGATCGCGCGGCTGGCGGGCGAGGGGCAACGCCTGATGCAAAAGCATCGCGACGCGCTCGCCCAGATCGAAAAGCAGTTCGGCGTGCCGGCAACGATCGTGCTGGCGATCTGGGGCCGCGAGACGGATTACGGCCGCTACTCGCTGCCATACGACACGCTGCGGGTGGTCGCCACCCAAGCCTATGTCGGCCGGCGCAAGGATCAGTACCGCGGCGAGTTCATTCTTGGACTCAGGATCCTCGGCGAGGGCGCGGTGAAGCGCAGGGAGTTCCGCTCGTCCTGGGCCGGCGCCACCGGACTGACGCAGTTCCTGCCATCCGAATACTACAAGCACGGCATCGATCTCGACGGCGATGGCCGCGTCGACATCTGGCATTCGGTGCCGGATGCGCTGGCCTCCGCGGCCAAACAACTCGTCAACAAGGGCTGGCAACCGGGCCTGCGCTGGGCCTACGAGGTGCGCGCACCCGCCAGTGTCGACTGCACCGCCGGCGTGCCCGAAGTGCAGAAGCCGATCGGCGAATGGCTGCGCGAGGGCTTCGTGCCGGTGCGCGGGCAAAAGCTTTCCGCAGCCGAGCAGGCGCAGCCGGCCTCGCTGCTGCAGCCCGAGGGCATTTACGGCCCGTCATTCCTGACGACGAAGAACTACTTCGTCATCAAGGAGTATAATTTCTCCGATCTCTACGTGCTGTTCGTTGGTCATCTTTCCGATCGCATGACCAGTCCGCAGCCCTTTGCGACGCCGTGGTCGGCTTCGACGCAATTGCGCACGACGTCGGTGGAGGCGATGCAGAAACACCTGACGCGCATCGGGCTCTACAAGGACAAGATCGACGGCAAGGCCGGGATGCTGACGCGCGCTGCGCTCGGGGCCTATCAGAAATCGGCAGGACTCAAGGTCGATTGCTGGCCAAGCGATGCAGTGCTGCGCTCGATGAGCACTGCGAAATAGCGTTTCAGGAACCCGGCAATGAAAAACCCGGCCGCTTGGGCCGGGTTTTGGATCAGGCGCGGCGATCGCGCGATGAGGACGCCTAGTTGCAGACTTCGTAGCGGCGGAAGCGCCAGCCATAGCCGTCCCAGAAGCGCTCACGCACCATGCGGCAGACCGGATAGGGTTCTTCCTCGACATACACCGGCGCCGGCGCGGCATAGGCGGGGCGGCTGGCGGCAATCGCACCACCGACAATGGCGCCGCCGATCAGGCCGGCAGCTACGCCCGCGGCAACGCCGCGCTGCGCCTGAGCGGGCGTGGTGCCCAGCGAGGCGGCGACGGTGGCGACCGCAACCATGGCGGCAAATGTATTCTTCATGTCCTGCTCCTGGAGGGGCGCATGGCAGCGCCGGTTAACGATTGGCACGCTGTCTTCGAGAAGGCCTTTCCGCAAAGGAAGCGCAGAACGGTCAACCGAAAGTAAACGCGAGGCGTCAATGGATGGAAAAAGCGGTTTTTTCTGGCCACTTGCGTGCGGTGCGGGGAAAATCTCCGCGTGCCACGCGCCTTCATGAAGATGAACGGATTACCCGCAGACCCTGACGTTGCGAATCCGCCAGCCGATGCCGTCCCAGAAGCGCTGGCGCTGCCAATAGCAGGGGCCGGTGGGATCTGCCACGGGAGCAGGGATGCCGCCATAGTAGGTGCTCTGCGGCGGCGTGTAGTAGCCGGGGCCGTAATAGTAGCCCGGAGCATAATAGCGCTGGGCCTGAGCGGAACCGGGGACCGTCACGGCCAATGCGGCCAAAACGGCAAGCACCGTAAAATACTTCTTCATGGCTTCACCCTATCCCGTGGTGGCGGCGCACCAGCACCCTGTCGGGCGAAACGTTCCACATCCGCCGCGAAGGATCAATGAACGCGATCGTGGCGCCCGGCGACAAACACGCCGGCGCGGGCAGCCGCCCGCAGCGCCTGAACGGTAAACGGCCATGAGCGGCATCACGGGCTTCCTTGTTGCGGTCAGCGTCGTCTCGCTGATCTGCTTTGGGCTGATGGCGCGAGCCGGTCGGTTTCGGGATCGGCGTCGCGCCTGGGCCGATTCCTCCGTAAGCGATTCCGGCAGCGGGATATCCTCGGGGAACGAGGGCTTTAGGTCGAGCTGGTTCGGCATCAGTTCGTCGTCCACGTCCGATGACTCCTCCTGCGCATCGTCCTCCTCTGCTTGCAGCGACAGCGGCAGCGAGAGCAGCTGCAGCGATGAAGGAGGCGGCAGCGGAGATGGTGGCGGGGGCGGCAGCAGCGATTAGGCGGCGATCGCCGCCGAACTGCCCCTGCGTTTAGATCCGCTCCAAGTTTGATCTGCGTCAGTTTGGAATTGCTACAAAAGCCTAGTTTTCCCTTTGCATAGCGCCGCCGCCTTCCATATCCGTTAGGTCAACCAGCATCACCCAAGGGCCCGCCGGCTTCATGATCGTCTGTTCCTGCAACGTCCTCAGTGACCATGATGTCCGCAACGCGGTGAGCGCCGCTTCGGACCTTCCGCGCAACGCCAAGCAGCTCTATGGCTGCCTTGGTTGCAGTGCCGAATGCGGCCGCTGCGCCCGCACCATCAAGACCATCATTGACGAAGCTCTCGGTGACTGTGCGCAGGCCTGTTGTTCCGGTGGCCCGCACAGCGCGGCGGAGCACGGCGAAACCCAGGTCGAATACGCTCTCGCTGCGGCCTGAGGCCTACCGAAATACCTTCCTCTGTTTTGCCGCGCTGCCGATCGTCGGCCGCGCGGTTGCTCTTGCACCCCTTCTGACTTAGAAGCGTTCTAAATCACGATTCCGGCCGAGGAATGACGGCCGCAAACGCTGGAGCGACATCATGCAGGGCGACGCCAAGGTCATCGACTATCTCAACAAGGCGTTGCGCCACGAATTGACGGCGATCAACCAGTACTGGCTGCACTACCGCATCCTGGACAATTGGGGCCTGCTGGAGATGGCCAAGGTCTGGCGCAAGGAGAGCATCGAGGAGATGGAGCACGCCGACAAGTTCACCGCGCGCATCCTGTTCCTCGAGGGCTTCCCGAACATGCAGGTGCTCGATCCCCTGCGCATCGGCCAGAACGTCAAGGAGATCCTCGAATGCGATCTCGCCGCCGAGCTCAGCGCGCGCGCGCTTTACCAGGAAGCCGCGACCTACTGCCATGGCGTCAAGGATTATGTCACGCGTGACATGTTCGAGAGCACGATGAAGGACGAGGAGCATCACATCGACTTTCTCGAAACCCAGCTTGACCTCATCAAGCGCGTCGGCCTCGAACTCTACACCCAGAAGCACATCGGGCATCTGCAGGGCGAGGACTGAGCGGGGACGACATCGCCCCGGCAGTCGTTTACTTCGTCATGGCCGGGCCTGTCCCGGCCATCCACGTATTTCTTCTTCGGTGAGACCCGTGGATGCCCGGGACAAGCCCGGGCATGACGCAAATCGGAATTGCGACCTCCTTACAGCTGCGTCTTGTAGCGCTCGTAGATCGCCTCCTGGCTCTCGCGCTCGCCGAGGCCGGTCTGGTCGTGGATCACTTCGCCGATCGACGGCATCACCTTGCGTTCGACGCGCTCGGTGGTCCACAGCTTCGAGCGCATCAGCGCCTTGCCGCAATGGAAGTACGCTTCGCCGACATCGATGCGCAGGATGGCGCGCGGCGGCTTGCCGAACTCGATCATCGTCGCCATCAAAGCAGGATCGGTCGTCAGCTTGCCGCTGCCGCCGACGCGGAGCGTCTCATCGATGCCGGGCACGAAGAAGAGCAGGTGCACGAAACCCGTCCCCTCGACGATATTGCGAAAGCTGTCGATGCGGTTGTTGCCGGAGCGATCCGGCATCAACAGGCTGTTGTCGCCGGCGACATGGACGAAGCCGGGCGTGCCGCCGCGCGGCGAGGCGTCGACGCTGCCGTCGGAGCCGGACGTGGCCAGCACGCAGAACGGCGACATCCCGATGAATTTCCTGGAATGCACGTCGAGCGAAGGCCGCGCTTTCGCCAGCACGCGCTCCGTCGGCTTGGCATAGATCGTGGCGAGGTCGCAGGCGGCAAGATCGGTCACGGCGCGGCTCCCTGATTTGGCGACGCCAGGCTACCACCCGGGCGTCCACCCGTCACCTTGAAGCGGTCTGGGCCGCATCGGTTCACGCCGGTGTCCCGGGCTTGCGCCGCCAAGGCCAATCGATCACGCCCGCGCAATACAGCGACCACCAGATGATGACGGGTTGAAACGCCAACCGTGGCCCGTGATACCACCAGCTGTTGGCGAGGTAAGGAAGTTCGACGCCGTCGATGGCGTGCCTGAAATTGGCGGGCCACACGCACAGCGCATAGGCCGCGAAAGCGATTCCGGCCCATTTGCGCAAGGGATGCGTAACGAGCGCGACGGACCCAGCTATTTCGCAGAGGCCCGTTATCAAGATCACCGCCGGGGCAAACGGTACCCAGGACGGCGTGATCGCCAGCAGCTTGTCGGGCACGATCAGATGCGCGGCGCCCGCCGCCGAATAGAAGGCGGCGATGATCCAGCGCATCGCGGCGCGCGTTCTCTCGTTGCCGGAATTCATTGCACAACTCGCCTGTGCGTTCGGGTAAGCAGTAAGGTAACCGCCTCACACCGCATCCGCCGGCACGAAGCAGCTGATGATGATGCTGCCGCGGTGGTGCACGTACCAGACCACGGCCTGGCCGACCGGATTGCCGCGGTCGCGGATGATGGCGCGTTCCGGCACCTCCATCCATGTGCCCTCGATCGGCACCCAGTAGGTGCCCTTGCGAACATCGTATTCGGTGCGGTGGCCGTCGGAGATGTCGCAGCAGGGCACGCCGTTGGGCGCGATCACGCTCTTGAACCAGGCGCGGATTTCCGGCGGCACGTGGTCGTATTGGCCGTTGTCGAAGGCGTGTGCCGCGCCCGCGGCCACCGACCAGCCCGCAAGCAGCGCGGCTTGCGCAAACCTCTGCATGCGATCCTCCGCTGCGCTTTCGCCGCGCATGGCGGCGATTCTTGTTGGCAGCGATTAGGCCCGAGCCGGTGCGCGGATGCACGCTCAAATTATGTGCTGTCGTGATGCGCTGCGAAATCACCCCATTGGCAGGATCAAGTGTCGGATTGCGCCGCCGCCGTTCGTCCTCGGCACGCGCAAGGCAAGGGAGAAGGTTCATGTGCCGCAACATCAAGACGCTGTTCAATTTCGAGCCGCCGGCGACGGATGCCGAGATCCACGCCTCCGCGCTGCAATTCGTGCGCAAGCTTTCCGGCTTCGGCAGGCCGTCGCAGGCCAACCAGGCCGCATTCGATCGCGCGGTCGCGGAGGTCTCCGACGCGGCGCGGCGGCTTCTGACCTCGCTGCACACCAGCGCGCCGGCGCGCGACCGCGACGTCGAGGCTGAAAAGGCGAAGGAGCGCTCGCGCCTCCGGTTCGGGCAGGGCTGATCCCTCCGGCAACCGTGACGCGCCTCACGGCGGGGAACCTGCCGGCCGGGCACAATGGCGGCAACGTCCAGCCATTGGAGCGCGTCATGCATCCCGAAACGCCCCTGAAACTGAGCTCGATCGCCTTCGCCGTTCTCTGGACCGCCTGGATGGTCTGGTGGAGCGGCGTCTTCGATCTCGTCAATATCGGCATCCTGACCGCCTGCGGCGCGTTGGCCGGCTGGCTCTGGTTCCTCGCCATGCGCTGGCACTTCCGCCGCATCGGCCGGTTGCCGCGCGGCTGAGATGCGGGGCAGGCACGGGACCGCGCGTTCGCCGCGCGCTAGTCCCTGTCCTTGTGCTTGTCCTTTTTCCTTTTCTTCCGCTCCTTGTCGTCGTCATCGTGATCATCATCGTCGCCGACGTCGGCGGCGAGTTCGGCGGCCGCGCGTGCCTCGCGCTCTGCTGCCGCCCGCTCGGCGGCTTCCTGCTCGCGCTTCTTGCGATGATCCTCCCAGGCATCGAAGATCAGGTGCAGCCACGGCATGACCTGATCGAGCGAGGGCATCTGCCCGGGCGGACCGGGCTCGCCGCGCGGCCCCTGTGGTCCCTGCGGCCCCGGCTTGCCGTCCGGCCCCGCCGCGCCGCGCGGTCCTTGCACGCCCGCCTTTCCCTGCAAACCCTGCTTGCCTGGCGGACCCGGTTTGCCGCGCGCGCCGTCCGGCCCGCGCCGTCCGGGATGGCCCTGCGGTCCGGGCCGGCCGGGCTCGCCGGGTTTGCCGCGCGGACCCTGCGGTCCGGCTCGTCCTGTCGTGTCAGCCAATGCAACATGCTCCTCTCAAAAAAATCGGGGCGTCTTTGTAACAGACCTTGGACGCTCGCTTCAATTCGGCGGCGCTGCCCTGCCGCTTCGATCAACAGCAAGATGGTGCGCGCAGCATCTTCTCAAACCGTTCTGTATCCGCCATCCACCATCACGATCGATCCGGAGACATAGGCCGACATGTCGGAGGCGAGGAAGATCGCGGGGCCGACGATGTCCTCCGCCGTTCCGGCGCGGCCGAGCGGCGTATGGGCGATGAAGGTCCTGGCCAGCTCCGGATTGTTGGCGCGCGTCTGCGCGTTCAGCGGCGTCTCGATGAAGCCGGGGCCGATCGCGTTGACGCGCACGCCTTCCTTGCCGAGTTCGGCGGCGAGCGCCTTGGTGAAGCCGAGCACGCCGTGCTTGGAGGCCGTGTAGGCCGGCGAGCTCGGCGTCTTCACATGCACGAAGGACTGGATCGAGCCGATATTGACGATGCGGCCCTTGCTGGCGCGCAGCGGCGGCAGGAAGGCGTGCGTCACGTTGAAGACGCCGGTCAGGTTGATCGAAATCACGTCTTCCCAATCCTTGATCACCGCGTCGTCGCTGCCGGTCATGCCGTTGCGCCGCGCGATGCCGGCATTGTTGACGAGGATGGTGACCTGTCCGACCTTGTCCGCCACCTGCTTTGCCATCGCGATGCAGTCGTCCCGTCTGGTGACGTCGAGCGCAAAGCTCTCGGCCTTGCCGCCGGCGTTGAGGATGTGCTGGGCGGTAGCCATCGCCGCATCCTTGTTGATGTCGAGCGCGACGACGTGCGCACCTTCGCGCGCGTAGCCCGCCGCGATGGCTTGCCCGATGCCGGAGCCGGCCCCGGTGACGACGGCGATGTGATTGGCAAGAAGCGGCATTGCGCATTTCCTCTTTGTTATGGTTATCGCCGACAGGCTAATTCAAACGATCGGAAACCAAAATGCCGATCGTTGGTTGCGCGCGGGGGCCATTCCGTTTTGGATGGGTCATGGACAGGCAGGTCGGCGAATGGAAGCACGCGGTGGACCGCTTCTGGCAGGCGGAAGGGCCTGACTGGGCCGAGGTCGCGCATGTCGTGGCCGGCATTGCCACGAGCGCGGAAGCGGACCTGCGCCATGCCGCCACGCAGGCGCAGCCCAGCATCCGCAACGCCGCCAACAATCCGCAGGACCACATGACGCGCGTGGTGGCGCGGCGCCGGCTCGGCGTCGTCAGGGACGCGCTGCACGAACTGACCACGCCGAAATTCGGCCGGCGCGGGCCCGAGAGAGTGCTGACCGAAGATGAGCGCTGCCGGCGTGTGCTGGGCCTGCCCCTCGACGGACATCTCGCCGCCGCCGAAATCCATCGGGCGTTCCGCCGCAGCGCCAAGCGGATGCATCCCGACGCCGGCGGCGATGCGAACGCGTTCCTGGCGCTGTCCGCCGCGCGCGATGCGCTGATGCACGCGCCCGGCAGGAAGGGCGGATGACGTCGCCGCCGATCCGCCCGTTTCGATTGATCCGTGTCGGCGACGCCGAACGGCGTCGGATGGGAATAGAGCGGCGACGTGGAAAAATCCTTCTCGAAAGGCCCGCGACGCCGCGCCCGCGCTCGGTTGCCGTCATCTGCAGATTGCACTAGCCTGACGGCAATTGCAGCCATTTGCGGGGAACCACGGTGGACGAAAAGCCAGTCGCAGCGTTCAACGCCTTGCCGCAACCGTCCTCCTGCCGGCTGATCGATTTCGACGACGTGCAGGTCGTGCCCGGCACCGTGCTGCGGACCTACTTCCTGATCGTGAAGGGCACCAAACCCTGGATGACCATGGATGTCGGCCTGCATCCGCTGCCTTACGCGTCGCGGCCGGACTATACGGCCATCGAGGTGGTCGGCTGCCAGAACGGCATCGGCCTGCCGAAGGCGGGCCCCTACAGCGCGGTGATCGAGTTCACCCATCTGATCGGCGTGCGCGGCATCGAGGTGATCGGCGCGACGGCGCGGAAGAAGATCGAGATATCGTAGGCGGACGCCTTGCGTAGGTTGCGCGATGCGTGCCCGGCATAACCGCTGTCGTCCCGGCGAAGGCCGGGACCCATAACCACAGGGCGGGGTTGTTTTGACTCGCTGTGGCTCCAGCCTTCGCAAAACGAAATCCTGCGGTTATGGGTCCCGGGTCGCGCTTCGCTTGCCCGGGACGACAGCGGATTATGGCGCCGTCATTGCGAGGAGCGAAGCGACGAAGCAATCCATCTGTCCCCGCGGGGTAGGTGGATTGCTTCGCTTCGCTCGCAATGACGTAGAGACATAAGGACTCATTCTCACGGCGCGATTCCGCCTGAGTTTTGCAATTCGTTGTCCCTCTCTCGAACAGAGGGCGCAGGGAAAGCCGGGCGCCGGATGCACCCGCATCGCCGTGTGCTGAATTGGTAGAAGGAATGCACACGGATTTGACAGGTACAGCCGAGACATCCCGGCTTTCCCCGCGCAATGGCTTTACGGCTTATACGTACTCTCCCCGGGGAGCGGCCTTTCTTGCCCCCGTTGCCGGCAG
>DATLXL010000044.1:0-43104 GCA_035575905.1 Bradyrhizobium sp. | reverse complement strand
GGCGTCTATCCACGCAGCCCCGTGGCAGCGTGGCAACGGTGACAACAAAGGCCGCTCACCGGGGAGATCACGTATAAGCCGTAAAGCCATTGCGCGGGGAAAGCCGGGATGTCTCGGCTGTACCTGTCAAACCCGTGTGCGCTTTTTCTCTACCCCATTGCACACGGCGATGCGGGCGCAGTCGGCGCCCGGCTTTCCCTGCGCCCTCAGTTCGAAGAGGGCCAACGAATTTGGCAAGGCTCGGGCAAAACGTGCTGCGAGAATGAGAACCCATGTCCTTTCGCAACGACGAGACGAGAGGCCGGCCATCCCGCGGTCTGCGGTCTTATTCGGGCGCGCTCACTCCAGCTCCTGCAACGCGCCCGCGATCCGCGCCAGCTTCTGGTCGATCGCGGCCACCTGGACCTTCAGCGCCTCGATCTGCGGCCCGACCGAAGGATCAAGCGCGCCGACGGCAAGGCCGCAGGTGGAACACTGCACCAGCGTCAGCTTGCGGCTTTCGCCGAGCGGTGTGAACAACGCGATCTCAAAACCATGTCCGCCGCATTTGCCGCAGGTCGAAACAGCCATTTGCTTGTCCTTCGGTGACATAGCCTTACCCTATATTTAGCCATCGCCGCTCGTGTCGTCTTGCAGATTTGCCCGTCATGACAAAGATTTGCGCAGCATCCGCTGATCGGCGGCCCGTGCATGCAGCCAGGGAAGGAAACCTCGGATGAATCGGCGACTTTTCGTTTGTCTTGCGGCCTTGCTGGCTCTTGCCACGCCTGCACCCGCGCAGGAAAAATCCATCGTGGTGGCGTCCACCACGTCGACGCAGGACTCCGGCCTGTTCGGTCACATCCTGCCGCTTTTCAAGGCCAAGACCGGCATCGAGGTGAAGGTGATCTCGCAAGGAACGGGTCAGGCGCTCGACACCGGCCGGCGCGGCGATGCCGACGTCGTGTTCGTGCATGCGCGGCCGCAGGAGGAAAAATTCGTCGCCGACGGATTCGGCGTGAAGCGTTTTCCCGTGATGTACAACGATTTCATCCTGGTTGGGCCGAACAGCGATCCCGCCGGCGTGAAGGGCGGCAAGGACATCGTCGCGGCGCTGAGCGCAATCAAGAACAAGGCCGCGCCCTTCGTCTCGCGCGGCGACAAGTCCGGCACCCATGCCGCGGAGCTTGCGCTATGGAAGGCCGCCGGCATCGACGTCGCCGGCGCCGACAGGGGCGACTGGTACCGCGAGATCGGGCAGGGCATGGGCGCGGCGCTCAACACGGCCTCGGCTATGAACGGCTATGTACTTGCCGATCGCGGCACGTGGCTGTCGTTCAAGAACCGCGGCGAGCTTGCCATCGTCGTCGAAGGCGACAGCAAGCTGTTCAACCAGTATGGCGTCATGCTGGTCAGTCCGGGCAAGCATGCCCACGTCAAGAAGGATCTGGGGCAGGCCTTCATCGACTGGCTGATTTCACCGGAAGGCCAAAAGGCGATCGCCGATTACAAGATCGGCGGCGAGCGGCTGTTCTTCCCGAACGCCGATGCGCCGGGCGCCTGATGCCGTGGCGGAGGGGCGCGATAGCGGCCTTGGCGCTCGGAATGGCGATGGCGTCTTCGGCGCATGCGGATGAGCCGGTGCTTCTGCATGCGGCGGGGTCGCTGCGCGCTGCGCTCACCGAGGTAGCGGAAGCCTTCCGGGCGGAGACCGGCGTCAGGGTGGAGGCGAAGCATGGGCCGTCGGGCACGCTGCGTGACGAGATCTCCGCCGGCAGCCGTGCGCAGGTCTTTGCTTCCGCCAACATGGAGCATCCGCAATCGCTTGCCGCTGCCGGCCGCAGCGGCCCGGTCGTGCTGTTCGCGCGCAACCGGCTTTGCGCGCTGGTGAAGCCGGGCCTGCCTGTCACGCCCGAGACGTTGCTCGAGACCATGCTGCGCGAGGATGTCAAAGTTGGTACCTCCACGCCGAAGGCCGATCCGTCCGGCGACTATGCATTCGCGGTTTTCGCGATGGCGGAAGCCGTGAAGGCCGGAAGCCGCAAGGCGCTCGAGCAGAAGGCGCAGCAACTCACCGGTGGGCCGTCGAGCGTCGCGGGGCCCGCAGGCCGCAGCCTCTATGGCTGGCATGTTGCCGAGGGACGAGCCGATATCTTTCTCACCTATTGCACCGGTGCGGTGGTGGCGCAGCGCGAGAACCCCGGTCAGCAAGTTGTGATGTTGCCGGAGCCGCTAGCGGTTGGCGCCGACTATGGCCTGGCCGTCATGAACGACAGCCCGGCCGCGGCTTACCGCTTTGCGCTGTTCATCGTTTCGGCTAAAGGACAGCAGTTTCTGGCGAAACACGGATTTGCCGCGCCCGCCCTGCCCCAAGGAGGACAGCAATGAAGATCAGTGCCCGCAACATCATCAAGGGCAAGGTCGTCGAGATCACCAAGGGCGCCACGACCGCCCATGTGAAGATCGATATCGGCGGGCAGGTCATCACCTCGGCGATCACCAACGAAGCGGTTGACGCGCTCAAGCTCGCCAAGGGTCAGGAAGCCTATGCCGTCATCAAGGCGTCCGACGTGATGGTGGCGATCGACTGATGTGGCTTGACCGGCGCGCGTTTACGGGCGGGCTTATGGCGACGCTGGCCGCGCCGCGCGCGCGTGCGGCCGGCGCGATCCAGGATGCCGCCGGGCGCAGCGTTACGGTACCCGACCGCGTCGCGCGGGTGTTCCCCGCCGGGCCGCCGGCCGCGATCCTGCTCTATACGCTGGCGCCGGATCTGCTGCTCGGCTGGCCGCGCGCCAACCGGGCCGAGGAATGCGCGTTCCTGCTGCCGGATATCTGTGCGCGCCCGGAGGTCGGCCGTCTCACCGGCCGCGGCAACAGCGCCAATCTCGAATCCGTGCTGGCGCTGCAGCCCGACCTGATCCTCGATGTCGGCTCGACCTCGGCGACCTATGTTTCGCTCGCGACGCGCGTGCAGGAGCAGACCGGCATTCCCTATGCGCTGCTCGACGGCCGCTTCGATGCGACCGCGGCGGCCTATCGCCTGCTCGGCAGACTGACGCAGCGCGACGCCGAGCCGTATGCGTCCTATGCCGAGGATATGCTTCTCGCGATACAGGCGCGCATCAACCGGATATCCGTGAGCGAACGCCCGCGCGTCTACTATGCCCGCGGGCCGAAGGGCCTCGAAACCGGGCTCGGCGGCTCTATCAACGTCGAGACCATCGAATTCCTCGGCGCGCGCAACGTCGCCGGCGAAACCAGGGGCGGGCTCGCCACCGTCTCGTTCGAGCAGGTGCTGAAATGGGACCCCGAGGTGATCGTCACCATCGACCGTGATTTTGCCGCCGGTGTCCGCAGCGATCCGCTCTGGATGGACATCGCCGCCGTGCGCTCCGGCCGCGTGCATCTGTCGCCCAAGGTGCCGTTCGGCTGGGTCGATTTCCCGCCGTCGGTGAACCGCCTGATCGGGCTGCGATGGCTGGCGCAGATTCTCTATCCCGACCACTTCAAGAAAGACATCCGCGCGCAGACGCGCGAGTTCTACACGCGTTTCTATCATGTCACGCCGTCGGACGCCGATCTCGACCGTGTGCTGGCGGGGAGGGAGTGACGCAGCATGATCCCGGAAAAGGGTAAACCGGTATTTCCGGGAAGGATCATGCTCAAACAGAGAGATGAGATCGTGATCCGATCCGGATCATGATCGAATATTCCGCGATGGCTCGCTCCAGCGCACCCGGCCTCCTGATCTCCTTCCTGGTCCTGCTCGCTGGACTGCTGCTCGCATTCACTGCCGGCCGCTTCACTGTTTCGCCCGGTGATCTCTTCACGGTGATCTCGGCCAAGCTCACCGGCCAGAGCGCGAATGTCGCCCCCGCAATCGAGACGGTGATCTGGCAGGTGCGCGGGCCGCGCGTCGTCGCGGCGATGCTGATCGGCGCGGCGCTGGCCGTGGCCGGCACCGCCTTCCAGGGCCTGTTCCGCAATCCGCTGGTGTCGCCCGATATCCTGGGCGCGTCCTCCGGCGCCTCGCTCGGCGCGGTGCTCGGCATCTTCTTTTCGCTCGGCATTTTCGCGATCCAGGCGCTGGCTTTCGCGGGTGGGCTGGTCGCCGTCGCCGCCGTCTACATGATCGGCTCGGCGGCGCGGGCGCGCGATCCCGTGCTGGTGCTGGTGCTCGCCGGTGTCGTGATCGGCTCCTTGCTCGGCGCCGGTGTCGGGCTCATCAAATATCTCGCCGATCCCTATAACCAGCTGCCGGCGATGACGTTCTGGCTGCTCGGCAGCCTTGCCGCCGTCAGTCCGTCGGACCTCGTGCCGCTGTTCGGTCCGGTCGCGCTCGGCACCATCGCGCTGTTGGCGCTGCGCTGGCGCATGAACGTGATGTCGCTGCCGGACGAGGAGGCGAGGGCGCTCGGCGTGCCCACCGGTCGGCTGCGCATCGCCATCGTCGCCGCCGCGACGCTGGTGACGTCAGCCAGCGTCGCTACCGCCGGCATCATCGGCTGGGTCGGCCTCGTCGTGCCGCACATCGCCCGCACGCTGGTGGGACCGGATTTCGGCCGGCTGATCCCGGCGGCCGCGCTGATCGGCGGCGGCTTCCTGCTCGCGATCGACACGCTCGCCCGCACCCTGGCGCCGATCGAGATTCCGCTCGGCATCCTCACCGCCTTTGTCGGCACGCCGTTCTTCATCTGGCTGCTCGCCGGCGTTTCCAGGGAATGGTCCGCGCCATGAAGCTGGAGGGGCAAAATCTTTCCATCGGCTATCGCGACCGCCTCGTTGGCAGCGGGCTCGATGTCGGCTTGCGCACCGGCGAGGTGCTGGCGCTGCTCGGCCCCAATGGCGGCGGCAAGACCACGCTGCTGAAGACCATGCTTGGCCTGCTCGCGCCAAGAGCCGGCGAGGTTCATCTCGGCGACCGCTCGCTGGCGAGCTATTCCAGCCGCGAGCGCGCCCGGCTGCTCGCCTATGTGCCGCAGTCGCATGCCGCGACCTTCGCCTTCACCGTCGAGACGGTGGTGCTGATGGGCCGCAGCGCGCACGGCAACCTCTTCAGCCGCCCGGCCGCGGCCGACCGCGCGGTGGTGGCGCGCATGCTCGAGCGCTTCGGCATCGCGCATCTGGCGCATCGTCCTTACACCATGATCTCCGGCGGCGAGCGCCAGCTTGCGTTGCTCGCCCGCGCGCTGGCGCAGGAGCCGCAATTCGTCGTGCTGGACGAGCCGACCGCGAGCCTCGATTTCGGCAATCAGGGGCGGGTGTTGCGGGAGATCCGCGCGCTCGGCGCCTCCGGCCACGGCGTGCTGTTCACCACGCACGATCCCAACCACGCGATGCGCGCCGCCGATCGCGCCTGTCTCTTGCGCCAGGGCGCGGTGATCGGCGAGGGCCCGGCGAAGGACGTCCTGACGCTGGACAATCTTTCCGCGCTGTACGGCGCAAGCATCCAGCGCCTGACCGATTCCGGCGGCGATCAGGCTTTCCTGCCGGAGTGAGAGGAGGAGATGTCAGCCCTTCATCTGGGCGGGATCATAGAAGAAGCGCTCCGCAATCAATTCGTTGCCGCGCCAGGTCTGCACGGCGATCTCTTCCATGACCTTGGCCGGGCCATTGTCTTTCGGCGTGAACTCAAAGCGCCAATGGATCGCGGAGTGGTCGCCGTCGACGAAGATCGGGCTGAGCCGCGTGGTCTTGACCCCGGCGACGGAAGCGAGCATGGCGCGTTCGCGGGCCGCCAGCGCCTCGCGGCCCTTGCGCGGCTCGTTCTGGTTCTCGCGGGTCGATGCGTCCGGGGCATAGAACCGCTCGATGGCGCCGACGTGGTCGTTGGATTCAACCGCGGCGGCGAAGGCTTCGACCACATGACGATCCGGCATCTGACGTTCTCCCATATTTCGACTATTAGTCGATATTTGTCGACCGGTAGTCGAAAGTCAATGGAACCGGTCTCACGAATGCGCTAGGAAGTTCCATGGCAACGCACGCGGAACGACGCGCCGGCACGCAGGCCGCCGTCATCAAGGCAGCACGAAAACTGTTCGGCCAGCGCGGGTTTGCCGCCACCTCGGTCGACGACATCGCGGCCGCCTCGCGCGTCGCCAAGGGCGCGATCTATCATTACTTCAAGACCAAGAACGATCTGTTCGAAGCCGTGTTCGAGGAGGCATCCGGCGATCTGGTCAGGGAGATCGACGGCGCGGTGCGCAGCGAGAAGGATACGCTCGCTGCGCTCGCCTCCGGCACGCAGCTCTATTTCGCCAAATGCGCGAAAGGGCCGACCGGGCAGATCATCCTGCGCGACGGACCAGCCGTGCTTGGCTGGGCGCGCTGGCGCGAGATCGACGAGAAGCACTTTGGCGGCAAGATCCCTCGCGCGCTGACCATCGCCATGGATGCCGGCGTCATCGCGCGCCAGCCGGTCGAGCCGCTGGCGCGGCTGTTGCTCGGCGCCATCACCGAGGCGGCCGCCGCCTGCGCCGGCCGCAGCGATGTCGAAACCGTCGGCGGCGACTACGCACGCGCGTTCCGATCGCTGCTCGATGCGCTCAGGCGGCGCTGAGCCGATGGTCCGCCGAGCGGAATAAGCGCATGCAAAAATGCGTGGCTCCTCGCTTGGCGAGCGCCGGGCAGGGGTCTAGATTGCCAGCCAACCGCGTAATGAAAAAGGCCGAAAGCGGCCTCGCGATGGGAGGATACAATGAAACACGCTTACGTGCCGCGGACCACCAATTACAGCCTCAACCCCTCCGATGAACTCAATGACCTCCGCATGTCGGAGCAGGTTTATCCGCTCTACGAGCACGTCAAGAAATTCATCCGCGAGACCGTCGAGCCGATGTCGGTGGAATTCTACCGGCATGGCGAGAAGAAGACCGACCGCTGGAGCTTCACCGACGACCAGCTCGCGGTGCTGCAAAAGGCCAAGGACAAGGCCAAGGAAGAAGGCCTGTGGAACTTCTTCCTGCCCGACGCCGAAACCGGCGAGGGCCTGAAGAATCTCGACTACGCCTACATCGCCGCCGAGCTCGGCAAGAGCCCGCTGGCGTCCGAGACCATGAACTGCTCGGCGCCCGACACCGGCAACATGGAAGTGCTGGAGCGCGTCGGCACCAAGGAGCAGAAGGAAAAGTGGCTGAAGCCGCTGCTCAATGGCGAAATCCGCTCCGCCTATGCGATGACCGAGCCGAATGTCGCCTCGTCCGACGCCAAGAACATCTCGACCACCGCAAAGCTTGTCGGCGACGAGTGGGTGATCAACGGCGAGAAATATTACATCTCCGGTCTCGGCGATCCCCGCTGCAAGATCATGATCGTGATGGTGAAGACCAATCCGGACGCGCCGCCGAGCAAGCAGCAGTCGCAGATCCTGGTGCCGAAGGATACGCCGGGCGTCGAAATCCTCGGCCCCATGCATGTGTTCGGCCATGATCACGCGCCGCGCGGCCATATGCACCTTCGCTTCAACAATGTGCGCGTGCCGAAGGCGAACATGCTGCTCGGCGAGGGCCGCGGTTTCGAGATTTCGCAGGTGCGCCTCGGCCCCGGCCGCATCCATCACTGCATGCGCACCATCGGCAAGGCCGAGAAGGCGCTCGACATGATGGTGCAGCGCGGCCTGACCCGGGAAGCCTTCGGCAAGAAGATCGCCCATCTCGGCGGCAATCTGCAGATCATCGCGCAGGCCCGCTGCGAGATCGAGTCGATGCGGCTGATGGTGCTGAAGGCCGCCAAGGCGATGGACGTGCTCGGCAACAAGGAAGCCCGCGTCTGGGTCAGCATGGTCAAGGCCATGATCCCCGAGCGCGCCTGCAAGGTGATCGACCAGGCCATCCAGATGCATGGCGCCACCGGCATCTCGCAGTGGACTCCGCTCGCCGAAATGTACCAGGACGTGCGCCATCTGCGCTTCGCCGACGGCCCGGACGAGGTGCACTGGATGGTGGTCGGCCGCCACGAGATCAGCATGTCGTAATTCGGAACCTGACCTCGAAGCGCGATCGTTGCTATCTCGCTCGTGATGACCGGGACAAGCCCGGCCATGACGGGAAATCACTTTCAGGAAATGCTCACACATGCACCGCGGTGCGGACGCGCCCGACATTGCCGAACACGCGCAGATAGCGCTCGACCTCGGACGGGATGCCGGTGGCCTTCTCGGGATTGTCCGACAGTTTCACCGCCGGCCGGCCATCGACCGACGTCACCTTGCAGACGATCGAGATCGGATCGAGATTGGCGGTGCCGTCGGGCGCGCAGCCGATGAAATCATTGGTGAGGTTGGTGCCCCAGCCAAAACTGACGCGGACGCGGCCCTTGAAATGGTGGAACGTCTCCTCGATGGAATCGACGTCCATGCCGTCGGAGAACACCAGCAGCTTCTCCTTGGGGTCGCGGCCCTTCTGCTTCCACCATTTGATGATCTCCTCGCCGGCCGCGATCGGCGGCGCGGAGTCCGGGCGGAAGCCGGTCCAGTCGGCGACCCACTCCGGCGCGTCGCGCAGGAACGGCTTTGTGCCGAACGCATCGGGCAGCGCGATCAGCAGGTTGCCGCCGTAGGTGTGCCGCCACTGGTCGAGAATGCGATAGGGCGCCCAGCGCAGCTCGGTGTCGTCGTTGGCGAGCGCCGCCGCCACCATCGGCAGCTCGTGGGCGTTGGTGCCGATCGCTTCCAGATCGTTGTCCATCGCGAGCAGGACATTCGAGGTGCCTGTGAAGGACGGGCCGAGCCCTTCCTTGACCGCCTCGACGCACCACCGCTGCCACAGGAATCCATGGCGGCGGCGGGTGCCGAAGTCGGACAGCCGGAGGCCATCGAGCTTGCGCAGCCGCTCCACCTTGGCCCATAGTTTTGCCTTGGCGCGGGCATAGAGCACGTCGAGCTCGAAGCGGCCCTTGCCCTTCATCATCTGGCGTGAACGCAGCTCGTTGAGGATCGACAGCGCCGGGATCTCCCACATCGTGGTGTGGGTCCATGGCCCGTGGAAGTGCAACTCGTACTGGCCGTCGACCTTGTTGAGCTCGTATTCGGGCAAGCGGAAACTGGCGAGCCAGTTGATGAAGTCGGGCGAGAACATCTGGGTCTTGCCGTAGAAGGTGTTGCCGGCGAGCCAGATCAGCTCCTTCTTGGCGAAGCGGATGCTCCGGGCGTGGTCGAGCTGGGCGCGCAGCTCGCCTTCGTCGATCACCTCGGCCAGCCGCACGTGCTTGCTGCGGTTGATGACGGAGAATGTCACTTCCTGATCCGGGTAGAACTCCCGGATCATCTGCAGCATCAACAGCTTGTAGAAATCGGTATCCAGCAGGCTGCGCACGATCGGGTCGAGGCGGAAGCCGTGGTTGTAGGTGCGCGTTGCAATGTCGGTGACTGCGGTCATGGTGCAAGCTTAGCGTGCCGGGCGGAGGGCAGCCAAGTGCCCGGGCGGGCAGGACAGGGCTGCTTTTAGTGAACCGGGGCCGATTTTAGCCTTGCAATGGCGGCGTCGATGCCGGTCCAGGCCGGCTTGTGCGGCGCAAACTGACCCCGAAGATAGCCGACGAGCTCGGCAAGCTGCCGGTCGGACAGGGCCTCCCGGAAGGCCGGCATATAGCCGAGTTCGGGGGACACCGGCACGGCGATGCCGTGCAGGATCACCTGGATCAGATTGTCGGGAACGTCGCTGTGGACGTTGCTGTTCAGCGACAGCGACGGGCGGCTGCCGAACAAGGCGGGGCCGCCGACTTCGTGACAGACGGCGCAGGCGCCTTGATAGAGGCGCGCACCGGGAGAAGCGGCCGTTACAGAGAGCGTGGCGCTTTCCAGCTGCGCGGCCATCGCTTCCTGCGCCGCCCTGTCGGGCGCCTTCTCGTTGAAGGAGGCGAGGTAGGTCGCCATGGCGCGGATGTCCTGATCGGGCAGCGCCTTCAGTTCCCGCACGACCGGCGCCATCGGCCCCGCCGCTACGCCATGGAAGCGGGACTGGCCGGTGCGCAGATAGGCGAACAGCTCGTCCTCGCTCCAGGGGATCGGCGCGCGCGACAGCGAGGTCAGCGCCGGTGCCTCCCAGCCTTCGGCAAACCCGCCGGCGAGATAGCGGGTGGCGATCTCCGCGCCGAGCTCGTTGCGCGGCGAGTGACAGGCGCCGCAATGGCCAAGGCCCTCGACCAGATAGGCGCCGCGATTCCAGGCCTCGGATCTTGACGGATCGGGACGGAAGATC
Source organism: Bradyrhizobium sp. (assembly GCA_035575905.1). Lineage (GTDB taxonomy): Bacteria > Pseudomonadota > Alphaproteobacteria > Rhizobiales > Xanthobacteraceae > Bradyrhizobium. The sequence continues at coordinate 32,923 of DATLXL010000044.1, read as the reverse complement.
TGCGGCGAGTGGAACAGCGCGTTCCAACCCGCCAGCAGCGGCCGCTGGTTGAACGGAAAGGCGAGCTTGCTCTTCGGCGTTTCGCTGCGCACCGGCTGCTGCGCCATCAGGTAGGCATAGAGCGCCTGCAGGTCGGCGTCGGTCACCTTCGCATAATGCGTATAGGGGAAGGCGGGATAGAGATGCCTGCCGTCGCGGTGAATTCCCTCGCGCATTGCGCGCTCGAACGCGGGATAGGACCAGTTGCCGATGCCCGTCTCGACATCGGGGGTGATGTTGGTGGCGTAGATCGTCCCGAACGGCGTCTCCAGCGCGCGCCCACCGGCATTGATCGCGCCGCCCGTCGCCGTGTGGCAAACCCGGCAACCGCCAAGCGCCGCGAGTTGCTGGCCGCGGGCGATGGTCGCGGCGGAGAACACCGTCGGATCGGGTCGCGCAATCGGCGTGATGGCACGCCATGGCAGCGCCGCGGTGCCGATGGCGATCGCCGTCGCGCATGCCGCGGCGAGACCGGCGAACATGCCGGGCCGCACGGCAAAGGGATTTTTCCATTTCGATGCGGGCGCCGCAGGTGCCGATGCCGGCAGAGCCTGCGGCGCGTCCGGCGCTTGGCCGCGCAATCCCCGCAGGATGCGCTCCGGCGTGAACGGCGGATCGCGAAAGCGCACGCCGGTCGCATCGAAGATCGCGTTGGCAATCGCTGCCGCGCTCGGCACCGAGGCGGACTCGCCGACGCCGAGCGGCGGCTGGTCCGGCCGCGGCAGCATCAGCACGTCGATCCTGGGAAGATCGGGAAACCTGATGATGGGGTAGGCGCCCCATTCGCGCGCGGCGATCGTCGTGCGCTCGAACGGAATTTCCTCCATCAGCGCGCGGCTGGTGGACTGGATGACGTTGCCTTCGATCTGGTGCCGTACGCCGTCCGGGTTGATCATCAAGCCGGAATCCTGGCCTGCGACCACGCGCGTCACGCTGACGTCGCCGGTTGCCTTGTTGACGCTGACATCGGCGACCCAGGCCGACCACGCCGCGCCGTAGCCGGGAAACTTGCTGTGCACGTAGAGCGCATAGGCAAAGCCGCGCCCGGTCACGATGTCGCCTTCCTTCTGTTCGCGCACCGGCCGCGGCTTCCAGCCGGCGCGCTCGGCGACCGCACGGACGAGATCGATGGCGCGTGAGTCCTTCAGGTAACGCAGCCGGTATTCGACCGGATCGACGCCGGCTTCGGTGGCGAGCTCGTCGATATAGCTTTCATGCGCAAATGTATTGGGCAGCGCCGAAACGCCGCGGAACCAGGATGCGCGCACGATCGGCGGCATGTCGTTGGCAACGACGCGCATGTGCTCGTAGTCGTAGGGCGGGATCGCGGTGCGGTCGCCCATCTCGAACACGGCCGGCGTCGGTGCGATGCGGCCCGTGAGCAGCAGCGCCAGCGTCGGCGCGCCATTGGAAGGGTAGCGCGTCGCGAAATCATAGGCGGCGGGATGGCCGTCGGCGTCGAGGCCGCCGTTGACGTCCATCAACTGCGCGGTGCCCTTGGGCTCCCAAAGATGCTCCTGTTCGCGGGTGAGCTGCACGCGCACGGGACGGCCGACCGCCCGCGACAGCAACAGCGCGTCGGCGGTGACGTCGTCGGCGCAGTTGCGGCCGTAGCAGCCGGCCGCTTCCATCCGGATCAGCTCGATCTCGGTGTCGGGCCGCTCGATCAGCAACGCAAGATCGCCGCGCAGGATGTGCGGGCTTTGCGTGCCCGACCAGACCCGGATGGCGCCGTCGCGATAATCGGCGACCGCGCAGGACGGACCGATCGAGCCGTGCATCTGGTACGGCCACGAATATCTCCGCGGCATCGGCTTTGCCGCCGCGGCGATCGCGGCATCGACATTGCCCTTGTCGATCAGCGTGCGCGGTCTTGCCGGATTTGCGCGCAGCGCCTGCTCGAGCTGTTCGAGGTCGGGGAGCGTTGGCACCGGCTTCCAGCTCACCTTCAGCTGCGCCGCCGCCTTGATCGCATTTTCCTCGCGCTCGGCGACGATGCCCACGAAGTCGCCGATCTGCACGACCTTCACGATACCGGGGATACCGCGTACCGAGGATTCATCGACCGAGATCAGGCTGGTGCCGACGAAGGGTCCGGCATCGACGCCGGCGTAGGGGGGACGCACCACGCGGCCGTGCAGCATGCCGGGCACGCGCATGTCATGGACATAGACGAGTTCGCCGGTCGCCTTGGCGGGCAGATCGACGCGCGGCATGGATTGGCCGACAATGCTGTAGGCGCTGACCGCCTTGAGCGGAACGTCATCGGCGAGTTCAAGACGGATCGACTCGCCTGCAATCAGCTCGCCGTAGCTGACGCTGCGATTGTCCTTGCCGCGGACAAGACCGTCTTCAATCGCGAGATCCTTCGCCGGCAGCTCGAGCCGTTCCGCTGCTCGCGCGACCAGAAAGTGCCGGGCCTGCGCCGCCGCCTTGCGCAGGGGAACGGCGGTGATCTGGATGGTCTCGCTCGCGATTGTCGCGCCCTGGTCGGGCACGCGCATGGTGTTGCCGAGCACGACCACGACGCGCGCAAAGGAGACGTCGAGTTCCTCGGCGACGATCTGGCCGAGCGCGGTGCGGATGCCGGTGCCGAGATCGACATGGCCGTTGAAGGCCGTGACGGCGCCATCGGCCGTGATGCTGATGAAGGTTTCGAATGCGCCGTTGCCGCCCGCGCCTGCGGGGCGAACGATCGACAAGGATCCCTGTTTTCCGAACGAGGATGGCGCGGCCATCAATCGCGCGCCTCCAGGACGTGGCCTGCGGCCCGCATGGCGGCGCGAACGATTTCGACATGTGCGCCGCAGCGGCAGAGATTGTAGCGCAGCGCCTGGAGGATCTCCGTCTCGGACGGATGCGGATTGGTGGCGAGCAGCGCTTTCGTGCTCATGATCATGCCGTTGAGGCAGTAGCCGCATTGCGCGGCCTGTTCCGCGATGAAGGCCTGTTGCACCGGATCGGGACGCTCGCGTGACCCGAGACCTTCCAGCGTCAGGATGTCGCGGCCGACGCAGCCTTCGATCGGGATCACGCAGGAGCGCGCGGCAACGCCGTCGATCAGCACGGTGCAGGCGCCGCACTCGCCGAGCCCGCAGCCGTATTTCGGTCCGTTGAGCGCGAGATCGTTGCGCAGCACGTAGAGCAGGGCGGTGTCCGGTGCGGCCTCGACGTCGTGACTGCTGCCGTTCACGGTCAGGCGCATCGTGCTGGTGCTCCGTTGGCGCGTTTGCGAAACCACGAAAGACTACCGTTTGTATACAAACGTGCAAGCCGTTGATGCCGCGCCGCAGCGCGGTGCCCGGTTTGTGGACAAGACGGCAGGCAAACTGAGTTATTATGCGGCAGAGGCATTTTTGGCGCCGAGCGCCGCTTGACAGGTTTAGGCCTCGCGCGCAGGATCGTTCGTGTACGAATGAACGCCGCAAAGGCTGCGCGAAAGCTCGAACGGGCAGGCGTGCCACTGGTTGACGAACATGGCGATGGAAGTGACCGCCACGTCTGGCGACAAGATCCGCTGCGATGCGTGCCCGGTGATGTGCTACATCAAGCCGGGCGCGGCAGGCGCCTGCGACCGCTACGCCAATCATGACGGCCAGCTCGTTCGCGTCGATCCGCACATCGTGTTGGAGCGCACGGTGGAATATGGCGGGCGCGTGGTGCCATTCCAGGCCGGCGGCGAGTGGGACGGCAAGATCGTCGACAAGCCAGACGTATTCGTCACCGCGATCGGCGCCGGCACCACCTATCCCGACTACAAGCCGGCGCCCTTCATCGTGTCGTCCGAGGTCGACGGCGTTGACATGGTCACCGTCGTGACTGAAGGCATTTTCAGCTATTGCGGCGTCAAGGTGAAGATCGACACCGATCGCTTCCTCGGCCCGGAGACCGCCATCGTGCGGGCGCAGGGCGAGGCGGTTGGTCATGTCACCACAGGCGAATACGGATCGCAGATGCTCTCGCTCGGCGGCGTGCATCATCTCACCGGCGGCTCGAAGAAAGAGGGCCGCGTCACCTGTGACACGCTGATGGACCTCAGCAATTGCAAGGCGGTGGAACTCAGCATCGACGGCGGCGCCACCGTGATCGTGCAGGCCGGCCGTCCGCCCATTGTGAACAGCGTGTTGGAAGAGCGCATGCGGGTCGGCTGCGGCTCGGCGACCATCGGCATGTTCGCCAAGCAATGGCACGGCAAGGTCGATGAAGTCGTCGTGGTCGACGACCACATCACCGGCGTGCTGTCGGAACATCAGGCGGGCAAGCTGCTCGATATTCCCGACACCGGAATCAAGATGAAAGGCCGGCGCTCGACGCCGGGCCGTTACTTCCAGGTCGCCGAGCCCGGCACGGGGTGGGGCGGTACAAATATTTCCGATCCGCTGTCGGTCCTCGGTCCGTTCAACGCCAAGGAGGCGCGACCGGGGCTGACCATGCTGATGGTGTCGACCACGGGAGAGCATTCCGGCTACTACGTGCTGGACGAGGCGCTGCGGCCGATCGAGACCGAGATGCCGGACGATCTGCGGTTCTCGGTCGAGCGCATCCAGGAGAACTGCGAGCCGGCGCTGTGCACGGTGCTGTTCATGGCGGGTGCCGGCGGTTCGCTGCGCGCCGGCGTGACCGATAATCCGGTGCGGCTGACGCGCTCGGTGAAGGACGCGCTGACGCGGGTCACCAGCGGCGGCGCCCCGGTCTATGTGTGGCCCGGCGGCGGCATCACCTACATGGTCGACGTCACGCTGATGCCGGCCGGCGCCTTCGGCTACGTGCCGACGCCTGCGCTGGTGGCGCCCATCGAGTTCACGATGAAGCTTGCCGACTATGCGGCGCTCGGCGGTCATATGGACTATGTCCGGCCGCTGTCGTCGCTGAAAGACAGCGCCGAAATCCGGCCAATGCTCGTTCCGGGACGGCGCGCATGAACCGGCGCCCGCAAATCGCCCTTCTCGCTGACGGCAAGCGGCTGCATCTGCAGGACGGCCCGATTGATTTGATCGTGGAAGCAAACGGCCGCGCGGCGGATGTGCGCGCGGCATATGAAGGTGCGGCGAGGCGCTTCACTGGCTTGCTCGACGAACTCTGCGCGGAACTCGGCCAATTGCGCAGGGCGGCCGATCTCGGGCGAACGGCGCTGAAGGGCGTTGTCGCGCGCCGCATGCATGCGGCGGTCGCGCCATTTGCCGCGGAGTGCTTCGTCACACCGATGGCTGCTGTCGCCGGCAGCGTGGCGGAGGAAATCCTCGGCGCCATGCTGACGGCCGCACCGCTGTGCCGTGCTTACGTCAATAATGGCGGCGACATCGCGCTGCATCTTACCGGCCGCGAGCACTTCACCGTGGGCCTCATGGATCGCCCTGATGCGGGTGGCGTGCTGCGGACCATGACCGTCGAGGCCGACGATCCGGTCCGCGGCATCGCCACCAGCGGCCGCCACGGCCGCAGCTTTTCGCGCGGCATTGCCGACGCCGTCACCGTGCTGGCCAAGACCGCCTCGCAGGCCGACGCTGCCGCCACCATCATCGCCAATAATGTCGACTTACCCGGCCATCCCGCGATCCAGCGCGTGCCGGCCAATGAACTGCAGCCCGACAGCGATCTCGGAAGCCGCCTTGTCACCCGAGCGGTGGGCACATTGACGGAACAGGAGATCGAGACGGCCTTGGAAGCGGGGGCCGGCTATGCGCGGCGACTGCGCGCGCGGGGTCTGATCGAGGGCGCGGCATTGCGTCTCCTTGGCGAAACCGTCGTGGTGGGCGCAAGACAGACCGCAATGCCGCACGCCGCACATGAACCCGCGGCGCGAAACTTGCTGCTTGCTTGAACAGGATGCCTGAGCGTGACCGGGAAACATTGAGATGAGTGCGGTAATCAGGAAGATCGTCACCGTGGTCGAGGAAACCCACATCGAGATGGGCAAGACCATCGCGCCGCCGACCCGGCGGGCTGCGGCGATTGCGGTGATCGAAAACCCCTTTGCCGGCCGCTACGTCGAGGACCTGTCGCCGCTGATCGCGATCGGCGAGGAACTCGGCGAACTGCTCTCGAAGCGCGCGGTGGCGGCGCTCGGCATCGACGGCGCCAGGGCGCATTCCTACGGCAAGGCTGCGGCGGTCGGCGAGAACGGCGAACTGGAGCACGCCGCTGCCATCCTCCATCCCAAAATGGGTGCGCCGGTGCGCAAGGTGTTGTCCAGGGGCGCGGCGCTGATCCCGTCCTCGAAGAAGCGCAGCGGCCCCGGCACCACGCTCGACATTCCGCTCGGCCACAAGGATGCAGCCTTCGTGCGCAGCCATTTCGACGGCATGGAAGTGCAGATCAACGACGCGCCGCGGGCCAACGAGATCATGGTCGCGGTCGCCGTCACGGATTCCGGCCGGCCGCTGCCGCGCGTCGGCGGGCTGACGGTGAACGAGATCAAGGGCGAGGACGGTCTTCGGTAGTTTCTCTCAGCAACAGTGGAGGCAAGGGATGCGTAAGTATTTTCTGGCGGCGGGTCTTGCAATCGCGGCCGCAGGCGTTGCGAACCCCGCGTTCGCACAGAGCGAAATCAAGATCGGCGAAATCAACAGCTACTCGCTGCTGCCGGCTTTCACCGAGCCTTATCGAAAGGGCTGGCAGCTCGCGGTGGAAGAGATCAATGCCGCCGGCGGCATCAACGGCAAGAAGCTGGTCGTGATCTCCAAGGATGACGGCGGCAAGCCGGCGGACGCGCAGACCGCCGCCAACGAGCTGGTGTCGAGCGAGAACGTCGCGATGCTTGCGGGCACGTTCCTCTCCAACATTGGCCTGGCCGTCAGCGATTTCGCCAACCAGAAAAAGGTGTTCTTCCTGGCGGCCGAGCCGCTCACCGACGCCATCACCTGGTCGAAGGGCAACCGCTACACCTTCCGCCTGCGCCCCTCCAACTACATGCAGGCCGCGATGCTGGTGGAGCAGGCAGCAAAGCTGCCCGCCAAGAAATGGGCGACGATCGCGCCGAACTACGAGTACGGCCAGTCGGCGGTCGCCGTGTTCAAGAAGCTGATGTCGGAGAAGCGGCCGGACATCCAGTGGGTCGACGAACAGTGGCCGCCGCAGGGCAAGATCGACGCCGGCCCGGTGGTGCAGGCGGTTGCCGCCGCCAATCCGGAAGCCATCCTCAACGTCACCTTCGGTGCGGACCTTGTGAAGCTGGTGCGCGAAGGAAATACCCGCGGCCTGTTCAAGGGCCGCACGGTGGTGAGCTTCCTCACCGGCGAGCCGGAGTATCTCGATCCGTTGAAGGACGAGACGCCCGAGGGCTGGATCGTCACCGGTTATCCCTGGTACGCGATCCAGACGCCGGAGCACGACAAGTTCCTCAAGGCATATCAGGCCAAGTATAGCGACTATCCGCGCCTCGGCTCGATCGTCGGCTACCAGACCATCAAGGCGGCCGCGGCCATCCTCGCCAAGGCGAACTCGACCGATCCAGAGAAACTGATCGCGGCGGCCGAGGGGCTCTCGATGCCGTCGCCGTTCGGCGAGATCACCTTCCGCAAGATCGACCACCAGTCGACGCTCGGCGCCTATGTCGGCAAGACCGCGCTGAAGGACGGCAAGGGCATCATGGTCGATATCGCCTACAAGAAGGGCTCCGACTTCCTTCCGAGCGATGCCGAAGTCGAGAAGCTGCGTCCGAAGGATTGATGCGTTGCTTCTCCCTCTTCCCGTTCTTCACGGGAAGAGGGCAGGGGGATTGATGGCCTTTTACGTCGTCCAGTTCCTGACCGGTCTAGCCAGCGCAGCCTCGCTGTTCCTGGTTGCCTCCGGCCTGTCGATCATCTTCGGCGTGACGCGGATCGTGAACTTTGCGCACGGCGCCTTCTACATGCTCGGCGCTTACGTGGCGTTCACGCTGACCGAGCGTTTCTCCGGCGCACTCGGCTTCTGGGGCGGCATCGTCGCTGCTGCGCTGGTGGTGGCCGTGGTCGGTGTGATCGTCGAGATGGTGCTGCTGCGCCGGATCTATCATTCGCCCGAACTGTTCCAGTTGCTGGCGACCTTCGGCCTGACCCTGATGGTCGAGGATCTCGTCGTGCTGGTCTGGGGGCCGGATGATTTGGTCGGACGCCGCGCGCCCGGCTTCAAGGGTGCTATCGATTTCTTCGGCCAGAACATCCCGAGCTATGACCTGTTCCTGATCGTGCTCGGCCCGGTCGTGCTCGGCCTGATCTGGCTGCTGTTCCAGCGCACGCGCTGGGGCATTCTGGTGCGCGCCGCGACGCAGGACCGCGACATGGTGGCCGCGCTCGGCGTGAACCAGAAATGGCTGTTCACGTCCGTCTTTGCCGTCGGCGTCTTCCTCGCTGCGCTGGGCGGCGCGCTGCAGATCCCGCGCGATGCCGTGCATCACGCCATGGACCTGCGCATCATTGTCGAGGTCTTCGTCGTCGTCGTGATCGGCGGGCTCGGCAGCATCATCGGCGCCTTCGTCGCCGCGGTGCTGGTCTCCGAGCTCAATGCATTCGGCATCCTGATCTTCCCGAAAATATCCATCATCCTCGTCTTCCTGGTCATGGCGGTGGTGCTGATCGTCCGGCCCTGGGGCCTGTTCGGCAAGCCGGAGGCGCCGGCGCGGCGTACGCCGGGCCTCACGGTCAATCCCTGGCGGCCGCTCACCGGCAATGAGCGCATCGCCGCGCTGGCCGCAGTCGCTGCCGCCGCCGCGCTGCCGCTGGTTGCCGGGAACTATGTGCTGACGGTCGGCTCGGAGATCGCGATCTTCGTCATCTTTGCCGCCAGCCTGCACTTCCTGATGTCGGTCGGCGGTCTCGCCTCGTTCGGCCATGCCGCCTATTTCGGGCTCGGCGCTTACGGCGTTGCCTTTCTCGCCAAGATGGCAGGGCTGCCGATGATCGTATCGCTATTGCTCGGACCGCTGCTCGGTTGTCTCGGCGCGGCGGTATTCGGCTTCTTCTGCGTCCAGCTTTCCGGCGTCTATTTCGCAATGCTGACGCTGGCCTTTGCGCAGATCGTGTGGTCGATCGCTTTCCAGTGGGTCGCGGTCACGGGTGGCGACAACGGCATATTGGGCGTCTGGCCGGAGAAATGGGCGGCCGGGCCGGCGCACTTTTACTGGCTGTCGCTGGCGATCGCGGCGGCCTGCGTCGCGGTTCTCCGTCTCATCGTCTTCTCGCCATTTGGCTATGCGCTGCGTGCGACGCGGGATTCGCCGCTGCGCAGCGAGGCCATCGGCATCAACGGCAAGCGCATGCAGTGGACCGCCTTCGTCATCGCCGGCACCGTGGCCGGGATCGGCGGCGCGCTGTTCGCCTATCTCAAGGGGAGCGTGTTCCCGGACAGTCTCGGCATTTCGCTCTCGGTCGATGCGCTGGTCATGGTGCTGCTCGGCGGCGTCGAGACGGTGTCGGGCGCGGTGATCGGCGCCATCGTCTTCAAGGCGCTGAACATCTTCCTGGTCAGCCAGACCGACTGGTCGAAGCTCGTGCTCGGCGGCTTCATTGTCTTTATCGTCGTCGCATTCCCCAAGGGAATCGTCGGCACGCTGGAAGCACTCATGGCGCGATGGCGATCGCCTTCGCCGTCGAAATCGCGGATCGCCAGCCTCGAGGTGGCGGAATGAGCGGCACAGCCACATTGCTGTCGGTCGAGGGGCTGACAAAATCCTATGGCGGCGTGCACGCGGTGCGCGGCGTCTCGTTTGAGCTGAAGGCCGGTGAGATCCTGGCGCTGATCGGGCCGAACGGCGCCGGCAAGAGCACCTGCTTCGACATGCTCAACGGCCAGAACATTCCCGACTCCGGCCGCGTCACGCTGCTCGGCCAGGACACGGCCGGCCGCAAGCCGCGCGAAATCTGGCGGCTTGGGGTGGGGCGTACCTTCCAGATCACCGCGACGTTTCCGACCATGACCGTGCGCGAGAACGTGCAGGTGGCGCTGGTGTCGTACGGAGGGGCGCTGTTCAATTTTGTCGCCTCGACGCCCGGATTCGCGCGCGAGGAGGCCGGCCGGCTGCTCGATCTCGTCGGCATGGACGGCTATGCCGAGCGGCCCTGCGGCGAGCTCGCCTATGGCGACCTCAAGCGGCTGGAACTCGCGGTCGCGCTCGCCAATCGGCCAAAGCTTCTTCTGATGGACGAGCCCACGGCCGGCATGGCGCCGCGCGAACGTCTCGCGTTGATGCGGCTCACCGCGAAGATCGCGCGCGAGCAGGCGATCGGCGTGCTCTTCACCGAACACGACATGGACGTGGTGTTCGAGCATGCCGACCGCATTCTCGTGCTCAATCGCGGCACTCTGATCGCGCAAGGCTCGCCGGGGGAGGTCCGCGCCAATCCGCAGGTTCGCGCGGTCTATCTCGGCGAGGGCCTCGTCTATGACGCGCGGCATCGCGAGGGAGCGCATTGATGAAGCTAGAGGTCGCGAACCTCAACAGCTTTTACGGCCCGGCGCATATCCTGTTCGATATCGCGCTCGAGGTCGGCGAAGGCGAGGTGGTGGCGCTGTTGGGGCGCAACGGCGCCGGCAAGTCGACCACCTTCCGCTCCATTGTCGGCCTCGTCGCGCAGCGCTCGGGGCAAATCCTGTTCGAGGGGCGGGACGTCCTGCGCGAGCCGACCCATGCCATCGTGCGCGGCGGGCTCGGCTATGTGCCGGAGGAACGGCGCATCTTCACCGACCTGACGGTGGAGGAAAATCTCGAGGTCGGCCGGCAGCCGAAGCGGGCCGGTGCGCCGTACTGGACACGGGAAAAGCTGTTCACGCTGTTTCCCAACCTCGGCGAAATGCGAAGTCGTCCGGGCGGGCGCATGAGCGGCGGCGAGCAGCAGATGCTGACCATCGCGCGCACGCTGATGGGCAACCCGTCCACGGTTCTGCTCGACGAGCCCTCGGAGGGGCTGTCGCCGAAAATCGTCGAGCAGATGGTCGATGCGATACTTGCCATGAAGAAAGAGGGCGTCAGCATCGTCGTGTCCGAGCAGAATCTGCATTTCGCGCGGCTGATCTCCGACCGCGCCTATATCATCGAGCGCGGCCGCATCTGTTTCGGCGGCACCATGGCAGAACTCGACGCGCGGCCGGATATCCGCGACGCGCATCTTTCGCTGTGACGGAGAGGCGGGAATGGGCAGGGCGGCTGTAACCAAGCGAAATGCCAAGCCGGCAAAGCCTTCTTATGTGCTCGATGAACAGATCGGCTTCATCCTGCGCCAGGTTTCGCAGCGTCATGCCGTGATCTTTGCCCGCGATATCGGCATCGACCTGACCCCGACGCAGTGGGCGGCGCTGGCCAAGCTGCAGGAAAACGGCGCGTGCTCGCAGAACCAGCTCGGCCGGCTCACCGCGATGGATGTCGCGACCATCAAGGGCGTGATCGACCGTCTCACTGCGCGCGGGCTGACCGAAACAGCCCCCGATCCGGAAGATGGCAGGCGGCTGGTGGTGAGCCTGACCCGCGCCGGCCAGCAGCTGGCGGAGAAGGCCGCGCCGAATGCGCTGGCGATTTCCCGCGAGACGCTGGCGCCGCTCGATGCGAGGGAACAAGAGGTGCTGCTGGGCCTGCTCAACAAGCTGCGCTGATCCGGCTGTGTCCGCTTGCCGTTGCAACGGCCGGCATTGAAATGCCGTGCCGCCGAATCGTTTGCAGAACTTGCATCGAAATATCGTCTAGCGCGGCACGATTTCCGGCACGCGTCCGGCCGGCGGCGTATTGCGGCTGCGCTGGGTGCGCACGATGCCGTCGATGACGGTCATGCCGATGCCCGGCAGATCGCCGAGCTGCACGCTCTCCAGGATGTTCTTGCCCGGCGAGTGCTGCGCCTTGTCCATGATGACGAAATCAGCGGCGCGGCCGATTTCGATCAGGCCGCAGTCCAGCGCACGCATGCGCGCGGTGTTGCCGGTGGCGAGGCAGAAAGCGATTTCGGCCGGCAGCTCGCCGAGCGAGGACAGCATCGAGACCATGCGAAGGATGCCGAGCGGCTGCACGCCGGAGCCGGCCGGCGCGTCGGTGCCGAGAATCACGCGATGCAGGTCGCCCATCTCGCGCGCCGTGCGCAACGTGAACAGCGCCGAGCGCTCATTGCCGTTATGCACGAGCTCGAGCCCGCGCTTGCAGCCCTCGCAGATGCAGCGAATCTGGTCATCGGGCAGGGCGGTGTGGCCGCCATTGATGTGGCCGACGACGTCAGTGTCGGCTTCCAGCACGACGTCCTTGTCGATCAGGCCGGAGCCGGGGATCGACGGCCCGCCGGTGTGGATGGTGCTCTGGATGCCGTATTTGCGCGCCCAGCCCACCATCTTGCGCGCGGTCGGGCCGTCCTTGACGCCGCCGAGGCCGACTTCGCCGAGCAGTTTCACGCCGGCCGCGGCCATCTCCTTGAAATCTTCCTCGACCATCTCGCATTCGATCACCGGCGCGCCGGCATGGACCTTCACCCCGCCGGGGCGCAGCGTCCAGAATGCGCGCTGCGCGAAAATTGCCATTGCCTTCAGCCCGACCACGTCGCGCGGGCGTCCGGGCATGTGCACCTCGCCGGCGGAGATCATGGTGGTGACGCCGCCGTGCAGATAGCTGTCGATCCAGTTGATCTGGTTCTGCCGCGGCGTCCAGTCGCCGGCGACGGGGTGGACATGGCTGTCGATCAGCCCGGGCGCGACCGTGGTGCCGGCCGCATCGACGATAGTGGTGGCGCCCTCTGTGTTGACATCCTTCAGCCGGCCGATCGCGCTGATCTTGCCGTTCTCCGCGACGATGGTGTCGGCATCCAGGATCGGCTGTTCCAGCATCCCCGACAGCAAGAGCCCGATGTTGCGGATCACCAGCTTGCTCGGGCCGGCGGCCTGGGGGGCGTCGTGGGCCATGGGGGAGGTTCCCTTCTGAAATCGCTCGCGAATTTGAGCCCGGCTTGACCTCCGGATCAAGCCGGATTATTTGTTTGTGTACGAATGATCGTATACGAATGAATTGACCGGTCAACGCGCGGGAAGCCTTTGGCGATGAGCAATTTCAACCAGGAGAGCGTCACCAGCGTCCATCACTGGACCGACAACCTCTTCTCCTTCACCACCACGCGCGATCCCTCGTTCCGTTTCCGCAACGGCGAGTTCACCATGATCGGGCTCAGGGTCGGCGAGAAGCCGCTGCTGCGCGCCTACAGCGTCGCCAGCGCGAACTACGAAGACCGGCTGGAGTTCTTCTCCATCAAGGTACCGGACGGCCCGCTCACCTCGCGCCTGCAGCACCTGAAGGTCGGCGACCCCATCATCGTCAGCCGCAAGGCGACGGGCACGCTCGTCATCGACAATCTCGAATCCGGCCGCAACCTCTATCTGGTCGGGACCGGCACCGGGCTGGCGCCGTTCCTGTCGGTGATCAAGGATCCCGAGACCTATGAGCGCTTCGAGAAGGTCGTGCTGCTGCACGGCTGCCGCCGCGTGAAGGAACTCGCCTATGGCGAGATGATCACGGAAAAGCTGCCGAACGACGAATTGATCGGCGACCATGTTCGCAGCCAGCTGATCTATTACCCGACCGTGACGCGCGATCCCTTCCGCAACCGCGGCCGGATAACCGACCTCATCACCTCGGGCAAGCTGTTTGCCGATATCGGCCTGCCGCAGCTCGCATCCGAGCATGACCGCGTGATGATCTGCGGCAGCCCGTCGCTGGTCGCCGACACCCGCGTGCTCCTGAGCGATCGCGGCTTCGCCGAGGGCAATCACGGCGAGCCCGCGCAGTTCGTGGTCGAAAAGGCTTTTGCCGAGCGCTGAGTTCCTCCCCGGCGCAAGGTATCACCGGGCGTGATGGCGATGCCGTCACGCCCTTTCTTTTTCGGCGCGTAAGGCCGACAGCATCTCGCCTCTCGTCATGGCCGGGACAAGCCGGCCATGACGAACGATAGAGGTGTAAGGTAAGCCTCGACTAGCGCTGCGGCCCCATCAGGCGGTCGTCATTCTCGGCGCACAGCACGTGGTGGTGCAGATTGGCGATCCACTGCCGGCCCGACACCGTCATGGCGAGATACTTGATCGCGCCGCCGAGATGGTCGGAGACGGTGTTCCAGTAGAAGCTCGGATAGCGGTCGATCAGGTCGGCCGGCGAGGAATAGCCGAGCTGGCGGTTCATGCCGATCTCCTCGAACTCCCAGAACAGCGCATTGGCCTTGCGGGAATAAAGCGGATCGCCGAGCTGGCCGATCAGGTCGGCGGCCTGCACCAGGCGCGGCTCCTGCGCGAGCTCGGCGGCATCCTTGCTCGGCAGCGGCGGAAAGCGCGTGCATTCGATCGCGTCGGTGACGCGCTTGACGTCGATATAGGGCGATTTTCCCAGCCGCTCGCGGGCGAACATCTTCGAGCGGTCGACATGATAGGGCGCCAGTGCCGCATCCGAGGCGCCGCGCGGCAGCGCGATCGTCTTGCCGTGCTCGTCGATGACGAATTCGTCGGCGGTGTCGCCGCCCAGCACGCCGCGCATATACCCGATATCGTGCAGCAGGCACGCGACGATCAAATGCACGTAGTCTTCCGGCTCTATGCGATGCGCCAGCGACATGCCCTGCAGGATGTCGCGTCCGACCATCGTGACCTGAAAGGTGTGCTCGTAATTGTGGTAGAGCGCGTCGCTGCGGGCCAGGTACTCGATGGTGGAGCGCGCCAATGCGCCCATCCGTTCGCCCAGGGCGTCTTCGGTAGCGCCGAAAATGCGACGAAAATCCTTGGTGAGGAAACTGCCCAGCTTCTTGGCTGCCGATGCCGTGATGGTTTTCACGCAACGCCTCCCGCGCGTCATCCATCCTAACATTTCCGGAACAAACGAGAAGCGGGAAAGCACGCGGCGGTGCGAAAGGAAGGGCCGGCGGTTGGAATGGTCCTTGCTTCGCTTCGCTCCCGCTGCGATGGATGGGATTGTCAGGCCTGCTTACCCAGAGATGAAATCCGATGAAGAAGCTGATTGTCCGCGCCGGCGAGTTCATGTTCGACGCCCGCTTTGAGGAACAACTGGCGCCCAAGACGGTGGCCGCGTTTCGCAAGGCCATGCCGTTCGAGAGCCAGGCCATCCATGTGCGCTGGAGCGGCGAGGGCGTCTGGATGCCGCTCGGCGATCTCGATTTCGGCGTCTCCTACGAGAACCACACGAGCTATCCGGCGCCGGGCCAGATCATCCTTTACCCCGGCGGGATCAGTGAAACCGAAATCCTGCTGGCCTATGGCGGCGTGCACTTTGCCAGCAAGATGGGCCAGCTTGCCGGCAACCATTTCATCACGCTCACCTCGGGCCTGGAAAATCTCGCGACATTCGGCAAGGCCGTTCTCTGGAAGGGCGCGCAGAAGATTCGTTTCGAGGAAGCATAGGTGAGCGAGCGCTATCCCCGCGACCTGCGCGGCTATGGCGGCAGTCCGCCCGATCCGCGCTGGCCGGGCGGGGCGCGTGTCGCCGTGCAGTTCGTGGTCAATTTCGAGGAAGGCGGCGAGAACAACATCCTGCACGGCGACAAGGCATCGGAGGCGTTTCTTTCGGACGTGCTGGGCGCGCAGCCATGGGCCGGCAGGCGACACGCCAATATCGAATCCATGTTCGAATACGGCTCGCGCGCCGGCTTCTGGCGCTTGTGGCGGATTTTTGCCGAGCACGCGATGCCGGCCACGGTGTTCGGCGTCGCGATGGCGCTGCAGCGCAATCCGGAAATCGTTGCCGCCATGAAGCAGGCGGGTTGGGATATCGCCAGCCACAGCCTGCGCTGGGTCGAGCACAAGGACATGTCGGAGGACGAAGAACGTCGCGAAATCGCCGAAGCGATACGCGTGCACACCGAAGCCACCGGTGCGCGGCCGCTCGGCTGGTATACCGGCCGCTCCTCCATCAATACTTTGCGGCTGCTGATGGAAGCGGGCGGGCTTTCCTATCTTTGCGACTCCTATGCCGACGATCTGCCGTACTGGATCAGGTCGTGCGGATCGGATCCGCATCTGGTCATTCCCTACACCCTCGATGCCAACGACATGCGCTTCGTCAATGCACAGGGCTTCGGCGGCGGGGAAGATTTCTTCACCTACCTCAAGGACAGCTTTGACGTGCTCTACGCCGAGGGTGCGAGGTCGCCCAAGATGATGTCAGTGGGACTGCACTGCCGCCTGGTCGGCCGGCCCGGCCGCGCGGCGGGACTGATACGGTTTCTCGACTACATCGCGGGGCATGAGCGTGTCTGGGTGCCGACTCGGCTGCAGATTGCGCAGCACTGGCACACCAACATGAACCATCTTGCGGCCGACGCCTTCGACATCGGATAGGCGGCGGCATGGCGGGCGAGGGCAATGCGGGCTTGGTATTGGGCGAGGCGATCGTGCGGCGGATCGGCGAACTCGCAGCGATCTCGGAGACGCCGGAAAATCTCACCCGCCTCTTCCTGACGCCGCAGCATCGCGCGGCGGCGGAGTTGCTGCTGCTGTGGATGCGAGATGCCGGCATGACCGCACATCTCGACGCCATCGGCAATGTCTGCGGCCGCTATGAGGGCGACAGGCCGGGTTTGCCCTGCCTGGTGCTGGGTTCGCACTACGACACCGTGCGCGATGCCGGCAAGTGGGACGGCCCGCTCGGCGTCATCACGGCGATTGCCTGCGTCGCCGATCTCCACCGCCGCGGCAAGCGGCTGCCATTCGCGGTCGAAGTCGTCGGCTTTGCCGATGAAGAGGGCGTGCGCTTCGCCTCCACGCTGCTCGGCAGCCGGGCGGTGGCGGGCACCTTTGACGAGCGCGCGCTCAACGGGCGTGACAAGGCCGGCGTTTCCATGCGCGAGGCATTGGTCGCGTTTGGACTTGATCCACAGCACATCGGGACGGCCGCCCGCGCAACCCGCACGCTGCTTGCCTATGTCGAACTGCATATCGAGCAGGGACCGGTGCTGGAGCAGAACAACCTGCCGGTCGGCGTGGTCACCGCGATCGCGGGCGCAACGCGGCTTGCGGCAAGGCTCACGGGTATGGCCGGCCATGCCGGCACGGTGCCGATGGCGATGCGGCGCGATGCGCTGACGGGCGCCGCCGAATGCATCGTCGCGATCGAGGATTATTGCCGCACCGATGGCGCCGGCCTGGTCGGCACCGTCGGCTATATCAGCGCTGCGCCGGGCGGCACCAACGTGATCCCGGGGCAGGTGTCCTTTACCATCGACATGCGCGCGCCGACCGACATGCACCGCAAGCGAGCCGTGGCGGAGATCATCCGCCGGATTGAAGCCATTGCAAAGCGCCGCTCACTGCAATTGCAGCTCGACATCACCCATGAGAACCGCACCGCATCCTGTGCGCCGTGGTTGCAGGCGCAGATCGCGGACGCCGTGAAGGCCGAAAGGTATGACGTGTTCGAGCTGCCGAGCGGGGCAGGGCATGACGGCATGGCGATGATCGACGTCACCGATGTCGGCATGATCTTCGTGCGCTGCCGCGGCGGCCTCAGCCATCATCCGGATGAGCATGTCGACACGGCTGATGCCGATGCCGGGGCCCGGGTGCTGCTGCGCCTGGTCGAGAACTTCCGGCCGAAGACCGCTTAAGGTCGCTCCGCCGCCTTGGCGGTCCAGCCGAACAACCAGAACGGTTTGGACGGCGCAGCCGCCGTGGTGGCGATCGCTGCCATCAGGCCCTCGGAAACCAAATTGCCTTTGGCGCCGCAACAAGCATGCCAGCTTTACGGCCCAGGAAGGTATCTTCGTCCCGAAGTCAGGGCGCGGAACAGCCTTCCACCGTGCCCCGGCCGGCATCGTCAGCACGCAGATCGGCACCCTGGTCAAGCTGGTGCGCGTGCTGATGCTTACGCCGGCTTGCGCAAAGCGAGTGCAGACCACTCACGCGCTCGTCGGGTAGGCAATTGCACGTCACAACAGCGTCGCCCAGGGGATGAGCAGCTGAGAGGGCTGCATTCAACAGATTGGAATCCTGAAGGATTCTGTTTTTAGCGCCGGGGCTGTCGCATTGTACACAATGGCATAGGCCTTGCTTGATGTTCCCCATCGCGTTCTCTCGCGCGGGGGCTTCAGGCCATGGCGAGTTCACGGGGACCATCAAGCGGCACCATCGCCGCCGAGCCGGAGCCGGTCAGTCTGGACTGGTCCAAGACGGCGCTCGTCATCATCGATATGCAGCGCGACTTCATGGAGCCGGGCGGGTTCGGCGAAACGCTCGGCAACGACGTCTCGCAGCTGGCGCGGGCGGTGAAGCCGATCGGCGCCGTGCTGGCGGCGGCCCGCGACGCCGGCATCCTGGTCATCCATACCCGCGAGGGACATTTGCCGGATTTGTCGGATGCGCCGCCGGCCAAGGTCGAGCGCGGCAAGCCGAGCCTGCGCATCGGCGATCCCGGTCCGATGGGACGCATCCTGATCCGCGGCGAGGCCGGCCACGACATCATTCCCGAACTCTATCCGCTCGAAAGCGAGATCGTGATCGACAAGCCCGGCAAGGGCGCGTTCTACGCCACCGAGCTTGGCGGCGTCCTGCAGGACCACGGCATCGAGAACCTGCTGGTTTGCGGCGTCACCACCGAGGTTTGCGTCAACACCACGGTGCGCGAGGCCAACGACCGCGGCTATCGCTGCGTCGTCATCTCCGACGGCTGCGCATCCTACTTTCCCGAATTTCACGAGATGGGCCTGAAGATGATCAAGGCGCAGGGCGGCATTTTCGGCTGGGTCGCTGACTCAGCCGCAATACTGGAGGCGATCTATCCGACAACCGAAACGCTGGCTGCGGGGGCATCACGATGAGCACGGACACGACTGCGGTCAAGCACGGCTTCAGGCCGGTGCTGTGGACGCCGGGTGACTGGAACGCTTTCTTCGGATTCGGCACCAATATCCTCGTCAACATGCTGGTGCTGACCGGCCTGTTGCGCTTCGTGCTGAAGATGCCTGACAGCCTCGTGTTCGGCCGCATCCTGCCGGCGCTCGGCCTGATGATGTGCCTGTCGACGATGTACTACGCCTGGCTCGCCTATCGCCTGGCGCAGAAGACCGGCCGCAACGACGTCTGCGCGCTGCCGTCGGGCGTCAGCGTGCCGCACATGTTTATCGTCACCTTCGTGATCATGCTGCCGATCACGCTGAAGACCGGCGATCCCGTCAAGGGATGGTCGGCAGGGCTGGTCTGGGTGTTCTTCCAGAGCTTCATCCTGATGATCGGCGGCTTCATCGCGCCGTACATCCGCAGGATAACGCCGCGCGCGGCGCTGCTTGGCACGCTCGCCGGTGTCTCCGTCACCTTCATCTCGATGCGGCCGGCGCTGGAAATGTACATGACGCCGCAGATTGGCCTCGTCTGCTTCGCCATCATCATCGCCAGCTGGCTGGGCGGCATGAAGTATCCGAAGGGCATTCCGGCCGGCCTTGTCGCGATTGCGGCGGGCATGCTGATCGCCTGGGGCTCCAACCTGTTCGGTCTCGGGCTCGGCGGCCTCAGCCTGAAGGGTCTTGGCGATGCCTTTGCCAATTTCGGCTTCTCGGTGCCGATCCCGGCGATCGGTCACGTCTTCTCCGGCTTCGAGTTCCTCGGCATCATCCTCGTCACCGCGATCCCCTTCGGCATCTACGATCTTGTCGAAGCCATGGACAACGTGGAAAGCGCGGAAGCCGCCGGTGATGAATATCCGACCACCCAGGTGCTCACCGCCGACGGCGTGGTCAGTCTGATCGGCTGCCTGATGGGCAACCCCTTCATCAACGCGGTCTATATCGGCCATCCCGGCTGGAAGGCGATGGGCGGCCGCATCGGTTACTCCGCGGCGACCGGAATCATGGTGGTCGTGCTGTCGTGGTTCGGCATCATTTCGGTGCTGCTGGCGCTGGTGCCGGTGGTCGCGATCTCGCCGATCCTGCTCTATATCGGCATGCTGATCGGCGCGCAGGCGTTCCAGACCACGCCTGTCAAGCATGCGCCCGCCGTCGTCCTCGCCTTGACGCCGCATCTGGCCGCCTGGGCCAAGCTGCAGATTGACACCATGCTCGCCGCCACGCTGACCGCGGCTCAAGGCGTCGGCGCGATGGCCGCCGACAAGGCGGACATGGTGAAGGCGGCGGCGATTGCCTCGTTGCCGCAGCAGGGCGTGATCTATCATGGCCTCGAAGTGATGGGCGGCGGCTCCATTCTCACCGGCCTCGTGCTTGGCGCGATCGGGGTTTTCGTGATCGAGCGCGACTTTGTGAAGGCGGCGGCGTTCTCGCTCGCCGGCGCGGCGATGACCTATTTCGGCTTCATGCACGGCGAGGCCGTCGGCATCGGCGGCGGCCTCGGCGTCACGCCCGGGGTGGCGCTGGCATACGCCGTCGTCGCCGCGGTTCTCTACGGGCTCGCGAAATCCGAGACGGTGCCGGCCCCGCACGCTGTGGCTGCTCCGGCCGAGTGACGGCCGCGAACGCTCCCCGAGGCATCATGCCTGGGGCTTGCCCCGGGCATGATGCGGTGCGGATTGCTTTCTAAGCATATGATATAATTTGCACTTTCTTTGCCCGCTGGCAGGCGGCGCGCGCCAGCTTCTTTGTTGACGGACGCGTTTGATTTGTACATATGTACAAATGCAATGACCGAGCCAGCCAGACGGGAAAAGATGCGCAAGCCCAACATGCGCGAGGCGATCCTGGCGGCCGCCGAGGAGCTGTTTTCGACCAACGGCTTCAACGCGGTGTCGGTGCGCGACATCGCCCAGGCAGCAGGCGCCAATCCCGGCAGCGTGACCTATCACTTCAAGACCAAGGACGGCCTGCTGCTGGAAATCTACCAGCGCCATTGCGTGCCGATGAACCATCGCCGCTCCGAACTGCTGGAAGCAGCGCGGCGCGTTCGCGACCTGAAGGACCGGCTCGAGGCGATCGTGCGGGCCTACGTGCTGCCGGCATTCTCGTCGGGCAGCGATCTCGCCGGCGGCGGCGCGCGCTTCACGCGGCTGCGCGCCATCATGTCGGCCGAGGGCAACGAAGTCGCGCGCAAGATTATCGCGCAGACCTTTGACGACACCAGCCACGGCTTCATCGATGCGATCCACGAGAGCCTGCCGCATATCCCGCGCACCGAGATCGTGTGGCGCAGCCATTTCCTGCTCGGGGCGCTCTACTACACGCTGGTGACGCCGGAGCGCGTGTCGCGGCTGTCGCGCGGCGAGGCGGACGGCGGCGATCCCGGCGAGGCGATCGAGCAGCTCGTGCAGTCGACGGTTGCCTCGCTGCAGGCCCCGGCACTCGACCGTCCTTCCCGCAAGCGATCGGCACCGGGCAGGGCGCCGGCCGACGCCGGGCCGGCGCGGCACTGGAGCTGATCCCGGAAAGTGGGAACCGGTTTTCGGAAAAGGTCATGCTCAAACAAGCAGTCAATCGAGCAGGCGGGAATGCGAACCTGCCGCCATCATGGGAGAAGCCAGCGTGATTATCGACGTGCACGGCCACTACACCACGGCGCCCAAGGCGCTGGAGGACTGGCGCAACCGGCAAATCGCGGGAATCAAGGACCCGAGCGTCAAGCCGAAGGCGAGCGACCTCAAGATCAGCGATGACGAGCTGCGCGACTCCATCGCCAACAACCAGCTCCGGCAGATGAAGGAGCGCGGCAGCGACCTGACGCTGTTCAGCCCGCGCGCCAGCTTCATGGCCCATCACATCGGCGACTTCGAAGTGTCCTCGACCTGGGCTTCGATCTGCAACGAATTGTGCTCGCGCGTCAGCAAGCTCTTCCCGGACAATTTCATCGGCGTTGCGATGCTGCCGCAGTCGCCGGGCGTCGATCCGAAAACCTGCATTCCCGAGATCGAGAAGTGCATCGGGGAGTACAATTTCGTCGGCATCAACCTCAATCCCGATCCGTCGGGCGGCCACTGGACCTCGCCGCCGTTGTCGGACCGGCAGTGGTATCCGATCTACGAGAAAATGGTCGAGCTCGACATCCCCGCGATGATCCACGTCTCGACATCGTGCAATCCGGCTTTCCACACTACGGGCGCGCACTACCTCAACGCCGACACTACGGCCTTCATGCAGTGCCTGACGTCCGACCTGTTCAAGGATTTTCCCAAGCTGCGCTTCCTGATTCCGCACGGCGGCGGTGCCGCGCCCTATCACTGGGGCCGCTTCCGTGGCCTGGCGCAGGAGATGAAGAAGCCGCTTTTGAAAGACCATCTCCTCAACAACATCTATTTCGACACTTGCGTCTATCACCAGCCCGGCATCGATCTCCTCACCAAGGTGATCCCGGTCGACAACGTGCTGTTCGCCAGCGAAATGATCGGCGCGGTGCGCGGCATCGATCCGGAAACCGGTTTCCACTATGACGACACCAAGCGCTACATCGAGGCTGCGCCGACGCTCAGCGATGCCGATCGCAAGAAGATATTTGAAGGTAATGCGCGCCGCGTGTTCCCGCGGCTCGATGCGGCCCTGAAGGCGAAGGGGAAGTAAGATGAGTATCGCGATGAACGATCTCGGCATCGTCAGGCGCAACATCGCGCGCGCCGACAAGGCGGCGGTCGAAAAACTGTCGCGCTATGGCGTTGCCACCATTCATGAGGCGATGGGCCGCGTCGGTCTGATGCAGCCCTATATGCGCCCGATCTATGCCGGCGCGCAGATCTGCGGCACCGCCGTCACGGTCCTGCTGCAGCCCGGCGACAACTGGATGATGCATGTGGCGGCGGAGGCGATCCAGCCCGGTGACGTCGTGGTCGCGGCCTGCACGGTCGAGAACACCGACGGCTTTTTCGGCGATCTGCTCGCCACGTCTTTCCGCGCCCGCGGCGCCGTCGGCCTGATCATCGACGGCGGCGTCCGCGATGTGATGGACCTGACCGAGATGAAATTCCCGGTGTTCTCGCGCGCCATCAGCGCCCGCGGCACGGTGAAGTCGACGCTCGGCTCGGTCAATATCCCGGTGGTCTGCGCCGGTGCTGCGGTCAGTCCCGGCGACGTCATCGTCGCCGACATGGATGGCATCGTCGTCGTGCCCGCCAGGGTCGCGCAGCAGGCTGCCGATGCGGCGGAAGCACGCGAGGCCAATGAGGCCGACAAGCGCGAGAAACTCGCGAGCGGCGTGCTTGGCCTCGACATGTACAAGATGCGCGAGCCGCTGGCGAAAGCCGGGCTGAAATATATCGATTGAGCCGATCATGGCCGTTGACATCGTTGGCATATCGTCGATGGCGACCCGCCAGATCCTGGCGGAGCTCTCCGGCGTCTTTCGGCAGAAGACGGGGAAGTCGGTGGCGATCGAGGCCGTCGGCGGCGTCGATGCGGCCAAGCGCATCCGCGCCGGCGAAAAATTCGACATCGTCGTGCTGGCCGACGACGCAATGAAGAAGCTCGAGACCGACGGCTTTCTCAAGGCCGGCAGCCGGGCAGGGTTCGCGGAGTCCTCGATCGCGGTTGCCGTGCGGGCCGGGGCGAAGCGTCCCGATCTCGCCAGTGAAGCCTCCACGAAGGCAGCGGTGCTGGCGGCGCAATCCGTGGGCTACTCCACCGGTCCCAGCGGCACGCATGTCGTAAAACTGTTGGAGAAGTGGGGCATCGATCCAAATGACACGAAGAAGGTGGTGCAGGCGCCGCCCGGTGTTCCCGTCGGCAAGCTGCTGGCGCGCGGCGAGGCCGAACTCGGCTTCCAGCAGATGAGCGAGTTTCTGGACGTGCAGGGGATCGAAGTAGCCGGGATGCTGCCTCCCGAGATTCAATCGGTGACGCTGTTCGCCTGCGGCATCGGCGCGCAGGCGACCAACGAGGCGGGCGCGCGCGATCTGATCGCCTATCTGGCTTCGCCGGAAACCAACGCAACCAAGTGGAAGCACGGCATGGAGCCGCCGCGGCGCGCCGGCTGACGCGATGAGCGAAGGGTAAGTTGATGTCGAAACCTGTATCCGGGCCGTTCGAGAAAACCCCGGGATGGCTGGACTGGTACGACGATCCGTCGAAGCCGCGCTTCAAGGTACCGGCAGGCGCGGTCGACGCGCACTGCCATGTGTTCGGTCCCGGCGGCGAATATCCTTATGCGCCGGAGCGCAAATATACGCCGTGCGACGCTTCGCGCGCGCAGCTTTACGCGCTGCGCGACCATCTCGGTTTCTCGCGCAACGTGGTGGTGCAGGCAACCTGCCACGGCGCCGACAACCGCGCCATGGTCGATGCACTTATTCATTCCGGCGGCAAGGCGCGCGGTGTCGCCACCGTCAAGCGCAGCGTCACGGATGCCGAGCTGAAAGCCATGCACGACGCCGGCGTGCGCGGCGTGCGCTTCAATTTCGTCAAGCGCCTGGTCGATTTCACCCCGCGCGACGAGCTGATCGAGATTGCCGGCCGCATCGCCAAGCTTGGCTGGCATGTCGTGATCTATTTCGAGGCCGTCGATCTGCCGGAGCTTTGGGATTTCTTCACGACGCTGCCGACGACCGTCGTGGTGGATCATATGGGACGCCCCGACGTTACCAAGCCGGTGGACGGCCCGGAATTCGAGCTGTTTTTGAAATTCATGCGCGAGCACAACAACGTCTGGTCCAAGGTGAGCTGCCCGGAGCGGCTGTCGGTCGCGGGTCCGCCCGCACTCAATGGCGAGCAGAATGCCTATCGCGACGTGATCCCGTTCGCCCGGCGCGTCGTCGAGACGTTCCCCGACCGCGTGCTCTGGGGCACGGACTGGCCGCATCCGAACCTCAAGGGCCACATGCCCGACGACGGTCTTCTGGTCGACTTCATTCCGCATATTGCGGTGACGCAAGAGCTGCAGCGCAAGCTGCTGGTAGACAATCCGATGCGGCTGTACTGGCCCGAGCAATCCTGAGGAGGCAATTCATGTCACTCGACAAACCCTATACCGATATTCCCGGCACGACGATCTTCGACGCCGACATGTCGCGCCAGGGCTATCACCTCAACCAGTTCTGCATGTCGCTGATGAAGGCCGAGAACCGCGCCCGCTTCAAGGCCAACGAGCGCGCCTATCTCGACGAATGGCCGATGACCGAGGAGCAGAAGCAGGCGGTGATGGCGCGCGATCTCAACCGCTGCATCCAGCTCGGCGGCAACATCTATTTTCTCGCCAAGATCGGCGCCACCGACGGCAAGAGCTTTCAGCAGATGGCCGGCAGCATGACCGGCATGACCGAAGATCAGTACCGCGACATGATGATCAAGGGCGGCCGCTCGATCGAGGGCAACCGCAGGACCGGGGAGACCAAGTAATGGCCCGCATCACCTCCAGCGTCTACACCTCGCATGTGCCGGCGGTCGGCGCCGCGCTCGACCTCGGCAAGACCGCCGAGGCCTATTGGCAGCCGGTGTTCAAGGGCTACGACTTCTCCAAGCAATGGGAGAAGGAGCAGAAGCCCGACGTGATCTTCCTGGTGTTCAACGATCACGCCACCGCCTTCAGCCTCGATCTGATCCCGACCTTCGCGATCGGCACGGCGGCCGAATTCCAGCCGGCCGACGAAGGCTGGGGACCGCGCCCGGTGCCGAAGGTGATCGGTCATCCGAAGCTTGCCGCGCATATCGCGCAGTCGGTGATCCAGGACGATTTCGACCTCACCATCGTCAACAAGATGGACGTCGACCACGGGCTGACCGTGCCGCTCAGCCTGATGTTCGGCCAGCCGCAGGCCTGGCCGTGCCCGGTGATCCCGTTCGCGGTCAACGTCGTGCAATATCCGCCGCCGTCGGGCCGGCGCTGCTTCATGCTGGGGCAGGCGATCCGCAAGGCGATCGAGTCCTATGACGAGCCGCTCAACGTGCAGGTCTGGGGCACCGGCGGCATGAGTCACCAGTTGCAGGGCCCGCGCGCCGGCCTGATCAACAAGGAATGGGACACCGCGTTCCTCGACCGCCTGATCGACGACCCCGAGGGCCTGTCGAAAATGCCGCATATCGACTACGTGCGCGAAGCCGGCAGCGAGGGCATCGAGCTCGTGATGTGGCTGATCGCGCGCGGCGCGATGAGCGATCTCCGCGGCGGCAAGAAGCCGACGGTGCGGCATCGCTTCTACCACGTGCCCGCGAGCAACACCGCCGTCGGCCATCTGATCCTGGAGAACAACTGACATGGCCAAGGCTATCAAGGTCGCGCTGGCGGGAGCGGGCGCGTTCGGCATCAAACATCTCGACGGCATCAGGAATATCGACGGCGTCGAGGTGGTGTCGCTGGTCGGCCGCCGGCTGGAGCCGACAAAAGAGATCGCGGACAAATACGGCATCAAGCATGTCTCGACCGAGCTTGCCGACAGTCTTGCGCTGAAGGAGGTCGACGCCGTCATCCTCTGCACGCCGACGCAGATGCACGCGAGCCAGGCGCTGGCCTGCATGAACGCGGGCAAGCATGTGCAGGTGGAAATTCCGCTGGCGGATTCGCTGGCCGATGCGCAGGCCGTGGTCGACCTGCAGAAAAAGTCGGGTTTGGTCGCGATGTGCGGCCACACCCGCCGCTTCAACCCCAGCCATCAATGGGTGCGCAACAAGATCGTCGCCGGGGAATTCAACATCCAGCAGATGGACGTGCAGACCTTCTTCTTTCGCCGCACCAACATGAACGCGCTCGGCCAGCCCCGAAGCTGGACCGACCATCTGCTATGGCACCACGCCGCCCACACGGTGGACCTGTTCGCCTATCAGGCGCGCTCGCCGATCGTGAAGGCCAATGCGTTGCAGGGGCCGATTCATCCGGCGCTCGGCATCGCCATGGACATGTCGATCCAGCTCAAGGCCGAGAGCGGCGCGATCTGCACGCTGAGCCTGTCCTTCAACAACGACGGCCCGCTCGGCACCTTCTTCCGCTACATCGGCGATACCGGCACCTACATCGCGCGCTACGATGATCTCGTGAACGGCAAGGAAGAGAAGATCGACGTCTCCAGGGTCGACGTGTCGATGAACGGCATCGAATTGCAGGACCGTGAGTTCTTTGCCGCGATCCGCGAGGGCCGCGAGCCGAATGCCAGCGTGGCCCAGGTGCTGCCGTGCTACCAGGTGCTGCACGATCTGGACCGGCAGCTGGCAGCGGGTTAGGGGCGGCCAAGCGCCGTCATGACCGGGCAAAAGCGCGGACTGCGTCTCCAATGGTGTTCCGGGCATCCACGTTCTTGGTTAAAATTCAGGAAAGCCGTGGATGGCCGGACAAGCCGGGCCATGACGATCTTTTGAGAAGGCCGCGCATTTTACTTGGCCGCAAACCGATAGCCCGGTTCCGTCGATCGGTGTAGTTTCCGTCCCGTTCCAAGGTAGTGGAGTGATTTCTCATGAAGATGCTGACTTTGACTGTTGGCCTTGCGGCCGCCTTCGTCGCCACCGGCGCTTCGGCGCAAACCGCCGATCTCACCGGCAGGTACAATTGCATCGCGGCCTGCCGAGGCGATCAGCAGCCCTACATCACGCAGAACGGGCCGGAGCTGAATGTGGTGACCGAGGCGGGCATTCCGTCGCGGGCATGGCCGGACTGGAATTTCCCGAATACGCGAATCTGGGTGGAGATGATGGCGCAAAGCGGCGTCTACACGCCCGATGGCCTCGTGATCCAGTTCGACAACGGCACCGTGTGGCGCCGCGACCTTCCGCCGCCGCCGCCCCCGCCGCCGGTTCGCAAGCGTCGCTGATCGTCCGCTTTGGATTTCGTCCGGCGCGTGACCCTCCTCACGCGCCGGACTCGTCATGTCCCCTGTTCGAGACGCGGAAATCCATTAACATGCCGGCCCGGCCATCGCCGGACGACCGCAATGGGGTTTGTCATGCCTTACCGTTCCTCCTGGATGACCGAAGAGCTGGACACGTTCCGTGACCAGTTCCGCAAGTTCCTCGCCAAGGATCTGGCGCCGCACGCCGAGAAATGGCGCAGCCAGAAAATGGTCGACCGCTCCGCCTGGCGTGGGCTGGGCGAGATGGGCGCGTTGCTGGCAAGCGTGCCGGAGGAATATGGCGGGCTGGGCGCGACCTTTGCCTATGACGCCGCGGTGCTGGAAGACATCGAAAGCGTGGTGCCGGAAGTGACCACCGGCGTCTCCGTGCACAGCGCCATCGTCGCGCACTACATTCTCAACTACGGCTCGGAAGAGCAGAAGCGGCGCTGGCTGCCGAAGATGGCTTCCGGCGAGATGGTCGGCGCCATCGCCATGACCGAGCCCGGCACCGGCTCGGATCTGCAGAGCGTGAAGACCACGGCGAAGAAGCAGGGCAATTCCTGGGTCATCAACGGCCAGAAGACATTCATCACCAAAGGCCAGGCCGCCGACCTCGTCGTCGTCGTCGCGCGTACCGGCGGCCCGGGCGCCAAGGGGCTGTCGCTGATCGTGGTGGAGACCGCCGGCGCGGAAGGGTATCGCCGCGGCCGCAACCTCGACAAGATCGGCCTGCATGCCTCCGACACCTCGGAGCTGTTCTTCGACAATGTCGCGGTGCCGCCGGAAAACCTGCTCGGCAGCGAGGAAGGGCAGGGCTTTGTGCAGCTGATGCAGCAACTGCCGCAAGAGCGGCTGGCGCTCGCCGTCGGCGCCGTCGCCGCGATGGAGCGGGCGGTGAAGATCACCGCCGCGTACACCAAGGAGCGCACCGCCTTCGGCAAGCCGCTGCTGGAATTCCAGAACACCGCCTTCACGCTCGCCGAGCGCAAGACGGAAGCGATGATCGCCCGCGTCTTCGTCGACTGGTGCATCGAGCGCCTGGTCGCCGGCGACCTCGACACGGTGACGGCCTCGATGGCGAAATACTGGTGCTCGGACAAGCAGGTCCAGACCGCCGACGAATGCCTGCAGCTGTTCGGCGGCTACGGCTACATGCAGGAATACCCGATCTCCCGCATGTTCATCGATTCCCGCATCCAGAAGATCTATGGCGGCACCAACGAGATCATGAAACTGCTGATCGCGCGGTCGCTGTAGCGCCGATCAGTTGAACGCCATCCCGCCGCTCATCGCCACCGTCTGGCCGGTCATGTAGGGGTTGTCGATCAGCAGCATCACGGCTGATGCGACTTCCTCCGGCTGGCCGAAGCGGCCGAGCGGGATGCGGCTGACGAGCTGCGGCTGGCCGCTCATCATGTCGGTTTCGATCAGCGAGGGTGCGACCGCGTTCACCGTAATGCCTTCCTTGACGAGGCGGGCGGCATAGCCGCGGGTCAGCCCCTCCATGCCGGCTTTCGAGGCATTGTAATGTGGCCCGATCGAGCCGGCGCCGCGGGCGGCGCCCGAGGAGATGTTGACGATGCGGCCCCATTTCCTGGCGCGCATGCCCGGCAGTACGGCCTGGGTGCAGAGGAAGGCCGATTTCAGGTTCACCAATATGGTCGCGTCGAAATCGGCTTCGGTCAGGTCATCGACGCCGCGGGGGATGGCGATGCCGGCATTGTTGACGAGGATATCGATCGGGCCAAGTTCGGACGAGACGCGCTCCACCATCGCCGCGACGGCGTCGGCCTTGGAGACGTCAGCGGCAATGGCGAGGGCCTTGCCGCCGGCGGCGACGATGGCCCTGGCCAGCGTCCCGGCCTCGGCCGCGCGCTCGCGATAGTTCACCGCGACCGCGCAGCCCGCGTCGCCAAGTGCCTTGACGATCGCAGCCCCGATGCCGCGCGACCCGCCGGTGACCAGCGCGACATGGCCGCGCAAGCTGGATGTACCCATCGATCAACTCCGTCTCATGTTCCGCGCGTAAACGTTTGATATCAAAGGCCGCCTGCGCCATCACTTCACGTGAGGTCTCAGCGTGGTGACGAAAACCTCGTAACGTACGGTCTTTCCAGTGAGTCGATGTGACGGCTTCGGCGCGTCCAGCAAGGGGGGGGCGCGCAGCGGCCATTTCAGCACCACGCGCTCGCGCGCCGCGGCGAGCGCTGTCCGCATCAGTTCATCCGCATCCTCATCCGCGCCGACGATGGCACCGAGCTGGCGCATCTCCTGCTTCACCAATGCGGTGCTCCGGCGCGGCGGATGCATGGGATCGACGATGACGACGTCGGGCCTCAGGTCCGGCAGCAGGGTGCGGGCATCGCCCTGGAGCAGGGTCATGCGGGACACGACCTCGGCAAGCTCGGCGGACTCGTCTGACGCGCGGGCGAGGGCGTCCTTCAGCAGCGCATGCACCTCGGGCGACCGTTCGATCAGGGTCACCGCCGCGCCGGCGGAGGCCAGCAGGAACGCGTCGCGGCCGAGCCCGGCCGTGGCGTCGACGATTACGGGGATATGGTCCTTCTTGATTCCGGCCGCCCGCACCAGCGGATGGCCACGCTCGCCGCCGCGCCGGAAGCGGTAGCCGACGGCGCCGCCGGCAAAGTCGATATTGGGCTGGTCGGCTTTGGCGGCCATGGCTAGCCTAGCCAGCACGTCACGAGCGCCTCCTTGCCGGCCAGCGTTATTGCGTCGTTGGTCGCGATCATTTCACTCTCCAATGTTATCCTGCGCGGGGCTTAAACCGGCCATTCGCGGCTAGCCTCCGTCCGGCGGCCCGTCTAAAAGGGGCCGTCCCACCACCCACCCATTCAGCACATAATCAACAGTCTAGGGAGAGAGTCCGTTGGCCTATTCCAACACGCAATTGTTCATCGGCGGCAAGTGGCGTCCCGCCCAGTCGGGCAGGGTGCTCGAAGTCATCAATCCCGCCACCGAAGAGGTCATCGGCACCGTCGCCCACGCCGGCCAGGCCGACCTCGACGAGGCGCTGGCCGCGGCCGCGGCCGGCTTCAAGGCCTGGCGTGCGATCGCGCCGTTCGAGCGCTGCCGCATCATGCGCAAGGCCGCCGCCATCATGCGCGAGCGCAACGAGGAGATCGCGCCGCTGCTCACCATGGAGCAGGGCAAGACCCTGGCCGAGGCCAGGATCGAGGCGATGCTGGCCGCCGATATCATCGAGTGGTTCGCAGAAGAAGCCAAGCGCTCCTACGGCCGCGTCATCCCGGCGCGCGGTCCCGGCATCTACCAGCTCGCGATCAAGGAGCCGGTCGGCCCGGTGGCGGCATTCACGCCGTGGAATTTCCCGATCAACCAGGTGGTGCGCAAGCTGTCTGCTGCGCTCGGCGCCGGCTGCTCCATCATCGTCAAGGCGCCGGAAGAAACCCCGGCTGCGCCCGCGCAGCTGATCCGCGCCTTTGCCGATGCGGGTGTGCCCGATGGCGTCGTCAATCTCGTCTATGGCGTGCCGGCGGAGATTTCGGAATACCTGATCCCGCATCCGGTGATCCGCAAAATCTCGTTCACAGGCTCGACCGCGGTCGGCAAGCAGCTCAACGCGCTCGCCGGCCTGCACATGAAGCGCGCCACCATGGAGCTCGGCGGTCACGCCCCGGCGATGGTGTTCAAGGACGCCGACGTTGCGACTGCGGCCAAGGTGCTGGTCGCGGCGAAATATCGCAACGCCGGCCAGGTCTGCATCTCGCCGACCCGCATGCTGGTGCAGGACGACGTGTTCAAGGAGTTCGTCGACAGGTTCGTCGAGGGCGCCAAGGCGGTGAAGGTCGGCAACGGCATGGACGCCAGCTCCACCATGGGCTCGCTCGCCAATCCGCGCCGCGTCACGGCGATCGAGGGCATGGTGCAGGATGCCGTCGCGCAGGGCGCCAGGCTCGAGACCGGCGGCCACCGCATCGGCAACAAGGGCTACTTCTTCGAGCCCACCGTGGTCAGCGATGTGCCGAAAACGGCGCGCGCCATGAACGAGGAACCGTTCGGCCCGCTGGCGCTGATCTCGCGCTTCTCCAGCCTCGATGAGGTGGTGGAGGAGGCGAACCGGCTGCCGTTCGGTCTTGCGTCCTATGCCTTCACCAGTTCGACCAAGACCGCGACCGCGATCGGCTCGCAGGTCGAGGCCGGCATGATGACGATCAATCACTTCGGTCTTGCGCTGCCGGAAGTGCCGTTCGGCGGCGTCAAGGATTCCGGCTACGGCTCGGAAGGCGGCACCGAGGCGATGGAAGCCTACTTCAACACCAAGTTCATCTCGCAGACGGGCGTGTGAACGGCTCCCTCACCGGTAGAATCAATCGAAAAAGGCCGCGTCCGGGAATTCCCGGACGCGGCTTTTTTATAGGGTTTTCGAGCGAATCATTTCACGCCGTGATAGGGAAACCCGGCTGCGGAACAAGCGGCTGCGCGGAATCCGCGGCAAAATAAGGCATTTCTTGCACTGCGGCGGCGCTATTTGGCGAAGATTGCTGTGCAGAATGCCGAAAAAGCCTGTATTTCAAGGCGTTTTCAGCCATATCGTGCAGCGTCTAGAATCCAACGGAGCAATCATGGCCACCCAACTGTCTAAGTCGCAGCTGATCGAGAAGATCGCGACCACCACCGAACTCTCCAAGCGTGACGTCAAGAACGTGATGGATACGCTGGTGGATGTCGGTCACAAGGAACTCAAGAAGAGCGGCCTTTTCCTCGTGCCTGGCTTCGCGAAGTTCGTCGTGATCAAGAAGCCTGCGACCAAGGCGCGCAAGGGCACCAACCCCTTCACGGGCGAAGAGATGATGTTCAAGGCCAAGCCGGCCCGGAAGATCGTTCGGGCCCGCCCGGTCAAGGCCGCCAAGGACGCGGTCGCCTGATAGGAAAAGGCCTCCGGTGACGGAGGCCTCAGACCGCTGACAAACCCCGTCGAATTTCGGCGGGGTTTTGTTTTAGAGACGGATCGATAGGAGTTGCAGGCGTTCTCAGGCCCAGGCGGGCCTGGGCGCCAGGGCCAGAGCAATTTTCTTGATGTTCTGTGCGGCGGCGGCGAGCAGGCACTGGCAGGTGACGGCAAGCAGGCCCCGGAAGCGGGCATAGCGATGGCCGTGGAGTTGTTTGGCGTCGGCAAAGGAACGTTCCACCGTCTCCTTGCGGCGCTTGTAGATGCGCTTGCCCCACGGGGTGAGCCGATGGGCATCGACGCGCTCGCGGGCATCGGCCCAGACATGGCGGGTGATCAGGCGAACCGCGTTGCGG
>DATLXL010000043.1:0-80511 GCA_035575905.1 Bradyrhizobium sp. | reverse complement strand
TTGCGAAGCAGGTGATCCTTCGGAACCAGACCGTCGAGACTTACCATCTCCAGCGCGGTCTGTTGCGGCGAGGGTTTGCGAAGCATGCTCCACTGAATCAAAAGTCCCCGCCAAAGGCGAGGACTTTGTCAGCAGTCTGAGCCCCGGCCTGGCCGGGGCTTTTTATTTGATGATCTCTCGCGGGCACGGAAGACGTGGCTCGCCCAGCGCTCTCCCGCTGTCCTGATCAGGCCTATTTCGTTCTATAGACCCGCCGGGCGGGGGTGGTACCGCGGTGCCAACCCCAATTTTGGTGGCGCCTGAGTATCGCGGGAGTGAGAAATGTTGCAACACGTGAGCAGCCGCCGCCATTTTCTTCATGCCGCGGCATTCGGTCTGGCGACCGCTCCGCTGCTGATCGGCGCCCGCGCCTGTGCGCAGGGCGCGCCAACGACGTTCGCCCGGATCAGGCAGATCGATGCCGGCGTTCTCAATGTCGGCTATGCCGAGGACGGCCCGGCCGACGGCCCTCCGATCATCCTGCTGCACGGCTGGCCGTACGACATCCACAGCTTCGTCGAGGTCGCGCCGCTGCTGGCGAAGGCCGGCCATCGCGTCATCGTCCCGCATCTGCGTGGCTATGGCACCACGCGCTTTCTCGCCAGCGAAGCCGTCAGGAACGGCGAGCCGGCGGCGCTTGCCGTCGACATCATCGCGCTGATGGACGCGCTCAAGATCGAGAGGGCCGTCGTCGCCGGCTATGACTGGGGCGCGCGCAGCGCCAACATCATGGCCGCGCTCTGGCCCGAGCGCGTCAAGGCGATGGTGTCGGTGAGCGGCTATCTGATCGGCAGCCAGGAGGCGGGCAAGATGCCGCTGCCGCCCAAGGCCGAACTGCAGTGGTGGTACCAGTTCTATTTCGCGACCGAACGCGGCCGCGCCGGCTACGCGAGGAACACCCATGAGTTCGCGAGGCTTATCTGGCAGCTTGCCTCGCCGAAATGGAATTTCGACGATGCGACCTTCGCCCGCAGCGCGGCCTCGCTCGACAATCCCGATCATGTCGACATCGCGATCCACAATTACCGCTGGCGGCTTGCCCTCGCCGAAGGCGAGCCGAAATACGCGGAACTGGAACAGCGGCTCGCCGCATTTCCCGTCATCACGGTGCCGACCATCACGATCGAGGGCGATGCCAACGGCGCGCCACATCCGCCGCCGGAGTCCTACGCCAGGAAGTTCTCCGGCAAATATTCGCACCGCACATTTGGCGGCGGCATCGGACACAATCCGCCGCAGGAGGCGCCGCAGGCGTTCGCGGAAGTGGTGCTGGAAGCGGCGCGGATGTAACGGGCGCGTGACTGCGGCAACCTGACTCATGCGTCGTTTCACGTATACGCGCGCGCTTTCGAATCGGCCATTGCTTGCCCGGGCTAACGCCGGGTTAACCAGCGGCCCGTAGGCTTTGAGCCTGGATTTGCGATCAGCCGAGGAACCCCAAGGGGATTTTCCATGGATGCCCAGCGAATTGCCGTCGATGCGGTGGTCACCTTGACCGGATGCGACCGTGACGCCGCCGTCGCCTTCATCCGGCGGCTGTATCTCGCCGGCGTCAAGGATCCTAAGCGCCTGACCTTCAAGGGACTGCAAGCCCTGTCGCGGGCCTGAGACTGGGCTTCAGCGGCCGTAGCCAAGTCTCGGTCCCGTCAGCTATTTCTGCATTTTCCCTTCCTGGTGTGTCCTGCTGGTCGCTTCCTGCGCGGGTTGTCTTTTGCTAAATGTTGCCCGCCCTGCAGGCAGCGCCGGCGGGCTCGCATCACAGGAACCAGCCATGCTGAAGCAAATTTTCGCGCCGCAGCTCGTCGTGCTGTACGCGTTCGTGGCATCGACCATCTACGTGCATTTCCGTGGCAAGCAGCGCCTGCGCTTCGCCCGCCAGATCGGCGACCACTCGACCTATCTCGCGCCCTATAACGTGCTGATGTATGCGGGCTCGGCGGTGCCGAACACGCCGGTGATCCCGGTCGAGAAGTTCCCGGAACTGAAGCCGCTCAGCGACAATTGGGAAACGATCCGCGAGGAAGCCCTGCGGCTGTTCGACGAGGGCTTCATCCGCGCCGCCGCGAAGAACAACGACTGGGGCTTCTACTCGTTCTTCAAGAGCGGCTGGAAGCGCTTTTATCTCAAATGGTATGACGACTTCCTGCCGTCGGCGCAGTCGCTGTGCCCGAAGACGGTGGCGCTGCTCGATTCGATTCCGACCGTGCACGGCGCGATGTTCGCGATGCTGCCGCCCGGCGGCAAGCTGGGCGCGCACCGCGATCCCTTCGCCGGCTCGCTGCGCTATCACCTTGGCCTGGTCACGCCGAACTCGGACCAGTGCCGCATCCTCGTTGACGGCGTCGAATGCGTCTGGCGCGACGGCGAGGCGTTCATGTTCGACGAGACCTTCATCCACAGCGCCGAGAACAAGACCGACGTCAACCGCATCATCCTGTTCTGCGACGTCGAGCGCCCGATGAAGTTCGGCTTCATGACCGCGATCAATCGCTGGGTCAGCCACCACATCGTCAAGGCGTCCGCCACCCAGAACGTGGAGGGGGAGCATGTCGGCGCGCTGAACAAGGTGTTCGGCAAGCTGTATGAAGTCCACCTCGCCAGCCGCAAGGTCAAGGAGTGGAACCGGACGGTGTACTACGCGATGAAGTACACGCTCGGCGTGCTGATCATCGGCGGCATCGTCGCCTCCGCGATCAAGTGACGTCGTAGGGCGGATTACGCCTTCAGCTAATCGGCCCTACGGCATTCTCATTCCGGCTGGCCGATCTTGACCTTCAGCGTGCCGACGCCGTCGACGCCGCACTCGAGCTGGTCGCCTGGCTGCAGCTGCGATACGCCGGCCGGCGTGCCCGTCATGATGATGTCGCCGGCGGCGAGCTTCACCTGCTGCGACAGCTGCCAGATGATCTCGGGCACGTTCCAGATCAGCTCGGCGAGGTCGCCCTTCTGCGTTTCCTTGCCGTTCACGGTCAGCCATATCCTGCCCTTGGTCGGGTGGCCGATCTTCGAAGCGGGCTGGACCGCCGAGCAGGGCGCCGAATAGTCGAACGACTTGCCGATCTCCCAGGGACGCTCCTTCTTGCGCGAGGCGATCTGCAGGTCGCGGCGGGTGAGGTCGATGCCGACGGCATAGCCGTAGACATGATCGAGCGCCTTGTCGGCGGCAATGTTGAGGCCGCCGCTCTTCATGGCGACGATCAGCTCGACCTCGTGATGCAGATCCTTGGTCAGCGGCGGGTAGGGGATGGTGGCGCCGTCGGGCACCAGCATGTCGGCGTGCTTGGCGAAGAAGAACGGCGGGGCGCGCTCGTCATTGCCCATCTCGCGGATGTGCTCGAGGTAGTTGCGGCCGACGCACCAGATGCGGCGGACCGGATAGGCGCCGGTCTCGCCGACCACGGGAAGGGAGGCCTGCGGCGGGACGGGAATGACATACGAAGCGGTCATGAATGGTCTCGATGTTGAAGTCTTGAGGGTGCAAAAGGAAAGGCGGGATAGTTTACGCGGTTGCGCTGACCGGCGCCAGACTGGGCTGGCCGGCATCGCGGTGTTGCAGGCGGAAGAAGGAGGCGTAGCGGCCACCCCGGCGCAGCAGCTCGGCATGCTGGCCGCGCTCGACGATCTCTCCGCCCTCGACCACCAGGATGGCGTCGGCGTGGGTGATGGTGTGCAGGCGGTGGGCGATCACGATGGTGGTGCGGTTCTGGCAGAGATGCTCGATCGCCTCCTGCACCTGCTTCTCGGACTCGGAATCGAGTGCGGCAGTGGCCTCGTCGAGCAGGATGATCGGCGCGTTGCGGATCAGCGCGCGCGCCACCGCGATGCGCTGGCGCTGGCCGCCCGACAGCTGCGCGCCATGCTCGCCGACCGGCGTGTCGTATCCAAGGGGGAAGCTCATGATGAAATCGTGCGCGCAGGCGGCCTTCGCCGCAGCGACGATCTCCTCTTCCGTCGCGCCGATCTTGCCGAAGGCAATGTTGGCGCGGATGCTGTCGCGGAACAGATAGACGTCCTGGCCGACATAGGCGGTCTGCTCCCGCAGCGACTTGCGCGAGACCGATGATATCGACTGACCGTCGATCAGGATGGCGCCGTCGGTCACTTCATAGAAGCGCAGCACCAGCGCCAGCACCGTGGACTTGCCGCCGCCGGATGGGCCGACCAGCGCGGTGACCTTGCCGGGCTCGGCGACGAAGCTCATGCGGTTCAGCACCGGCTCGCCTTCGCGATAGGCGAAGCTGACGTCGTTCAGCTCGATGCGGGCATTGGTCAGCTTCAGCGCCGGCTTGTCGTCGTCGTTCTTTTCGCTGGCGGGACTGTCGACGACTTCCAGCAGCATGCGCGCGCCGACCAGCTGGCTGTTGAGATCGATGTTGAGCCGGGCCAGCCGCTTGGCCGGCTCGGTCGCCATCAGGAACGCCGTCATGAACGTGAAGAACTGGCCCGGCGTGGCGCCGAGCGCGACCACGCTCCAGCCGCCATAGAGCAGGCAGCCGGCGACCGCAAAGCCGCCGAGCATTTCCATCAGCGGGTTGGAGCGGTTGGCGACGCGCGCCATCTTGTTGGCGTTGCGCTCGACGGCGGCGATGTTTTCGTCGATGCGGCTCTGCATCGTCTGTTCCAGCGTGAACGCCTTGACGGTGCGGATGCCTTGCAGGGATTCCTGCATGGTCTCCATGATGTCGGCGGTGCCGGTGAACTGGTTGAATGCGAGCCCCTTGATGCGCTTGACCAGCTTGCGCAGCACCAGCATCGCCGGCGGAACGGCGACCAAGCCGATGAACGACATCACCGGATCCTGCCAGGCCATCACGGCGACCATGCTGAGCAGCATCAGGAGATCGCGGCCGACCGCGTTGACCAGCATGTTGAGCACGTCGGTGATGGATTTGGCGCCGGCCGTCAGCCGCGCCAGGAATTCCGAAGAGTGCCGTGTCGCGTAAAAGCCGATGCTTTCGTTCATCAGCTTGGCGAACAACTGCCGCTGGTTGTTGGCGAGGATGGCGTTGGAGATCTTCGACAGGATCACCATGTGGCCGTAGGTCGCCACGCCCTTGACGAACAGCAGCAGCACCGTGACGCCTGACAGCATCGCGATGCCCATCACGTTCTTGTCGACATAGGCCTGGTTGATCACCTGGCCCAGGACATAGGTGGCCGCAGCGGTGGCGACCGCGGCAATCGCCATGAGCGAGAACGCCAGGAGATAGCGCCGCCAGTAGGCAACGCTCTGCTCCATCACCAGCCGGCGAATCAGGACCAATGCCGCATAGGGGTCATCGGTGATTTTCTTCGGCGTTTTCCCAGGTAATTCGGCCATCCGCGCTCCATCGACGCGGCCGGAGGCGGCGCGTCGGCGTTCGCGGTGTCTTGCCCGCTAAATCGCGGGTTTTCAAGCCAAATAACGGCGCAATTTCAGGCCGATTGGGCCTGTTCGACGAGCCCGCCGCGTTCGCGCAGCAGCTTCTCTTCCCAGGCCAGCGCGTGCGTGGCGATGGTGTCGAGATCGTCGTATTGCGGCGTCCAGTCGAGCTGCGCGCGCATGCGGCCGGTGTCGGCCACCATGGTCATGATGTCGCCGGGCCGGCGCGCGGCATACTGGACCGCGAAATTGCGGCCCGAGACGCGGCGCACCGCCTCGATGGTTTCGAGCACGGAATAGCCGCGGCCGTAGCCGCAATTGAGCGTGACGGAATCGCCGCTGCCGCGCAGATAAGTCAGCGCGGCGCGATGCGCCTGCGCGAGGTCGCTGACATGGATGAAGTCGCGGATGCAGCTGCCGTCCGGCGTCGGATAGTCAGTGCCGAACACGTCGATCTTGGCGCGCTGGCCGGTGGCCGCCTCGACTGCGATCTTGAGCAGATGCGTGGCGCCGACGGTGGCGAGCCCGACGCGTCCTGACGGATCGGCGCCGGCGACGTTGAAGTAACGCAGCACCGCATACTTCATGCCGTAGGCGGAGGCGACATCGTGCAGCATGATCTCGCTCATCAGCTTGGAAAAGCCGTAGGGCGACAGCGGCCGCGTCGGCGCGATCTCCGGCACCGGCACCTGGTCCGGATTGCCGTAGACGGCGGCGGTCGAGGAGAAGATGAAGCGGCCGACGCCGCGCTTCACCGCGGCGTTGAGCAGATTGCGCGTCGTGAAAGTGTTGTTGCGGTAATAGCCGAGCGGATCGCGCATGGAGTCCGGCACAACCACGGAGCCGGCAAAGTGGATGATGCTCTCGACGTCGTGCTGCTCGATCACGCTTTCGACGAGATTCTCGTCGCCGGCATCGCCAATGAACAGCGGCGTGCCTTCGGGCAGGAAGGCGGAAAATCCGGTGGAGAGATTGTCGATGACGACGACGCTTTCGCCGGCCTCCGCCAGTGCGAGGACCATGTGGCTCCCGATATAGCCGGCGCCTCCGGTGACGAGCACGGTCATGGCGTTGCCTCTCCTTTGTCTTGCAGCGGCGATGCTAGTGACGGTGCGGTGAAAACGGGGTTTCGGCGCGGCTCAACTGGTCTCTATGCTTAATGTTGCGTATAGAGGGCGCAAGAAACGGAGCCCGACGTGCCGATCGAGACCCCTTCGCCTGCCGATCTGCAACTGATCGTGCCAAACCTGCACAGGCGCTATTCGGGCGTGACCGCCACCAACCGCATGGTGGCGCCGAAACTGGCCAACATGTTCCGCGCGGCGTGGCTCGGTTCCGATGCACCCGACGGCATCGCGCGGATGGGCTTTGCGGATCTGCTGAAATTGTGGCGGCGGCGCACGCCGCTGATCTGGCACGCGCGGCGCAATGACGAGATGATCGTCGGCGTGCTGCTGCGCGCGCTGGGCTGGCCGCTGAAGCTGGTGTTCACCTCGGCGGCGCAGCGGCACCACACCTGGATCACGCGCTGGCTGATCCGGCAGATGGATGCGGTGATCGCCACCAGCGACATCTCCGCATCCTTTCTCGAGCGCGAGGCGACCGTTGTGATGCACGGCGTCGACACCGATGCGTATGCGCCGCCGGCCGATCGCGCGGCGGCGTTTGCGGAAGCAGGACTGCCCGGCCGTTACGCCGTCGGCTGCTTCGGCCGGGTGCGCGCACAGAAGGGCAGCGATGTGTTCGTCGACGCGATGTGCCGGCTGCTGCCGCGCTATCCGGATTTCACGGCCGTGATGGTCGGCGCGATCGTTCCGGAGCAAAAGGCGTTTGCGAACGATCTGAAGCAGCGCATCGCGGCGGCCGGCCTGCAGTCGCGCATCGTCATCACGGGCGAGCTTGCCATCGCGGACGTGCAGCGCTGGTACAGGCGGCTGACGATCTACGCCTTTACCTCGCGCAATGAAGGTTTTGGCCTGACGCTGATCGAGGCGATGGCCGTGGGCGCGGCGCTGGTTGCCGCGCGCGCGGGCGCTGCCGAATACGTCGTCGAGGATGGCATCACCGGCGTGCTGACGCCGCCGGGCGATACCGATGCACTGGTCGCCGCGCTCGAACCGTTGATGCGCGATGTCGCCTCGGCGGCCGAGATGGGAAAGCGCGCGCGGGCGCGCGTGCTCGAGAAATTCAGCCTCGATGCCGAGGCGAATGCGATCGGCGGCGTCTACCGCCGGCTGATCTGAGTATTTGCTGGAAGTGGCGGCCATGAAGAAGATACTGTTCCTCTGCACCGGCAACTACTACCGCAGCCGCTATGCGGAAGAGATTTTCAATCACGCCGCCAGGCGCAAGGGCCTGCGATGGCGTGCATTCTCCCGCGGCGCGGCGGAACGGGGATCGCCCGACAATGTCGGCCCGATGTCGCGTTTCGCGCTGGAGGCGCTTGCAGGGCAGGCCATCGCGCCGGAGCAACGAATGCCGATGCCGTGTGTCGTGGCCGACTTTCACGAGGCCGATCTCGTGATCGCGCTGAAAGACGCGGAGCATCGCCCGCTCATCGAGCGGCGGTTTCCCGAGGTTGCCGGCAACGTGACGTACTGGAACGTGGACGATATCGAGTTCGCGCCGCCTTCGGTTGCACTGGCCATGATCGATGGTCATGTGCGCGAGTTGATCGCCATGCTGGAAGCAAGTGCCTGCGACAAATGAACGGGTGCATTGTGCTTGCCCGAGCCAAGCACGCGGACGGTGCGGTCGGCTGCTAGTCGGGCGAAACGCTGGTGTCGGTATCTTGTCCGGGAGGCGGCGCGCCCGACGGCGCCAAGTGCGCCACGACCCCGACCATCGGTCTTTATTTTAAGAATCCCTGATGCGCCGATTGCGGTCGAGCCCGCGGGATTCTGCGGCTCGATGGCGCTATCGTGCGCCGGTCTTCGCCATCACCTCGGCGACGAAGGCATCGAGATCGCCGCCGGCAAACAGGAAGCCGGGCAGGCCGGCAGCCGTTGCGGCCTCGATGTCGCTGTCGCGGTCGCCGATGACAAAGCTGCCTTGGTGCCGCACCGGCCAGTGCTCCATCAGATCGTGGATCATGCCGGGCGCCGGCTTGCGCCAGTGATGATGTTCGAGATAGCCCGCGACCGTTCCATCGGGATGATGCGGGCAATAGCGGATGTCGTCGATGCGCGCGCCCTGCGCAAGCAGCTCCGCGCACATCCAGTCGTGCAGGGCATTGAGCTCGGCCTCGGTGAAGAAGCCGCGCGCGACGCCCGACTGGTTGGTGAAGAAGAACACCAGATAGCCGGCCTCGTTGAGCCGCCGGATCGCCTTTGCCGCATTGGGCATCCAGCGGATGCGCTCCTTGCTGCCCATGTAGCCGTCATCGTGGTTGACGACCCCGTCGCGGTCGAGGAAGGCCGCCGGTTTCAGCACTTCGGTCATGGCCCCGCGCTCCCGCTTGCCGCGGCCAGCACGCGACTTGCGGTCGCGACGACATCGGCTGCCGGGATGTCGCGCATGCAGCGGTGATCGTTCATCGTGCAGACCGTGCGCTGACAGGGCTGGCAGGACAATTTTGTCGTGGTCTGCACGGTGGCGGCAAGGCCGTTGAGCGGCGCCCACAGATAGGGGCTGGTCGGGCCGAAGATGCCCATGGTCGGCGTGCCGATCGCGGCCGCAATGTGCATCAGGCCGGAATCGTTCGAGATCGCGACGCTGGCCGAGGCCATCGCCAGCACGCCGTTGCGCAGATCGTTGCCGGTGAGATCGCGCACCTTCGGGCCGCCGGTGGCGACGATCTGCTGCGCCAGCGCTTTCTCGCCGGGACCGCCGACCACCCAGACGTCAAATCCCTGCGCGGCGAACAGGCGCGCTGCCTCGGCATAATAGGTCCAGCGCTTGGAGGCGCCGACCGAGCCGGGGGCGAGCGCAATCGCCGGGCCGTTGCCAAGTTCATTGGCCTGCCGCCAGCGGGCGGCCTCCGCCGCCGGCACCCGCAGTTGCGGCACCGGCCATTCCGGCGGCAGCGGCGCGCCGTCGGGCAACGCCAGCGCGGCATTCTTGTCGATGAAGCGAGGCAGGGCCTTTTCACCCCAACGCCACTGGTTGATCAGCCCGAACCTGAATTCGCCGACAAAGCCGACCCGCTCGGGGATGCCGGCCAGCGCCGGCGCAATGGCGGCCTTCCAGGTCCGCGGCAGCACCAGCGCGGTGCCGTAGCCATGCTGGCGCAGCTCGGCCGCCAATGCCCGCTGCTTGGCGACCGCGAGCCGGCTGCGCGGCAGGTCGGCCAGGATGCCTTTCCTGACCCCGGGCATGTAGTCCAGCAGGGGCGCGCACAGCGAGGTCGTCAGCAGGTCCACCGGCCGGTTGGGCCAGCGCTCGTTGAGGACCCGCACCACCGTGTGGCCGCGCACGAAATCGCCGATCCACATGTAGGGAACGATCAGGATCGGCCGCGTATCGGTCGGATCGGATTGGATTGAACGATTGTTCATAGTTTGGTGCGGGTCGGGGTCCGGCTCCGGAGGTAGCGGCTCCCGAAACGGACGTAAAGCATTGGAAAAGCCGGTTCGGGGCTTCACCACAGGGGACAAGGCTGGTTGCCCGTCGCGCAGGAGTGGGGCAAAGGAGCCTTTGAAGCCAACATGGCAAGGCAGGGACAGGCATGCTGCTGGTGACCGGGGGCGCCGGTTTTATCGGATCCAACGTCGTGGCCGCGTTGAACGACGCCGGCCGCAGCGACGTTGCAGTGTGCGACCTGCTCGGCCGTGACGGCAAATGGCGCAACCTCGCCAAGCGGCAGCTCGCCGACATCGTGCCGCCGGCGGAACTCGCCGACTGGCTGAAGGGGCGCAAGCTCGATGCGGTTGTCCATCTCGGCGCGATCTCCGAGACCACGGCGATCGACGGCGATCTCGTGATCGAGACCAATTTCCGCTTTTCGATGCGCCTGCTCGACTGGT
The DNA here is from genome assembly GCA_035575905.1 of Bradyrhizobium sp. Classification (GTDB taxonomy): domain Bacteria; phylum Pseudomonadota; class Alphaproteobacteria; order Rhizobiales; family Xanthobacteraceae; genus Bradyrhizobium. The sequence goes on along the minus strand of DATLXL010000043.1, from coordinate 70,146 downwards.
GCACGGGCAGCGGCACGCCCTTCATCTATGCCTCCTCGGCCGCGACCTATGGCGACGGCGCCCAGGGGTTTGCCGACGCTCCGTCGCTCGCAGCGCTCAAGCAGTTGCGACCGATGAATCTCTACGGCTGGAGCAAGCACCTGTTCGACATGGCGGTGATCGACCGTGCGACGCGCGGCGAAAAGCTGCCGCCGCAATGGGCTGGCCTGAAGTTCTTCAACGTGTTCGGGCCCAACGAATACCACAAGGGCACGATGATGAGCGTGCTGGCGCGCCGCTTTGCAGACATCAAGGCAGGTCGCGCGGTGCAGCTGTTCAAGTCGCATCGCGACGGCATTGCCGACGGCGACCAGCGCCGAGACTTCATCTATGTCGACGACGTCGTGCGCGTGATGATGTGGCTGTTGGCGACGTCCAAGGTGTCCGGCCTCTTCAATGTCGGAACGGGCACCGCGCGCAGCTTCAAGGACATGATGCTGGCGGCCTACGCCGCGCTCGGCGCAGCGCCCAACATCCAGTATATCGACATGCCCGAGCAGATTCGCGGCAGCTACCAGTATTTCACGCAAAGCGAGGTCGATCGGCTGCGCGGCGCGGGCTACAATGGCGGGTTCACGGCGCTGGAAGATGCCGTCGATCTCTATGTGAAGGGATTCCTCGATCGTGCCGACCGCTTTCGCTGAGCGGCACCAGGACAACCGATAACGATGTTCGACTTCGATACGCTTGCTCGGGACTTCGGCCGCCAGACGGTGCTCTGCGTCGGCGATCTCATGATCGACGAGTTCGTCTATGGCGAGGTGTCGCGGATTTCGCCGGAGGCGCCGGCGCCCGTGATCGCCGCGCAGCGCAGCGAGACCAATATCGGCGGCGCCGGCAATGTCGCGCGCAACATCGCCTCGCTCGGCGGCAAATGCATCTTCACCGGCCTGATCGGCGAGGACGAGATCGGCGTGAAGCTCGCGGTAACGCTGGCGCAGGAGCCGGGGATCGAAAGCGTGCTGGTGCACGACCCGGCACGGCCGACCACGCGCAAGGTGCGCTTCGTCTCCGAGCATTTCTCCACCCACATGCTGCGCGCCGACTGGGAACTGGCGCAGCCGGCTTCCGCCGAGATCGAACAGAAGCTGATCGATGCGGTGCTGCCCAACATCGCGCGCGCGGACATCGTGCTGCTCTCGGACTACGCCAAGGGCGTGCTGACCGCGCGCGTCATCCGCAACATCATCGATACGGCGAAAACTCTCGGCAAGCGCGTGATCGTCGATCCCAAGAGCGCGAACCTGGCGATCTACCGCGGCGCGACCCTGCTGACGCCGAACCGCAAGGAATTTGCGGAAGCGACCCGCAGCCGCGCCGACAGCGCGGCGAGCATTGCGGAAGCGGCGCGCGATGCGATCTATCTCGCCGATTGCGCCGCCATGCTGGTGACGCAGAGCGAACACGGCATGACCCTGGTGACGCGCGAGGGCGGCGCCATTCATGTGCCCGCGCTGCCGGTGAAGGTGCGCGACGTTTCCGGCGCGGGCGATACGGTCGCCGCCGCGCTGGCGCTTTCGCTCGCGGCCGGCGCCGGCTGGGAAGCCGCGCTGCGGGTGGCGAATGCGGCGGCCGCGGTCGCGGTCGGCAAGAAGGGCACCGCCACGGTGACGGCAGCGGAGTTGCGCCGCAAAATCCTGCCGCATGCCTCGCTCGCCGCCGAAGAGAAGATCGCGGCGGGCGATGGGCTGGACGCGCATCTTTCCGAATGGCGCAAGGACGGCCTTCGCGTCGGCTTCACCAATGGCTGCTTCGACATCCTGCATCCCGGCCACGTCAAGGTGCTCACCGCGGCGCGCCGGGCCTGCGACCGGCTGATCGTCGGGCTCAACAGCGACGCTTCGGTGCGGCGGCTGAAGGGCGAGGGCCGTCCCGTGCAGGACGAGCGCGCCCGCGCCGAAGTGCTGGCGGCGCTGGAGGCGGTCGATCTCGTCGTCATCTTCGAGGAGGACACGCCGATCGAGCTGATCGCGCAAATCAGGCCCGGCGTGCTGGTGAAGGGCGGCGACTATACCCGCGAGCGGGTGGTCGGCCACGAAATCGTCGAGGCCAATGGCGGCGAGGTGCTGCTGGTCGACATTCTCGAGGGCCACAGTACGACCTCGCTGGTGAAGCGCGCCCGCGAGGGACAGGCATGAACGGCACCGCGGCAGCGGCCCCGGCGTCTTCGCTATCGGAGTGGTGGCGGTGGATGCGCAACCCGGCGTTCTGGATGCCGGTAGCGGATGCGGCCGCCGTGTTGACGGCGGCCGCGCTGCCGTGGTCGACATCGCTGGTCGCGATTTTCGCCCTGATGTGGCTCGGCGCAGCCGCCGTCGTCACCGACTACCCGGTCTGGTTCCGCTCGCTGAAGCAGCCGATCTGCGCGCTGCCGCTGGCCGTGTTCGCGCTCGCGGCCGTCGGCATGCTGTGGTCCGACGCGGCATGGACCGTGCGCCTGCATTCACTGCAGCAATACATCAAGCTGCTGTTCCTGCCGGGCCTGTTCCACTATTTCGGGCGGTCCTCCCGCGGCCTCTGGGTGTTTGTGGCGTTCCTTGTTTCCAGCACGGTCATGATGGTGGTGTCGGACATAACCGCCTTCGTGCCTGCCTTTACGCTCAAAGCGGCCAACGAGCGGATGTGCGGCGTATTCGTCAACAACTCCATCAGCCAGGGACAGGAATTCGCGTTGTGCGCGGCGGCGCTGGCCTATCCGATCATGACGCTGCTGCGGCAGGGCAAGCGCTGGCAGGCGGGGATATTGATCGCGATCGCCGCGGGTCTCGTGCTCAACATGTCGTTTATCATCGCCTCCCGCACCGCCATGGTGACCGCGCCGGTGCTGCTGGCGCTGTTCGCTTATCGTTACCTCGATTGGCGCGGCGCGATCGCGCTCGGAATCGTAACCGTGGTCGTGGCTGCCGTCTGGGCCGTGACCCCTTCGGTATGCCGCAAGGTCGAGACCATCTCGCGCGACTTGACCCTCTACACGCAGGAGAATATCCCGACCTCGGCCGGCCTGCGGCTGGAGTACTGGACCAAATCGATCCAGTTCATTCGCGAGGCGCCGTTCGTCGGGCATGGCACCGGCTCGATTCGCGGCCTGTTCGAGCGCGCGGCAAAGGGCAGATCAGTCGAAGCGACCGGACAGGTTGTCGGCAACCCGCATAACCAGACGTTCCACACCGCCATTCAGTGGGGCATCCTCGGAGTCATTCCGCTGTATCTGATGTGGGTGTCGCACCTGCTGCTGTTCCGCGGGGAGGGAGTGGTGGTCTGGATCGGCTTGCTCGTCGTGGTGCAGAATATGCTGTCCTCGCTGTTCAACTCGCATATGGTCGATTTCCACGCCAGCTGGATCTATGTGCTGGGCGTAGGCGTTGCCGGTGGCATGGTGCTGAAAGGCAGGGCGGGCTTGCCGCCAGGCACATCCGTCAGGGTTTGACAGCGATGGGAAATCTGGCGGCCAGGCGATCGTCCATCGGCGCTGCAATATCGTTCATGTTGTCGGCCTGGCACAATCCCGCGGCCCGCATGCTGAACGCCGACCTGGTGGCGGTGCTGCTGGTTGCTTTGCTGCCGTGGTCGACGTCGCTGGTGGCCATCCTCTCCGTGGTGTGGCTGGCGGCGGCGGCGCCAACGATCGACTATCGCGCCTTTTCCGGGTTCCTCAAGCAGCCGATCTGCGCGCTGCCGCTGGCGCTGTTTGCGCTCGCCGTCATCGGCACCTTGTGGTCGGACGCGGCGTGGAACGCGCGCCTTTATGCGATCGGCCCGGCGGTGAAGCTGCTGTTCCTGCCCGTGCTGTTCCATTACTTCGAACGCTCGAGCCGCGGCATGTGGGTGCTCGTCGCTTTTCTCGTGTCGTGCACGCTGATGACGCTCGCCTCCTGGATCGTCGCGATTGATCCCGGCCTCTCGCTGAAGACGCCGGAAGAGCCCGGATGGGAGCACGGCATCTTCGTGAAGAACCACATCGCCCAGAGTCAGGAATTCGTGCTGTGCACGGTGGTGCTGGCCTATCCCATCGTCACGCTGCTGCGCGATGGAAAAATCCGGCAGGGATTGCTGCTGGCCGCCATCGCCGCCAACTTCATCGTCAACATGGCCTTCGTCGTCGTTTCGCGCACGGCGCTGCTGACGCTGCCGGTCATGCTCGCCGTGTTTGCGATGATGCATCTGCGATGGCGAATCAACATTTTGTTGCTAGCCGCCGCGATCGTGCTCGGTGCGCTGGCCTGGACGCTGTCGCCGCAGTTGCAGGCCACCACGGACCGCTTCATGCGCGACTACCGCATCTACAAGGAACTCAATCAGCCGACGTCGATCGGCCTGCGGCTTGAATACTGGGAGAAGTCGCTGCGGTTCTTTTCCGAGGCGCCGGTGATCGGCCACGGCACGGGCTCGACGCGAAAGCTGTTCGAGGCCGCGGCTACCGGGCCGGCGGTGTTCGCACAGGGGCACGTGATCGGGAACCCGCATAACCAGACCCTGAACGTCGCGGTGCAGTGGGGCAGCATCGGGGTCGTGATCCTCTACGCGATGTGGATCGTGCATCTGCTGCTGTTTCGCGGCGAGGGGCTGGCGGCCTGGATCGGATTGATGGTGGTGTTGCAGAACATGTTCAGCTCGCTGTTCAACTCGCATTTGTTCGACTTCCACGAGGGCTGGATCTATGTGCTCGGCGTCGGCGTCGCCGGGGGCATGGTGCTGCGCGCCAGATGCCGGGGCACGCAATCGGCAGGGCCGGCCCGGCCATGATCGCTGGCATGCACGCTGCAGATGAGATATCAGCGGGCGAGGGATTCCTGGCGAGTCCCGACCGCATCCGCCGCCGGCCATCGCAATGACGCCTTTCGCGCAACTGACTCATCGCAACTACCTGATTGCCGCGCACGATGCGCTGGCAACGGTGGTTGCGCTGGTCGCAAGCCTGTACCTGCGTTTCGACGGCGGCGACGCGTTTTATGCGCGCCTGCCGGTGCTGTTGCGCATCCTGCCGCTGTTCGTCGCCTTCAGCATCGTGATCTGTTACCTCTGCAATCTGACGACGACGAAATGGCGCTTCATTTCGTTGCCGGATGCGCTGAACATCCTGCGCGTGGCGTCGATACTGACGGTGGCGCTGGTCGTGCTGGACTACGCCTGGATCTTCGCGGCGACCACCGGCAAATCACCGGTGCTGTTCGGCCGCATCACCATCGTCCTCTACTGGTTCCTCCAGGTGTTTGCGCTCAGCGCGCTACGCTTCGGCTATCGTTATTTCCGCTACACGCGCGTGCGCCGCCATGCCCGCACGGAAGCGTCGTCCTCGACCCTCCTGATCGGCCGCGCCGCCGACGCGGAGGTGCTGCTGCGCGCAATCGAGAGCGGCGCGGTCAAGCAGCTCTGGCCGGTCGGCGTGCTGTCGCCGTCGGCCGCGGACCGCGGGCAATTGATCCGCAACGTGCCGGTGCTCGGCGGCATCGACGACGTCGAGGACGTGGTGCGCGACTATTCGAACCGGGGCAAGCCGATCTCGCGGATCGTCATGACCCCGTCGGCGTTCGAGCCCGAGGCGCATCCTGAAGCGGTGCTGATGCGGGCCAAGCGGCTCGGCCTGTTCGTCAGCCGCCTGCCGTCGCTGGAAAGCGGCGACGTGCCGAGGCTGACCAATGTCGCGGTCGAGGATCTGCTGCTGCGGCCGAGCCAGAAGATCGACTATGCACGGCTCGAGGCGCTGGTGAAGGGCAAGGCCGTCATCGTCACCGGCGGCGGCGGCTCGATCGGATCGGAGATCTGCGATCGCGTCGCGACCTTCGGGGCGGCCCGGCTGTTGGTGATCGAGCACTCGGAGCCGGCGCTCTATGCGGTGACGGAGGCGCTGACGGCGCGCGCCACCAATGCCGCGATCGAGGGGCGCATCGCCGACATCCGCGACCGCGATCGCATCATGAGCCTGATGAAGGAATTCAAGCCCGACATCGTGTTCCATGCCGCCGCGCTGAAGCACGTGCCGATCCTCGAGCGCGACTGGAGCGAGGGCGTCAAGACCAACATCTTCGGCTCCGTCAATGTCGCCGACGCCGCGCAGGCGGCGGGCGCCGGCGCCATGGTAATGATCTCGACCGACAAGGCGATCGAGCCGGTCTCGATGCTCGGCCTGACCAAGCGCTTCGCCGAAATGTATTGCCAGGCGCTCGACCACGACCTGCTGACACAATCGGCCGGCAAGCCGCATATGCGGCTGATCTCGGTGCGGTTCGGCAACGTGCTGGCCTCGAACGGATCGGTGGTGCCGAAGTTCAAGGCGCAGATCGAGGCTGGCGGTCCGGTCACGGTGACGCATCCGGACATGGTGCGTTACTTCATGACCATCCGCGAAGCCTGCGATCTCGTGCTGACCGCGGCCACCCACGCGCTGACGCCGGCGCGGCCCGATGTCTCCGTCTACGTCCTCAACATGGGCCAGCCGGTCAAGATCGTCGAACTGGCCGAGCGGATGATCCGCCTGTCCGGGCTTGAGCCCGGCATTGATATCGAAATCGTGTTCACCGGCATGCGGCCGGGCGAGCGGCTCAACGAAATCCTGTTCGCCAGCGAGGAGCCGCCGATCGAGATCGGCGTCGCCGGCATCATGGCGGCCAAGCCGAACGAGCCGCCGATGCAGACCTTGCGCAAATGGCTGGCCGCGCTGGAAGAGGCGATTGCGCGCGACGAGCGCGCTACCATCAAGGCAGTGCTGAAGGGAGCCGTGCCGGAATTCGGTGCGCCGCCGACGGAAGAATCTGCTTCGGTTATCCGGCTTTCAAAGTCTTGATCGCCTAAGCTGAAAAATCCGTCGCGCAAAACGCAGGAAGAAGGCCGGATCGATCGGCGGGGCGTTGAGGTGTTCGCGACGCGAGCGCAAACATTCCAGATTGCCGCGAACGGTCACGCCGAGGCCGCGGGTCGAGATGCCGCCGACCTGGAAGTCGACAAAGACGCGCGGCAGATAGCGCGCCCGGAAGTCGTGCAGCGCAAGCGCGCGTAGCATGTAGTCATAATCCGCGGTCGTCACGTAGCTGAGGTCGTAGTCGCCGACCGTCTTTGCGACCTCGCGCCGCATATAAAAGGTCGGGTGCGGCGGCACCCAGCCGAGCTGGAACGAAGATCGACGGCGGAATGTGCCGCCACGCCAGACGCGCGTGAGGCGCTTGCTGCGGTGATCGGTCACCATGTTGAGGTCGCCATAGACGATGTCGGCATCGGCCAACCCGGCGGCGATGTCGGATAGCACGTCAGTATCGTGGAAGGTGTCGTCGGAATTCAGAAAACCAATGGCATCGCCGCTGAAGCGGTGAAAACCTTTGTTCATGGCGTCGTAAACGCCGTTGTCAGGTTCGGAGAGGACCTGGATATGAGGCGAACCAAACGATTCGACGGTTTTCAGCGTTGCGTCGCGGGAGACGCCGTCAATGACCAGCATCTCTTTCTCCGCGTGGGTTTGCTTCAAGAAGGACTCGATGGTGAAGCCGATCGTCGCTTCCGAATTGAAGCTTGCTGTGACAACGCTGATCTTCATTGATCTCTCGTGACCGCCATCATCCTTGTTTCGCGAGTCACTGCGTCTGTTCCCGCACGGCAACGGGAGCCGTGCCCATTGCGGCCTTCTCGCCGCTGAAGATCCAGACCAGGCCGCCGAACAGGCCGACGACGAAGGTGACCGCGCCGAACAGCAGCGAGATGTTGACGCCCTCGCTGGCCACCAGGCCGGCATAGCCGAACGCCAGCCCCATGGAGGCCTCGCGTACGCCCCAGCCGGCGATCGAGATCGGCACCATGGTGATCAGCATCACCGGCGGGACGAGCTGGAACACCTGCCAGAACAGCACGGGAGCCGCGATCGAGCGAACCACGCACCAGGCGATCGCGACCGCGAGCACGTGAACCAAGAGCGACAGCACGGCGACCTTCGGTCCGCGCGTCCGGCTGAAGATCACGCGATTGGCGATCACCGAGCAGGCATGCAGATGATGGGTGGCCCACCAGCGCTTCAGCCACGGCCATTGCAGCCAGCCGAGCACGAGGAAACCGAGGCCGCCGGCCAGCGCCGCGAAATCGACGAACAGCAGCGCCGAGCGGCCATTGGGATCGCTGATCAGCCGGTAGCTCCATGGCAGGCTCGCCAGGATGACGACGGCGAGCGCGATCAGTCCGATGGCGCGATCGACGAAGATGGAATAGGTCGCCGCGCGCCAGCCGGCGCCGGCGCGGGCAAGCATCCACAGCCGCACCGCATCGCCGCCGATCGAGGAGGGCAGGGTCTGGTTGAAGAAAGTGCCGATCAGATTGTAGCGCGTCGCCTGAATCAACTCGAGCGGCGCGCCGCATTCGGCGCTGACCTCGCGCCAGCGCAGCACGCCGATGAAGATCTGCAGAAAGGTCGCGGCGATGGCAAGGCCAATCCAGCCCAGGCTCGCCACGTTGAATCGCGAGACAAGCTCGTGAAAATCCACGTTGCGCAGCGCCAGGTAGAGCAGCGCCGCGGAAACGAGTATTTTCAACGAGGAAATCGCAATCCGGCGCATCAGGGAACTGGAAACGGTTCGAGGAAGCAAAAACGCGGACGCCCAGGCGATCTGCGCTGAATTTGCCCGCCTTGGTATGGATTCGTAACCGTTGTGGCAATAGGCCGCCGGCGGGTATTGCGGGGGGCTCCGGGCGGCGGTTAAAGAGGCGCACGAACGGGCCGGAGCGGCCACGGGGATTTGATGTCTGATCGGGCGATATTGGTGACGGGTGCGGCGGGCTTCATCGGCTTCCACGTCGCCCGCGCCCTGCTGGCCGAGGGCCGCCGCGTCGTCGGCCTCGACAATCTCAATGCCTATTACGATCCGTCGCTGAAACAGGCGCGCCTCGCCATCCTGCGCGCCAACGAAAATTTCGAATTCGCGCGCGCCGACCTTGCCGAGCGCGCGGCGATCGCGGAGCTGTTTTCAAGGCAGCGCTTCACATCCGTGATTCATCTGGCGGCGCAGGCCGGCGTGCGCCATTCCATCGATCATCCGCATGCCTATTCCGACGCCAATCTCGAAGGGTTCGTCAATATTCTCGAAGGCTGCCGGCGCAACGATTGCGGCCATCTGCTCTATGCTTCGTCATCGTCGGTATACGGCGCCAACACGAAACTACCGTTCGCGGTCAGCGATCGCACCGATCATCCGGTCAGCCTGTACGCCGCGACCAAAAAGGCCAACGAACTGATGGCGTATTCCTACAGCCATCTTTATCGCCTTCCGGTGACGGGCTTGCGCTTTTTCACCATTTACGGCCCGTGGGGCCGTCCCGACATGGCATACTTCCTGTTTACCAAGGCCATTATCGAGGGCCGGCCGATCAAGCTGTTCAATCACGGCAATATGCGGCGCGACTTTACCTATATCGACGACGTTACCCGGGTCGTATCGCGCCTGGTCGACCAGATTCCGGGCGAACGCGCTCCCGGAGGCGGCCCGCCGGCGCGAATTTACAATGTTGGCAACAATCATCCGGAAGAGTTGCTTCGTGTGGTAACCCTGCTGGAGAACGAGCTCGGCCGCGCCGCTGTAAAGGATATGTTGCCGATGCAGCCGGGCGATGTGATGGAAACCTTTGCCGACGTCGACGACCTGATGCGCGATACCGGATTCAGGCCGCGGACGCCGATCGAACAGGGTATTCGCCGTTTTGTGACCTGGTATCGCGAGCAGTATGGAATTTGAGGCGCCCATGGACCGACGAATTGTTCCACTAATCATGTGCGGCGGCGCCGGGACGCGGCTGTGGCCGGCTTCGCGCGAGGTCCATCCCAAGCAGTTCCTGCGGCTGTTCGGCGAGCGCTCCACCTTTCAGGACACCTTGATGCGGGTGTCCGAGCCCACGCTGTTCGAGCGGCCGATCGTCATCACCAACGCGGCCTATCGCTTCATGGTGCTGGAGCAACTCGGCGAGATCGGCCTGCAAGCTGATGTGCTGCTTGAACCGGCACGGCGCGATTCCGGTCCGGCGATTGCGGCCGGCGCCGCCTTTGCCGAGGCCCGCGACAAGGATGCGATCGTGCTGGCGCTTGCCGCCGATCACGTGGTCCGCGACACCGCGGCCTTTGTCGCCGCCTGTCGCCAGGGCCTTGCGGGCGCGGTGCAAGGCCGCATCGTGACCTTCGGGGTTCAGCCCGAGCGTGCCGCTACGGAATATGGCTACATCAGCCCCGGCGAAGCCATCGCCGGCGTGGTGCGTGCGGTGGCAAAGTTTGTCGAGAAGCCCGATGCGGCGAAGGCGGCCGAATACATCAAGGCCGGCTATTTCTGGAACAGCGGCAACTTCATGTTCCGCGCCTCCGTGCTGCTCGACGAATACCGCAAGGTCGATATGGAGAGCGTTGGCGCCATCGCTGTTGCCGTCGGCAAGGCCGGGCGCGATCTCGGCTTCGTCACGCTCGATCCGCAGGCCTTCGGATCCGCCAAGGCGATCTCGATCGATTATGCGGTGATGGAGAAGACGGCGCTCGCCGCCGTGGTGCCGGTCGCCTGCGGCTGGTCCGATGTCGGCTCCTGGCGCGCAGTGTGGGAGCTGTCGGACAAGGACGGGCAGGGCAACGCGGCGCAGGGCGCGGCGGTATTCGAGGATTCGCGCAACTGCAACGTCTCGACCGACCGCGCGCTCGTGGCGCTCGAAGGCGTCGACGATCTCGTGGTGGTTGCAACGCAGGATGCGGTGCTGGTGTCGCGCCAGAAGGACGCCAACGGCTTGAAGCGCCTCGTGACGAAACTGAAGACCGTCGCGCCGCAGGTGACCGAGGACCACATCAGGGTGCATCGCCCCTGGGGCTCCTATCAGTCGGTCGACAATGGCGAGCGTCATCAGGTCAAGCGAATCATCGTCAAGCCGGGCGGGCGCCTGTCGCTGCAGAAGCATCACCATCGCGCCGAGCACTGGATCGTGGTGCGTGGAACCGCGCAGGTGACCGTCAACGAACTGGTCAAGACCGTGCACGAGAACGAGTCGATCTACATTCCGATCGGTGCGGTGCACCGGCTGGAAAATCCCGGCAAGATCCAGCTCGAACTGATCGAAGTTCAGACCGGCAGCTATTTCGGCGAGGACGACATCATCCGCATCGAGGACGACTACCGCCGTCAGTAACGCTGGAAACTGCGGGCCTGCCGGTTCTTGCGTGAATGATTCGTGACGCTGGTTGGAAGCAACGTATTGCTTGTCGATTTCGCAGCTGTGTAGTTAAATGCGTTCGGGGGTTGCTCAAGCCAGTGGTTGCGGTTAGTCCAATAACCTTGGAACTGCACGGCGACGGCTGACGCCTTAACGCAGGTTGCCGACGCCGGCGGGAATTTTGGGCCAGCTTCCGGGGAGGCTTGCGTGTTCGTTAGCATGATTGCCAATCTCCGCGGCGAACAGAGATGATACTGATCACGGGCGCTGGCGGCTTCGTCGGAAAATCGTTGGTATCCGAATTGGCTTGGCGGAGAACGCCCTACCGAGCGGTAACCCGTCGCCGCGCGCAAAACAGCTTTGTCGTGCCCAATTTTGTCGTTCCCGATATCGATGGGCAGACGGATTGGACCGCGGCGCTGGAAGGCGTCGATATCGTCGTTCATCTGGCCGCTCGTGCCCACGTCACACAGCAGGCGGCTCCGCTTCTCGAAGCCCAGATCCAGTCGAGCAATGTCGATGCGACGCTCAATCTGGCACGCCAGGCGGCGCGCGCCGGCGTCAAGCGCTTCGTGTTCATATCCTCGATCAAGGTCAACGGCGAGGCGACGGCGCCCGACCGCCCCTTCACCGCCGCGGACCAGCCCAATCCGCAAAATCCCTATGCACAGGCGAAGCTGGCCTCCGAACTGGGACTGTTCTCGATCACGCGCGAGACCGGTCTTGAGGTGACGGTGATTCGGCCGCCGCTGGTTTACGGCGCCGGCGTGAAGGCGAATTTCGAAACCATGATGCAATGGGTCGACCGCGGCATCCCGCTGCCGCTCGGTGCGGTCAACAACAAGCGGTCCTTCGTTTATGTCGGCAATCTCGTCGATCTGATCATGGTGGCAGCCCACCATCCCAAGGCCGCCGGCGAGGTATTCGTGGTGAGCGATGGCGAGGACATGTCCACGACCGAGCTGTTTCGGCGCCTGGCACGGGCGCTCGGCCGACAGTGCCTGATCGTGCCTGTGCCGAGTACCTTCCTGAGGGTCGGCGCGGCCGTGCTGGGCCGGCGCGACGTCGCCAGTCGCCTGATCGATTTCCTGCAGGTCGACTGCAGCCGGACCCGCGAGGTTCTTGGCTGGAAAGCGCCCGTCAGCGTCGACGAGGGGCTGCGGAAGACAGCCCAGTCTTTTCAACGGGCCGAACTCGCGCTTGACCCGGTAGCGAGATCGGCCTAGGCGGCTCGGGGCGAGGCGCCGCAGGGGCGCGATTGCGATGGCCGTCCGAGCCAGCCAGATTGATGAAAAGAGCGTTCGACTTCGTGGTTGCGGCACTGGGACTGGTCCTGCTGATGCCCGGGATGCTGTTCATCGGCTTTCTCGTGTCACGGTCGTCGCCGGGTGGCGCGCTGTTCGTGCAGGCGCGGGTCGGCAGGTGCGAAAGGCCGTTCGACTGCTACAAGTTCCGCACCATGGCGCACGGCGCGCCGGTCGCGGGATCTCATGAAGTGGCCGCGGGCTGGGTCACCCCGATCGGCAAGCGGCTGCGCTCGCTCAAGCTCGACGAGCTGCCGCAATTGTTCAACGTATTGCGCGGCGACATGAGCCTGGTCGGTCCGCGACCGTGCCTGCCCAATCAGGCCGAGGTCATTGCCGCGCGCCGCGCGCGCAACGTGTTCGCCATCCGGCCCGGCATCACCGGCATCGCGCAGCTTGCGGCGATCGACATGTCGACGCCGGAGAAACTTGCGGAGGCCGACAGCCGCTACATGCACACGCGCAGCTTCATCGGCGATCTCAAGATCATCGTCGCAACCGCGCTCGGCGCAGGCGCGGGGGATGCCCTGAAGGGTTGAAGGTTGACCGCAATTGCCGGTGCGGGCTAGAGAATCTCGCTGTCTTGCGCGGCATGCGGGATGCTTTCAATGCAGAGAAACTGGAGGCGGCCTTGAGATCGTATGCCCTGATCGGCGCTGCCGGTTATATCGCGCCGCGGCACATGCGCGCGATCGCGGAAACCGGCGGCAATCTCCTGGTCGCCTATGATCCGAACGACTCGGTCGGCATCATCGACAGCCATTTCCCGGACGCGCATTTTTTTACCGAGTTCGAGCAGTTCGACCGCTACATCGATGAGGCCCGGCGCTCCGGCCAGGGGGTCGATTTCGTCGCGATCTGCTCACCCAATTATCTCCACGATGCGCATTGCAGGTTCGCCATGCGCGGCGGCGCGGACGCCATTTGCGAAAAGCCGCTGGTGCTCGATCCCTCTGATATCGACGGTCTGGCGCGAATTGAACACGATACCGGTCGTAGAATTTCCACCATCCTGCAGCTGCGACTGCATCCGGCGATCGTCGCGCTGCGCGAGCGGTACGCAAACAGTAACAAGCGGCACAAGGTCGAGCTCACCTATATCGCCTCGCGCGGCCGCTGGTATCACGCTTCCTGGAAGGGCGAGGACGGCAAGTCGGGAGGGGTCGCGACCAATATCGGCGTCCACTTCTTTGACATGCTGGGCTTTGTGTTCGGCGCGGTCAGCCGCAACGAAGCTCATCTTCGTGAGCCGGAGCGGGCCGCCGGTTCGCTCGAGTGCGAGCGTGCCGATGTCAGCTGGTTCCTCTCCATCGACCGCGGCGATCTGCCCGAGAACGTTCGGGGGAAGAAGACCACCTTTCGCTCGATCAAGGTCGACGGCGAGGAGATAGAATTTTCGGAAGGGTTTACCGATTTGCACACCCGTAGCTACGAGGAGATCCTGGCGGGACGCGGTTTCGGGCTTGACAACGTGCGAACGTCGATCGACATCGTATCGACATTTCGCCGTCTGCCGATCAGGAGTGCCAATGGCGTGCATCCATTCGCGATCAGGGCCAATCGCTCGTGAGTGAGATGAGGGAAGACCCGCGGTTTCCCGGCGCGCTGATCCACGTTTCGAGTTTCGTGGATGATGGCGCTGTGGTCGGGCGCGGCACCAGGATCTGGCACTTTTGCCATATCCTCCCCAACACCGTCATTGGCGAGAACTGCTCGATCGGCCAGAACGTCATGATCGGGCCGAACGTCCGCGTCGGCAATGGCTGCAAGATCCAGAACAACGTCGCGATCTATGATGGCGTCGATCTGGCGGACGACGTATTTTGCGGTCCGAGCTGTGTTTTTACGAACGTGCGTAACCCCCGAGCAAATGTTTCGCGCAAGGACGAGTTTCGCAAGACACCGGTCGGGCTCGGCGCTTCGATCGGCGCGAACGCGACCATCCTGTGCGGTCATTCGCTGGGCAGGTTCAGCTTCGTCGGCGCCGGGGCCGTCGTGACCAGGGATGCACCCGACTTCGCCTTGATGGTCGGAAATCCGGCGCGGCGGATCGGCTGGATGAGCCGTGCGGGCGAGCGCCTGAATGACGATCTCGTTTGCCCCCGCACGAAGACAAAATACGCGCTTCGCGATGGCGCCCTGGTTGAGGTCAGCTAACCCGTAACCAAGTGCAGCAAATTGTGTCTTCCGGAGCCCCGACTGGCCTGCTAATCCGCTGAAGGGAATGCGGCGCGCTTCGTCGTCTTCGTGGGGAATTCGCGAGCTTATGGAATAGCTTGCGCCGTTTGATTGAGGGGAATTGGATGCGAGTCGGCGTGATCGGCGCGGGCGTGATGGGTACGAATCACGCGCGCGTCCTCGGGGGCCTGCCGAACACCACCATGGTCGGGATCGTCGATCCCTTGCCCGAGCACCGGGTAAGGGCGACCGAGCACGCCGGCTGCCGCGCCTTCGAGACCCTGGAGCAGTTGCTCGCCGAGGGCGTCGACGCCTTGACCATCGCGGCGCCGACGCATCTGCATCACGAGATCGCGCTGGCCTGTATCGCGCGCAAGATCCACATTTTGGTCGAGAAGCCGGTTGCCTCCACGGTGGAGGAGGGACGCGAGATCGTCACCGCGGCGGCGCGCGCCGGCGTCACCTTGATGGTCGGCCATGTCGAGCGCTTCAATCCGGCGGTCGCCGCCGTCAAGCAGGCGTTGGCGGGCGAGGACATTCTCTCGATCGCCATCACCCGCGTCGGTCCGTTCCCGCCGCGCATGTCCAATGTCGGCGTGGTCATTGACCTCGCCGTGCACGACATCGACCTGATCCGCTGGTTCACCGAGTCCGATATCGTTGAGGTGCAGCCGCAGCTTTCCAGCGCCGTGGCCGAGCGCGAGGACATTGCGCTCCTGCAGTTCCGCACCGCCTCCGGCGTGCTCGCGCACATCAACACCAACTGGCTGACCCCGTTCAAGGCGCGCAACGTGACGGTAGCGACGCGCAACAAATACATCATGGGCGATCTGCTCACCCGCCAGGTTACCGAATGCTTCGGCTTCAAGCCGGACGGCTCCTACTCGATGCGGCATCTGCCGGTCGGCCATGACGAGCCGCTGCGCGCCGAACTGATCGCCTTCCTCAAGGCCGTGCGTGGCGGCGGCGCGCCGGCCGTGACGGGCGAGGAGGGTGTCGCTAGCCTCGAGATCGCGATCCGCTGCCTCGAGCTGCCCGCCAAGCCCGCGGCGTCCGCCCCGCGCAATGGCCCGCGCCGCGTCGTCGGCTGATCCTTCAAACCTGGAAATCCAGCGATCATGAACCAGCACATGTCTGTCGAAGCCGTCCCCTTCATCGATGTCGCCTCCCAGCGAGCGCGGCTCGGCAAGGCGGTGGACGAGGCCGTGGGGCGCGTGCTGTCGCACTGCCAGTTCATCAACGGCCCGGAGGTCACCGCGCTCGAGACTGCGCTGGCAAAATACTCCGGCGCAAAGCACGTGGTTGCCTGTGCAAGCGGCACCGATGCGCTGTTGATGGTGCTGATGGCAAAGAACGTCGGACCGGGGGATGCCGTGCTCTGCCCGACTTTTACATTTTGCGCGACCGGCGAGGTCGTGGCGCTTGTCGGTGCGACACCCGTCTTTGTCGACGTCGACGAGACGACGTTCAACATGAACGTCAATTCGCTGAAGCGCGGAATCGCTATCGCGCGCCGGCTTGGCCTGAACCCCGTCGCGGTCATTCCGGTTGACCTGTTCGGGCAAAGCGCCGATCACGATGCGATCGGCGCAATCGCGGCGGAAGAAGGGCTCTTCGTCCTTGACGACGCGGCGCAAAGCTTTGGCGCGCGCTACAACGGCCGCTGCCTCGGCACCCACGGGCTCGCCACCGCGACCAGCTTTTTCCCGGCCAAGCCGCTCGGCTGCTACGGCGACGGCGGCGCCATCTTCACCGACGACGACGATCTCGCTGTCAAGCTGCGCAGCATCCGCGTGCACGGACAGGGCTCCGACAAGTACGACAACGTCCGCATCGGTCTCACTGCGCGGCTCGACACGATTCAGGCGGCGGTGCTGCTCGAGAAGCTGAAGATCTTCGACGACGAGATCGCGGCGCGCAATGCGGTGGCGGCGCGCTATACGCGCAGCCTCGGCAATGTCGTGACCGTGCCGCGGCTTGCCGCCAGCTCCACCTCGGTATGGGCGCAGTACACCATCCGCCTGCCGAAGGGCGTCGATCGCGACGGCTTTGCCGCTGAGCTGCGAGCCAAGGGCATTCCAACCGGGATCTACTATCCGAAGTCGCTGCATCAGCAGACCGCCTATCGCGACTTCCCGGTCGCGGACGGCGGCCTGCCGGTGAGCGAGCAGCTCTCGTCCGACGTCATCAGCCTGCCGATGCATGCCTATCTCGACGAGCCGGCGCAGGAGCGCGTCATCGCTGCCGTGCGCAGCGCGCTTTAGGGCCGTTTCGCGGCGCTGCTCGCCAAGCGTCTCGAAGCGAAGTGGCGACCTGTTCGCGAAAGGAAAGCGCGTCAAGACGAGATTCGCAGCTCGGCTCGGATGCATTCAGGGCCGATTTGCTGTAGAGGCGGCGAATGCTCGGACGTATTTTCACCGTCGGCGGCTACACGCTGCTCTCCCGGCTGACCGGATTCGCGCGCGACATCATGCTCGCGGCGATCCTCGGCGCAGGCCCCGTGGCGGATGCGTTCTTCGTCGCGCTTCGGCTGCCCAACCATTTTCGGGCCATCTTCGCCGAGGGCGCCTTCAATGCCGCCTTCGTGCCGGCCTATGCGCATGTCCACGGCCAGAACGAGGCGGGTGCAAAAATCTTCGCCGACCGCATCTTCACCTTGCTGTTTGCAGCACAGGTGATCCTGCTCGTCGCGGCGTGGCTGTTCATGCCGGACGTGATTGCGATCCTCGCGCCCGGATTCTCCAAGGACCCCGAGCGCGGCCGGCTCGCCATCGAGCTGACGCGGATCACCTTTCCCTATCTGCTGCTGGTCACGCTGGTGACGCTCTATGGCGGCATGCTCAACGTGATGCAGCGTTTTGCCAGCGCGGCCGCTGCACCGATCTTCCTCAACCTCTCCATGATGGTGACGCTGGCGCTGGCAGCGTTCTTCCCCGGGCCGGGCTATGCGGCGGCCTGGGGCGTCTTGATCGCCGGCATCCTCGAATTCCTGCTGCTCGGCGCCGACGCGTGGCGCAGCGGTATCCTGCCTCGTTTTGCCTGGCCGAAGCTGGACGAGGACGTGCGCGCCTTTTTCCGCGCGCTCGGGCCGGCCACCATCGGCTCGATGGGCACGCAGGTCGCGCTGTTCGCCGACACCATCATCGCAACGTTCCTGGCGGCCGGCGCGCTGTCTGCGCTGTATTACGCCGACCGCCTCAACCAGCTGCCGATCGGCGTGATCGGCATTGCGATCGGCACCGTGCTGCTGCCGGAAATGTCGCGGCGGCTGACCGCGGGCGACTTCGACGGCGCGGCAGTCTCGCAGCGCCGCGCCTTCGATCTCACGCTTCTCATGTCGGTGCCGTTCGTCGCCGCCTTCATTACCGTTCCCGACGTCATCATGCGGGCGATGTTCGCCCGCGGCGCCTTCACCAAGGGGGATGCGGCTGCGGCCGGCGCGACGCTTGCCGCCTACGCCATCGGGCTCGTCCCGTTCGTGCTGATCAGGAGCGCGGTTGCCACCTTCTACGCCCGCAAGGATACGGCCACGCCGGTAAAGGCCGCGCTGACCGGCGTCGCCGTCAATGTCGCGCTGAAAATCGCGCTGGTCGGCTCGCTGGCGCAGATTGGCCTGGCGCTCGCGACCGCGGTCGGCGCCTGGATCAATTTGCTGCTCGTGATCGGCTTTGCCGTCCGTGCCGGCTATCTCGCGCTGGACCGGGTGCTGCTGCAGTCGTTCGCCAAATTCGTCGTGGCCGGGGCGATCCTTGGCGCGGCGCTGTGGCTCGCCGCGCGGCTCGCCGTCGAATTCTTGCGGATCGGCGCCTTCCGCGACGAGGCGACTCTGGGGCTCCTGGTTGTCGCAGGCATGGTCGTCTACGCAGCTTCTATCCTTGCCCTGTTCGGCCGGCGCTGGTTGATCTCGCTGGTGCGCTGAAAAACCATACAAATTCAACAGGTTATCTGGCTCGATGCGGCGGCGTGCCGCAGTGATGCCCTGGTGCAACATCCGCGTGCAAAGTGATCAACGGCTGCGCAGCGACGGTTCGATGTCACATGTTCCGGGTTATGCTCGGCGCAGGGAATCTAGCTCGGGCAGCAGTGGGGACGACCTCAATGAAGACTTTGGCAGTGAAATTTCTGGCGGCGGCAGCCTTCGCCGGCATTGCGGCCTCTTCGGCGCTCGCGGCGGATATGCCCCTCAAGGCTCCGCCCCCCGTGGTCCCGGTCTGGACATGGACCGGCTTCTATATCGGCGGCAACGCCGGCTACAGCTGGGGCCGTTCGGAAACTGACTGGACCTACTACAACACGGCAACCGGCGCGACGATCGTGCCGCCGGCCGGCTCGATCACCAGTGGCAAGTTCGACATGAACGGCGCCATCGCCGGTGGCCAGGCCGGTTACAACTGGCAGTCCGGCGGCTTCGTCGGCGGCATCGAAGGCGACCTGCAGTGGTCGGACGAGAAGGGCGGCGCCCGCGGCGTCTGCGCCGCGACCAGTGCTGTTGTTCCCGGCGCCTGTCTTCCCTTGCTGACCTTCGTGCCGGCCGGTGTGACGGGCAGCGCTCTGGCCTTCGATCAGCACCTCGAGTGGTTCGGCACGGTGCGCCTGCGCGGCGGCTTCCTCGCCAACCCGCAGACCCTGCTCTATGTCACCGGTGGTCTCGCTTACGGTTCGATCAAGAGTTCCGCCGCGATCGTCAACTACGCCGGCAACGGCGCTGCGGTGGCTTTCGGTGCCACGGGTAGCGATACCCGCGTCGGCTGGACGGTGGGCGTCGGCGCCGAGTGGATGTTTGCGCGTAACTGGAGCGCCAAGGTCGAGTACCTCTACATGGACCTCGGCACCACCAACAACACCTACTCGCTGGCGGGGCTCGGCATTCCCTTCGGTGTTCGCACCTCGTCTGATTTCACCGACCACATCGGCCGCGTCGGCATCAACTACCATTTCAATCAGCCGGTGGTTGCGAAGTATTGATCCTTTTCCAAACGGTCTGGCTCCCGACCGTGAAAAGCCCCGGCCTCGTCCGGGGCTTTTTGTTGTCCGGTTCACGCTGCAATGCGGTGGAGCCGGTCCCCGGGCGCGGTTTGCGCCGCCCGGCGAACCGCTGCAATATAGGGGCAGACTCTCACCTGCAATCGGAGACGAGATGGCTGCTCCCATCAAATTCGGCGTTGGACAGAGCGTCCGCCGCAAGGAAGACGACGCGCTGATCCGCGGCAAGGGCCGCTACACCGACGACGTCGCCCCGCAGCCGGCGCTGCATGCCCTGATGCTGCGCTCGCCGCATGCGCACGCCAAATACACCATGAACGTCTCCAAGGCCCGCAGCCTGCCGGGCGTGGCGCTGATCCTGACCGCCGAAGAGGTCAAGGATCTCGGCGACCTGCCGTGCCTGTTCAACCTGGAAGACAACCCGTTCACCGGCCCGCCATACCCGATCCTCACCAAAGACGAAGTGCGCCATGTCGGCGATGCCGTGGCCTTCATCGTGGCCGACGCGGTGGATCACGCCCGCGACGCGATCGAGGCCATCGAGATCAACTGGACGCCGCTGCCGGCCGTCGCCGGCCTCGCCAATGCGATCAAGAAGGACGCCCCGCAGGTCTGGCCCGACAAGCCCGGCAACGTGCTGTTCGACGTCTCGATCGGCGACAAGAGGGCTGCGGACGCTGCGTTCGCCAAGGCGGATGCCGTTGCCGAAATCAAAATCGTCAATCCGCGCGTCGTCACCAACTTCATGGAGACGCGTGCCGCGGTCTGCGAATACGACGCCAAGCGCGATCACCTGACGCTCACGGTCGGCAGCCAGGGCAGCCACCGCCTGCGCGACATCCTGTGCCAGAACGTGCTGAAGATGCCGGTCGAGAAGATGCGGGTGATCTGCCCCGATGTCGGCGGCGGTTTCGGCACAAAACTGTTTCCGTACCGGGAATATGCGCTGATGGCGGTGGCCGCGCGCAAGCTGAAGAAGACCATCAAGTGGACCGCCGACCGCGCCGATCATTTCATGGGCGACGCGCAGGGCCGCGACAACGTCACCGTCGCGCGCATGGCGCTGGCCGGGGACGGCAAATTCCTCGGCATGGACGTCGACCTGATGGGCGACATGGGCGCCTATCTGTCGACCTTCGGTCCCTACATCCCGCATGGCGGCGCCGGCATGCTGCCGGGCCTCTATGACATCCAGGCCTTCCATTGCCGCGTCCGCACCGTGTTCACCAACACCGTGCCGGTCGACGCCTATCGCGGCGCCGGGCGGCCCGAGGCCGCCTATGTGGTCGAGCGCCTGGTCGACGCCGCGGCGCGAAAGCTCGGCATGACGCCGGATGCGATCCGGCGCAAGAATTTCATCCCGCCCAAGGCCATGCCGTACACCACCGCGACAGGCAAGGTGTACGACTCCGGCGACTTCACCGCGCACATGAAGCGCGCGATGGAAATTGCGGGCTGGAAGGATTTTCCCAAGCGCGCCAAGGCGGCGAAGAAGCTCGGCCTCGTGCGCGGCATCGGGCTGGCGAGCTATGTCGAAGTCTGCGGCACCATGGGCGAGGAGACCGCCAACGTCGCGCTCGATCCGAACGGCGACATCAGCATCCTGATCGGCACGCAGTCGAGCGGGCAGGGACACCAGACCGCCTATGCGCAGCTCGTCGCCGAGCAGTTCGGCGTTCCGCCGGAGCGCGTGCACGTCCTGCAAGGCGACACCGACAAGATCGCGACGGGACTCGGCACCGGTGGCTCGGCCTCGATCCCGACCGGCGGCGTCAGCGTGCAGCGCGCGACCCACGAGCTCGGCAACAAGCTGAAGGAGATTGCGGCGCAGGCGCTGGAAGCCGGCATCGGCGACCTCGAGATCGATGGCGGCACCGTACGCGTTGCCGGCACCGACCGCGCCGTCAGCTTCGCCGATCTGGCCAAGCGCCCCGGCACCGATCCGTCGAAGCTGAATGCGAGCGCGACCTTCGCGCAGGCCGACGGCACCTATCCGAACGGCACGCACCTTGCCGAAGTCGAGATCGATCCGGCTACCGGCATCATCAGGATCGTCAACTATGTCATCGTCGACGATTTCGGCGTGACGCTCAACCCGCTGATGCTGGCCGGCCAGGTTCATGGCGGCGCCATGCAGGGCATCGGGCAGGCGCTGATGGAGCAGGCGGTCTACAGCGACAAGGACGGCCAGCTCGTCACCGGCACGTTCATGGACTACGCGATGCCGCGCGCCGCCGACGGGCCGTCCTTCGTGTTCGAGACCAACAACGTGCCCTGCACGACCAACCCGCTGGGCGTGAAGGGCGCGGGCGAAGCCGGCGCGATCGGCTCGTGCCCGGCGATCGTCAACGCGATCATCGAGGGTTTGCACCGGGAATACGGCATCGACCACATCGACATGCCCGCCACCGCCGAGCGGGTCTGGATCGCCATTCGCGAGGCGCAGCGCCGGTCATAAAGACTTGACCTGCCCCCTCCAGGAATGAATCTAATTCTCAGGGGTTCGTGACAAGGAATGGCCTGCGGCCGGCGCGGGCCCTCGCGAGCTAGGGAGAGATGCCTTGATGAAACGTGTTTTGGTGGCTGCCGCATTCCTGACGGCGGGCGTATCCGCGGTCCTGGCGCAGCAGGAAGTTGCCGTTAAGCAGCAGGGCCTGATGAGGGCGCAGGCGAGGAGCATGTACGGCGTCCTCGGCAAAATGGTGAAGGGCGATACGCCGTTCGACAAGGCGGCGGCCGATGCGGCGCTGAAGGCGCTCGCCGACGACGTCGCCAAGATACCCGACGTCTTCGCCACCAATCCGAAGGAAGATGTGGCGAACGCAACGTTCGGATCCTCGCAGAAGATCTGGCAGAACAAGGCTGACTTCGACGCCAAGGTGCCGCCGGTAACCAAGGCGATTGCGGATGCCAACTTTACCGATGCCGCCAGCCTGAAGGTGGCCTTCGACGCCGTCCAGGCGAAGTGCGACGGCTGTCACGACACCTACCGCGTCAAGCTGAAGTAGCTCGCAGCCGGCCTGCGTCTTCGAAACAAGATGGGCGGATGCAGGTAATGCGTCCGCCTGTTTCGTTTCAGCCTATATGTCGGCTTCTTCGAGCCTGCATCAAATGATGGTGTCTGTGCTCGGCAAGGCGTCCGCCGATTTTTATTCCCGAATTCTGGTTCCCGCCTGAATAATTTCCAACGAGCGCGTTCCGGAAAACATCGCCATATTGTGCGCAGTGCGGTTCCTCTGGCGGACTGGTCATGCTGAAGCGTATTGTCGTTGGCCTCATTCTGATCGTTGCGGGTGGTTTGGGCGTGGCCTGGTGGCTGACCATGCCGCAGAAGATAGACGCGATGGCGCTGCCGGCCTATCGGCCGAATGTCGCCAACGGACGGACAATATTCAACGCCGGCGGATGCTCTTCTTGCCATGCGGTGCCGGACCAGCCCGATCGCACCAAGCTCGGCGGCGGGTTGGCACTCCCATCGCCCTTCGGCACTTTTTACGCGCCGAACATTTCTCCCGATCCAAAAGACGGCATCGGGCGATGGAGCGAGGCGGATTTCGTCACGGCCGTGATGAAGGGGACCTCGCCCGACGGGACGCACTATTACCCTGCCTTTCCGTATGCGTCGTACCAGCGTGCGAACGTCGAGGATGTTCGCGATCTCTTCGCCTATTTAAGGACGCTGGCGGCGGTGTCCGGCCGTGTGCGTGACCATGATCTGCCTTTTCCATTCAACATCCGACGCGCGGTCGGAGTATGGAAGTTGCTGTTCCTCGATGGCAAGCCGTTCGCGCCCGAGGCTGGCCATTCTGCGGTATGGAATCGCGGTGCCTACCTCGTGAATGGGTTCGGCCATTGCGCGGAATGCCACAGCCCGCGGAATTTTCTCGGCGGCCTCATCGCGGCGCAGCGCTTTGCCGGGGGACCGAATCCGGAAGGCGAGGGCTGGGTGCCGAACATCACGCAGAAGGGCAGTCTTGCCGAGTGGAGCGTGAAGGATATCGCCTATTTTCTCCAGACCGGCGAATTGCCTGAAGGTGACAAGGCCGCTGGCTCGATGGGGCGCGTCATCGGGAACACGTCGCAGCTGTCGCCGGAAGATCGGCAAGCCATGGCGGAATATCTGAAGTCGTTGCCGCCGGTCGAAGGCCCGCCGCGGCCGAAACGCAAATAGTGCGGGCAGCGCCTAAGGCGTGACGGCCGCCGTCATGCGCCAGCGTACGGGGCCGCGGCCGACGCTGACCGGTGCCGGCGGTCTCTCCGGGATGTGCGCGACGGATTTCGGCTTGCCCGGCTTGGAGAGACGCTTGGCTTGCGCCATGTCGGCAAAGGCGCGGTCGAAGTTGCGCATGCGGTAGAACACGATGCCGCGATCGATATAGGCTGCAGCGAAACCGGGATCCTGCGCGATCGCCAGGTTGAAATGCGCCAGCGCCGCGCTGAGATCGCCGCCGCGATAGGCGTAGATGCCGCGCTCGCGCAGCGTTTTGGCATCGGCGGGTGCCGGCACCGGCGTCGGCGTCAGCGCAGGCAGCGCAATGACAGCCAGCGGCGGATTGATCGCATTCGCAGCGACTGCGATCGATCCTGTCGCATTGGGCTCACTGATGATGGCGACGCTCTCGGGTTTCTCCACCGGGATCTCGCGAACGACGGCCGGCGGCGGCTGGACCTGGACGACCGCGGGCGAGGTCTCGGCGGTCTTGACGGTCGCTTCCGTCATCGCCGACGTCTTGGAGACGTGAACGAAGGCGACGTAGCCACCGATCAGTCCGGCTGCGATGAAGGTGGCGGCCATCGTGTTGGTGGCGCCACGGTGAATCTTCTCGTAGACCGCAACGCGCGGCGACGCCACGACCGGCGGCGGCGGCGGTCGCGTCGCGATCGCCAGCAACTGATCATAGGTCGCCCGCTGATCGGTGTCGCTCAGGATGTTGTGCGCGCGAACCAGTTGCCGGAATCGCATGGCGGCGTCCGGATTGCCCGGATTGGTGTCGGGATGGGTCGCTTTCGCGGCCTTCCGAAAAGCGACCCTCAAAGCTTCCGCATCATCGTTCGGAAGGGCTTCAAGCAGATCGTAGAGCGTCCCCATGGCGGTACTCGCAACTAATTCCCCACTCAGAAGCCCATGGCCGCACGGCTTCTGTCGACGACTCCCCGTTAGATAACGGAAAACTTCGGGGCTTCCCCATGATCGACATATGGCAAAAGCGTGCCGTATACGGGGTGCATTTAAGTCAAGTACTACCGGCTGGTGGCCAGGGTCGGAGCGGGCCTGTCCCCGCACAGGCCGGCGTCATGCAGCTCATGCATGCGCTCGCGCTCGGCTTTCTCGGCACGCCGGACGCACCGCCGCTCGTAAGCGTGCTTGAGCCGGGCGAATTCCGCTGGATCCACCGTGTTGAGCCTGGCGCCCTTGAACGCGCAATCCGGCGCCGGGCTGGGTCTGCAATAGGCTGGATGGGGCCGCTGCGGCGGTACCGCCTGTGCCTCGTGCTGCTGCTGGCGCGCGCAGCCGGCCAGCGCGGTGGCGATGGCGGCTGCGACCAACACGCCGGGCCTTGGGCGCGCAGCGGTCGGTCTCGTGAAGGGTGATCCAAAATGGGACATGTTGGCTTCCTGGAGCATCGCTCGTCCGCGCAAAACGCGGCAACGGCGCCTGGCCCCCAGCCAAACTCCGACAGGATGCATGGAAAACTTGAATCGAATCTAAACCCGGCCGGATGAAGGTCTTCAGGAGGAGCCGAACGCCTTGAACGTGATGATGGTGTGCGTGTCCTGGATGCCCGGGATGACCTGCACCTTTTCGTTGACGAAGTGGCCGATGTCCGTGTCCTTGTCGACGTAGAACTTCACCAGCAGGTCGTAATGGCCTGCGGTGGAATAGATTTCGGATGCGATCTCGGCTTCGGCCAGCGCATTGGCCACCCTGTAGGATTGGCCGAGCTTGCATTTGATCTGGACGAAAAAGGGCACCATCGCCGAGGTCTCCGAGGGCAGGCCGGTTGGGCGGCCCGGCCAATAGGCCAAATCCGGACCGGCAATGCAAGCCAGCTTGCTGGCCATGACCCGCCGCGTTAGGACAGGTCCATGGCAGTTTTCCCGGCCTCGTTTCCACCATCGGCGCAAGTCCGGCAATGACCACGCCGATCGCGCTCACCATTGCCGGCTCGGATTCCTCCGGCGGCGCCGGTATCCAGGCCGATCTGAAGACGTTTGCGGCGCTCGGCGTCTACGGCGCGTCCGTGATCACGGCGCTGACCGCACAGAACACGCAAGGCGTGAGCGGCATCCACCAGGTGCCGGCGGATTTCGTAACCGCCGAGATCGATGCCGTCTTCTCCGATCTTGCCATCGGCGCGGTGAAGATCGGCATGGTGGCGGAGCTTTCGGTGATCGGCGCGATCGCAGCGGGCCTTGCAAAGTGGCAGCCGAAGCACGTCGTGCTCGATCCGGTGATGGTCGCGACCTCGGGCGACCGTCTCCTGAAAGCGGATGCGGTCGATGCGCTGCGCACAGAACTCATCCCGCAGGCATCGTTGATCACGCCCAATTTGCCGGAGGCGGCGGCGCTGCTCGACGCAGCGGTGGCGACGACCGAAAGCGCGGTCGCGGAGCAGGGCAAGCGATTGCTTGCGCTCGGTCCGCGTGCGGTGCTGATCAAGGGTGGCCACGGGCAGGGCGCCGAAAGCGTCGACTATTTCGTCACGGCTGCCGCGACGATCCCGCTCGCGGCGCCGCGCATCGCGACCCCGCACACGCATGGCACCGGTTGTTCGCTGTCGTCGGCCATCGCAGCCGGTCTTGCGAAGGGCGAGGACATGGATACCGCCGTGCGCGGCGCCAAGGCGTGGATCAGCGCGGCGATTGCCGCGGCTGATCGCTTTGCGGTCGGCCATGGCCATGGACCGGTGCATCATTTTCACCGCTTTTATTGAGCGCCGCCCCGCGATGGTGGGAGCCTTGCGGCCTTAACCATTCATTTTTTGACGGTACTCCCCCGCCTTTCCGCAGGCGGGGATTCCAATGTCGCCAGATTGTCGCATGGCGCTGTTATTCGGCGATTTCAGGGGACGTGCGACTGATTCTGATTGAGCGGGGCGGGGTCCGGGAAAGTCCGGAAAGACCATGCTTCAAAAGGGGTTAGTGCCCGGCCGTCATCGACCTGTCATGCGCAACTGTTAGGGCCATTTGCATGGGAAGTGACTCCTTCACTGAAGAGACCCCCGAGCGGCGTTTCCGCACTTTGTTCATCTCCGATGTCCATCTCGGAGCGCGCGGTTCGCAAGCCGACCGCTTGCTGGATTTCCTCCGCAGCCACGACGCCGACACCATCTATCTGGTCGGCGATATCGTCGACGGCTGGGCGCTGCAGTCGAACTGGTACTGGCCGCAATCGCACAACGACTTCGTGCAGAAGATGCTGCGCAAGGCGCGCAAGGGCGCCAAGATCATCTACGTGCCCGGCAACCACGACGAATTCCTGCGCAAGTATTACGGCACGCATTTCGGCGGCATCGACGTGGTGGAGAACACGATCCACACCGGCGTCGATGGCAAGCGCTACCTCATCATCCACGGCGATATCTTCGATCTCGTGGTGCAGAACGCGCGATGGCTCGCCCATCTCGGCGACAAGGCCTACGACTTCGCGATCCAGATGAACCGCTTCGTCAACTTCTTCCGTCGCATGTTCGGCGTGCCTTACTGGTCGCTGTCGCAATGGGCGAAGCTGAAGGTGAAGAAGGCGGTGAATTACATCGGCGCATTCGAATCCACGCTCGCCGGCGAAGCCAAGCGTCACGACTGCGACGGCGTGATCTGCGGCCACATCCACTACGCCACCATCCATGACGAGCACGGCATCCGCTACATGAATTGCGGCGACTGGGTGGAGAGCTGCACCGCGCTGGTCGAGCACGAGGACGGCCGTTTCGAAATCATCACCTGGACCGATCCGGTGCGCCGCGCGGCGCCGGTACCGCGTGTGGCTGCGCGCGCCGCCTGATGAAGATCCTCATCGCAACCGATGCGTGGCATCCCCAGGTCAACGGGGTGGTCCGCACGCTTGTGATGATGGCCGAGGCCGCCCGCGGGCTCGGCGTCGAGATCGAGTTCCTGACCCCGCAATCCTTCCGCACCTTCGCGATGCCGGGCTATCGCGACCTGCGGCTCGCGCTGCCGGGGCCCTCGACGATTGCCGACCTGATCCGGCGCGCCGCGCCCGACAGCATCCACATCGCGACCGAGGGCCCGATCGGCTTCATGGTGCGCCGCTATTGCCGCAAGCATGGCCTGCCGTTCACATCGGGCTTTCATACCCGCTTTGCCGAATATGTTTCCGCGCGCTCGCCGATCCCCGAGAAGTGGGTGTGGAGCCTGCTGCGCGCCTTCCACCGGCCGAGCCAGGCCGTGATGGCGGCAACGCCTCAGCTGGTCAGCGAACTGCGCCTGCGCGGCTTCCGCAACGTGGTGCTGTGGTCGCGCGGCGTCGACACAAAGCTGTTCCATCCGCGCGACATCGACATCTGCCTGCCGGGCCCGGTGTTTCTGTGCGTCGGGCGCGTGGCGGTAGAGAAGAATCTTGAAGCCTTCCTCGATCTCGATCTGCCCGGCACCAAGCTGATCGTCGGCGACGGTCCGGCGCGGCGGGGCCTCGAGCGCAAATATCCGCAAGCCATCTTCCTTGGCGCGCGCCATGGCCGGGAACTCGCGGACATCTACGCGGCCTGCGATGTGTTCGTGTTTCCGAGCAAGACCGACACGTTCGGCCTCGTGCTGCTCGAAGCGCTCGCCAGCGGCCTGCCGATTGCGGCGTTTCCGGTAAAGGGCCCGCGCGACGTCATCGGTTCCGCACCTGTTGCCGTGCTCAGCGACGATCTGCAGTCGGCGTGCATGCAGGCCCTTGGCATCCCGCGCGAGGCCTGCGTCGAGTTTGCGGCCACCCATACCTGGGAAGCATCGGCCCGCGTCTTCATTGAGCACGCCCGGCGTGTTCACTTCGACGATACCGGCGCGGAAATGGTCGAATTCGGTACAGAAGACCCGCATTTCGCGGCCTGATTGCCCGCTAATCCGGCTTGCCCGTCATGCGGGCGCGGCGTTAGAAGTGGGCATGACCCAGACATCACCGAGCCTGCCCGTCAGCGCTGCCGATATTGAGGCGGCAGCCAGGGTGGTCGCGCCGTTCGCCGTGCGCACACCGCTGTTGTCCTTTCCCGTGCTCGACGAGCGCGCCGGCACGAACGTGTTCCTGAAGCCGGAGATGCTGCAGCGGACCGGCTCGTTCAAGTTCCGAGGCGCCTTCAACAAGCTGTCGTCGATACCGCAGGCCCATCGCGGCGGCGGCGTGGTGGCGTTCTCGTCCGGCAACCACGCCCAGGGCGTGGCGGCGGCGGCCAAGATCCTCAATATGCAGGCGACCATCGTGATGCCGGCGGACGCGCCGCTCTCCAAGCGCGAGCGCACCAAGTCCTACGGCGCCGAGATCGTGCTGTACGACCGCGACAAGGAAGACCGCGAGGCGATCGCCGGCAATATCGCGAGCAAGCACGGCGCCACGCTGGTGCGCCCCTATGACGATCCGTTCGTGATCGCTGGGCAGGGCACCGCCGGCCGCGAGATCGCCGAGGACATGGCCGCGCGCGGGCTTACGCCGGACATCGTGGTGGCGCCGGCCTCCGGCGGCGGCCTGATCGCGGGCGTTGCGACCGCCGTTAAATCGCGCTTCCCGAATGCGGAAGTCATCGTCGCCGAGCCGAACGGCTACGACGACCACGCGCTCTCGCTCAAGGCCGGCCACCGCGAGCCGCACCCGCAGGCCGGGCGGACCATCTGCGATGCGCTGATGTCGGCGATGCCGGGCGAACTCACTTTCTCCATCAACAGCAAGCTGCTGGCGCGCGGCGTCTCGGCATCGGATGACGAAGTCGCCGCCGCGGTGGCATTCGCCTATCGCGAGCTGAAGCTGGTGGTCGAGCCCGGCGGCGCCGTCGGCCTTGCCGCGCTGCTGGCGGGGCGCATCGAAGCCAAGGGGAAGAACGTCGTCATCGTTCTCTCCGGCGGCAACGTCGATGCCGATCTGTTCGCGAAGCTGGTCGCTTAAGGGACAATCCCGGAAACAGTGAGGGGCGGAGCATCGCTGCTCCGCCCCTCTTTTATTGATGGCGCAACGATCAGAAGCCGCGGCGCATCGGGTTGCCGCCCATCGCCACGCGCGAGCCGCCGCCATTGCCGTTGAAGCTCGTGCTGCGTGGCTGCGGGTTACCCTGGTTGAACTTGCCGCCCTGCGACGGATTGTTGAGCTTCATCACCGGGCCGTTGTTGAGCTGCGGACGAACCGGCGCGCTGGTGACGCGGTTGACGGGCATGCTCGTCTTCACGTCGACCTTGCTGTCCGAAGCGCCGCTCTGGCCGCCATTGTTGATGGGCAGCGCGGTGATCCTGCCGCCATTGATGCCGGTGTTGGCCGGGCCATTGTTGCCGCCGACGGGCAGGGTGCCGACCTTCCTGTCGGAGGCATCGGTCTTGCCGTTGTTGACGGGCAGCGTGGTGATCCTGCCGCCGTTGATACCGGTGTTGGTGGGGCCGGTGTTGCCGCCATTGTTCACGGGCAGGGTGGTGATCTTGCCGCCATTGACGCCGGTGTTGGTGGGGGCATTGTTGGCGCTGTTGCCGTCATTCGGCTTGCCGGGCAGATTGATGCCAAGACCGCCGGGCTTCTGGCCGTTGTTCTGGCCAATGGTCTCGCCGATCTTGATGCCGTCCTTCGGCAGGCCGAAATTGACCGGCTGCTTCAGGCTGGGCGCAAGCTGCGGCGATACGATCAGCCTGGTGGCCTGCATCAGCGGCACGACCTTCGGCTGGGCCTGCAGGTTCATCGCAACCTTCGCATACGGGGTGTCGCCGAAATTGTCGTAGAAGGTCTTGTAGGCGAACGGCGAGTTGGCGAGCACCGTCTTGTGCCAGGCCATCGACACGGCGATGTTGCGCAGCAGCCAGCGCACGCGATCGCAGAGCGGGTCATGCGGATACATCGCGATGAACTGCTCGTAGTATTGCGGGTTGCCTTCCGACAGCACGAAGTCATAGGCCTGCTGCACGGAGCGGCTCGGCAGGTTGGCGGCGGTCTGCACGACCGGGCCGCGGTTGGGCGCGCGGGTTGCTGCCACGGCAGTATCGCCGAAGAAGTAGAAGTCCGAGGTCAGCGAGGAGCTTTCCCAGGGAATCTGCCGGCCGGCGGTGGTGCTGTTGACCTCGAGGCGAACGCGCTTGAACAGCTGCTCGATCGGCAGGTTCGGCTCGCTCGCCAGCTTCAGGAACGCCTGGGTGTACGGGCTGTGGTCGCCGTCGCCGTCGAGCGCTTCGGTGCCCGGCGCGGTCGAGTAGCCGACGATCGAGCCGTTCGGCGCGTCGACGATGGCAAGGCCGCGGCCGGCGTCGTTGACGCCGGGGAACGGGTTGTTGCGGCAGGCGTCGAGCAGGACGATGCGCATCCGGCTCGGGATCGATTCCAGCGTCGCCATCAGGTCGACCAGGCGAAGCGAGTTGCCGGTCAGCTCGTTGGGGGTGGAGACGTTGGCGTCAACAGGCACCAGATAGTTCTCGCCGGCGAGCTGCACGCCGTGGCCGGCGTAATAGACCATCGCCACGGTGTTGGGGCCGCGCGCGGCGACCTTGGAGGAAAAATCCTGCACGACGCGGATCATGTCGTTCTGCGTCAGGTCGATCGCCGAGGTGACCTCGAAACCGGCCTTGTTCAGGAACTGCGCCATGGCGTTGGCGTCGTTGTCGGGGTTGGCCAGCTCCGGCGCGTTCTTGTAATGCGCATTGCCGATCACCAGCGCGACGCGCTGTTCGGGGCCGCGCAGCAACGACGCGGAGGTGCCTTCGGGGGCGGTTTGGGCAAAACAGCCGGACATCGAAAAGCCGAACAGGCTTCCGATCAGGCCGGCATACATCAACAGGGACTTCAAGCGGGACATAACGTCTCCTCCAATCGAATCTCGGATGCGAGATTGGTTGCGGCGAGGCTACGTCCGGGTTCATGCGGGGTGCGTGAGGTGAATCACCCTGGAACAGGTTTGCAAATGAACGCGAGATAAACGCGGCAAACGGCGTCAACTGCAGCGGAAATCGATCAGGAGAAGAACGCGATCTTTTCCGCCTGGCTCATGCGCCGGATGGGCGCAAGCGGGTCATTGGCGGGCCGGTTCGGCTTGCTCAGGATGCCGCTGGCGATGACGGCCGAGCCGATCGAGATAGCGGCTTCACCAACTTGTGTAGGTTCAGGTGCGGGCTCGACCAGCGGCAAGGCCGCGGCCGACGTTACCGGCCGGACCGGAGCGGCGGGTGCGGCCATCGGCTCGCCGCGCGGTGCGGCGGCCGCCGTCGCCTCGGGGCCGCGCTCTCCCATCGCCGGCGCTGGCGCGATGATGTCAGGCGGGATGACGTCAGGCCCGGCGAATTCGGCCTCCGCGTCCGGCATGTCGAAGTCGTCTTCGATCGGCTGTGGCGCCGACATTTCGGCCGCGATCAGGTCGAGCATCGCTTCGTTATGGGCATCGGCCTCGGCTTCGTCGACGAATTCGATGTCGTCAACCGGCGCTACGACCGGCGCAGCCGTCTCGGCGGCGGGTTCGGCGAAGGGCGACGGCGCGACCTCCGCAGCATCGATGCCCGGTGCTTCCGCAATCACGGCTTCCGCAACCTCCGCTTCGGCAATATCCGCGTGGGGCGCTTCGGCTACCGGCTCGATCGCGGCCGCAGTCTGGGCCTGCGGCTCGGCCGCTTCCTCCACGGCGGTGGGGAAGGGCACGACATTGGCGTCCGGCGCATCCCCGGTGCCGTGCCGCGCTTGAGCGGGCCCGGGCTCTTCACCCGAATGTTGGTCGATCCGTGCCACGATCGCGGCAAAGGCCTGATCGATCGTCTCGCGCGCCTCCCCCAGGGAGATACGGCCCGCACTGTCCTCGATGGCCGCAACCTGCGAATCCAGGATGTCGCAAATCCGCCCGTCGGCGCCGGTTTCGCGCCAGCGCCAGGAGATCTCGCGGATGATCCGCACGCTCCTGGCGATCGGCGCCAGGCGATCATCGAAGGCCAGCCCATCGAGCCCGGCATTGGCTGCCGCCTGGCTTTCGCCGACGGCATTGCGGATATCGGCCAGCGCCGCGATCAGTTCGGCCTCGGCCGTAGCCTGCTTCTGCGCGGCAAGGCTGCCCTCGATCCGGGCGACGGCATCGAGCACCATGCGGGTGTCGGCATTGCGGTTGCGCTTGGCGTATTCGCCGAGAAACCAGCGCCCGCGCGAGGTTTCCATGAAGGCTTCATGGATCGCGGCATAGTCCTCCTCGTTCGGCTGCGCGGCGCGCGCCGATATCGGAGAAAGGGCAAATGCTTCGTCGGCCATGTTAAACTCGGCGCGCAAATCATTGCGCGGTTTGCCATATAACGAACAACATGAACGCACGCGAATCGCAACTGGCTTGATGTCCAGCCAAGCACAAATCCCCAGCACCGCGCACGCTGATTCGCGGCGATTCGCGGTCCGGCTGGCGGTGTTCTACTTCGCTCTGTTCGGCATGCTCGGCACCTACCTGCCGTTCTTCACGGTCTGGTTGAAGTCGATCGCCATCGACGCGACCTGGATCGGTATCATCACGGCGGTGCCGGCCGTCGCGCGTTTCACCGTGCTGCCCGTGGTGACCTCGCTGGCGGAACGGCGGCAGGCGCTGCGCAATGCCATCGTGCTCACGGCATTTGCCACCGCGCTCGGCATGGCGGTGGTCGGCAGCCAGCGCGGGGCGTTCGCGGTGTTCCTCGCCTTTGCCGCCACCTGCTGCCTGTGGACGCCGATGACGCCGCTGACGGACGCCTATGCCTTGCGCGGCGTCGCGCGCCACAACCTCAATTACGGGCCGCTGCGGCTGTGGGGGTCGGCCGCTTTCGTGGCAGGCGCGCTCGGCTGCGGCGCCATGCTCGACCGGATCGCGCCGGAGCAATTGATCTGGATCATCGCAGGGGTCGCGGGCCTGGGCGCGCTCGCAAGCCTCGGCCTGCAGCCCATCGACAGCCGCGTCAAATCGGATGCGCCGCCGCCCGGCAGCGCGCTGCTCCGCGACGGCGGCTTCCTCGCCATCATCTTCGCCTCGGCGCTGATCCAGAGCAGCCACGCCGCCTATTACATCTTCGCTTCGATCACCTGGAAGGCGGCCGGCCTCGACGGGCTCGCCATCGCCGGGCTGTGGTCGCTCGGCGTTCTCGCCGAGATCGTGCTGTTTGCGGTATCGCCGCGCTTTCGGCTGCCCTATGCGGTGCTGGTCGCCATCGGCGCGCTGAGCGCGGTCATCCGCTGGATCATCACGGCGCAGGAACCTCCCATCGCCATTCTTGCGGTCGTGCAACTGGCGCACGGCCTGACCTTCGGGCTGACGCAGGTCGGCACGATGGGGCTGATGGTGCATCGCGTGCCCGGCCAGATGATGGCGCGCGGGCAGGGATATCTTGCAGCCTGCAGCGGCATCATTGCCAGCAGCACCTCGGTCCTGTGCGGCCTGGTGTATGCCAGCTACGGGCAGGGCATATATTATTTGATGGCCGCCATGGCCGCGGCCGGCGGGCTGACGGTCTGGGCTGCGCGGAACCGGCTGGCTCGTCCTCAAGGCACCGCCTCCGGCGTCGCGTCCTGAACTGCGGGCAATTCTCGCACGGAGCTTTGTGAACAGACGGGAAGTCGTTTTAAAGTCTGGTGAATTCGAACCTCTCGCCGTCTGGCCGTGAGCCATAATGGCTGGTACATGACAGATTCGAGAAGGCGGCAGGCGGCGAGCCGCGCGGCTGCGGCGCCGGAGGGAGCAGCGTGAACGGCGACCCGACATTGGAGCGGATTGCACGGGGCAACGGGCTGGCGCTTTGCGCGGCCGGTCACTGGATCGCGCGCCATGCCGCGGTGCTGGAAGACATCGTCACCGATGCCGAAAAACTCGGCGGCAGCCGGCCCAACATATTCATCGACGTCTCGCAGGTCTCCCGGCTCGACACCTTCGGCGCCTGGCTGATCGAGCGGCTGCGCCGCACGCTGAGCACCAAGGGCGGCGTGGAGACCCAGATCGCCGGCCTGTCGTCCAACTATTCGACCCTGGTCGACGAGGTTCGCCGGGTGAAGGCGGCCCCGCCGGGCGACAGCGAGCCGGTCACCGTTTCGGGCATGCTGGAAGGCGTCGGCCGCAGCGTGGCCGGCGTCGGCGGCACGTTCCTCGGCCTGATCGACATGCTCGGCGCGGTGCTCGCCGCCGCCGGCAACGTCTTCATCCATCCCCGCAGCTTCCGTCTCACCTCCACCATCCACCATCTGGAAATGGTGTGCTGGCGCGCGGTGCCCATCATCGTGCTGATCACCTTCCTGATCGGCTGCATCATCTCCCAGCAGGGCATCTTTCATTTCCGCCAGTTCGGCGCCGACATCTTCGTCGTCGACATGCTCGGCGTGCTGGTGCTGCGCGAGATCGGCGTGCTGCTGGTGGCCATCATGGTCGCGGGGCGGTCGGGCAGTGCCTATACCGCCGAGCTCGGCTCGATGAAGATGCGCGAGGAGATCGACGCGCTGCGCACGATGGGCTTCGATCCGATCGAGGTGCTGGTGCTGCCGCGCATGCTGGCGCTGGTGCTCGCGCTGCCGATCCTTGCTTTCCTCGGCGCGATGGCCGCGCTCTATGGCGGCGGTCTCGTCGCCTGGCTCTATGGCGGCGTCGAGCCCGAGGCGTTCCTGTTGCGCCTGCGCGATGCCATCTCGATCAATCATTTCGTGGTCGGCCTCGTCAAAGCGCCGGTGATGGCGGCCACCATCGGCATCGTCGCCTGCGTCGAGGGACTGGCGGTGCAGGGCAGCGCGGAGTCGCTCGGCTCGCACACCACGGCGTCCGTCGTGAAGGGCATCTTCTTCGTCATCGTGATGGATGGCGTGTTCGCCATCTTCTTCGCCGCGATCGGAATGTGAGCATGGCGCCGCAACCTGCCTCCGATGCCATCATCCGCGTTCGCGACATCACCGTGCAATTCGGCAAGACCCGCGTGCTCGACGGGCTCAATCTCGACGTCCGGCGCGGCGAGATCCTCGGCTTCGTCGGCCCCTCCGGCGCGGGCAAATCGGTACTGACGCGCACCATCATCGGTCTCGTGCCGAAGATCGCCGGCCGCATCGAAGTGTTCGGCGTCGATCTCGATGCCGCGGACTTCAAGCAGCGCCGCGCGGTGGAGCGGCGCTGGGGCATCCTGTTTCAACAGGGCGCGCTGTTCTCCTCGCTCACCGTGCGCCAGAACATCCAGTTTCCGGTGCGCGAATATCTCCGCGTGTCGCAGAAGCTGCTCGACGAGATCATGGTGGCGAAGCTGGTGATGGTGGGGCTGCGGCCCGAAGTCGCCGACCGCTATCCGTCGGAACTGTCCGGCGGCATGGTCAAGCGCGTGGCGCTGGCGCGGGCGCTGGCGCTCGATCCGGAACTCGTGTTCCTCGACGAGCCGACCTCGGGCCTCGACCCGATCGGCGCGGGCGACTTCGACGAGCTGGTGCGCACCCTGCAGCGGACTTTGGGCCTGACGGTTTTCATGGTAACCCACGACCTCGACAGCCTTTACACGGCATGCGACCGCATTGCCGTCCTGGGCAATGGCAAGATCATTGCCGCAGGATCGATCGCCGACATGAAGGCGTCGAAGCATCCCTGGTTGAACGAGTACTTCAACGGCAAGCGCGCCCGCGCGGTGGTGGTCTAGGAGCAGCATTCGAATGGAAACCCGCGCGAACTACGTCCTGATCGGCGCCTTCACGCTGGCGGTGATCGCGGCTGCGTTCGGCTTCGTGCTCTGGTTCCAGAGCCTGCACACGACCAAGCTGAGGAGCCCGCTGCGGGTCGTGTTCGAGGGACCGGCCTCCGGCCTGCGCAATGGCGGCAGCGTCAATTTCAATGGTATCCGGATAGGGGAAGTGATTTCCGTGAAGCTCGACAATCCGCGTCGCGTTGTCGCGCTGGCGATGGTCGAGAACAAGGCCCCGATCCGCAAGGACACCCTGGTCGGCCTCGAGTTCCAGGGCCTGACGGGCGTCGCGGCGATCTCGCTGAAGGGCGGCGAGGAGAACGCGCCGCCGGTGCCGCTGGACGAGGACGGCGTGCCCGTGCTCACCGCGGACCCCAGCGCGCTGCAGGACGTCACGGAGGCGATCCGCGCCACCCTGCAGAACGTCAACCGCCTGGTGGCCGACAACCAGCAGTCGGTGAAGAACTCGCTGAGCAATCTGGAAACCTTCACCGGCGCGCTGGCGCGCAACTCCGAGAAGATCGACGGCATCATGGCGCGGGTCGACGGTGTGATGGGTAAGGCGGACAGCCTCATGCTCGGCCTCAACTCGATCGGCGGCGGGCCGACCGGCGGCGAGCTCGCGGCGATGGTCAAGGCGATCAAGGAGCTGGCCGACGATTTCGACAAGCGCTCGGGCGCGCTGATGGCTGACGGCCGCCGAACGCTGGCCGACATCAGCCGTGCCGTGAACAATTTCGACCGCAATCCGAGCCGTGTCATTTTCGGCGGCGGCAATGCCGCGCCGCCCCCCGAGCAGGCACCGCCGCCGCGGCAGGCCCCGGCCGCCAACGCACAGCAGCGGCGCACGGCGCAGTAAGTCTCACAGCCCACACCGTCAGCGCGACGGGCAACGGCGAAGCGATCCAGCTTTGCGTGCGCGAGAAAGAAGCCGGCTTGCTTCGCTTCCGCCTTCGCTCTCCGAACTGCGGCCGACACGTCGCTCGCAACGACGAGGAAACATACGTGCGTGTTCCCGCGGTGTGTTTTCACCCGAGTTCTGCAATCTCGTTGTCCCCCTCCTGACAGAGAGGGCGCAGGGAAAGCCGGGCGCCGACTGCGCCCGCATCGCCGTGTGCAATGGGTAGAGTAGAAACGCACACGGATTTGACAGGTACAGCCGAGACATCCCGGCTTTCCCCGCGCAATGGCTTTACGGCTTATACGTGATCTCCCCGGGGAGCGGCCTTTCTTGCCCCCGTTGCCGGCAGGATAGTTCCCGCCAACGTAGCGCCAGGGTCGCGGCGCCAGGACCACACGACTTCGCCGTACGCTTTCCGCGTTTTCGTCTGTGCGATCTTACACCGCACTGACGCAGCAAGCGTCCATCGCAACCCGCGCCAACGTTCGTGACGACCGCGAAGCGTCCCCTTTCGAGGGCTCGGGCTGCCCAACCTATAATTCTGATTTGCGCAATTGTCAAGGAATTTGATTCGGAAAGTCGGGAGCGCCGGAAAACTGCGCACTGTCCGTCTATAGCGGCGGCGTCTTTTTGACGTGAAGATAGCGGGGGTCGAACTCGCCGATCTCCGCCAGCTTTTCCCAGTTCTTTACGGTGAGGGTGCCATCGCGAAAATCCGCGCTGCCGCTGGCGCGCAGTTGCAGCAGCGTGCGATTGACGGTGGCGATCGCCATCCCCAGCGCCTCGCCCAGCTGAACGAGGCTGAGCGGCAGCGCAAGGCTGCTCTGCCGCACGACTCCCGAGACGCGGGCGCGATAGTACAGTTCGCAAAACAGGTGGGCCATTCGGGCCAGCACGGAACGGGCGCTGTTGTTCGTGACGGCCTCGCGAAAGATGGCCGCATCGATCAGCGTCTCGCGCCATATCGCGAAGCCGAGAGATGGCCGCACCTTGAAAGCCCTGACGATGTCCGAATGAGGAATGAAAGCGATCACGCTTCGCCCCATAGCGCAAACCGCGTGGTCCATCTGATCGATGAAAAGACCCTGTGCATCGGGCATGTCGCCGACGATGTGGAACGAAAGATATTGGCGGCGGCCGTCGCCCAGCAAATGATATCGGCCGACCATGCCGGACAGCACGAGAGCAGCGGCCTTCGGCGTATCGCCCTGGCGGATCAGGTCCTCGTCCGGCTCGTATTGCCTGACGACAGATGACAGCTTGGTGATCTGATCGACGTCTTCGTCGGTCAGCCTGGAATGCTCTCGCAGGTTCCGGATCAAAGTCGTGTGCGCAAGCTCCACAGCAAAACTCGCTCCTTCGTATCAAATGATATTTTCGGCCGGTTCGGCAGGCGTAAAACCGGACAGCTGATGCAAGGTTTCAACCAGACCATTGCGGCCGGCACTGTTTCAGGCAGGCGATGAGGAGTTCAGTATGGAAGACCGCGTCATCATTCGCCGAAAGCGGACCAAGCAGGAGTTCTCGTTGCACGAGCGTCTGCTCGTCGCCGCCAAGGATGCGCGTCTGGCGGCCAAAAAGCTGCCGCCTGGAAAGGAGCGCGAGACGCTGCTTCGTTCCGCGCGCGAGAGCGAGGCGGCCGCCGCGATCAACAACTGGATCTGTTCGCCAGGGCTGCGGCCGCCGAAGTGACGGTGGCGGCGAGCCGTTCGCAAAGAACGCACCGCGCCACGATCCATAAGGCCACCCGGACGTGCCGATCAAGACCCGGGCTGCCACGTCAGTTCGGCTTCAGCACGACTTTGATGCAGCCATCCTCTTTCGCCCGAAAGGTCTTGTAGAGGCCGGGACCATCCTCCAGCCCCGCGCGATGCGTGATCACGACCGATGGATCAATCTTGCCTTCCTCGATCAATTTCATCAGCTTCGGCAAATATCGCTGCACGGGTGTCTGCGCCATCCGGAAAGTCAGCCCGCGATTGATGGCCGAGCCCATCGGGATCTTGTCGAGGAAACCGCCATACACACCGACGATGGATACCGTCCCGAAATTTCTGCAGCAGTGGATAGCCTGCCGCAGCACGTGCGGGCGGTCCGTACCGAGGAAGGTCGCGACCTTCACCCGGTCGACCACGGCGTCGAATCCGGAGCCGGTGTCGGGCTCCGTGCCGACGGCATCGATGCATGCATCGGCGCCGCGTCCCCGGGTCAGTTCCTGGATGCGATCGTAGATATCGTCCTTCTTGAAATCGAGCGTCATCGCGCCGGCTTCTTCGGCCAGCCGCAGCCGCTCCGGCACCGTATCGATTGCAATGACGCGCTCGGCGCCGAGAAGGAAGGCGCTGCGAATGGCAAGCTGTCCCACCGGGCCGCAGCCCCATATAGCGACCGTCTCGCCTCCCTGCAGGCCGCAGAAATCAGCGGCCATGTAGCCGGTGGGAAAGATATCGGACAGGAACAGGACCTGCTCGTCGCTCAGCCCGTCCGGGACCTTGATCGGTCCGACATCCGCATAGGGCACGCGAAGATATTCGGCCTGACCGCCGGCAAAGCCACCGAGCAGGTGCGAATAACCGAACAGGCCTGCGGGTGAATGTCCCCACAGCTCTTCGGCCTTTTTGGCGTTGGGATTGGAGCGCTCGCATCCCGAATAAAAGCCACGCTGGCAGAAAAAGCACTCGCCGCAGGAGATGGTGAAGGGAACGACGACGCGGTCGCCGACCTTCAGTGCCTTGTTGGCCGATCCGACCTCGACGACTTCGCCCATGGTCTCGTGTCCGAGCACGTCGCCTCTTTCCATGGAGGGGATGACGCCGTCGAAGATGTGCAGATCGGAGCCGCAGATGGCGCACGCCGTGACCTTGATGATGGCGTCGCGGTCGTCCTCGATCCTTGGATCGGGAACGGTCTCGCAGCGGATGTCATTCTTGCCATGCCAGGTCAGTGCTCGCATCGGACTCTCCTGTTCGCTATCGACCGGATACAAACGACTGCCCCCGGCGCGGTTCCTATTGGCGGGCGCCATGCGAAAGCTGCCTTGGAACTCCAGCGGCATGCCGGCGTTTCCCTGCCATGACAGACACACCTCACGAAGTACTGGAAAGTTCGTTCAGGATCGCCTGGGACTACCTGGAAGCGACGGGTGAGGTCGGCGGGCGTGACGATGCGGTGCGGTTCTTGCTCGATCACATCGAGGCCGCGATAAAGCGCGGTGAATTCCGCAAGCTACTGCTGTCCAACCGCGCCATCGACGCCTGGCGGCACCGGCAGGCCAAGCGCGAGCTCGCGCTGGTCTCGTAAGCGCGGGCTGCATTCTTGCATGACAAGCGCCGCGTGTTCTCGCGGCGCGGCATCCGGGAGAACCCTGGATGGAGCGCGTGCTGGCGGACCAAATCACCGCTTCGGTCATGTCCACGCTGCGCGCTTGTTCCGCTGTTCGGCGGCGGGCCATCGGCCTACAGGCTGATGATGTGAAGGTACACCGCGAGCAGTATCGCTACGCTCAGGATCACGACCGCGAGAAAGAAACGTCCCATCATTCTTTTCCCCCAGGCATTCGGCGTCCTGAGTTCGCTACATCAAGTATTGAATCGCGCCCTTGGTTCCGCCGATCCCGTGGCGTGGAAAGCAAGCTTGTCCCGTCGCGGCATCGACGATTTCTCCAGGCTGACCGTGCATGGCCTCAGCTCTGCGAATGCGCGAGCAGCAGCGCCGCAAATCCGCGCAGCCGCAGACTGCGGCGGATTGACCGCACCGGGAACGTTGCGCCGACTTGCTGGTTTAACCCGCGCATTTCACAGGGAGAACAACGATGGACTGGAACCGCGTCGAAGGGAACTGGAAGGAAATGAAGGGCAAGGTCAAGGAGCAGTGGGGCAAGCTGACCGATGACGATCTCGATGTCATCGCCGGCAAGCAGGACCAGCTCGAAGGCCGCCTGCAGCAGCGCTACGGCTACGCCAAGGATGAGGCCAAGAAGGAAGTGAACACCTGGTTCGACAGCCAGAAATGGCCGTCGTAATCTGAACAGGAAAAGCCCCGGT
Organism: Bradyrhizobium sp.; assembly: GCA_035575905.1. Taxonomy (GTDB): domain Bacteria; phylum Pseudomonadota; class Alphaproteobacteria; order Rhizobiales; family Xanthobacteraceae; genus Bradyrhizobium. Next base: position 28,738 of record DATLXL010000043.1, on the reverse strand, counting down.
TTGCCGGGGCTTTTTTCTGCGTAGCCTGGCGAACGTGAAGACCGCGCCTAGCAGCCTGTCTCCTCATGAGCCGCCTTCTTGTTCAATTCGAGTTTTTCGATCAGCAGATCGATTCCCTTCCGGCTTCGATCTTCGCTCGCGCGCGCGCAGAGCTCCCGGTAATGGGCGATCACGCTATCGAATTCCCGGCACCTCCAGCACATCGCACACGCCCCTCGAAAGATGGATAATCTTCGGTCGGCAAATCGCGTTCCCCGCGACGTTGCTTTCATGCGCAGTCGCTGCGTCACAAGGTGAACATTCCCATCGGGGACGCCGGCGCATCGCCGCATGCTCGGGTTAGGAACGAACTCGTGTAGCGAGAACTTCTCTTCGCAAGGGGCAGTGTCTGGAAGGAAACGACTCATGAAGATCAAGACGATCGCCTTGGCTGCTGCACTCGCGGTTTCGAGCTCCCTGGCCTATGCGCAAACCGGCAACTCGGCGGGCGGCAGCTCGCAGGCCGGAGGCCCGGCAGGAAGCAAGACGACAACGGGTGAATCGATGAACGGCGGCACCACGCAGGGCACTGGCTCTGCGATGAAGAACAGCGGCACCGGTCCGGCCGCAACCAGTTCGCAGCCGTCGGGCAGGGATGCGAGCACGCAGGGCGCCGGTCCCGGCGCCGCAGTGGACAAGAAGGGCGATGCGACCGAACCCGGCAACACGATGAAGAAGTGATCTTGCTGGTTGCAAGAAGCCCCGCCCGAGGCGGGGCTTTTTTTCGGTCGCATGGCCGTGTCGGTTCCGGATAGCGACAAAACGACCCCTATTAATATTACCATTTAACCGAACATTAAGGATAGATTTGCGGCTGCGGAGTCCGCGGCCTAGCGTGCGGCCAGTATTGTAAGGGTAACGAGTTGGTGCGTGCCATGACGCTCAAAATGTTCGGAATCGTTGCGTCGGTGAGCGCCGTTGCGCTCACGCTTTCAGCGGGCGATGCGTTCGCCAGGGGTGGCCGGGGCGGCGTCGCCGCGGCGCCCAATGTGCGCGCGGCAGTGCCGGTCAACGCAAGGCCCTTTGCGCATCACCAGCTTCGCCGCGGCTTTGCCACCGGGTTCTGGCCGGGAGGCGGCTTCTATTATGGCGGCGGCCCCTATGGCGAGCCGCTGGCGGATGCCGGGCTGCCGCCGAGCAACGACGTCAACTACACCTACACCTACAAGCAGGACGTGCCGTGGGACTGGGCGCATCGCTATCCGCCGAATGTCATCCCGTCCGACCGGCAGTACGTGCCCGCATGTTCGAACGAGCCGGTGACCGTGCCCGGACGCGACGGCGAGCACACTGTCAACGTGATGCGGTGCTATTGATCGCTTAGGGCGCGCTGTCGCGAAGCGTAACGCGCCGCGGCTTGCGATGCGGATGCCGCTTGCGCTGATCCGCCCTGCGATCCTTACGAGCCCGACGCGTCGGCGGACGCGCTGGTCAGGCGCGAAATCGCACTCACCAACTGCTCCGGCGCAAACGGCTTGGTCAGCAGCACGCTGTCCGGCACACCCCACACCGGCCATTCCTGCGGGGCGGCGCCGGTGATGTAGACGACCGGAAAGCCGCCATCGACCTCGCGCGCCGCGCGGGCCACGTGCCAGCCGTCAATGCGGCCGAGCAGCTTGATGTCGGTGATCAGCGCCGCGTACTTCGACCGGAACGCTTTCAGGAGCGTGACGGCTTCTTCCCCGGAGCCGGCGATCGCCGGCTCGAAGCCGCCATCACGCAGCGCTTCCTCCAGGAAAAACTGGATGTCCGGGTCATCCTCAATGACCAGAACCACGGGCAATCGACGGTCCAAGCAAATCCCCTGCGGCTAGCCAGTCCGGCGCTTGCACCGCGCCTTGCAAATCGTTCCGTCCAAAAAGTTACACAGCATCTGGTTGACGCGATATCCCCGAATTTCGGCGCAAATGAGGGGATCGGCGGGCGAAGCCGGGCCCAGATGAAAACGGAGGCCGCCAGGCCTCCGTCTCCCTGTTCCGCCTTTCGTTGCCGGCTTACCCGAGCCGGCCCGCCGCGTGGGCGAGCAGGGTGTAGACCAGGCCGGTCTCCGAGGTGAGGTGGGCGCGCAGGGCCTGCGGTCCGCGCTCGTCGCGCGCGACCTCGTCGAGCAGCCGCTCGAACTCGGCGATGTAGCGGTCGACCGTCTGCTTGAAGCCGCGGTCGGCGCGATACTTGCGGGACACCTCGTCGAACGCCTTCTGGCCGGCCGGCGTGTATAGCCGCTTGGAGAACGCCTTGCTCTCGCCGCGCTGGTAGCGGTCCCACATCTCGGCGGCGAGGTTGCGGTCCATCAGGCGGCCGATATCGAGCGACAGCGACTCCAGCGGGTTTGCAGCACCTTGGCCCTGTTGGCCTTGCCCGCGGCCGCGCTGCGGAGGCTGGTTGCCATCGGTGCGGCTGAGCAGATCCGAGAGCCAGCCGTCGCGGCCGTCATTGTTGGCGGGCGAGACCGGCGGCGCTTCGGTGCGGCGCGCGGTAGACATGCCGAGATCCGGCGGGGGCAGGGTGGAGGCGCTGCCGCCACGGCCGCCACCACCGCCGCCGACGGCTGCAACCATGACCGGCTCTTCCTGGCGCACGGCAGTCGGGCGGCTCTGCGTCACCACGTCGAGGCCGCGGCCGTGATGGGCGACGATCCGGTTGAGCTCGGCGAGGGCCTCGATCTGGTCGACGATCACCTTGCGCATCTGGGCGGTGCTCTCGGCCGCCTCCTGCGGCATCTCCAGCACGCCGCGGCGCAGCTCGTTGCGGGTCGCCTCCAGCTCGCCGTGCATCTCGGCGGCCATCTGCTTCATCGCATGCACCATCGCCGAGAACTTCTCGGTCGATTCCTTGAACATGTGGTCGGTCTCGTGCGCGCTCTGCTGATAGAGCTCGGTCATGGCGTCGAGCGTCTGCTGGCGCTCGTTCTCGGCGGCGGCGCGCACCGCCTCGAACTGGCGGCTGATCGCGGCCGAGCCGGCGCCGGCAGTCTCCGCCACCACCCGGGCGATGTCGCGGGCGCGCTCTTCGGCGGCCGCCAGCGATTCATCGAGCAGGCTGGTGAAGCGCGACAGCCGCTGGTCGAGATCGGTGGTCCGCAGGTCGATGGTGGTGACCAGCGCCTCCAGAGTCTCCTTGCGCTCGGCGATCGACTCCGAGGTCGAGCGGTTGGCATGTTCGACTACCGCGGCGGCGTCGATCAGGGATTTGCCATGACTGTCGAACTGGCTCGACAGCGCGTTGAGGTCGGCCAGCGCCCTGGCGGTCTTGTCGTTGAACACCGCGAGCTGGTCTTCCAGCGTCTGCGTTGCCAGCCCGTTGCGGCTGGTGACGTCGTTCATCGCGGAGACGAAGTCGGCGACGCGGGTGACGAGCGCGCGCTCCAGCGAGTTGAGGTTGTCCTGGGCGCCGGTGAGCACCTCCTGCAGCAGGATGTTGCCCTCGCGCAGCCGCTCGAACAGGGCGACCGTGTCGGTGCGCAGCATTTTGCTGGTTTCCTGCATCTCGGTGACCGCGGCAACCGACACCTTGTGCGACTGGTCGATCGCGGCGCGCGATGACTGCTCGAGCTCCTTCAGCGACTTGCCGACCGCGCCGGTGGCGATCTCGCCGGCCGTGGTGATCGCGCGGGCCACATCCGCGCCGTGAGCGCCCATCGTCTGGGCGAAGGCCTGGCTGCGGGTCTCGATCGCCTTGAGCGAGTCCGCGGTGACGCGGTCCATCTCGTTCGACAGCTGGTTGGTCTTGGCGGTGAGCGCCTCGACCAGCGAGCCACGGCGGCCGTCGATCATCTGCGCCAGACGGTCGGTGGTCTGCGTCACATAGGTGACGATCTCGTCGGTCTTGCCGGTCATGGTCGAGCCGAAGCCGGAACTGGCGGCGAGGACCGAGCGCTCGACGTCGGCCGAGGTCGACTTGATCCTGGCGGCGACCTCGTTGGAGGCGGCGATCAGCGCGTTCTGCGCGTTGCCGGCGCTGGTCTGGATCGCGCCTTGCGCGACGCTGGCGGCGCTCTGGATGGTGTCGGTCGAGGCGGCGGCGACGGCCGCCAGCGACCGCTCGATCTCCGCCGAGATCGACCGGATATTGCCGGCATGCTCGGCCGAGGTCGACGCGAACAATCCCTGCGCCTCGCGGGCATTGCCGAGGAGGGCGGCCGCGGTGTCTGCGCCGACCGCGGTCAGCGTGCGCTCGATGTCGGCAGCGAGCGACCTGACGTGGTTGGCCGCTTCCGCCGAGGCGTTGACCAGCGTGGTTTGGGCCTCGCGCGCGCCCGACGTGACGGACTCCGCGGTGGCGGTGCCGGCCATCGACAGCGTGCGCTGCACGTCGGCGGAGAGCGACTTGATCTGCTCGGCGGCGGTTGCCGACGCGGAGATGAGCGTGCTCTGTGCCTCGCGGGCGCCGGCCGTGACGGACTCCGCGGTGGCGGAGCCGGCCATCGACAGCGTGCGCTGCATGTCGGCCGCCAGCGACTTGACCTGTTCGGCCGCGGCCGCGGACGAGGTGACGAGCGTATTCTGGGCCTCGCGGGCGCCGGCGGTGATGGCTTCGGCGGTCGAGGTGCCGGCGATCGACAGCGTGCGCTGCACGTCGGCGGAGAGCGCCTTCACGTGGTTGGCGGCGTCGGTCGAGGCGTTGACCAGCGTGCTCTGCGCCTCGCGGGCGCCTGACAGCACGGCCGCGGCCGTGGCGCTGCCGGCAGCCGAGAGCGTGCGTTCGACGTCGCCGGCAAGCGACTTGATGTGGCCGGCGGCTTCCGTCGAGGCGGAAACCAGCGTGGTCTGCGCCTCGCGGGCGGAGTTGAGGATCGAGCCGGCGGCGCCGGTGCCGACGGCGGTCAGCGCGGCCTCGACCTCGGTCGAGGTGAGCTTGAGCTGGGCGCCGACATCGGAGGAGACGCTGAGCAGTGCCTGCTGCGCGGCGCGGGCGCCGGTCTGGATCGTCTCGGACGTGTTGACCACGAGATTGGTGAGCGAGCGTTCGGCGTCCTCGACATGCGACTTGATGCCGGTCGAGAGCATTTCGGCGCGCGCCATCAGGTCCTCGCTGGCCTGGCGGCCCGAGCTCTCGATGCGGCCGGCGACGGCCTCCACGCGCGAGCCGAGCAGGTCTTCGAACTGCGCGACGCGGGTGTCGATGTCGGAAGCAATCAGGCCGACACGGGTCTCGACGCCCTGCTGGATCTCCTGGAAGCGCGCCGAGATGGTGTCGGCCAGGTGCGTCGAGCGACCGTTGATGGTGTCGCTGACGGCGGCGATGCGCTGGTCGACCGCCTGCACCGCCTGCAGCGTGCCGTCGGTGAGGGAGGAGGTGAGCTGGTTGAGCCGCGCGTCGATCGAATGGATGGTCTGCGCCGCGCCGTCGGTCAGCGTGGTGGTGAGCGCGGACAAGCGCGAGTCGATGGTCTCGGTCACCGACTTGGCGCGGGTGTCGAAACTGACCTCCAGCGACTTCAAGCGGCCGTCGATCGTGTCGTCGAACGACTTGAGCTTGCCGTCGAGCGACGTGTCGAGCGTGGCGACGCGGGTGCCGATCGTGGTCTCGAACTGCAGCAGGCGCTGGTCGAGCGAAGCGGTGATCTCGCCGCCATTGGCGGTGAGGCGGGTGTCGAAATTGTCGACATAGCTCTTCAGATTCTCGGAGATCTCCTGGGTGCGCTGGCCGAGGCGCTCGACGATGTCGCCGCCGAAGGTCTTCACGGTGCGGTCGAATTCGGAGATGTGGCGGGTGATCAGCGCGCCGAGCGTGCCGCTGTCGCGGGCGAACTTTTCCGCGAGTTCGCCGCCCTGGTTCTTCACGAGATCGTCGAACGCGCTCATCTGCATAGCCAGCGTGTCGTGCGCGGTCTCGGTCTGGCTCACCACCTTGGCGACCAGCGAATTGACGGTGACGTCGAGCGCGTCGCTCGCCTTGTCGCCTGAGGTGAGGATGCGGGTGGCGAGGTTGTTGCCGGCCTCGTCGATCTTGCTGACGAGATCGCCCGAGCGCAGCTCGAGCTCGAGCAGCAGCGAGTCCGAGGAATTCTTCAGGGAGTCGTGCACCTGCTCGGTGCGGTCGGAGATGCCGTCGACGATGGTCGCCGAGCGGGTCTCGAAATCGGCGGTGATGCGGTCGATGCGCTCGTTCAGCATTTCGTGGACGCGGTCGGCGAGGTCGACGAATTCGTCATGCACGTGGCCGGTCTTGAAGTTGAGGCTGGTCGTCAGCCGCTCGGAGGCGTCGAGCACGGCGCGGGTGGTCTCGGCGCTGGCCTCCTCGAGGCGATCGAGCAGGTCGCCGCCGCGCTCGCCGAGCGCCAGAATCATGTTGTCGCCGGCATGGCTGAGCGCCTGGGTGATGTGGGCGCCGCGTTCTTCCAGCGCGCCGGTGATGCTCTTGGCGACCTCGTCGACGCGCGAGGCGATGGCATCGGAAATCAGCGCGATGTCGTGGCGCAGATCGATCTGCACGCCGGAAATCGCGCTGCGCACCTGCTCGGCCTGGCCGACCAGGTTGTCGCGCTGATGGGCGATGTCCTGCAGCAGCGCGCGGATGCGCACTTCGTTGTCGGAATAGGCGCGCTCCAGTGCGGCGACTTCGTTGGCGACGAGCGTCTCGAGCTCGCCGGCCCGCGCGATGGCGCGCTCGATGCCGTCGCCCATGGCGGCGACTTCGCGGCGGATCGCCTGGCCGACGGTGACCATGGAATCGCTGGCGGCGTTTTCCGGGTCGGAGAACCGGATCGCGACCTGCGCCATCGCCTGCGCGATCATGCTCATCTCCTGGCCGCGCCAGGCGAGGCTGGCAAGCAGATAGATCAGCATCACGGGCGCGAAGAACAGCGCGATCAGTCCGCCGAGCACGAGGACGCCGCCGCTCTGGCCGATCGCGGCCTGCAGCGAGGAGAGGAAGCTGACGGTGAGCAGCGCACAGCCGGCAAGCCAGATGCCGGAGAAGATCGCCGCAAGCATGTAGACGCTGCGGGCAGGGCGGCCCTTCTGCAGCGACTGCAGCAACTGGCCGATGGTCTCGCGGTCGTCGTTTGCGGCGCGGCGCGGCGCTCGCGGCTCTTCGGTCGGATCGAACATGGGCCGGTCGGCGGCGCTGCTGCGGGGCTCGAAAGAAGGTTCGAAAGTAGCCGCAGGAGAGGACATTGGCGGCGGAGGGGGCGGCGGCATATCGACCGACGGCGCGCGGCGGCCCGTCTCCTGACTGGATTCGCTGATGTTGAGAGCCTCCTGAATGGCAGAAAGCGCGACTTCGGTGGGGTCTTTCGCCTTTTTGGAGTTGTTCGCCATGATCAGCCTTAGCCCTCTACAATACGCCTCCGGAGCGCCTGCATTCGTCCCCTCGCAAGCGACCGGATAATCCCCGTCAAGCGGGAGCAAAGGCGCGCGCTACTCGCGCGCACTTCCGCTTCATCCGCGAAACATCCTATTGGGTGGCCGACGCGAATGAAATGGCTGCGATTAATACAATCTTAATCATCGTTAACAGGTTTGCGCCGTAAGATATTAATAGTCCTCAGAATTCTTCTGGGAACCGCGGGAATGGGGCGCCCGGCCGGCCAAAACGGGGCGGATTTGCGGCAAATCCCCCAAACGTTCCGTTAACCAATTTCGTGATTGGTTGAGGACTGTGCCGGCGGCCAAGCCCAGGCTGCGGCGAGAAGTGGGTCAAGCCATGCCGCTTCGCCTCGAACGGATCAACTGGATGCCTTCGCCGCCACTCGTACCCGATGACGGCCCCATCGACTTTGAGCATCTTTCGCGCATGACGCTGGGTGACTCGGCGCTGGAACGCGAAGTGCTGACGATGTTCGCGGCCCAGTCGGCGACATTGTACGACCACCTTGCCAAGCTGCCGCCGGAGACCGGCGCGCTGGCACATACGCTCAAGGGGTCGGCGCGGGCGATCGGCGCGTTTGCGGTTGCAGATGCGGCCGGGCGTCTGGAAGCAGCGCTCGGCGAAGCCGGCGATGCCCGGACCGCGCTGAAAGAGCTGCGCAATGCCGTGGCCGAGGCGCAGGGCGCGATCGAGGCGTTTTTCGGCAGGGGCTGAGAGGGGTAATTATCCGGCCCGAAACCGGCGGCCTGTCATGCGGCCAAGTGCTGGTATTGCCGGGATTGACCCGTTATAGGACTCTGGACCTCCTAGAATCCGCACTTTCCGTCAGCACGAGAAATCATGGCCAAAATCCATTATGTCGACCACACCGGCGAAACCCGGACCGTTGAAGTTGAGAACGGCGCCACTGTGATGGAAGGTGCGATTCGCAACGCCATCCCGGGTATCGAGGCCGAGTGCGGCGGCGCCTGCGCCTGTGCGACGTGCCATGTCTATGTAGACGAAGCCTGGCGCGAGAAGACCGGCTCGCCGACGCCGATGGAAGAGGACATGCTGGATTTCGGCTTCGACGTGCGGCCGAACTCGCGGCTGTCCTGCCAGATCAAGGTGACCGACGAACTCGACGGTCTCATCGTGCGCACGCCGGAACGTCAGGCCTGACACCACCCTCGCACAGCTAGCGCGTGGCGTCCGCCATCGCTTCATTGTCCGTCGTAGCCCCGCCTGAGCCAGCGCTGCAGGTTTGCCTTGATCTCGTCGGTCAGCGGCACCGGCTGGCGCGAGGCTTCGTTGATCAGCACGGTGATGGCGCGCGCAGACGCCACGCATTTGCCTTGCGAGAACACCACCTGGTCGAAACTGACGGAGGTGCGGCCGAACTTGACGACGCCGAGGCCCAGTTCGATCTGCCCGGGCCAATGCAGTTCGGCGCGAAAATGCATGTCGAGCTTCACCATGACCCAGCCAAAGCCCTCCGGCATCAAGCCGTACGAGCGGTCCTTCATCAAGGTGACGCGGCCGGTTTCGAAATAGCTGGCGTAGCTCGCATTGTTGACGTGCTGGTTCGGATCGAGATCCGCAAAGCGGACGTTGTCCGACAGACGGTAGGGGAAATCCTCAAGACGCGGCTCGGCGTCGGCGCGGATGGGGGCGTTCACGGGCTCAGCCTCTCCCAAAATCTGAAGTCCCATACACCCCAGTTGTTGAGCTACCGCAAGGGGTTGCAGTGCAGGGCTGACATTATCGCTTTCCTGTTCCGCCAGCGTTGGCTAGGAAAGCAGGCCCCCCATTTACCGCCCGGGCTGGATCGGCCCGGCGGTTCAACCGAAAAAGTAGCGCCATGAGCGAAGTGATCAAAACCGATGTGTTGATTATTGGCGCGGGCCCCTGTGGGCTGTTCGCCGTGTTTGAACTCGGCCTGCTCGACATGAAGGTGCATCTGGTCGACATCCTCGACAAGCTCGGCGGCCAGTGCGCCGAGCTCTACCCGGAGAAGCCGATCTACGACATTCCCGGCATTCCCATGGTCACCGGCCAGGGCCTGACCGATGCGCTCATGGAGCAGATCAAGCCGTTCAGCCCAACGTTTCATCTCAACGAGATGGTGGAGACCATCGAGAAGATCGGCGATCCACTGTTCCGGGTGAAGACCGATGCCGGCAAGGAATTCGAAGCCAAGGTCGTGGTGATCTCCGCGGGCGGCGGCTCGTTCCAGCCGAAGCGTCCGCCGGTGCCGGGCATCGAGGCCTATGAAGGCACCTCGGTGCATTATGCCGTGCGCAAGATGGACCAGTTCCGCGACAAGAGCATCCTGATTGTCGGCGGCGGCGACTCCGCGCTGGACTGGACGCTCAACCTGCACCCGATCGCCAAGCGCATCACGCTGCTGCATCGTCGCGACGAATTCCGCGCCGCGCCGCACAGCGTCGAGCAGATGCGCCGGCTGGTGGCCGACGGCAGGATGGATCTGAAGATCGGGCAGGTCACCGGACTTGAAGGCGCGGGAGGCCAGCTCGCCGGCGCGCATGTGAAGGGCAACGACAACGCGATGAGCAAGGTCGATTGCGATACCATGTTGCCGTTCTTCGGGCTCACCATGAAGCTCGGCCCGGTGGCGAACTGGGGCGTCGCGCTCGAGAACAACCTGATCCCGGTCGATACCGCGGCGTTCGAGACCAGCATTCCCGGCATCTTCGCCATTGGCGACATCAACACCTATCCGGGCAAGCTGAAGCTGATCCTCTCCGGCTTTCATGAGGGCGCGCTGATGTCGCAGAAGGCGCACCGCTACGTCTATCCGGACAAGCGGCTGGTGTTCCAGTACACGACATCGTCCTCGAGCCTGCAAAAGAAGCTCGGAGTCGGCTGATTAAAGCCGCAATATGGCGCCCGGGCGCGCGGGAACGCCCGCGGCCCGCCCTTGGCCCACTGGAACCATCCGTGAAATGGCCGTAGTCTGCGGGCATTAATTTTGTCGATTGGTCAAGGTGATGACGATGCGGAATGTCCGTTCTTTGCTGCTCTCGATCACGACCGGCCTTGCACTGACGCTGGCCGTCGGCATGCCGGCGCGCGCCGCCGAGCCGTCGGCCGCCGGGCTGTGGCAGAAGGTCGAGAAGGGCAAGCCTACCGGCTGGTTCCTGGTGATCGAACGCAACGGCGTTTACGAAGGCATCATTGCCAAGATGTTTGCCCAGCCGGGCGATCCGCCCAATCCGGCCTGCACCAAGTGCACGGACGACCGCAAGGACATGCCCTGGCTCGGCATCCCCTTCATCCGCGACATGAAGCGCAATGGCCTGGTTTACGAAGGCGGCAACGTGCTCGATCCGCGCGACGGCAATGTCTACAAGGCCAAGATGACCGTCAGCGGCGACGGGCAGACCCTCACCATGCGCGGCTTTGTCGGCTTCGCCCTGTTCGGCATGGACGAGGTATGGAACAGGCTTCCCGACAAGGAAATGGCGCAGCTCGATCCCGAGATCATCCAGAAATATCTGCCCGCACAGGCTGCGGTGCTGAAGCCCGCGGCGCCGCCTGCGAAGAAGGGGCCCGCGCCCGTCGGCGCGTCCGGAACGACCGGCGGGGCGATGGCGCCTACCCGTCCGCCCGGCGGCGCCATGGGACCGGCCAAGTAAGGCGTCTTGCGAAGCCGGCCCTGATGTCGAGCCGCGCCGCCGGCAGACCATCCGCCAGGCTAACGTCAGCGCCCGCCGACCGGCGCGATCGGCTGCGAGGTCACCTCCGGCACGCCCGCATCGAGCCGCAGCACGGCGGCAGCTGCGGGCGTGGCGGCATCGGCCATCGCGGCATGGCCTTCCGCGGAAGGATGCACCGCCCCGCCATATACCGCCGACAGCACGCCCCAGGTGGCGTCGTGGATGTCGGAGGGTTGCCGGTTCGCCGGCAGGCCCTGCGGGTAGGTCATCGCGGAGAAATAGCTGTCATTGGCGTCGCGGATCCAGCGGGCGCGCGGCAGGTAGGCGCGATACTCGCTCGCGCTGCGGCCGCACATCATCGGCTGGTTGGCGGCAACGACGATATCGGAATTGAAGCTCTCGCCATTGGCCGCAAAGCAATCGCGGTCGAATTCCGGATCGGTCTGCGCGCGGGCGCAGAAGCCGTGACCGGCGAATGCCACCTGATGGGCATCGACGAAGGTCATGCGATCGGCCGCCGGGTTGCGGCACAGGATGCCGCCCTGGCACAGCGCGATATTCTTGAGCTGCGGCAGGAATTCATTGTCGACGAACGAGGCCACCGCGGCGAGCCGGCGCGGGTCGGCATTGAAGGACGGATGGATTTCAAAGCCGGCGGGGCCGCCGGGGCAGGGCGCGCCGCCCGCCTGCAGCGCCGGGTTGGCATAGGAGGTGAAGATCACGCGCGAGAGGTCGCCGACCAGCGGGCGCAGTGCCTCGCGCACCTTGGCAAAACCCTGCGGCAGCTCGCGGACCAGCACGCTGCGGGCATCGTCCACCGTCGCCATCACGCCGCTGCGCTTGAACAGCACGCGCTCGGTCGGATAGTCGACGATGACATCGGCGACGAGGCCGGAGAAATAGATGTCGTTGGCGCCGATCGACAGCAGCACGAGATCGAGCGTGCGCTCGGGCTGGCGCCGCTTGGCCGCGGTCAGCGCCTCGCGCAGTTCGGCGATCTGGCTGTTCACCGTGCCCTGGCAGGTGGCGCTCGCTTTCGACGGCGCGCATTCGCGGAAGCGCTGCGAGCCGAACAGGCCGTCGGCAATGGTGGCGCCGGTGCAGGCGAGCGGCAGATAGGTCACCGCGATGTGCGGGTATTGTATGGCAAGCTGCAGCGCCGTGCGGGTCTGGTAGCTGTAGAGCGAGCGGTGGCAGGCCGGGTTGAACCAGTAGGCGCCCTGGCGCTGCCAGACCTGAAGTTGCTCCGGCGCCTCGCAGGCGCGGCCGCCCTTGTAGCCGGCCCGGCTCGGCCGGTAATACTGCGCGGTCGCGCTGGAGAGATAGTAGCGGAAGCAAAAGCCCTCGTCGGCGAGCGCGATCGGGCGGTCGGGATTGCCCTCGCCGGAGGCGATGCTGTCGCCGAGACCGGCGATGAAAATGTCGCGCACCGCGATTTCGGTGGCGGCGCGCTGGCTGCCTTCGGAACTGGCGACGTCCACCGTCGCCACGGTCGAGCGGCCGTAGCGGACGCGCAGGTTGACCGGCTCGGCGCAATCGAAGGTCGATGATTGCGGCCCGTCGCCGTCGTCGAAGGTCCAGGCGCAGGTGGCGCCGACCGGCACCTGTCCGGCAAGGCGCACGGTCACGGGATGATCGATCGGCGTGAGGTAGCTTTCCTTCACATTGTCGCGGGTGCAGGGCTCGCTGACGCGCCCGTTGACGTCGATGCAGAGCCGGCCGACGGTGTTGCGTGCCCAGCCGCGCCCGTCGCTCTGCACGCTCAGGATCTGCTCGGCGGCGAGCACATTGCGGCCGCGGCCGGCATCGGCCTGCAGCAGGAAATCGCGCTCCTCGCGAAACAGGCGGAAGCGGTTGCGGACTTCCCATGAAATCTGCATCGCGCCGACCTGGGCTTCGGCCCGCGAGGGCGGAAGCGCGGCGGACAGGTTCATGAACAGCACGGCGAGGGCGAGGGAACGGAAAGGAATTGTGGCCATGGCGCGTTGAACGTTAGCGGTAAGGCAGAAATATGAGAACAGCCCCGCGGCCAATAGCCCAAAAAAGCAAGGCGGAATGACGTTCGCGTCATCCCGCCTTCGCTTTTCGGCGCGGCATCAATCCTGGCCCAACAGCGGCCGCGCGGCCCTATGGATCATACCTGCTCGGATAACAGCGCGGTTACTTGCGGACCCTTGCTTCCGGCCTCTGCACCGGCTGCCGCACGGCGGCTGCGGTTGCAGCCGCCGTGCAGGCGTCATTCAGCCGTCTTCGCTCCTGCCAGGGCGTCACCACGTTGAGCCAGAGCTCGCGGACGCCCATGATCGAAATCGAGATGGCGAAGGGAAGGAGGAAGTAGAGGATGCGGAACACCACCAGCGTCGCCAGCAACTGTTCCTTGCCGAACTGCGGCAGCGCCACCAGCATGGCGGCGTCGAACACGCCGATGCTGCCGGGGGCATGGCTGGCAAAGCCGAGCAGCGTTGCCATGATGAACACCACCGCCAGCGACACGAAGTCGATATAGGGCTCTATCGGCATCAACAGATACATCGCCATGGCGCAGAAGCCGAGATCGACCACGCCGATCAGCACCTGCACCAGCGTCAGCTTGGCCGAGGGCAATACAACCTTCCAGCCGTTCTGGCCGAGCTCGCGGCGTTTCTCGCCGCCGCTGATCAGCCAGGCGAAATAGGCGCCGATGCCGGCGAGGCAACCGATCCCGATCAGGCGGTTCATTTCATCGGGCAGCATGTCCATGGAGGAGGCCGCCCACGGGTGCCAGGTCATGCCGATGCCGAGCACGAAGAGATTGCCGAGCCAGAAGGTGAGGCCGGAGAGGAAGCAGATCTTGGCGACGTCGATCGCGGTCAGGCCGTAATCGGAATAGATGCGGAAGCGGATGGCGCCGCCGGTGAACACGGTGGCGCCGATATTGTGGCCGATGGTGTAGCTGGTGAAGCTGGAGAGCGCGGCGATGCGATATGGCACATGACTGCGGCCGATCGTGCGCAGCGCAAAGAAATCGTAGAAGGTCAGCGTGCAGAATGCGCCGACCACGCAGAGTGCGGCGAGCGCAATGCGATGCGGCGCAATCTCCGTCAGGGCCGTCAGTATCAGGGCCGAATCGACGCCTTTCAGCGTGCGCACCAGGTGCGTGATCGCGAGCGCAATGACGACAAGGCTCGCGACGATGCCGAGCCGCTTCCAGCCGATCTTTTCCTTGAAGCCGCGCCTCAGCGCAGCCAGCAGTCGATACATTCATCCTCCCGGCAGGGCGGCAATCTGAAGAGCCCGTCATGAATGCCAGGCGAGGGCCCGGCACGCCGTATGCGACAGACCCATAAGGCAAAAGCCGGGACTTGTGCAGTCCTTGACAAGCCCGGCTTTCGGCCCTCGGGCGCAGCGTTGTCACATTCCGTACATAAGCCTTAACCCTGTAAAGTCGAATCGGGCGTCGATGCGGTTCAATCCTGCGGCGGCGTGGCCGTTCCCGGGGCTTCCGGGGCATCCATGCGACACTCAGGAACATCGGCGCGTTCCCCCGGTTAGCTCCGTCTCAGCAATCGAATGCAGCAGCTTCGCGCAGGTTTTCGCCCGCGAAATGCGAGGTCATGCGTTCCAAAGATCAAGAGGAATTGGCAATGGGACTGTTCACCAAGGACATCAAGACCATGAACGACCTGTTCGTGCACCAGCTGCAGGCATCTACTACGCCGAAAACCAGCTCCTGAAGGCACTGCCGACCATGGCCGAGAAGGCAAGCGATCCGCAGCTCAAGCAGGGCTTTTTGACGCATCTGGAAGAGACGCGGCAACACGTCGCGCGGCTGGAGCAGGTGTTCAAGATGCATGGCGCCGAGGTCAAGGCGGTCAATTGTCCGGCGATCGATGGCATCATCGAGGAAGCCGACGAGACCTCCAGCGAGGTCGAGGACAAGGCGGTGCTCGATGCCGCGCTGATCAATGCCGCGCAGGCCGCCGAGCATTATGAGATCACGCGCTATGGCAGCCTGGTCGCCTGGGCCAAGCAGCTCGGCCGCAACGACTGCGCCAGCATCCTGCAGAAGACGCTGGACGAGGAGAAGGCGACCGACAAGAAGCTGACGACGCTGGCCGAGAGCAAGATCAACATGCGCGCAGCCAGCTAAGGCGCGACGGGAACTGGATGAATCATCATCGCGAATAGGTTGTTGTCTGAGCATGATCTGTTCGGAAAACGCTTCACACTTTTCCGGATCATGCTCTGGGATCGGCAATCATCGAGGCCGCGCGGAAATGACCGCGCGGCCTTTTCCATAGTTGCTGAATGATCGGCGTCACGCCGTAGCCGCGTGGACCTACGCCGTGCGGAGCGCGAAGTAGGCGCCGCAGAACGCGACCACGGCCCCGAGGCAGAGTGCAGCCAGTCCGGCGAGCACGCCCGATATCGTCGGCAGCGGGCTCGGTGCGGAGGCGGCCTGGCCGGCGCCCGCCAGGACCAGCACGCCGACCGCGATCAGGAACTGGCGCATGCGTTGCGGAATTTGCCCGGACACGGCGCTGTCCATCAAGGTTGCGGTGAAATAGCCGCCGGAAAACCCGACGGTGGCGATCAGCCACCAGGCGATCGCCGCGCCTGCAGGCATCAGGTCGCGCGCGTCGCTACGCCACAGGCCGCCGAGATCGAGTCCGTAGCGCGCGCCCAGCATGTGCACGGCGAGTGCGAGCAGCACGCCGGTGATCATGGCGCCCGCCAGGATCAGGCGGCGCGGGAAATAGGTCGTTTCGGCCATGCACTGCTTGTAGGATATGCAGGGCGCGCCGCGCAAGCGCGCGGGGCAGAGGAACGCAATTGCCAACCGATCTCAAGAGAGCATCCGACGACACCGCCGGGGAAACTTCCGGCCTGCGCTACGCCTACAAGGCGTCGCTGGTCGGATCGGCGCATCAGTTCGAACTGACCGGGCGGGGCTTGTCGTGGAAAGTCTCGGGGCGCGCCGGGGTTTGGGCCTATCGCGATATCACGGCTGTCAGCCTGTCGTTCCGCCCGACGTCGATGCAGGCGCACCGCTTTCGCGCCGATATCTGGCACAAGGATGGCGGGCGCATCCGCGTCGTCTCGACCAACTGGCAGACGGTGTCGCTGATGACGCCGCAGGACAACGGCTATCGCGCCTTCGTCACGGAACTGCATGCGCGCATGGCAAGGGCCGGCAGCACGGCGAGGCTGCAGGGTGGGCTGCCGCGGGTGCTCTATGCCGCGGCGCTGGTGGTCGTTACCCTGCTGGCGCTCGCGATCGCGGGGCTGTTCGTGCGTGCGCTCGCCACGGGCGAATATGCCGGCGCGCTGTTCCTGGTCGGCTTTGCGCTGCTGTTCAACTGGCAGGTTGGCGGCTTCATCCGCCGCAATCGGCCGATCGGCTACAGCTTCGACCATCTGCCGGAGGCGCTGCTGCCGTAACGGCGCAACCAAGCGACATCGAACGTGACCTCGCTACCGCTGCGTTACAAGGCGCGGCGGCTTCATCGCGGAATGGCCGTGAGCGGGCGAGGCCCGCTCACTCCGTCGAGTCGAAATCATCCTGTTCGGTGCGCAGGATGTCGGCGAGCGTGCGCAGCGCGAAGTCGAGCTGCTCCATCGGGGGCGCGGCGAGCGCGAGCCGCACGGCGTTCGGCGCGTGACCCGGAATGATGGCGAAAGTCGTCGATGGCGTCAGCGCGATGTCGCGCCGCGCGGCAGCGGCGACCAGCGTCTGCGAGCGCCAGTGCGCCGGCAGCGACAGCCAGAGGTGATAGGATTTCCTGTCCGCCTGGATATCGAAGCCGGCGAGGCGCTCGGCCGCCATCTGCTGGCGGCGCTGCGCGTCGGCGCGCTTGAGGCGGATCAGCTCGGTCGCGGTGCCGTCGCCCATCAGCCGCTGGCCGGCGGCGAAGGCATAGCCCGACGCGGTCCAGCCGCCGGAGCGGATCGAATTGAGGATGCTCTCGCGCAGGCGCGGGGGCGAGACGACGAAGCCGAGCGCGAGCCCCGGGGCGACCTTCTTGGAGAGCGAATCGAGCACCACGCAGCGGTGCGGCGCCATCGCCGCCATCGGTGCCTCGTCGGAGAGGAAGCCGTAGACGGTGTCCTCGATCACGGTGAGGTCAAGCTTCTCCACGACGCGCAAGAGTTCGGCGCGCCGCGCCGCCGGCATGGTCATGCCGAGCGGGTTCTGGATGGTCGGCTGGATGTACAGCGCCGACAGATGCGCCTCCCGATGCGCCTTCTGCACGGCGTCCGGCCGCACGCCCTGCGCGTCCATGGCGAGCGGCACCAGCGTGACGCCGAGCCGCGCGGCGATGCCCTTGATGAAGGGGTAGGTCAGCGCCTCGACGCCGCAGCGCGCGCCGGCGGGCACCAGCGCGGAGAGAACCGCGGCAATGCACTGACGTCCGTTGGCCGTGAAGGCAAATTGCTCCGAGTTGGGCGTCCAGCCGGGGCGGGCCATGAAACTGGCTGCGATATTCCGCGTGGCCTGCGTGCCGCCGCTCGAGCCCTGGCGCTGCGCGATATCGAGCGCCTCGGCGCGCTCCAGCCCGGCGAGGCTTTTCGCGATCATCGCGGCCTGCGTCGGCAGCATCGGATAGTTGACTTCAAGATCGACCCGCATGCCGCGCGGTTCGTGCGCAAGGGTTGCGACCGGCTGCCGCGATTCGCCCGAGACGAAGGTGCCGCGGCCGACTTCGCCGACGACAAGGCCGCGGCGAAGCAGTTCGGTGTAGACGCGGCTGGCCGTGGAGGCGGCGATCTTGCGCTCGAACGCAAAGGTTCGCTGCGGCGGCAGCCGGTCGCCCGGTTTGAGGGCGCCGCCTGCAATTTCAGCAGCGACGGCATCGGCAAGACGGATGTATTCAAATCTCGACATTATTGCACCGAGAGCAATGTTTTCCTTGCACCGATACAGCTACGCGATCATCTATGGCTCCACAAGCCTGAGATTGCACCGAGGAGGCCGAGAGCAATCCGAAATCAAGGCGCGCGCGCTGTTCGACGGCGTTGGCGTCAACGGCGGTGGCTTGTCCGTCGCGACCCTGTTGGAGAAGGCAAATGACCACGATCTACTCGACTGCGCAGACCGCTCCCGCCACCGCCCCTGGCGGTTTCACCCGCGTCCTCGGCGACTGGGTCAATGGCCTCGCCGCCTACTGGGTACGCCGGGAAGCGATCAGGGCGTTGCGGGCGATGGATGATCGTGAACTCCGCGACATCGGCCTTCACCGCAGCCTGATCGAGGAAGCGGTGAGGGGGCGGCCCAATCCCGAGTTCGGCCGACTGCGCTAGGCGCAACAACCACGCCTTGGCGCTAGTGCCGCACCACCAGCACCGAGCATTTGGCGTAACGCACGAGGTGGCCGGCGTTCGAGCCTAGGAAATAGGTTCGCATCGCCGGCCGGTGCGAGGTCATCACGATGAGGTCGGCGTTCATCTCGGCGGCTTCTTCGAGAATTTCGTGATAGATGCCGCCCTGCCGCACCACCCAGGAAATCCGGGGCGGGTCGATGCCGGATTCGCGCGCGACGATGGCAAGCGCTTCTTCCGAGGTCTGGCGCTGCTGGGCGTCGAAATCGGCCGGGACGTATTCGGCCAGCATCACCGGCGTCATCGGCAGCACATTGAGGATGCGTACCGTGCCGCCGGACTGCGCCAGCGTCGCTGCGGTCGCGATCGCCGGCCTTGCCAGATCCGTGTCGGCCAGATCGATCGGCACGAGGATGGATTTGAACATTCGGCGCCTCCCAACTCCGTCGTTTGCCCAGGCTCCGCTGCGCTTGATCCCTACATCTGCCGCAGCAGTTTCGGACTGACGAACACCGCGAGCTTGCCGTGGCGGAATTGCACGTCGGTCCAGTCGTCGATGTCGAAGTCGATGATGGCGAGACCCGAGGTCGGCAGGTTCTCGTCCAGCGCCTTGCGCCCCGCTTTGTCGCCGCTTCCGGCCAGCATCATCGCAATCTCATGCATGCCGGGATTGTGGCCGATCAGCATCAGCCGCTTCGGATGGCTGGCGGCCGCCATCCGCACGATCTGCAGCAGCTGCGTCGGTTCCGCGCCATAGAGCTCGTCGAGGATTTCGACCTCCGGCGGCGGCACGTGGTCCTTCATTTCTTTCCAGGCGAGGTCCCAGGTCTGCCGCGTGCGCACGGCGCTGGACACCAGCACCAGATCGGGGAAGGGCGGGTTGCGCGCGATCCAGCGGCCGATCTCGGCGGCATCGCTGTGCCCGCGCTCGTCGAGACGGCGGTCATGGTCCTGCCCGGAAGGCGAGTCAGTCTCGGTCTTGGCGTGACGGAGCAGCATCAAACGGCGCATGGGCGCGATCCCAATTCGTCCTAGGTCCGCGGATTAAATACAAGCCAGCCATCAGGACAAGGTGACAAGCGCCGCGCCGACAGTCTAAGAAAACGCCATGAGCGGTACTTCCACAAGTGTGACAAATGGATATGACGCCGCAGCGCAGCAGCAGCGCTCGCGGCTTTCCTTCGACCTGGATGTCGATATCGCCATCGTCGGCGCCGGCCTGGCGGGCTTGACCGTGGCGCTGGAAGCTGCCCGGCTCGGCGCCAGCATCGCGGTGCTGGAGGGAAGTCATGTAGGCTGGGGCGCGTCCGGCCATCATCTCGGCACCGTGATGCCCGGTTTCGGCCTGTCGTTGGACGATCTGATCGAGCGGGTCGGCCTCGAAGACGCCCAGGAGCTCTGGGCGCTGTCGAAAGAGGGCACCGACTATGTCCGCGCCACCGCAACCGAAGCGGCGATGCCCGGCATCTCGCTCAGCGAAGGCGCGCTGGAAGTCAGCAATGTCGACGCCGGCGAGGCACTGATCCACCGGCTGCAAATGCTGTCGTCCGATTTCGACACCGAGGTGGAAGGCTGGCAGGTCGATCGCGTGCGCAACGAGCTGCGCACCGATCGCTACTTCCACGGCATCTATTATCCGAACGCGTTCCAGCTCGATCCTCGCAAATATGTCCATGGCCTCGCCGCACAGGCGCGCCTGGCCGGCGCGCGCATCTTCGAGGACACGCCGGTGGTCAGCATCGATCCCTCCGGCATCCGCAAGCGCATCGTCACGCCGTCGGCACGGCTGCGCGCCTCGCATATCGTGCTGTGCGGCAATGTCCATCTGGGAGCGCCGCTGCGGCGGCTGTCAGAGACGCTGCTTCCGATCTGGCGCTTCGCGGCGGTGAGCGAGCCGCTCGGCGGGCGCCTTGACGAAGTGATTGGCTTCAAGGGCTCGGTGATGGACTCCGACGGCGTCGATCATTTCCGCATCGTCGATGGCGATCGCCTGATGTGGGCGAGCCCGGAGACGACGTGGGACGCGCGGCCCAAGCGCTTTGCCTCCGCGGTTCAGCGCCGCATCAACACGGTGTTTCCGCGGCTCGGCAAGGTGGCGATTGCGGACGTGTTCGGCGGCGCGGTCGGCACCACCGTGCATGGCATGCCGCAGGTCGGCCAGCTCCGCAAAGGACTGTGGGTGGCGAGCGGTTTCGGCCGCCAGGGCATCGCGACATCGGCGATGGCGGGGCTGCTGGTCGCGCGCAGCATTCTGTGGGGGGACGAGCGGTGGCGGCTGTTCTCGCCGTTCGAACTGGTCTGGGCCGGCGGGCCGACCGGCCGGGTCGCCGGACATTTGATCGGAAAATGGACGCGCGGCAGTGCCGCGGCGGCCGGCATGCTGGCGCGCTATCGCGAGCGCGCCAGGCTGAAGGAACGCGAGCGCGAGGCCCGGCTGGCGGAAGCCAATCGCCTGGCCGAGGTCCGGGCACCGCAGCGCCGCCGGCCGCCGCCGGGCGAGCCCCGTCCGGCGCCGCCGCCCGAGCCGGTCGCGGCAAGCGGGCGCGAGGGCGGCCCGTCCTCGCATTAAAGTGAGCGTGCGGCCGCGGATGGTTGTAACTTTCGCGGTGTGCATACCGTATCTCGGGATGAACCTTCCCCTACGGAGAACCATGATGGACCGCCGCATCCTGCTTGCTTCAGCCGCCGGCCTGTTCGGCCTCTTCAGCTTCCGCTGGCTACGTGCCGAACCGGCCAAGGCCGCCGAAAAATTCGAAGTCGAGAAGACCGACGCCGAATGGCGCGCGCAATTGACGCCGCAGCAATACGAGATCCTGCGCAAGCATGGCACCGAACGGCCGTGGTCGAGCCCGCTGCTCAAGGAGCACCGCAAAGGCATCTTCGCGTGCGCCGGCTGCGACCTGCCGCTGTTCTCTTCCGACACCAAGTTCGACAGCGGCACCGGCTGGCCGAGCTTCTGGGCGCCGATCGATAACGCGATCGGCCGCACCGAAGACCGCAGCTACGGCATGACGCGGATCGAGGTGCATTGCCGCCGCTGCGGCGGCCACATGGGCCATGTCTTCGACGACGGTCCGAAGCCGACGGGACTGCGTTATTGCATCGACGGATTTGGCCTGGTGTTCAAGCCCTCGGCCGCCTCTGCGTCCTGATCACGCCCGGCAATTGTTGCCCGGCCCGGCAAATTAGGCCCTGGTCATGCGACCGGGGCCTTTTTGTTAAGCTGCTGATCTCCTGACGGTTTCCACTTTGGCACGGCGCTTGCGACGGCTGGTCCGAATGCGGCCGAGGCCGCGCGGACCGAATGTGGAGAACGTGTCATGGGTATCTTCGGCGCTCTTACGACGGCGGTGGGCGGCCTGCGCGCCAATTCCTACGCACTGGAAAACGTCTCGGGCAACATCGCCAACTCGCAGACCACGGCGTTCAAGCGCATCGATACCTCGTTCCTCGATCTGGTGCCGCAGACCGCGCTGACCGCGCAGGTCGCCGGCAGCGTGACCACGCAGTCGCGCTCCACCAACTCGGTGCAGGGCGACGTGCAGACGGCGTCGGTCGCGACGTTCATGGCCATCAACGGCAACGGCTTCTTCACGGCGCAGAAGCCGTCCAAGTTCACCGACGGCAACCCGACCTTCGATGGCGTCGACCGCTTCACCCGCCGCGGCGATTTCCAGCTCGACAGGAACGGTTATCTGGTCAACGGCGCCGGCTACTATCTGGAAGGCGTGCCGATCGATCCGACCACGGGCAACCCGTCGGGCAGCGCGCCGAAGGTGCTCAAGTTCCAGAACGACTTCCTGCCGGCGCAGCAAACCACGAAGATCAATTACCGCGCCAACCTTGCGTCCTATCCGCTCACCACCAAGCACGACACGGCGGTGGCGGGATCCGAATTGCTCAATCCCGGCGCGTTCAGCTCCGGCCACAACCCGCTGACGCTTGGCACGCCGCCCGCGCCCTATACCGACCGGACTGCCGGCGGCACCATTCAGAACAACAAGGCCTCGCCGGCGGTGGCAAACGGCCCCAACACGCTGCTCAACGGCGCGGCCGGCACCAACTCCATCAGCGCCAACTTCGCTGCGAACGATACCATCACCGTCAACGGCACCGTCATTACCTTCGTGGCGTCGGGCGCCACCGGCAACCAGCTCAATATCGGCGACAACATCAGCACGCTGCTTGCCAAGATCGACTCGATCACCGGCACGACCACGCCGTCCGCCATCACCGCCGGCGCGATCACGCTGCATACCGGCATCCTGAGCGATCTTACGGTCACCAGCTCCAACGCGGCGGCCTTTTCGGCGCTCGGCTTCACCGGCACCGTTTCCGCGACGCGCGGCGGCGGCGGCACGGCGGGTACCGGCCAGGTGACCGGCAACGACAACTCGACCTTCCTCGACGAATCCGTGGCCGGTGGCGCGGTCACCGCCTACGACATCTCCGGCGCGCCGGTGAACCTGCAGTTCCGCTGGGCCAAGACCGACACCGCCTTGCTCGGGCCGGGCCACACCGACACCTGGAACCTGTTCTACCAGGTCGACCCGAAGGCGACCGGGACGAACGTTAGCTGGCAGAACGTCAACATCAACTTCACCTTCGCCGCGAACGGCCAGATGTCGCCCGCCATCAGCACCGTCACGCTGAACAACGCCGTCGTCAATGGCGTGTCGCTCGGCAACCCCGTGATCAATTTCGGCACCGGCGGCATCACGCAGTTCGCCGACGCCAACGGCAACGTGCAGGTCAACCAGATCCAGCAGGACGGTTTCCCGGCCGGCAAGCTGGTGTCGGTCGGCGTGTCCACCAACGGGCGCATCGTCGGCAACTACTCCAACGGCCGCAATCTCGACCTCGCGGAAATTTCGGTGGCGACCTTCAACGGCACCAATTTCCTCAAGCGCATCGACGGTGGCGCCTTCGAGGCCACCGACGAATCCGGCCAGGCGCTGTTCGGCGCGGGAGGCACCATCGTCGGCTCCTCGCTGGAGAGGTCCAACACCGACATCGCCGACGAATTCACCAAGCTGATCGTATCGCAGCAGGCCTATTCGGCGAACACCAAGGTGATCACCACCGCCAATTCGATGGTGCAGGATCTCCTCAACGTGGTGCGATAGCTCCAAAGTCCTCGGGATCGGGACGGTAGTCAGTCATGGGTCTAAGCCAAGCCCTTTCCACCGCGATGTCCGGCCTGCGCGCGACGCAGAACGCGCTCACACTGGTCTCGTCCAACGTCGCCAACGCGGAAACGCCCGGCTACGTCAAGAAGACGGTCAATCAGACCGCCGGCGTGGTCGGCGACTACGGTTCGAGCGTTCTCACCAACGGCGTCAACCGCCAGCTCGACCAGTATCTGCAGAGCCAGGTGCGCACCGAGGCTTCGGGCGCCACCTATGCCGACACGCGTGCGACATTTCTCGCCAATCTCCAGAGCATCTACGGCAACCCCGGTGACACCGGCACGATCGAAAGCGCCTATAACCAATTCCTGACCGCCCTGCAGGGGCTTTCGACCAGTCCCGACTCGCAGTCGGCGCGCATCGGCGCGGTCAATACGGCGGCGTCGCTGGCGCAGCAGCTCAACTCGACCACGGCCGGCATCCAGAACCTGCGCGCCAGCGCCGAGACCGGGATCAACGAGTCCGTCATCACCGCGAACAACGCGATGAAGCAGATCGCCGCGATCAACAACCAGCTGCAGTCAAGCGGGAGCACGGATGCATCGACGGCGGCGCTGCTCGATCAGCGCGACCAGTATATCGATCGGCTCTCGGAGCTGATGGACGTTCGTGTCGTCACCAACAGCCTGAACCAGGTGACGGTGTTCACCAATTCCGGCGTGCAGCTGGTCGGTACCGAGGCGGCGACGTTGGCGTTCAACCCGCAGGGAACGATGACGCCGACCACGCTGTACAGCAACATCGCTTCGCAGAGCAACGTCGGCACGCTGACCATCAACTTCCCGCACGGCGGCGATTACGACCTGGTGTCGACCAACTCGATCCGCTCCGGCAAGATCGCGGCCTATCTGGAACTGCGCGACAAGACCCTGGTGCAGGCACAGACCCAGATCGACCAGTTCGCCGCCGCGATGTCGAGCGCAATTTCGGACAAGACCACCGACGGCGTCGCCGCGCCGGCATCGGCGGCGCCCGCCGCGGGCTTCGACCTCGATCTGACGGGACTGCAGGCCGGCAACATCGTTCACCTCACCTACAAGGACAACACCACCGGCATCACCCACAACCTCTCGATCATGCGCGTCGACGATCCCGGCGTGCTGCCGCTGTCCAACAATGCCACGCTCGATCCCAAGGACGAGGTGCTGGGCGTCGACTTCTCCGGCGGCATGGCCTCCGTGTTGGCGCAGCTCAACGGCGCGCTCGGATCGAGCGCGAACCTGTCGTTCTCCAACCCGTCCGGCCAGACGCTGCGCGTGCTGGACGACGGCGCCCCGGGCCGTTCGGACGTGCTTGCCGCCTCGGTGACGACGACGATGTCCTCGCTCACCAGCGGCAACGCCCAGCTGCCGCTGTTCATGGACAACGGCAGGCCGTATGGCGGCGCAGTGACGGCCACCGGCTCGGCGATGGTCGGCCTTGCCGGGCGCATCGCCGTCAATCCGGCGCTGCTCGGCGATCCCTCGCGCATGGTGGTCTATTCCACCAATCCGGTGACGCCGGCAGGCGACAACGTCCGCGCCAGTTTCATTCTGAACACGTTGTCATCGGGCACCTTCCGCTACACGCCGCAGACCGGCATCGGCACGACAGGCGCGCCGTTCACGGGTACGCTGACCAATTTCGTCCGGCAAATCCTCAGCCAGCAGGGCGAGGCGGCCACCGCCGCCAAGCAGCTCGCCGATGGACAGGATGTCGTGGTCAATACGTTGAAAGCGAAGGTGCAGTCGATTTCCGGCGTCAACATCGACGACGAGATGGCGCACCTGCTGGCGCTGCAGAATGCCTACTCGGCCAATGCGCGCGTGATGACGTCCATCAAGCAGATGTACGACACGTTGATCCAGGCGATGTGAGGAGCTCATGGCAATCGACGGCGTTAACGGCAAGACGGCCTATATCGGAGCGGGGATCGTCAATCTCCGCAGCCAGCTCAACGACCTGACCCAGCAGCTCGCCAGCGGCAGCGTCTCGACCACCTATGCCGGCCAGGGCCCCGATCGCGGCTTTGCGCTCAGCCTGCGGGCACAGGTGTCGAGCATCGACGCGTTCAAGGACACCGCGACCAACGTCAACACGCGCCTTTCCGTTGTCAATCTGGCGCTGCAGAACATGACCGACATCGGCAAGAGCGTGAAGTCGGCGGCAGCTTCCTCCACCATCGTGCTCAACAACAACGGTCAGACGTCGGGCCAGATCACGGCGCAGGCGGCGTTCGCCAACGCGGTGTCGCTGCTCAACAGCCAGTCCGGCGATCGCTACCTGTTTTCCGGCCGCGCGTCCGACACGCCCGCCACCGTGACGGCCGACGTGATGCTCAATGGCAATGGCGCGCAAGCCGGGCTGAAGCAGCTCATCAACGAGCGGCGCCAGGCGGATCAGGGTGTCGGCAACATGGGACGTCTCACCGTCGCCGCGCCGCCGCTGACGACCACCGTCACGTCGATTTCGGAAGACGGCTCGCCGTTCGGCTTCAAGCTCGGCACCATCACTTCGTCGCTGACCGGCGCGACGGTGACGCAGGCGGCGGGCATTCCGCCGTCGGCGTCGATCGATCTTGGCGCGGTCAATCCGCAGGACGGCGACCAGATCAACTTCAATCTCGACCTGCCGGACGGCACCACCGAGCAGATCACGCTGACGGCGACCACCAAGACGCCGGTGCCGAAAGGCTCGTTCGCGATCGGCGCCGACACGGCGGCGACGACGTCGAACCTGCAGGCGGCGCTGAACACGTCGATCCAGAAGCTCGGCGACACCGCCCTGGTCGCAGCTTCCGCCGTTGCTGCTTCCGGCAATTTCTTCAATCCCTCCGCATCCATCGGCGGCGCTGCGGTCAACAACCAGGCGACGACGCCGGCGCCGATTACCGGCAACACGGCGCTGTCGGGCGCGGCGGGAACGGACTCGCTGTCAGCGAGCTTTGGCCCCGGCGACACCATCACCGTCAACGGCACCACGATCACCTTCGTGGCGTCGGGTGCGACAGGCAACCAGCTCAACGTCACCGACAACGTGCAGGCGCTGCTGTCCAAGATCGACTCGGTCACGGGTACCGAGAACGCCTCGACCGTCGGGGGCGGCGCCGTCACGCTGCACGGCGCCGACGGCCAGAGCCTTTCGGTGACCAGTTCCAACACCGCGGCTTTTGCCGCGCTTGGTTTCGGCCCCGGGGTTTCGGCGAATCCTGCGCCGCTTCGCGTCAACGGCCCGCCGTTCAATACGTCCAGCGCGCTGATCGGCGGCACGTCGGCCAACACGGTTTCCTGGTACACCGGCGAGAACGGTACCGATCCGGCGCGCGGCACCGCGGTGGCGCGCGTCGACCAAGCGATCAACGTGCAGTATGGCGCGCGCGCCAACGAGGACGCGCTGCGCTACCAGCTGCAAACGGTCGCGGTCTATGCCGCGGTCACGACAAACAGCAACAATCCGAACGCCAGCGCACAGATCGCCGCGCTGCAGCAGCGTATCTCCTCGAACCTCGCGCCGCAGAGCGGCCAGCAGTCGATCCAGGACATGCAGGCGGAATTCGCCGGCGTGCAGACCGCGGTCAAGTCGGCGACCGACCGCCACACCCAGCTCAAGGGCATGGCACAGACCATGCTGGACTCGATCCAGGGCGTCAACCAGGACGAGGTCGCCACCAAGATCCTGGCGCTGCAGACCGCGTTGCAGGCGTCGTATCAGACCACGTCGATGCTGTACCAGACGACGCTCACCAAGTTCCTGCCGATTGGCTAGCGAACGCGCAAAGCGATTCGAGCCAAGCGAAAAGGCCCGCGCGAGCGGGCCTTTTCGCTTTGCCGTCGATACGAGCTGCTATGCCGATTTACGGTCGGCCGCGTCCTCGCCGCCAAGCCGGTCGCGCGCGTTCTCGAGCAGTTGCTCTTCGTGGGCGATCAGCTTCTTGGCTTCCTTCAGCGCGTGATAGAGATCGCCGTTGAGGATGTGGTTGTTGACGGCCTCGATAAACGGCCAGGCGCTGGGCATCGTGCTGATGATGTCGCGCACCAGGCTGAAATAGGTCGGATGATGCGCCATCGGGTCGGGGTCCAGATACATCAGCTGGACCGCGAGATAGACCAGCTTGGCCGGCGTGTTGGCGGTGTCGGGCGTCAGTATATCCTTTTCACGCAGTATCGGAATCCGGTCGCCGTCGATCAACAGGCGCGCGCGCTGATCGCTGTTGGTGACGACGCAGGCGCCGATGATGATTCGCTCATGCGGCTTCAATTCGACTTTCAAGGCCATGCCTGATTCTCCATTGCCGCGTTTCTCGAGTCAGAAATGTCGGCTTCTCGTGCGCGAACGCACCTATCCTGACCGATGGTGCAGCAATCCTTTCCCATCATAGTTAACCAATGGTGAACGGAGGGTGCCTGCAAACCGGCTTTATCCGCTGAATCTCAGGGTTTCCTCAGTAGAACTGCGGAGACAGCAGGCCGCTCGCGGTAAATGTCGCATTAATGGCTTTCTGTTCGGCGTCGCCGGCGAAATTCATGCTTTCTTAGGGGGTTCCTTTCAGAGTGGGCCGTCGCTCGACCGCAGGGTCGGGACTTCGTTTGTGTTCCTGTTTCAGACCAGAAAGGTATGAAAATGTCCGGTATCGTCCTCTCGGCGTCAGTTCGTCAGAACCTGCTCTCCCTGCAGTCCACCGCCGATCTCCTCGCCACCACCCAGAACCGTCTTTCGACCGGCAAGAAGGTCAATACGGCTCTCGACAATCCGACCAACTATTTCACCGCGGCTTCGCTCGACGCGCGCGCCAGCGACATCAACAATCTGCTCGATGGCATCGGCAACGGCGTGCAGGTGCTGCAGGCCGCCAACACCGGCATCACCTCGCTGCAGAAGCTGGTCGATACCGCCAAGTCGATCGCCAACCAGGCGCTGCAGAGTTCGGTCGGTTATTCCAGCAAGTCGAACGTCTCGGCGACCATCACCGGCGCCACGGCGAACGACCTGCGCGGCACCAACAGCTACTCCAGCGCGACCGCGAGCAGCAACGTGCTGTACAACGGCACTGCCGGGGGTACGACCCCTGCGGCTGGTACCGCGCTGATCGGCGGCGTCGGCGGCAAGACCGCGTTCGGCGCGCTGCAGAACAACAACACCACCCCGGCTGCAATCACGGGCGCCACCGTGCTCGCCAACACCGCGGGCGCTGCTTCCGACGCGCTCGCCGCCACCGTCACGGCGACGGGCCTGGCCGGCAAGAGCATCACGGTGAACGGCAAG
>DATLXL010000042.1:0-5534 GCA_035575905.1 Bradyrhizobium sp. | reverse complement strand
CGCCTTCATCTCCTTGCTGATCAGATGCGAGAACGGACGCAGCGTGGCGGACAGGATGGTGATCGCCTCGTCGCCGTCGAAGCCCTTCTCGCGCTCCTTGACCTTCTTCGGCACGCGCACCCTGACCTCCTTCGCCGGATTGGCGGAAAGCCAGCGCTGGTCGACCGCGAATTGCAGCGTCGCCTTGGTCGCCGCGATGTAGACGTCGCGGACCGTGATGTTGGACATGCCCTCCTCCAGCAGGGCGTCCTTCCAGGCGACCAGGTCGGCGGGCTGGATCGCGGCGGCGTCGTCGTGGCCGAGTCGCGCGATCAGGCGGTCGATCACCGGCGACCACCGCTTGACGGTGCCGTGGGAGAGCTTCGCCTCCTTGGCGTAGGACTTGAAGACCTGGCGCAGCGGCACCCGCGGCTTCGGCGCCCCTCCGGCCGGCGCCGGCGGCGAGGCTGCCGTCGCGGACATGGATGCCGTCGCGGATACCGGCGACCAGGCGGGCGCGGCCGGCATCGGCGCGGTGTCGGGGGCGGCCGGCGCCGGTTGACCGGCCGCTGCGGGCGCGCGCGAGAACTTGGCGTCCAGATAGGAAGCGAAGCGCTCCGAATTCGTGATGCGCGTGCCGTCGATCTCGGCCCAGGCGCGCTCGAGCCGCGCCAGCTCTTCGAGGTTGCGGATCCGCGCCACGGCGGGGTCGCGCGTCTGCAGCGAGAACTTGATTTCGCTCCTGCCGACGACGTCCTTGAACCGTTCGGGGACGCGCTTCCGGAACAGATAGATTCCGCTTTCCGGATGGCGCTTGGGCGTAAACAGCGCGTTAACCATGATCCGTGTGTACCGTCGTTGTGTACCGACGGCCGGTCCGGAAAACCTTTATGTTTCAAAAGGTCCGCTGTTTTTCAGGGGTTTTCGAGTTTGCTGGCGGAGAGGGAGGGATTCGAACCCCCGATAGGCTTGCACCTATGCCGCATTTCGAGTGCGGTGCATTCAACCACTCTGCCACCTCTCCAGGCGCCAAGGCGGGGAGATTGAACCCCTCGTGGTCGGGCCGTGTTCTAGGCGAGGACGGCGGACCGGGCAAGGCGTCTGGAATAAAATACGCGCCGCGAAGGCGGAAATAGGGGAGCGATATCAATGGAGCATCTCACGGTTCGGGCGAATGACGCATCGTTCCATGTGGCCAGGACCGGCTCCGGCAGGCCGCTGCTGCTGCTGCACGGCTGGCCGGAGTTCTGGCTCAGCTGGGAGCCGGTGATGACACGCCTCGCAGACCGCTTCACCCTGTACGCGCCCGACCTGCGCGGCTTCGGCGACAGCGACAAGCCGGCCGGCCTGTTCGGTCCGGACCAGCAGGCCGATGACATGCTGGCGCTGATGGACGCGCTCGACCTGAAGCAGCCCGGCATTGTCGGCCACGATGTCGGCGGCGCGTTGATGCAGCCGCTGGCGCGCAAGGCGCCGCATCGGATCAGCGGGCTGTTCTTCTTCGACTTCGTCTATCCCGGCATCGGGCCGCGGATGGCCGAGCCGGACCGGCTCAACAACATCTGGTACCAGTCCTTCCACCAGATGGAGATGGCCCCTGCCCTCGTCGGCGCCTCGCGCGAGACCTGCCGCATCTACATTTCGCATTTCCTCGGCGCCTGGTCGCATCGCAAGGATGCATTCGACGATGTGATCGACGCCTTCACCGACAACTTCCTCAAGGCCGGCAATCTCGCCGGCGGCTTTGCGCATTACCGCGCGGCGCATGCGGGCCGCGTGAAGATGATGAAGGGCGAAGCGCCGGCGCTTCCCAGCATCGACGTGCCGACCTGCGTGCGCTGGGCCGAGCACGATCCGCTGTTTCCCTACGCCTGGACCGACCGGCTCGGCGAGACCTTCTCCAATCTCGATCTGGCGATGTTTGCCGATGTCGGCCACTTCCCGCACCGGGAAGATCCGGACCGCGCCGCGCGCGAGATCGCGGGCTTCTTTGCGCGGATCGGATAGAACCGAAGGTGGGACCGCCGGACGCGACAAAAACCGGCGGCCCCGTGCCGCCCATTGAAATTCCGGCTGGGAAGTGCGGCTTCGCCAGCCAGCGAGAGCGACGGGATCACGGTAACGAGCGGCGGATGGCGCATGCAACGCGATCCCGTTCTTAACCTAACCGGTCAAGGTTACCCGGCGCGCGCAGCCGCCGCATCCTTGCCGTTCCTGCTCTTTTTCGCTTTCTTTTCGCCCTTTTCCTTCTTTTCGTCTTTCCTGGTGTCCTTGCCGCTGCGCCGGTTGGTGAAGCGCGCATTGCCAAGGCCGGTGCCGATCGTCAGCACGCCCCAGCGTTCGAACTTCTGCATGAAGGGAACTTCCGAAAGCCCCTGCGCCACGCCGTCATTGTGCATCACCACGGCCGTGTCGTGATCGCCGATCTGTGGAATGCCCTCGATCAGGCTCGCCGGCAGGTTGAACTTGCTGCTCTCCCAATTGCCCGGAAGATTCTGCGCACCTTTTGCGATCGAGCCATCCTCGTTGATGACGCCGGGGCAGGACACGCCGATGAACGGCGCGAGCTTCAGTCCGTTTTTCTCGGCGTCCGTGATCAGCGTCTTGAGCATCTTCACCAGGCGCTTGACCGCGCCCTCGCGCGTCGGCTCGTCGTCGGCGTGACGCCACAGCTCCGACGTCCACACGGCGGCCTTCGACAGGTCCTTGGCCTTCTTCCAGTTGGTTTCGACCACGCCGCAGCGGATATTGGTGCCGCCGATATCGACGGCCAGAATGCTGTCATGCGCCTCGAAAATCCACGACGGCGCCAGGTGCAGCGTGCCGATCAGACCGGCCTCGTCGGGATGGAAGCGGATCGGCACCAGTTCGACGTCGAATTCCTCCGCCTTGAGGATGATTTCCGTGCGCGCGATCGCGATCTCGCCCAGGCGGCTGTCGCGAAAGCCGCCGCCGACGACGATGCACTCCGTCCCGGCCCACGCCTTGGTCTTGAGGAAGCGGCGCGTCACATAGGCCAGCTCCTGCGCAAACTCCTCGATCGCGCTGTGCACGACCGCGGACGCCTCCGCGTCGTCACCGACCAGCATGTCGTCCAGCACCTTCTTGCCGATCTTGTCGGACGGCTCGTCCCCGAAAGGGTCCTCGCCGGTCTTGTGCAGCGGCTTGCGCCAGCGATCGAGGATGTCGCGGAAGGCGGTCTTGCTGGCGCGGTCGCCGAGGAAACCCTCTTCGTCCTTGAGCTCGATGTTGAAGCTGTCGATGTCGACGGACGGCAAGCGGCCGGCGCCGTGGCCGGCGATGCCGGTGGTGGAAATGACGTCCTCAGCCATGCTTCCCTTGTTTCCCTTGCCCTTTGGTGTTTGCCGGGAACAACGGCCGTGGAACCCATTGGTTTCAAAGCCCTCTGTGGCCGCCGGTCGCACGCCCGGCGAACGCTTAAACATCGCCAAATCCCTCATACTTGGCGGTTTTTCAGGCCCGTTTGCCTTGACTCTGCATCCTTTGCCGCTATAAAGCCCGTCATTCGGCGCGGGAATTCCTGCGCCGCTTGTTTTTGCGCGAAAAGACGAGGTGGTCCCGAATTCGGGCTTAACCCCGGACCGCGCGGAACACGTACCCATAACCGACTGAACAAGAAGCCGCCCCGGGCGAACGCCTGAGGACGGGATCGAACACGAAGGAATCAAACGATGTTCGCAGTCATCAAGACCGGCGGCCGGCAATACCGCGTCGTTCCGAATGATGTACTCGAGATAGGCAAGATCGCCGGCGACGTCGGCACGATCGTGCAGCTTGGCGAGGTTCTGGTGGTCGGCGGCGACGCGCCGGTGCTGGGCATGCCCACGGTAGCAGGCGCCTCGGTTGCGGCCGAAGTGCTGGACCACAAGCGCGGGCCGAAGGTCATCGCCTTCAAGAAGCGCCGCCGCAAGAATTCGCGCCGCAAGCGCGGCTATCGCGACGAGATCACGGTGCTGCGCGTCACCGAGATCCTGACCGATAACGCCAAGCCGACCGTCGGCCCGCGTCCGAAGAAGGAAAAGGCGGCGCCGGCGGCCGAAGGCAGCGCAGCGCCGTAGGCCGCCAGGAAGGCCCCGGCCAGGAAGGCCGCGGCCAGGCGCTAGAAGAAGTGATCGCTTCGATTTGAAGCGTGAGAAAGTTTGAAATGATTCCTTCAAGGAATTGATCTAGACATTCGGCGAGTTGGAGACGGGCCATGGCTCACAAAAAAGCAGGCGGTTCATCGCGAAACGGACGTGATTCCAAGGGCAAGCGCCTTGGCGTCAAGGCGTTCGGCGGCGAGATCGTGATTCCCGGCAACATCATCGCGCGCCAGCGCGGCACCACCTGGCATCCCGGCCTTAATGTCGGCATGGGCACTGACCATACTCTGTTTGCCAAGATCGAAGGCCGCGTCGAGTTCCGCGCCAAAGCCAATGGCCGCACCTATGTGTCGGTACTTCCGATGACCGAGGCGGCCGAATAATACGGTGGATCAAATCGAGTCCGCCGGGTCCTGATGAACCGGCGGAGTCCATGCAAGGCTCCTGAAGGGGAGGCGGGAAACCGGCCTCCCCTTTTTGTTGTCGACGTCTCGCGTTCGAAAGTTGCATCACAGGAGCCGGACGATGCTGCAGGAATTTTTGGGCCCCCTCTTGCGCGAGGCGAGTCCTTGCGTCCTCGAGACCGAACGGCTGAGCTTGCGCCGGCCGACGCTCGCGGACGTAAAAGCGATTGCGCGTCTCGCCAACGACCGCCGCATCGCCGAAAACACGCGGCGCTTGCCGCATCCCTATTCGCAGGAGCATGCCGTCGAATTCGTCCGCTTCACCGCCGCCGAGCCGCGCGAGCTCGCGTTCCTGATCGAACAGAATTTCGTGGCGATCGGCATGGTCGGCATCAACATGATCGAGCCCGATGCGCCCGAGCTCGGCTACTGGCTGGGCGTCGAGCATTGGGGCCAGGGCTTCGGCACCGAGGCCGCGCGTGCGGCGATCGATTACTACTTCGAAGAGTTCCACGCCGAGCAGCTGTTCGCCGGCGCCCGCGTGACCAATCCCGCCTCGCGCAACATCCTGGAGAAATGCGGTTTCCAGTGGAGCGGCGTCGAACTGCACCGTTTCGAATCGCTCGGCTGCTCGACCCCCGTCGACAAGTTCCGCCTGTCGCGCGGCGTATGGTCGTCGCTGAAGAACTGGGGAAGCTCGGTGCGACGGGAGCGGTGAGCGGCTCCCGGGACTTTGCATCGCTGATATTCGCGTCATGACCGGGCTTCGCAGACATGGCTTCACGTTCCCGCGGCATGTTTTTCGCCCAGGTTGTGCATCTCGTTGTCCCTCTCCGAAGAGAGGGCGCAGGGAAAGCCGGGCGCCGGATGCACCCGCATTGCCGTGTGCTGAATTGGTAGAAGGAATGCACACGGGTTTGACAGGTACAGCCGAGACATCCCGGCTTTCCCCGCGCAATGGCTTTACGGCTTATACGTACTCTCCCCGGTGAGCGGCCTTGATTGTCACCGTTGCCCTGCCAGCACGGGCCGGCAGGGATAGACGCCA
>DATLXL010000041.1:0-4624 GCA_035575905.1 Bradyrhizobium sp. | reverse complement strand
TGTTAAGCAGCGATCTTCACATATTCAAAGTCGCCGGGCTTGTTGTCGATCCCGACCTTCGGCGCGGATATCCAGTTGGCGTATTTGCCGGGTTCGCTGACCGGCGTCATCAGTGACGACACGAACTCGCCATCCTCCGCGGAAGGCAGGTAGTCACCCTTCACCTTGGCCCATTCGGCGTCGTTCAGAATGATGCCCTTCGGCGTCGCGTGCACGTCGCGGAATTCGCCGATCTGGCGATGGAACGCGGTATGCGGCAACTCGAAGCGGAAGTTCACGCCGGCCTTCTCGATGATCTTGTTCCAGCGTTCGACGCCCTTGGCGCAATCCTGCGTGTAGTCGTCGCGCAGCCGCATGTTCAGTGCCGTCAGCGCCGGCTCGTCAACCAGTCTGATCTCGCCATCGACCAGCTTGAGCACCTGATAGATGTCGTTGGTCAGGCGGTGGTCGTCCTCGATCTTGGTTTCCTGGAAGCGGCCCTTCAGCCCGGAATTGTAGAAATTCGCGGCGTTGGTGGAGACTTCCGAACCGAACAGGTCGAGCGACAGCGAGTAATGCAGGTTCATCTTCTTCTGCATGGTCGGCAGATCGATCACGCCGAGCGCACGCACCTTCTCGACCGCGTTGGGATCGTCGATTCCGGCCTCCTTCATCGCCTCGCAGGTGCGCTGCAGGATGCGGCCGACCCCGGTCTCGCCGACGAACATGTGATGCGCCTCTTCGGTCAGCATGAAGCGGCAGGTGCGCGACAGCGGATCGAAGCCGGACTGCGCCAGGCTCTCGAGCTGCATCTTGCCGTCGCGGTCGGTGAAGTAGGTGAACATGAAGAAGGACAGCCAGTCCGGCGTCGCCTCGTTGAAGGCGCCGAGCATCCGCGGGCTGTCCGCATCGCCCGAGCGGCGGCGCAGCAGATCGTCGGCTTCCTCGCGGCCGTCGCGGCCGAAATATTTCTGCAGCAGGTAGACCATCGCCCAGAGATGGCGGCCTTCCTCGACATTGACCTGGAACAGGTTGCGCATGTCGTAGAGCGAGGGCGCGGTCTTGCCGAGATGGCGCTGCTGCTCGACAGACGCCGGCTCGGTGTCGCCCTGGATGACCACGAGGCGGCGCAGCATGGCGCGGTATTCGCCGGGCACTTCCTGCCAGGCCTTTTCGCCGAGATGCTGGCCGAAATTCACCTTGCGGTCGGGATCCTGCGGGGCGAGCAGCACGCCCCAGCGATATTCGGGCATGCGGACGTAATCGAACTTGGCCCAGCCCTTGGGATCGACGCTGACGGCGGTGCGCAGGTAAACCAGCGACTCCTGGAAACCCTCCGGGCCCATGTCGTTCCACCAGTCGAGATAGCCGGGATGCCATCCCTCCAGCGCCTTCAGCACCTGGCGGTCTTCGGTGAGGTTGACGTTGTTCGGAATCTTGGTCGAGTAGTCGACGTTCATCAGGTTCATGGCCGTGCTCCTGCTACATTCTCCGTCATGCCCGGCCTTGTGCCGGGCATCCACGTCTTCGTCTGTTCACGCGAAAGACGTGGATGGCCGGGTCAAGCCCGGCCATGACGGCGATAGATCTAAACTCTGATCATATCGAACTGCGCCTTCTGGCCGGTGCCGTAGCGGCGCAGCGCGCCCTCCTCGCCGACCGCGTTGGGGCGCTGGAAGATCCAGTTCTGCCACGCGGTGAGGCGCGAGAAGATTTTCGATTCCATGGTCTCGGGCCCGACGAAGCGCAAATTTGCTTCCATGCCGGTGAGGCCGTCGGGCGAGAACGACGTGCGCTCCTCGAAGAACACGCGCACCTCGTCGTCCCAGTCGATGTCGTCGAGCGCAAAGGTGACGAGGCCGAGTTCCTCGGCCGCCTCGGCATCGACGGCTTCGCCGATCTTCGCCTTGGCGCGGTCGAGGTCGGCAGGATCGGCCTGGAAGCGCGATTCGAGCCGCGTCAGGCCATGGCTCATCGGATAGGGACCGAAATTCATCGCCGACAGCGTGATCTGCGGCGCCGGGCGGTTGTCGCCCTGGCGCGAGCCGATCAGCATGTAGGAGCGGTCGGCGGCGAACACGAGTTCGGCCAGCGTGCCGACGAAGCAGGAGCCCGGCTCGACCAGCGTCACCAGCGTGCGCGAGGTGACGTCGATGCGCTTGAGCACGCGCTTCCAGTAATGCCTGATCTCGTTGACCAGCCAGTGGTCCTTGTTGGCTTCGAGGAAGGCGTCGCAGGCCAGCACATTGGCGGCCTCGCCATGCGACTTGAACACCAGCATGGCGATCTCGAGCTCGTTGATGCGCAGATGCAGGATCGCATCATCGAGCTCGCGCGCGACCTGCAGCGGCCAGAACGAGGCGCCTTGCGCGATCATGCCGTCGATATCGGCCGGCGGCGCGGCTCCGGGCGCTGCAACGGTGATGGTGGCGATACGCTGCTCGCGGCTGATCTCGACTGCGACGAAGTCGTAGTGCAGGCCGTCCGCATCGACGGTGCGCTTCAGCGGCGAAAGCACGATGCCCCGGCCGTTGCCGTTGCGCGCGGATTTCGCGGCGAATTCCCTGGCGCGGTCGGCGACCTTGCCTTCTAGCTTGCTGTTCGGCGCGATCTCGTCGACCAGGCGCCAGGCAACGGCGCGCTTGCCCTTGATGCCTTCCTCGATGGTGCAGAAGAAATCGGCGTGGTCGCGGCGCACCTTGCGCTTGTCGACGACGCGCGTCAGCCCGCCGGTGCCCGGCAGCACCGCCAGCAGCGGCACTTCGGGCAGTGCCACTGCCGCAGCTCCGTCATCGGCCATGATGATGTGGTCGGTCGCAAGCGCGAGCTCATAGCCGCCGCCGGCCGCGGTACCGTTCACCACCGTGATGAAGCGCTGGCCGGAATTCTCGGAAGAATCCTCGATGCCGTTGCGGGTCTCGTTGGTGAACTTGCAGAAGTTGACCTTGTGGGCGTGGGTGGAGCCGGCGAGCATGCGGATGTTGGCGCCGGCGCAGAACACGCGGTTCTTGCCCGAGCGCATCACCACCACCTTCACGCCGGGATGCTCGAAACGCAGCCGCTGCACGGCGTCCGCAAGCTCGATGTCGACGCCGAGATCGTAGGAATTGAGCTTGAGCTGGTAGCCCTCGAACAGGCCGCCGTTCTCGTCGACGTCCATGGTGAGCGTTGCGACATCGCCGGCAACGTCCAGCTTCCAGTGCCTGTAGCGGGACGGATCGGTCTGAAAATCGATAAATTTCGCGCCGCCTGCGAGCACGCGATCTTCGCCGGCCATGGGCTTCACCCCTGATGTGGGTTTAATCGTTACATGCACAATAATGCATGTTTTGGAGTGCGTCTAGTCCAGAATCAACAAATATGCATTTTGTTGCATGTTCCGCCGACGGCAAGGAAGGTGACCCAGTCGGCCGTCATGGGCTGGGATCTTCGCTGGTTGGCCTTCAGGCGGCCCGGCCATGGGAGCCCTCGAGGCGGAAAACCGCGCTTGTGAACTGCGTAACCGCATCCAGGGTCGCCGTCGGCGCTTCGCGATGCGGCGCGTGGCCGGCGCCAGCGATCTCGGTTACGTCGACCGGGCAGTAGCATTCTTCCCGCGCGATCTCGACCTGCCGCATGGTGCCGTACTGGTCGTGCTCGCCCTGGATCACCGCGACGGGCACGCGGATGTAGGCGAGGAATTCGGAAATATCCCAGCCGCGGAATTTCGGATCGAGCCAGGCGGCGTTCCAGCCGTAGAAGGCGTTGTCGACATCCTTGTGCCAGCGCGCGAGCTTTGTCCGAAGCTCGGTGGTCTCGTACGCCGTCTTGATCTCGGCGATGGATTTTACGGAGACGTCCTCGACGATGAAATGCGGCGCGATCATCACCACGGCCTTGACGCGGTGGTCCTGGCGCGAGCCGGCATAGATCGCCGCGATCGAGGCGCCGTCGGAATGGCCAAGCAAAAGGCCGCGGCGGAAGCCGATCGCATCGAGCAGTTTCGGCAGCACATCGGTGGCCTCGATATGCATGTAGTCGATCGGCCGCGGCAGCGTGACCGGGCTCGACGCGCCATAACCCGCGCGCGAATAGGCGAACACGCCGCAGCCGGTGGCGGCCTGCAGCTTTTCCGGAAAGTCGCCCCACAGCCCGACCGAGCCGAGACCTTCGTGCAGCATGACGATGGCCGGCGCCGCATCGACCGCCGGACCGATGTGGCGATATTCGAGATCGGACGCGCCGATGCGCAGGAAGCCGGTGGGAGCAAGGATCATTGAGCGTTCCGCTCAGCACGCGCTGTGTCAGCGACTTGCTCACGGGTCAGGGACGCACCAGCGGAAGGGTTCCCTCCCCCCTTGCGGGGGAGGGTTAGGGAGAGGGGTACCACGCGCTCTGCTGCGCGCGAGGGAACGACAACAACGCGCGCCGCGCCTACAGCCCAGCGGGGATCGTTGAATGGACCGCGCCAAACACCGGACGTCAGCGCCCGCGGCTTACCCCTCTCCCCAACCCTCCCCCGCAAGGGTAGGGCTATCGCATATGGGCCAGGACGGAGAGAAGGAAGTCGTTGTTCCATCTGGCTTGGAGCATTTTGTGGCTGGTGCGAATTGGGCCAGGTGCAGCTTGCAGGGCATTGAGGGCCAGCTTGCGGATGGCGGCGAGA
>DATLXL010000040.1:0-74211 GCA_035575905.1 Bradyrhizobium sp. | reverse complement strand
GGAGAAGCCGCGGCGACGCAGAAACTCGGTGCGATCCTCGTCACTATGTGCCACGATCCGCTCGCGCGCAGCCTTGATGCCATTGACGAAGGGCATGGGAGACGAGTTGGCGAAGTTCAGCAGCGCAGGGGCCGCTTCGTGAGCAAAGCGGGACGAGGCGTACTTGGAATGGCGAATGATGATCTCCTCGAAATCTTCCACGCCCCATAAATTCCGGTTCTGACAGACTGCGCGGAGATAGAAGCTCGCCATGCCGAGCGTTTTCGCCCCAACCTCCGAATTCCAGCAGTAGAAGCCGCGGAAATAGAGGTCGGGCGAGCCGTCGCGGAGACGACCCGCTTCGACCGGGTTCAGGTCATCGACCAGGAAAAGGAAAACGTCCCTGTCCGATGCATAGAGGGTGGTCGTGTCCTTGGAGATGTCGACACGGGGATTGTAGGTCCCGGTCGACCAGTCGAGCACCCCCGGCACCTTCCACCGCGTATCACCGGTGCCATTGCCGGCGATGCGTTGCACGGCCTCAACCAACTCATGGTCAAAGATCCGGCCATAGTCCGGGCTGGTGACGGCACGAAGCTCAATCCGGCCATCGTCGGTCTCGAGCGTTTTGATCTGTTCGGCACGATCGGCGGTCAGGCCATATTGCAGGTTGATGGCTGCGAGGGGTGCTGGGAGTTGCCGGAGGTAAGCCGCCGGAGCGCCAACCTGGCTTGCAAGCTGCCCGAAGCTCCAATGAGTCGGCGCGACCGGTTTGTCCGAGCCGGGCAGCATCAGGACCAAACGCTCGGGATCGCCGCGGCTCGCCTCGACATGAATGAGCGCGCTTTCGACCACGCGCGTGCGGCTGCGGTCCGTGCGATCACGCACCGTGCGCGCCAGCTCGTTGAGCGACAGATAGCGCTCATCTGCCGGACGGGAAAACCACTCGGAGGATACCCGACCGACGCGCTCGCCGCGGCTCACGTCCACCCTGTAACCGCCGCTGGCGTCGCGGCGGGCATCAAGAATCTGCATGTTCATGGGAGCAATCTCCATGACGGGCGCTGGAAGACTCTCCTCCAGCCCTCAACCCGTCACGACCCGCTCGTGCCTGCACTCTTCCTCTCGCTTGGCGCGGCCTCAGCGCGCACGACGGGTTACGAAGCGACCGAGTGAAACCGCAAACTCCGCGTCAGGGATGGAGCCCGAAGGGTGAAAACCCAGCGCAAGCCGGGGTTTCAGCGAAGCCGACAGCCCGGTCCCGCAGGGAGACGCCCGTTCTTAAGCGCGCGAGCGTGCGCCCCGGTCACATCGGAAGAATCCGGCTAATTTCCCTGATAGTCCGTCTGCGATATCTTGCGGGCGATAGGTCGGAAGATAGCCAGGATAATTCAGCGGCATCGAGCCGCAGAGATGAAAAGGATCTGCGATAACCGCAACAACACGCCCGTCTCCAGATACTCCTCGGCGCCGACGCCCAACAGCCCTGAGGCAGGGATGGCGCGCATTCGGATTGTGGATCAGCGCCGTTCCTTCTCGCCACGCAGCACGGCCTCGGCTTCAGGATTTCAATCGACGATGCGATTTCCTCGGCTGGCAATTCCCCTGCGACCCGCCGTGGTCACGCACCTTGTCCAGCCGGCCTTTGCATGTTTTTGCAGGGCTTCTGCGTGAGGGTGCCTGTAGACGTTGCGGCATCCATAGGAAATCACAAGCGTACAATCTCCGTTGTTCGGCGTTGGTACGGTCGCCACCCCCGCGCTAAATCGCGCGCCGTGATGGGTGGCGATAAGGTGATCGACGTTCTTTGCCTTGGCGTGCATGAGATGGTCATAGTACGCATCGCCGGTCAGCAAGGCGGATCGCCCACTGGCGAGCGTAACGAGTACGGTCAACCCGCTGTCATTAAGATCGCCGGCAGGCCCCCGGCTCTGCACCAACTCGCCAAACGGAAAG
The DNA here is from genome assembly GCA_035575905.1 of Bradyrhizobium sp. GTDB lineage: Bacteria > Pseudomonadota > Alphaproteobacteria > Rhizobiales > Xanthobacteraceae > Bradyrhizobium. Next base: position 72,276 of record DATLXL010000040.1, on the reverse strand, counting down.
CGGAGTCGTGCGGTGGCCGGCCGCACCAGCAGATTGCCTTTTCCTAAAAGAATTCGCGCCAGCCTCGCGGCGCCAGGTCCCAGCGGCTGATTGGGAACTACCCAGGGACACTCAAGCAGATGCGGTAGGTGAAAGGCCCCGTGAAGGTGATCCCAATCCCAATGCGAGAGAATGATCGGCGGCTTCTCGCTTCGCTCGATGTTGAAATCGGTCGGAAAAGTGTGGCGATTGAAAGAGATCGGAAATCCAACATCGAAATGCAGGATGGCGCGGCCGGCATCGTCGCGTAGCGTGATGAAATTGGCCTGACCGACGTCCCTCACCAGCACAGATGCCGGCAGCGCGACGCTTTTGAGGATCGTTGATATTTCGTCGCGTCTCGCCGGCTTCGGCAATGCCGCGCAAGCCCTGGCAAGCGAACTCGGCAATACCCGCCGCGGAGCAACAGCGGCGCCAAGAGGCTGGACTCGCGATCGCGGGCCCGGGGTGTGATCTGGCCCATCGAGTCGCCGCGCGTAGGTCATCGAGCCGCGCGCATGCGTTGAGTAGCCATTGGCCTCCAGTTGAGAGTGCCAAGTTGGCGGCCCGGAAACGCCAGGCTCGATTTCGATATGAAACCAATCGCCCGGCGCCGGTGTTGCGCCCGCGAAGTCCGCAAATCGGGCCGGCGTTGTCACCACGCGCAGCAGCGCGAACGGCTTCGTCTGCTCGGCGTGGAAGCCATCCAAAAGCTGCGCTCCAATGCCGTCGACATAGTCAGCGTCGATGCAATCAAATTCGAAGGATGCGCGCCGGTGCAGGCTCGTGCTCAAAGAATCCACACGAGAGACGCGCGCGTACAATCCCCTGCGAGGAAATTCTGGCGGGGTTTCGAAGAATAAAAAAAAGAAAGCAGCCTCCCGTGATCGGAATCATGCCCCGCGCCTCCTCGCGACTGCGAGCGTGCGCGCGTTTTCTATATAGTGGCGCGAGCGCGGCGATCCAGCCTATTCGTAGGGCAATTCGCCGAACAGACCGATCATGAGGTCACCATCGAGTTGTGCGAAGGGGATATCGACGTAATGATCGGGGTGCCGTGGTTTGGCTCTGCCGTCATTCGGTCCGTTCCTGGTGTGCCCGCGCACCTGCTCGCCGCTTTCCTTGATATAGGGCAAAATGACCAATCGGCCGTGGTTGGTCGAGCGGATGGTGCCTTCCTTCCACAAGGTGCTTCCCTCGGACTCTTTGGTGGACGTGGTCTGTTTGACCTGCCAACCGATGCCGCCATCTTCTTCGTACCAGAAGACGATGCCGTTCGTTGCAGCAACTGGTTGGCGCGGGGCAACAAGATCTGACGAATCTTGGCCTTGGTCTTTCCCCAATGGTCGTCGGCGCTGTAGCCGAAGCCGTTGGCGATTCGCGCTCGCATGGCCTTTGCCGCGGATCGCTCACCGGCGATGTAAGGCTTGGACCATTTATTGTCGTGCGAGAGGTAAAGAATGGAACGGTGCCAACTGCGATCCGTCTCCGGGACCGTCACGATCACGACTCTCAGATAGGGCATGTCCGAAAGATGTTCGCTCAATTCCTGACGGAAAGGAGCCAACTCCGCAGGCAGCACGATTGCGGATGGGTCCGGTCGTGGATCATTGGCGTGCCGGCGGCGTGCCTCGGCGAGCATAAGCTCCTCTTCTTCGCGAAGGCGTTCTTTGGATTGCAGGTTCTTTGCGACTTTAAGCTGGAGCGAACGTTTCCTCCCGGCATACATCTCGCGCGCTGCGAGCGCGTCGTGGAGTGTCTGATTGAGCGTGGCGGCGGCCGATAGTGCGGTCTCGCGATCCGGATAGACGTCGCTGCGCACGCGTCCATTCTCGGTCGGTACCCTGCGGTCACGCCAGACCGGCGCCTTGTCGCCCTGCTCCACCAGTTCCTGCATCAGCCAGTTATCGAACAGTGGGCGATAGTGCGGCCACACCGCCAGTGCGGTATCAAAATCTCGGGCGTTGTCTCCCCATTTCATCGCATGCCCTCCGGGGTCAACCAGCTATAACTCCGCCTTGTTGGTTCCGTCCCCGACACCGCGTTGGTGGAAGTGATACGCGGCGCGGAGAAGAGGATCGGGGCCGACGTCAGCGTCGTGCCACTCGCCGTCTGGTTAACCTTGGACGCGGACACGGGCGCGCAGCCGCTCGTACAATTGCACTTCCGCCTGGTGGGTCAGCTCCACCACGACTGCAAAGCGTTGTTGCGTTTCAAACGTTCCTGCCCAGCCGCCGTCGCAGCGCACGACCAGATAATAATTGTCGCCATAGGCTTCGGTACCACGCGTAAACGTTACGCTCGCGGTTTGCAGAGTTCCACGTTCGCGCTCGCGCGGGCCCGGCTTCAGGTCGCAGTCAAAACGACTGTCGATATCCGGCTGGCGTCCCTCCTCCTGGGTTCTCCGTCGGAAGTGCTCGAAGATCAGATCGGGATCACATCCTCGCAGGAGACGAAAATTCATGCCGATGCCGGCATAGTCGGCGCGGGTGTGACGAACCGGGGGATCGAAAGCAAGCGTCACGCGGATGCTGCGACGGCCGCCACTCTGGAACGGCTCGGGTATCGGCAATTGATAGACCGCAAAGTGGTCGAGCGCCAACTCATCCTCGGCGTACAGCACGACACGATGATCATCCGAATATGCGGCCCGCTCTGAATCCACAGCGCCATGGCCGCAGATTGAACGCACGGCATCGTCACCGAGCGTTTGAAGCCTGAGCTGGGCCTCATCCGGGATGCGCGCTGCGCCTGCAAGCAACGCACGGACCAGGTTTGCAGACGCGCCGGGAAAGCGCGCAAGAATCTGCGCTGCCTTGTGGGCAACGCGCGGGGCGGCATAGGACGTGCCGGAGCCAGCGGTAAACAGCCGGTCAAGAAACCGATGATGAAGCGTGAGAACGCCGGCCGTCGGCAAGTCTTCGCCCAGCCGCAGCCGCGCTACGGCGGGGTCAAATACCATCGTGCCGCCGATATCGACCAGGTCTGGCTTGATTGAACCACCGATCCCAGGACCGATCCGCGTGAAAGGCGCGGGTTCGAATGCGCGTGTGATGGGCCGGATATGAACGTGCTCGGCAAGATCGGGGCCAATACCCTCGCCGTGCGCCAAGGCACCGACCGTGAGGACGTTCATGGCACCGGCTGGTTCACAGAGACGGTTGGCCGGCTCGAGCAGATAATCGGGATACTCCGTGATGGCCTGTTCCAGTCGATTGCCGCTGCGGGGCGCGCGATTGCCGGCCGACACGATGATGATGGAATCGAGCTCACGGGCAAGTTCATCCAGCGTCGCCGCCCACGGACCGACCTTACCCCCATCATACGGGCGCTTGGGATCACCGAGTGCGACGACAAAGAGCCGACATCCGAAACGCTGATTGAGGGCAGTCAGCGCTTCGCGCATTTGAGACGGAACAAGCCGACGCTCGTCGAACTGACCACGTTCGTTCACGACCTTGGCCGAGGCGATGCGTCTGCCCGCACCAATGCGCCAGCGGCAATCTGGTCGCGCAGATCGCCGAATAGCGAGACACCGGCGACGCGCGTGCCGTGGCCCCAATCGTCGGCCGTGCCGAGCCTCTCCGGCACGCCGATCGCACCGACAATGGCGCCCGCCAGCAACGGATGGTCGTTGATGCCACTGTCGATGATGCCGATGACCGGCGTGTTTTCCTCGATGTCGTCCATCTCGGGCAGATCGGCGATCGTCAGTTCAAACGCCTCGCCGGTGGCGATATCAGGTTCAGGCGGCAGATCGACGTCGGCAACGTCTTCGACCGTGAGAAGCGTTTGTATCACGTTACCGGAGATGCGTGCGCGCAACATCGTAATCGATGGGCCAACATACGGTCAAGCACTTGGCCTCCCCGCGCATCAATATACTCGGCGATTTGCTCAAGCTTTCGGGTGCGGAGTTCACGCCGGCCAATGTCCCATAGCTCGATATCGAGGACAAAGATCCGGTCCGCATCGAAGTCTTCAGGCGCGGTCAGCCCTTCCTCGCGCAATCGTAGCCCGATGCGGTCGCGGGGCTCGACGGCGCCGATTTCTTCGATGCGGGTGATGAAGCCGTTATAGGATGGAGCGGCTTGTCCAGGCGGGGTTCCCTGCGCGTAGGCTTGCAGGCGGTCACGAAAACTCTGCAGATCGTCATTCGATGCGAAGAGGATCAGGGTTTTGTCTTCATCGCTGGCGAGGAGAGTCAGTCCAAGCCGCTCCCAGTCTTCCTCCATCGTCATTCCGGTCATGCGAACGCGCAGAATGAGCGACGGATCGACAAACTCCGGCCGGCGACGGCGTTGCTGCTCGGCGATCGCGGTGTCGAGCTCAGCACGAAGCTTGCGGCTATGTCCCCCAACGTCGCGTTGAGGAGCAGCACCTCCGCCGCCATGCTTCCGGCGTTCAAGACGCTCGGGAAGCCGCAGAAGCTGGAGGTGGTCGTAGCGTGGCACGCCGGATCAGTCTTCGAAATGCTGCAGGCGTGCGGCACCAGATCGCCGTCGAACCTCATCAGCGACGGCATGACGAAAGTCCGATTCGTGCACCTCTTTGCGGCGCTCGATCACGGCGGCCTTGATCGCCTGCACGCAAATTCGTTCGATCTCGGCGAAAGAATAGCCTTCGAGCGACCCGACTTGGGAGACCGGATCGAAAGCTATTTTGATATTCTTGAATTTCAACGCCAGGAAATGCTCGATCATCTCCCGGTCCGGCTTTTCGAACCAGATCACCTCGTCGAAGCGACGCCAGATCGCCGGGTCAAGGGATTGGTCGAGATTGGTCGCCGCGACAAGAAAGCCCTTCGGCTTGATCCGGTCGATAAAGATCAAAAGGCTGTTCACCACGCGCCGCAACTCGTTGTGCTCACTGGTATCGTCACGCGAGCGTGCCAGGGCATCGAACTCGTCGAGAAAGAGGACGCAGGGCTGCTTGCGCGCGAACTCGAAAATCTTGCGAACGTTGGTCGCGGTTTCGCCAAGATAAGACGAGATCAGGCGGTCGATCTTGACAACGAACAGCGGAAGCCCGAGCTCGCTCGCGAAGATCTCGGTGCAAAGAGTCTTTCCGCAGCCCGGAGGTCCACAGAACAGCAGCTTCGAGCGCACCGGCAGTCCGCTGCGACGGATATCATCGGCGCGGCGGAATTCCTGGATCAGTCCGGAAAAAATCCGGATATTGGCCTTGCTGAGAACAATGTCGCCCTTGGTATGCTCCGGCTCGACGCGCTCGACGAAATCGTTGGCGGCGTCCGGGAACGGAATGAGTGGTGCCAGCGCCCGCGGGGGCGGCGCGCGGTTCGAGGCATGGTCGAGGGTTTGGCGGAGCGACCGGGCCAGAACGCGGTTGTTCTTCTGCTCCTCCTCAAGAATGATCTGTTCGGCAACCGCCCGGAACTCGTCGTCCCGGCCGTAACTCGCCAACAGCTTTTTCATCAACTCGCCGCGAGCCATTAGCGGTCCACTTGTCTACTTTGCCGACAACCATAGTTTGGATTGTCCGGCCCCACCATGCCTTTCAGCCGTTAAAGCCACGTCAACCACAGCCAGATGCAGGCACTGGGCAGCAGCTTGGGCGGGGCTGGCTCCGACCGATCCGGCTGGCTTGGACGCGGCAAGTACAGAGAGCTATATACCGCACCAATTGCGAACAAAACAAGAATAAGCGATGCTCAGCTCGGGCCACCGGGATCGGAATTCGCGTGCTCCCCCTTCATCGGGTGCTGGGTTGAGGTGGTATGGATGAGCCGGCTCGTCTCCTCTCGGCGGTACGGATGCTAGCCGCAGACGTTGTTCACGACGGCCAGTTTCACGAAGTGCCGGACCGCGATCTCTTCCTGGATCAAGCCCGCATCAAGCAAAGGTCTGAAAGCCTCAGAACGAAGGAGCGGATGAAGCCCGACCTGCTCGGCATTTTTCGGCAAGCGCATTGTCCTCGGCAATTCGCCCTCGCACACGACGTCGGGAACCGGTGAGGATTCGCCGGCTCGGCGTTTCGCGACCGAGGCCAGTTTCCGCAAGATGGCTTCTACCGAGGGGGCGCGTCCGCAAACGCCGGTTTATCTTGTTGTTGGTAAGACTTAGGGGACCAAGGCATATCGCGATCCCTTGCTTGACTGCCTAGGAAACGAGCACTCATTCTGGACGCATGAATTATGACTTTTCAAGTCTGTCCCATAGCGAATTTGAAGATCTGGCCCGCGACCTCGTCGGGCGAGAGATAGAGCTGCGCTTCGAGGCCTTTCCCGAGGGTCGGGACGACGGAATGGACGGCCGCCATGCGCGTGCCGACGGATCGATCGTGATGCAGGCGAAGCATTACCGCGGGTCCGGTTTCGCGGCGCTGAAGTCGAAGATGGTAAAGGAGCGGCAGTCGATCGATCGGTTGGCGGCGACGCGCTATATCCTCGTGACATCGGCGCCGCTCACGCCGAAAAACAAGAACGCGTTAGCGCAGATCATCGGCCCGTCGCTGCAAACGCCGGGCGACATTTTCGGACCCGGCGACCTCAACGCCCTGCTTCGCAAATATCCAGACATCGAGAAAGCCCATCAAAAGCTTTGGGCGCAGAGCACCTCGGTTCTGGAGGCAGTTGTCACGGAAGCAGTCGGAAAGGCTCTGTCAAAGCCAGGGGCAATTCCCATAGTTCTTGCAAATCTCCTTCCGCCTGCGGAGGTTGCCGGGAACGCAGCGACTATCAAGGAGGCCGCGCGAGACACCATATTTCTGATCAAGGCATCGCCGATCGACGACGAATTTTCGCTTTGGCTCGCGCCCAAGCTTGAGGCCGAAGGGTACCGCGTGTTCGCCGACATCCTGACGCTTCAGCCCGGCGACCGATGGCGCCGGCAGATCAATCAGGCGCTGCAATACCGGGCGGTGAAAGTTCTGCTCATCTGCCGCGATGCCACGCTCGCGGACCTGCATGTTCAGGATGATCTCGACATCGCGCTGGAGTTGTCCAAGGAGCTGGGCGATTCCCGGTTCATTATTCCGCTCCGGCTCGAACCGGGAAAGAAGGTCAAGGGCGTCGGGGATGCGGTAACCGTCGATTTTGTTCGAGGCTGGGGAGAAGGCGTCGTCCTCCTGCTAGATGCGCTGCAGCGCCAGAAAGTGCCGCGCCCCGCTGGCCAGGTAGTGATCGATCCGAATTGGGAGGTATTCCGGCGGCGCGGCGCGATCCCACTCGTCGAGGGTGCCGAACGATTGACCTCGAACTGGCTGCGCGCCGCCGAAGCGCCCGACGTCATCCGATATTTCGAAAGCACCGGTGCGATCGAGGAAAGATTGCTCGACCGTGCGCTCAAGGCTTTCCCCTATCCGTGCGCGAAACAGGGCTCAGGCATCATTAGCTTCGCGGAGCAATCTGAAGTCGACACCGCGTTCGCGTCCGCCGGCCGCTTCAAGCTAAAGCACGACATCCCGTTGCTGGAATTTGTCGACAACGGTTTTTCTGCGCTGGGGATCGAGCGGCAGGTCGCGTCCAATTTGGTCGTTGCGATGATCAAGAAAGCGTGGCTGTCGTTCTGCAGAGAGTAGGGCTTCGTCGAGCATCAATATTCCAATGCTGTCGGCTTCCACGCTTCGGCCGCGCAGGCACCGACCGGACATCGCATCCCCTGGGGCAAGCAAGGCGACCGGCGGTCGTCGATGCTGCGCAATGTCGCGAAGGGACATATCTGGCAGTTCGGCGTCACCGCGATGCCTTACTTCTGGCCGTTCTGGCATCTGAAACTGAAGTCGAGAGTATTGTTCTCGGTTGACAACAATACGGCCGAGGGACTCGGCATCGATGATGCAAGGAAGCTGCACCGCCTGCGCCGAAGCATTTGCAAGGGTTGGCGCAACAAGCAGTGGCACGGGCGCATGCTCGCATTCCTGGAGCTCTTGTCGGGCGAGTCGGCTTATATTCGGCTGTCGCTATCGGCGAACGCAGCGCTCGCGATCGAAGCGGCGCCGATGCTGTTTTCCTCGCCGGTGAGCACTGCGCTTCCCGATGTTCTCGATGCCGACGAGGAAGAGACCGATAGCAGTACGCTTGGTCGGCCGGACAATGACGAGGTCGAGGAATGAGGTTTCCGGAGAAATCTCTTCAAGTCGAACACTTAGGCGAACCACCGCTGGAGTTTGCATTTTCGCAGCGCAGTCCGCACCCCAAGGACGGACTGTTCCTGTATGGACCGCACGCGAAGGCGAAGAAAAGCCGGGAAATCCGGGTCGGCGTGGTCGGCACCACCGACGGGATCGCGCATTTTCGAGCATGGGGCCGCAAGCTCAAGTCGGCTGTCCAGGTCCCGCCGCCCGGAAAAGGCGAGAAGGCGGACCGGCTGCATCTGGCGAACTTCCCTGGCCTGGACGAGGCGTTCGGCATTTCGTTCGAGCCGGACGAATGCAGCGCCCTGTCGATTCCGTGGAAGGACATCGATCGCGCAACGCGCATCGTCAATCTCAACGAGGCAGTCGACAAGGTCGCGCGCCTCTACATCGATCGCGTCAAGCAGCACTTGCGCAACGACGAGCGATCGGTCGAGGTCTGGATCCTGGTCCTGCCGGAAATCGTCTACGAGCGATGCAGACCTCAGTCTAAGCGAACGGGCCTGCCGATGGAAAAGGGGGAGTTCACCAAGAGGCAGAAAGCGAAGGAGAGCATCCCGCTGCTCGTCGCCATGGGCGCCGTCGATCAGACCGAGGAGGCGATTTTCGAGGATGTCCCAGATTTTCATCGCAGGATCAAGGCTGAGTTCCTAAAGATCGCACCGACGCAATTGGTTCGTGAGACGACAATCGCGCCCGACGCTTTCCTCAACAAGGCCGGTTACCCGCTGCGCAAGACGCAGGACGCTGCAACGGTCGCCTGGAATCTCGCGACCGGGCTCTACTACAAGACGCAGCCAAAGCCGCCGTGGCGGCTGGCCGACGTTCGACCGGGGGTATGCTACATCGGCATGGTCTACAAAAGCCTGCCGAACGACCCCGAGGGGCATGCCTGCTGCGCAGCGCAGATGTTTCTCAATGAGGGAGACGGTGTCGTATTCCGCGGCGCCAATGGACCGTGGAAGACGGGAGACTTCGAGTTTCATCTCAAGGCGCCCGCGGCGAAGAATTTGCTCGCTCTGGTGCTGAAGACCTACGCCGAGACGCACGGCGGTCCGCCCAAGGAGCTGTTCATTCACGGGCAAACCTATTTCAACGACGAGGAGTGGAACGCCTTTGTCTCGGCGGCGCCTCAGGAGACCAACGTCATCGGCGTGCGGATCCGCTCAACCGGCGGCGAGACGAAGCTTTTTCGTGATGGCGACTATCCTGTGCTGCGCGGGACCGCGCTCCTGCTCGATGATCAAACGGCCTATCTTTGGACGACGGGCTATGTGCCGCAGCTCGACACTTATATCGGGCCGGAGACGCCGAATCCGTTGCACATCACCGTGATGCGCAGCAAGAACGCAAAGCCCGACATTCGCACCGTTCTGGGAGACATCATGGGTCTCACGAAGATCAACTACAATTCCTGCAATTTCAATGATGGCCTGCCTGTCACTGTCCGGTTTGCGCGGATGGTTGGGGACGTCCTCACCATGGGATCAGCGAAGGGAGAGGAACGCCAACCGTTCAAGTTTTATGTATGAGCATGCGTCAGCATCCTTGCGACAGGCACCACCGGCGCAGTGCATTGGCGGTCCGGTATGATCAGTTTTGAAGAAGACGACCGAGGGCTGGTCCTCCTATATGAAGTCGAGAACAATGATCCTGAGTGGGCCTCTAAACGGCTGAAGGACGACGGCGAGGTCACCGTCAGCAATGGCTTCACCGTTGAATCCACCGACCTGCTGAAAGCTCCTTCGAAGCGCGGTGGCGAGGACCCGGTCTACGAATTCCGCTTCGCGGAGAAGAAGGCCGGCTATTACCGGATTCCGGGCCGGATCCTGGGGTGCGACCACGATGTGCTGATTGCAGTCAAAGGCATCCGTCTTGAGCGCAAGACCTTCATCGCCGAGCGCAACATCCGAATAGCTGCGCGAACTCATTGATTGCAACATCGTCCACCGCGGGTGAGGCCTGGCGATGCGATCCATTTCGAGGTTCGCGGGCGCCTAGCCGCCCTGATGCAGCCCGACCCGGGCAAAGTGTCGGTGAGAGCGTTGGTGGTAGGGGCCGACCCTCACCGATCCGCTATGTAGTTGTCAACAATAGGTTTTCCGGCAGGCTGAGAAACAATCTACCCGGCTTCCTACCATCCGCATTCCGGCTCCCTACATGCAGTCGAATACCACGGTCCAAGGGGAGCCCATGTCTACGTTTCAAGTGCGGCTTTTGTCCGAAGGGGACTACCAGAAGGTCGAGGCCAGCACCGCGAAGGAAGCTGCCGAGAAGCATTATGGCAGCGAGCTCTCCGAGGTCGGCAACAACGACCAGCTCGGCGTCCTCGTCCACAAGATGATGTGGCCGCGCGCGCCCAGCCCCATCCTGTTCTATGACCGAAACTGATCCTCCCATTCGATCGACAGTCGAAGGCGAGCCGTCCGAGCGCTTCGTGGTGAAGCACGGCATCGAGGTCGCCGGCCGGTTCGATACTGCCGCGGAGGTGAAGGCGTTTTGTGCCAAACGCCTTGACCGGCAGTACGTGATCTACGACCAGCGTAAGATCGTCAAACTGACTGAGCTGAAGGACTGACGATGGCAAAGAGGAAGAAAGTCGTCGAGCAGTACGACGGGTGCATCTATGGCATCGATCGGCACGGCGAGGTCGCTAGAATTTCCGTATACCGAAAGGGCGGCACGGTGCGGATGTCACGCATGTGGCCGGATATGCGAACCTACGACCACACCATAACCCTTCCGGGGCGCACGGCCAGAAGCGAAGCAGTCGTGGTGTATGAAGTGCACGATATCCTTGAAGTCTCGCCGGGACTGGAAGGCAGCGAGCACATCAAACAGGAAATCAAAAAGCTCGAAGAGAAGCGGCGAAACACAAAGAAGAACTCGCTGCGGCCCGCGCCAAGAAAGAGGGCGAAGGCGGAACCTAATTGCGCCACGTCTGCTTGGTGAGCTTGTCGAACCACATCTCCGCAACGTAGCGCGCATTCGGGACCGCCCGAAACTGCGTGTAGAGACGATGGTTGTTTTCCATCCACGTCCAAAACGAACCGAAGCTGTAATGGTGCAGCCCGTCGGGCGGCCACGGAGCTTTTATCTCCGCAACCCACTTGTCGAGCAAGTGCGGGATCATCTTTTCCGCTTCACCGTTTTTCATTGCGCTCATCTCCTGAGGTCGGGCGGCCTTTCATTCCACGGCTCCGGCCGGCTGATCTCTTTGATGATTGGCAGATTCGCGGGCCGCTCAAGATACGAGAACTCCTCTCCGAGCAGCCAGCGACCTTTGAACCTATCCCCAGCCATCATTGCTCCATACAACAGGTCCAACAGGCAAATCCATTTGCGGCTGGTCCTGTTCTTTCGCATGACGAATTGCCCGTAGCCATACTCGCACGGCTGCTCGTGCAGGGATGTTGATGCTGCCCTGCATACCCCCATTTCAGAAAGTCGGAGTTCTTGTAAATGTTGCCGACGACTTCTAGGTCAGCATTGAGGCCATTCAGTCCCCTAATCGCGATAGCGCCACCGCTGAATTTCACTCGCCATATCGCATCCGTTTTGTCGAACTCCAACGTGCCGGTGCGGTTTACTCCTTTGTCGGTTTCGGGCCCCGGCTGCGACCATTCACAGGCAACAATGTCCCCCTCGTAAATCTCCTTACCGTTCTGGTCGTGAAGGCCGGTGGGCCGCGGCCATCTTCAACAGGTCGCTCCTATCAGAAACCCTCCTGAGTCCGCTTGAAGGACGCACGCATGCGTTGGCGCGAGAACAGCATCGTCAGCTATGAATTGGACCCAATCGCATTTTTCGCACCCCCCACCCGCAAGTATCTTTACTCCGCTTTGTTTAGCAAATCCCCTCCAACCTACGATCATCTTCGCAGCAACACGCTAGCGCCGGACACTTGAAAACTCTCATTTTCATTCTCGACTGCAACAGTCAACATGAACGGATTCGCCATTGCAGATCGAGCCTTCCATGAGCGGCACAAAAGCAAAAGTCATCTGTAGCCTTCTTATCGGGTCACCGCGCTTGCCGACGCAAGCTGCTGGTGGACGACGATCTAGATTGGCCGAAAGACCCCCAGAGAAGCTTCTATCGAATCTCCGAATGGAGGATGCGAACGCCGCACGTGATCCCTGCGACCTAGCCGTAGCGCAGGATGGAAATTTGCGTTAGCTTGTGAAGGCTTTTCTGTAATGCGTACCCGAATCCGATCGCCTCGGGGGCAAAAGGCGATCATCCGACCGCTTGATCCTTCCCATCCTCAAAGTTGGGACAATCCCGGCAATGAGGAAATTTGGTTTGAGCTGGCGCGTGCCATCGGACGGCAGCTTGCGCGGGATGAAAACGACGGTTTGGGGCAGCCGATAGAGGAACGGGATGGCGACACCGTTACCAAAAAAGAGGGCCGTGATATACGCCCGCTATTCGAGCGACATGCAGAAAGCGACGTCGATTGACGGCCAGCTATTGCTCTGCCGGAAGGTCGCCGCACGAAACGACCTAGATGTCGTTGGTGAATTTGTTGACGCTGCAAAGTCTGGCCTTACCGAAGATGCGCGCGACGGCTATCAACTATTGCTCAATGGTGTGCGAAAGCATGACTTTGACGTGATCATCGTCGAGCATTTCGACCGCCTGTCGCGCGATCCCGCAACCATCCAGCGCCTCAAGCAGGTGCTTGAATTCAACCGCGTTGAGCTGATGGATCAGAAAGGCGTTTATGCGACCGCAACTGACATCAGCATCGCAAGCCTCTACAATACGATCTACAAGCCGCAGCTCGCTGACAAGGTTCGGCGCGGGCATGATAACGCTGTCAACAACGGAAGAATTCCCGGCTCATACGCCTATGGTTATCGGCCGAAGCCGGGAGCGCCTGGCGAGCGGATGATCGACGAGAGCGAAGCGAAGATCGTGCGCCGTATCTTCATCGAGTATACGTCGGGCCGTTCAACGCGAGATATCGCCGCCGATCTCACCCGCGAAGGCGTGCTCTCCCCTGGGGCCACGCGTCACAAGAACAAGGCTGGTCGTACCACCTGGAATCATCAGTGCATCACTGGCGGTCGCCATGGTCGCGGCATTATCGGGAACGAGCTGTATATCGGCGAGATACATTGGAATGTTCGCTCAACAATTCTCAATCCGGAAACACAGAAGAAGCAGAAGCGCCGCAATCCGGAGGAACGTCACATCATCGTCAAAAACGCCGAGCTCCGGATTATTCCGCAAGAGCTCTGGGATAGCGCGCAGAAGGTTCGCAGTGAACGCGCTATCCATATGTTCGGGCCGACCGGCAAGCCGCGGCGCCGACCCGTGGTCCCGCGCAACAATGAGCACCCGCTTGCGGGAGTTCTTCGGTGCGGCGTCTGCAACGGTCGTATGCGAATCGCTCAATCCTCCCGGAATGGCGGCCCGCGGGCCGCATGCGCCAACGCGCATCAGCGAGGCACGTGCGAGCATACCCGCAGCTTTGATATGGACGTTCTACTGAACGATGTTGCCGAAAAAATGGAAGTAAGATTGCTTTCGCCGAAAGCCATTGAAGAGGCGATGCGTGCTTGGAAGGAAGAGCGGAAGAGCGATCAGAGAAAGGACAGCGAACGCTCTAACCTAGAGCGTCGACGCCGTGTGCTGAATACGGAGATCGAACGCTTGTCATATGCGATCGCAAACAGCCATCGCAAACCGGATGAGTTGGTCAAGCGGATAGATGAATGCGACGTGGAACGGGAAACTGTCGAGGAGCGCTTGCGGTTGTTGGGCAGTGGCGGCGAAAACGTGATCCCGTTCGATCACCCGAAGTTCGGTGACCGATATCGTTCGGAAGCTAAGAGACTGGTCACCGCGCTCAAGATAAATCCTAAGGCGATCGAAACCCGCATCGCTTTCCGTAACTTGGTCGATTGCATTATAGTGCATCCGGTGCGCAAGCGGATGCCCTACGAATATACACCGTACCTGAATGCCGCTGCCCTTTTCAGCATGAAGATTTTCTCAGAAGACCGCGACAAAACAGGAACGATCAGTACTGCCTACTACGACAACGTCCAGTCAGAGAAGTCCGTATCCTCATAGTAGACGCGGACCTGCATATAGTGGCGGCGGTCGCGGATCTCGCCGTCGAGGGAAAGGGTCATCTCGAAAACTCTTGATCAACATCTCGCCGGCCATCGATGACGCGCACAATCACGATCCGATCCGGCTCAACGAGATAGGACGCGACGTAACCGTCAATCAATAGGCCGCGCAACGAGGGGCGAAATTCGCTTCGATCAGGGCCGAGATAGGGAAATTCGCGTAACGCCTCAAAACGCTCGGCAAAGCGGGCGAGCATTCGCTCTGCGGCAGCGGGACTTCGCTCGGAAAGGAATGAATGAATGTCGAGATATCCGAACGGGCCGGCTCCGAGATGACGACAGGCACCCACGGCTCCTATCGCCGCGCCTGCTCGCGAGCCTGCTTGAGGAACTCTTCCAAATCCCACGGAACGACGCGTCCCGACTCGACGGCCGCCATTCCTTCGTCGATCGCATCCTTGAGAGCGCGAAACTTTCTGGCTTGAGACAGCAGATGGTCTGCTGCTGACTCTTGCATTTCCGCCGGGAGCAATTCGAGGGCTTCGACGGCTTTTTCGACAGCTGAACTCATTTGATCAGTCTAGCACGGCTTCCGGCGAATGCACAGCTGCAGGGCGCTTCAAGCGACCTGCGCCCCTGCCCCGCCGAGCGTGACCAGCACGATTTCCGGGGGCACGCCAAGGCGGAACGGCATGATGCTGCAGCCGAGGCCGCCGGAGACGACGACGTCGCAGTTCTTGCGGATGTGTCCGTAGGCGAGTTGCTGGCCGGAGGGCGCGATCGGCGACCAGCCGAGCAGGCGCACCTGGCCGCCATGGGTATGGCCGGAGAGCTGCAGCGCCACGCGCGCCGGCACGCGATGGGCCACATCCGGCTCATGCGCGAGCAGGATGGCGGGCGCATCGTCGGTGATCCTGGCGAGCGTCGCGCCGAGATCGTCGACGCCGATGCGGCGCACCGGGCGGAAACGCCGCGCCGGCAGGTAGGCGAGCTGGTCGCCGAGCCCGGCGAGCCAGAACGGACGGCCGTTCTTGGCGAGACGTTTGGCGTCGTTCTCGTAGACCGGAATGCCCGATGCTTCGAGCGCCTGGCGCGCGAGCGGAACGCCCTTGCCTTCGCGCTGCACGGAGCGATCGTCCCACCAGTCGTGATTGCCCAGAATGGCGTGCACGCCGAGCGGCGCCTTCAGTTGGCCGAGCACCGGCGCCCATTCGGTGCAGGGGATGCTGCGCATGACCTTGCGGTGGCCGGCGACGTAGTCGCCGAGCAGCACGGTGATGTCGGGCCTCAGCGCATTGGTGCGCGCGACGATGCCTTCGATCCGCTCCAGCGACATCCAGGGATCGCAGGCGTGCAGATCGGCGATGACGGCGATCTTCATCGCGAAATCCGCCGGCCATTGCGGCGGTGCGAGATGGTAGCGCGTGACCTTGAGCCGCTCCGGCTCGATGCCGAAACCATAAGCGGCGGTCGAAACGCTGAGTGCGCCGACCCCGCCGACTGCCTTCAGGAATTGCCGCCGCGAGAACATGGGAACCCTATATGATGCCAGGGCAGGATGCTCGGCGATTACAGCGGAAATCGGCCTTGCCTGTGCAGATTGTCAGCAGAAGTTCCGCATTTGCCTTGCCCGCGCAAGCCTACCAGCGATTGTCGCCGATCAGCGCATCCAGCCGCGCCTTCAATTCGTCGGGCGCGCGGAAGTACCAGACGCCGCCCAGCAGATCACGGAAGCGTGTATTGGCGGCCGCTTCGCGCTCGATGCGGTCGATGGTCTTCATGCTGATGACGTCCTCAAGCGGGCCTGCGGCCAGCATCGACAGCAGAACCGGATTGGTTTCCGCCCTTAGAATTTCGAGGATCAGGTCGATCGCGCGTTCCGGATCTTCCTCGCGCAGGTCGCGCTCGAAATCCATCAGAACAAAGAAATTGTCGTCGCGGTCGCGATCGGATTTCGAATATTGCTCGATCCAGGCGCGGGCGAGCTGCGGCGTGGACATGGCCTCGCATTCCAGCGGATGCTGCGGCCGGTGCCGCGCGGCATCGTCGCACGCCCACGCAGCGCGGTCCGCAATCGCCTCGATGCGGCGCTCGAACGGCTTGCCGGTGCCGAAATGGACGCCGCCCAGCAGCCAGCGCAATTTGTCATTGTCGCGGGCGGCCACCTCGACGAGATCGATCATCTTCGCGCCATGCGTAAACATCAGCGACAACATCAGCTTGTCGTTGAGCAGCATCACGGTTGCCTTGTCCTGCTCGGAAGCAAGCACCGCCAGGACCAAACCGAACGCGCGATCCGGCCGGTCGCTGGGCAGATGATCGAAATAAACCTTCGCGGCCCAGACGCTGCCGGTCTGGTCGCGCCGGCTGACGCGCTGCAGCGCACACCACATCATCGCCAGTTCCGGAATCGGAAGTGCATCGAAGAGTGCATTGGCATCTTCGTCGCCCTTCAGCTCCGAAACGGAGGTGACGGCGGCAATGGCGTCTTCGGCAGTAACCATGACTTTCCCGCGAGGTTTCGGCCGGCCAACGGCAGGCACGCGCAGCTTTAGTGTGGAAAGGCTGGGTGCAGGTTCGAGGATTATTCGTCGCTGTCGTTGCCGAACAGTCCAAATTGCGACGGATCGCGCGCAGGCTCGGCGAGGCCGAGATGGCGGAAGGCGTGGGAGGTGAGCAGTCGACCGCGCGGGGTGCGTTGCAGATAGCCGCACTGGATCAGATACGGCTCGATGATGTCCTCGATGGCGTCGCGCGGCTCGGAGAGCGCGGCGGCCATGGTCTCGACGCCTACCGGGCCGCCGCCATAGTTCAACGCGATGGTGGTGAGATAGCGGCGGTCCATCGCATCGAGCCCGGCTGCGTCGACTTCAAGCGCGCTCAGCGCGTGGTCGGCGATGGCGCGGTCGACCGAATTGGCGTTCGCGGCGGATGCAAAATCGCGCACGCGGCGCAACAGGCGTCCGGCGATGCGCGGCGTGCCGCGGGCGCGGCGGGCGATCTCGTTGGCGCCGTCGGCGGACATGCCGATGTTGAGCACGCGGGCGCCGCGGGAGACGATCTTCTCGAGCTCTTCCTCGGTGTAGAAATTGAGCCGCACCGGAATGCCAAAGCGGTCGCGCAGCGGATTGGTCAGCAAACCTGCGCGCGTCGTCGCGCCGACCAGCGTGAATTTCGCAAGCTCGATCTTCACCGAGCGCGCCGCCGGCCCCTCGCCGATGATGAGGTCGAGCTGGAAATCCTCCATCGCGGGATAGAGCACCTCCTCCACCGCGGGGCTGAGGCGGTGGATCTCATCGATGAAGAGCACGTCGCGCTCTTCGAGATTGGTGAGCAGCGCGGCGAGATCGCCGGCCTTCGCGATCACGGGACCTGAGGTGGCGCGAAACCCGACGCCAAGCTCCCGCGCCACGATCTGCGCCAGCGTGGTCTTGCCGAGTCCGGGAGGGCCGACGAACAGCACGTGATCGAGCGCCTCGCCGCGCTTGCGCGCCGCCTCGATGAAGATCGCGAGGTTGTTGCGCGCCTGCGCCTGGCCGACGAACTCCGACAGCATCTGCGGGCGCAGCGCGGTGTCGCCTACATCGTCGCTGCGGCGCTCGGGCGTCACCATGCGGGGCGGCATGCTCACTTCGCCAGCTCCTTCAGGCCAAGCCGGATCAGCTGCGCCGTCTCGGCATTTTCACCGGCGCTGCGCGCGGCGGAGGCGATCGCGGCTGCGGCCTGCGGCTGGCCGTAGCCGAGATTGACGAGTGCGGAGATGGCGTCCGCCACCGGGCGCGGCGCGCGTCGATCATCCGCAGCGCCGGCAAGATGCACCACCGCCGGATCGACATTGGCGAAAGCCGGCGCCTTGTCCTTCAGCTCCGTGACGATGCGCTCGGCGACCTTCGGGCCGACGCCGGGCGTGCGCGCCACCGCGGCCTTGTCGCGCAGCGCAATGGCGTTGGCGAGGTCCGGCGGCGGCAGCGTGCCGAGCACGGACAACGCGACCTTGGCGCCGACGCCCTGCACGGTCTGCAGCAGGCGAAACCATTCGCGCTCGTGATCGGTGCGGAAGCCGAACAGTTTTATCTGGTCTTCGCGCACATAGGTCTCGATCGACAGCACTGCCGCCTCGCCCGGCGACGGCAGCGCCTGCAGCGTGCGCGCCGAGCAATGCACCTGGTAGCCGACGCCGCCGACGTCGAGGATGACGTAATCCTCGCCGTAGGAATCGATCAGGCCCTTCAGCTTGCCGATCATGCTGACCACCCGAGGCAGGCACACTCTTCGTCATGGCCGGGCTTGTCCCGGCCATCCACGTCTTGGCGGCCCACGAAGAAAGACGTGGATGCCCGGGCCAAGCCCGGGCATGACGTCGGAGTGTGTGGTTGCTCCATCATGCGCCGGCCACTTTCAGGCGCAACTCGATGCTGCCGCGGTGATGCGCGTGCGTGATCGCAATGGCGAGCGCATCCGCTGCGTCGGCGGATTTCGGGTCGGCCTTGGGCAAGAGAATCTTCAGCATCACCGCGATCTGATTCTTGTCGGCATGGCCGGCGCCGACCACGGTCTTCTTGACCTGGTTCGGCGCGTATTCGGCCACCGATATGCCGAACATCGCGGGCGCCAGCATGGCGACGCCGCGCGCCTGCCCGAGTTTCAGCGTCGCAACGCCGTCCTTGTTGACGAAGGTCTGCTCGACGGCGGCTTCCGCCGGTCGGAAATTGCCGAGCACGGCGGCGAGCCCTTCGTGAATTGCGAGCAGCCGGGCCGAGAGCGGCAGGTCGCCCCGCGGCTCGACCGAGCCGCAGCCGACAAAGGTCAGGCGGTTGCCCTCGCTCTCGATGATGCCCCAGCCGGTGCGGCGCAGGCCCGGGTCGATGCCGAGGATACGGACGGGTTGGCGAATCGGAGGCGTTGCCATGGCGCAGTGATAGCGCCACAGCGACGTGAACGAAACATAAACGAGGGGCCGTCCCCTGTTACCCGCCCATCTTCGCGACCAGCGCGTCGGAGACCTCGAAATTGGCGAACACGTTCTGCACGTCGTCGTGCTCGTTGAGCAGGTCCATCAGCTTGAGCAGTTTTTCGCCGGTCTCGTCGTCGACGGCGATGGTGTTCTGCGGCTTCCAGGCCATCGCCGCCTTGCGCGGCTCGCCGAACTTGGCCTCCAGCGCCTTGGCGACTTCGCGGAACGTGCCTTGCGAGGCGTAGATCTCGTGTCCGCCCTCGCCGGAAGCAACGTCGTCGGCGCCGGCCTCGATCGCCGCATCCAGCATGGCGTCGTCGGAGGCGACGCTGCGGTCGTATTCGATGATGCCGAGGTGATCGAACATGAAGGACACCGAGCCGGTTTCACCGAGATTGCCGCCGGACTTGGTGAAGAAGGAGCGGATGTCGGAAGCAGCGCGGTTGCGGTTGTCGGTCAGCGCCTCGACGATGACGGCGACGCCGCCGGGGCCATAGCCCTCGTAGCGGATCTCGTCATAGTTCTCGCCCTCGTTGCCCGCCGCCTTCTTGACCGCGCGCTCGATGTTGTCCTTGGGCATGTTTTCCTGGCGGGCCGCGACGATGGCGGCGCGCAGGCGGGGGTTCATGTTGGGATCGGGGGTTCCCAGCTTGGCCGCGACCGTGATTTCCCGCGCCAGCTTGCCGAACAGCTTCGACTTCTGGGCATCCTGCCGCCCCTTGCGGTGCATGATGTTCTTGAATTGGGAATGGCCGGCCATTGCTGGGTCTCGATATCGGTCAGGGAATGAGGTTGGAGCGGCGGCCTTATAGGCCGCGAAGGAGGCAAAATCAAAGAATCCTGCGGCTTTTTGGCGCTTTAGCCTTTGGATTAGGCAACACTCATGGCTTGTTAACCATGACTTCATGCCCGGATGAGAGGATGCCACCCGAAACTCAACCTGCAAGATGAGCCTTATGGCATTCGGCCTGTTTCGGAACCGCCCGGCGGAATCAGCCGCGCCTGCCCAGGCCGCGGCGGCTGCGGCTACTCCTATACCGGCAGCAAGCGAAGCCGCTGTGGGCACCGAGGGCGATTCGGCGCGGGCCATCCTCGATCTGCTGGAACTCGAGCTCGGGGCCATGATCGGCCAGCTTGAGCGGGCCGCCTGTTCGGTGGCCGGCGGCGCGCAGGCAACCGCCGCGACGCTCGCCACCATCCGCCAGCGCACCGACGCCCTGACCGACCGCACCAGCGCGGCGCAATCGACTGCCTCCACCTTCTCGCAAGCCGCCGACAAGTTCACCCAGTCGGCGCAGGGCATCGGCGCGCAGGTGCGCGATGCCGGCAAGCTCACCGACGAGGCGGGCGCCGCCGCGAGCGAAGCCCGCGCCAATGTCGACCGGTTGCGGGAATCCTCCGCGGCGATCGGCAACGTGGTCAATCTGATTGCGCAGATTGCGCGCCAGACCACGCTGCTGGCGCTCAACTCGACCATCGAGGCGGCGCGCGCCGGCGCTGCCGGCAAGGGATTTGCGGTCGTCGCCGTCGAGGTCAAGGCGCTGGCGGTGCAGACCCAGCAGGCGACCGAGGAGATCACCAAAAAGATCGAGGCGCTGCAGCGCGACGCCGCCGGCTCGGCCGATGCGGTGCACCGCATCTCGCAGGCGATCGACGCGATCCGCCCGGTCTTCTCCAACGTCAACAGCGCGGTCGCCGAACAGGGCGCGACCACCGGCGAGATGAGCGCCAACGCCGCTTCCGCATCCGGCTTCATCGCCTCGGTCGGCGACTCCGCCAGTGAGATCGACAGCGCGACCAGGGCGGCCGAGGCGCATGGCGAAAATGTCGCCAAAGCCGGACAGACCGTCACGGCGTTCGCCAAGAAGCTGAAATCGCGCTGCGCGGTATTGCTGCGGCAGAACGAACGCGAGGGCGGCGCGCAGCAGCGGCAGCAGCGGCTTCCCTGCAGCCTCCAGATCGCGTTGAAAACGCCGCGGGGCACGGTCAACGCCCCGGTATACGAGATTGCGCTCGATGGCATTTTGATCAGCGGGCCCGAGGCGGAGAAGCTCGTCCCCGGCCAGAGTCTCGCAGCAACGCTTGCCGAAATAGGCGACTGCCGCATCCGCATCGGCGAGAAGATCAAGGGCGGCACGCAGGCGCAGTTCGAGCGGCCCTCGCCCGCCACCATTGAAAAGATCGAAGACAGGCTGTGGGCACTGCAGGACGCCAACACCGAAGCCGTGACGCGGGCGATGGAAGCCGGCCGCGAACTGGCGAAGATCTTCGAGAACGCGGTCGCCAGCGGCGCGGTTTCGCTCGAGGACCTGTTCGATACCAACTATGTCGAAATCGCGGGCTCAAACCCGGTGCAGTACCGCACCAAATTCCTCGACTGGGCCGATCGGGCGCTGCCGCCGTTGCAGGAAGCATTCCTGGCAAAGGACAAATCCATGGCGTTCTGCGCCATGATCGACCGCAACGGCTATCTGCCCGTGCACAACAAGATCTACTCGCATCCGCAGAAGCCCGATGACGTCGCCTTCAACACCGCCAACAGCCGCAACCGCCGCATCTTCAACGACGCCGCGGGGCTCGCCGCCGGCCAGAACACCCGCGCTTACCTGATCCAGACCTATGCCCGCGACATGGGCAACGGCAACACCGTGATGATGCGCGAGATCGACGTGCCCGTGCGCGTGCGCGGCCGGCACTGGGGCGGGTTCCGCACGGCGTACCGCCTGTAGCCGCGCTGGAGCGGCGTCATTCGTCTTACTGCCGGATCGCCTGCCGCGGACTGCCTGAAACATGCGCCCATCCGCAAGATTCATCGCAGGCGGCACCAACCTGATCGACCTGATCAAATACGACGTCGCCACGCCCGCGCGGCTGATCGACATCTCGCGCCTGCCGGAACGATAGGGGATTCATCCAGCCTCGCCGGGGCGGACCTGCCGCTTGTTCCCGCTCGTCATACGCGCGCCATTCGCCTGTAACGCAACTGCGCCACCCTTGCCTAAAATCATGCAAGGGGGCGAACATGACGATAAAGCGCCGTGATTTTCTCCGGATGGCGTTGGCCGGAGCGGTGATGGGCAAGGCGGGCTCGGCGTTCGCGCATGGTGGCCCTGACGACGACGAAAAGTGGATGCCCCGGCCGAATGACCTCAAGGAAGGCAAGGTCTTCCGTCACGGCGTGGCGAGCGGCGATCCCGACCACCGCAGCGTCGTGCTCTGGACGCGGGTCACGCCCAGGCATGACGTCATCGTTCCCGTGCAATGCACCATCGCGACCGACCCCAACATGCGCCGCGTCATCGCGCGCAGCACCGAATTCACCACGTCGCTGCGGGATTTTACCGTCAAGTTCGAGCCGCGCGGCCTGTCGCCGGGCGAGACGTACTATTATCAATTCAGCGCACAGGGCGAAGCCTCGCCGATCGGCCGCACCCGCACGCTGCCGCACTATGCCGACCGCGTTCGCTTCGCGCTTGCCTCCTGCTCGAACTGGCCCGCGGGGTTCTTCGCCGCCTACAATCACATCGCCCGGAAGGACGACATCGACGCGGTCATCCATGTCGGCGATTACATCTACGAATACGCCAACGAGACCTTCGGCGACGGCACGGACCTCAACCGCATTCCCGCGCCGAACAAGGAAATCCTGACGCTCAACGACTATCGCACGCGCTATGCGCAGTATCGCACCGACCCGCATCTGCAGGCGGCGCACCGCATGCATCCCTGGATCATCGTGTGGGACGACCACGAGATCGCCAACGATGCGTGGGAGGACGGCGCGGAAAATCACAATCCCGAACTCGGCGAAGGCAGCTGGCAGGCACGCAAGCGCCGCGCGACCAGGGCGTGGTACGAGTGGCAGCCGGTTCGCGAGCCGCAGTTGTTGTTCGGACCAGCGCCGGGCCGCATCTACCGCAGCTTCCAGTTCGGCAATCTGGTCGAGCTCAACATGCTCGACACCCGCCATGCCGGGCGCGACCAGCAGATTCCCGGCCTCGTCGATCTCAACACGCTCGGCCTCGTGCATCTCGACGGCACGCCGGAGCAGGTCTTTGCCGAGATTTCCCGGCGTGTCGCCGGCTACAACGCTCCCCAGCGCAATCTCCTTGGCAGGGAGCAGGAGGCGTGGCTTGCCAGGCAGTTGCTCGAGCCCACGTCAGGGGCGAGCAAATGGCATGTCCTCGGCCAGCAGGTGATGATGGGGCAGCTCACGGTTTCCAACCCGGCGCTGCCGCCGGGCGTCCGCCTGCCGCTCAATCCCGACCAGTGGGACGGCTATGCCGGCGCGCGCGAGCGGCTGCTGCAGTTCATCCAGACCAAGAACATCAAGAACGTCATCGTGCTGACCGGCGACATCCATTCGTCCTGGGCCAACAACGTCGCGCGCAACCCCTACGCGGCCGACTACAACCAGGCCCGCGACTCGCTGGCGGTCGAATTCGTCTGCCCGGGCATTACCTCGCCGTTCTTCACCGACGGCAATCCGCAGGTCGCCAAGACCTTCGAATGCATCGCGCGGGCGAACAATCCGCACACCCGCTTCGTCGACCTCGAGAAGAACGGTTATGTCGTGATCGACATCGACAGCTACCGCGCCCGCTCCGAGTGGTATCACCTCGACAACGTGCTCAATCCCGACAGCCCGGAATTTCTGGCCGCCTCGGTCCAGGTCGAGGCGGGCAAGAACTACATCACGCAGGTGGACGACCGGACCGGCGTGCCGGTGCCGCAGTGCATGCCGCAGCTGTCGGGGCTTTAGATTCGCAGGCGCCCTTAACCCTGCCAGAACTCCGGCGCGGCCGGCGACAGGCGCCCGCCTTTGCGCACCGGCGCGACCTTGATCGCAAGGCCGGTGGCATCGTCGGTTTCGACCGCGACGCCCGACAGCGTCGCCTCGCCGCTCGACGGCTCGAACCGCGCCGACGGAATGCCCGTGGTGAAGCGGCGCAGCGGCTCCTCCTTTTGCATGCCGATGATGGAGTCGTAGTCGCCGGTCATGCCGGAATCGCTCATATAGGCGGTGCCGCCGGGCAGTATCTGGTGATCGGCGGTGGGCACATGGGTGTGCGTGCCGACGACGAGGCTGACGCGGCCGTCGCAATAGAAGCCCATGCCCTGCTTCTCGCTGGTCGCCTCGGCATGGAAATCGAGCACGATGGCGTCGGCAGCCTCCCGCAGCGGGCAGGCCTCCAACTCGCGGTCGATGGCGGCAAAGGGATCGCCGACGTGATCCATGAAGACGCGGCCCATGCAGTTGATCACCAGCGCGCGCTTGCCGTTCTTGGCGTCGACCAGCGCCGCGCCGCGGCCGGGATTGTGCCGCGCGAAATTGACGGGACGGATCAGCCGCGGCGCGCGCTCGATGAAGACCAGCGCCTCCTTCTGATTCCAGGCATGGTTGCCGAGCGTGATGGCGTCGGCGCCCGCGTCCAGCAGCTCCTGGTAGATGGCCTCGGTGATGCCGAAGCCGCCGGCCGAATTCTCGCCATTGACGACGACGAGATCGAGCGACCAGTCCCGGATCATGCCGGGCAGGTGATCGCCGATGGCGGTGCGGCCGGTCCTGCCGACGACGTCGCCGATGAAGAGAATGCGCAACCCTATTTGCTCCGGAAGTCGAACACGCCGGCTTCCGTTAGCACAAAATCCAGCGCCACGTCGTGCGACATGGCGGGGATGGCGGGCGTTTCCTGCACCGCAAAAGCGAGCCCCACGCCGGTCACGTGGTGGGTTTTTCGCAAATGCGCGAAGGTGTGGTCGTAATAGCCGGCGCCGTAGCCGATGCGGTGGCCGGCGCGGTCGAACGCCGCCAGCGGCACCAGCATGATGGCGGGGATCAGTTCGGCCGATGCCGGCGACGGCTCGGGGATGCCGAGCGATCCCAGCACCAGGCGATCGCCCGGCGACCAGGCGCGGAAGGTCAGCGACTTGCCGCGCGCATTCACCACCGGCAGCGCCAGCCGCGCGCCCTGCCCGGCGAGCTTCCGCATCAGCGGCGCCGGATCGATCTCGTTGCGGATCGGCGCGTAGCCGGACACCACGGCGCCCGCGGCGAGCTGGACCGGCAGCCCGCGCTCGGCGAGTTTGGCCGCCGCCGCCCCGCGCTCCCTGTCCCCCAACGCGTCGCGGGCCGCGAGCGCGGCGGCACGCAAGTTTGCCTTGGAAGGTGCTGCGTCCATGTCGGAAAGGCCAGATGCAGACGGCCGAAAATCAAGTGCGAAGCCACAGATGCCGTTGAAGCGCTCGATCCCGGAGTTCCCTACGAAAGTAGGTGGGCACCATATGTCCGAGCCCACGGGCCCGGCCAGGGACAGTTCCCTAAAGGATCGATAAGGCCCCGGGGATATTATGGCTCCGGACGCGCAACGCAGCCTCGCAGGGGTAATGTAGCGACGATGGGGCCGAAGCGCCAGCGCCCGCGGGCGGGCCATCCACGATATGCGTGGCGGCCGGCAGGCGGCCCGGAAACCAAGCCGCATCTGCGGCGTTGGGCTGCATGTCGGATGCTTACGACTATCTCAAAGCGCACGCCGTCGCTGCCGTGCAAAAGGCGCGCGCCCTGCCCTTCGGCCGCGACAAGCGCAAGCAGCGCGTCGTTGCGCGTGTATACCATCTACTCGCCAAGGAAGCGGCGTTCGCGCCGAACCTGCATCATCTCGATGATTTCAGAGCGGCACAAATGGTCGAGCGTGGAATCGACCGGCCCTTCCGGCTCTGAGCAGCCAGCTACCCGATCGCAATCCCGTTGCCGATGGTGCGGTTGAGCGTCTGCGTCGTCCTCTCGATGCGCTCGGCCGCGGCGTTGAGCGCGCTGGCAACTGCCGTCTGCGTCTGCCGCGCACGATCGACGGCGGCGGCGCGCATGCTGCGCGCGCTTTCCAGCTCCTGCTCCATCGTGTGCAGGCGCGAATTGGCATCGAGCAGTTCGTCGCAGACGGTGAGCGCGGCCATCACAGTGAGGCGCGCATCGCCGATCTCGCCGAACTTCCCGCGCAGCTCGGTGACGCGCGACTCCAGCGTCTCGGCGAGCTTGAGCAGGCGCACCTCCTGCCCCTCCTCGCAGGCCATGCGGTATTGCCGGCCGTTGATGGTGACGTTGATGTGACTCACGCTTCGTCTCCGCTATCGAGCATGGCGCGCACCGTGTCGATGGCCGCATCGATCCGCTCGGCGATTTCACGGTTGGTGCGCTCGAGCCTGCGCGTCTTCACCAGCGAGTTGTCGAGCTCCTGCGCCAGCCGCGAGCGGTCGACCCCAAGCGCCTGGATGCGGCTGGCAAGCTCGTTCTCGTCGCGGTCGGAATCGCGCCGCCGCTCGACGGCATGTTCCAGCGCCTCCAGCGCTGACATCAGCCGCCGCGTCGCCACCTCCAGATCGAAGGCGGAGGTGTCGGCATGACCGGAACCGTTGGCGGGGCGTTCGTTCATGGCTTGAGGACTACGCAACTTCGAGCTCCGCCCGCCGTTCCGGTAAAATTACGGTCAGGCAAGCGCTTACAGCCAGAAGCTTACGTGGCCGAATCGGCCGGCGCAATGCGACTTCAAAACTATGCACCGATTGATAGCTCATGTTCCCTCCCGGGAAGCGGGTAGGTGCTTTTCGGCATCGCGCCGGAGCAACTTTTCCTTCCATTTGCGCGTTCCCTTGCCTTGGACTCCCGGAACCGAGGTGCTATCAGCGGCCGAACTCCCCGGCCCTCCCCGGCCCCAAAACCAGCGCGTTCGCGGGCGTTGCGTACCACCAGCAAGCATCTCATTTCAGGCGGATTTTCATCATGACGCAGGTCGACCACACCCGTATGGCCAATGCGATCCGTGGACTCGCAATGGACGCCGTGGAAAAGGCGAAATCGGGACATCCCGGCCTGCCGATGGGCGCTGCCGACATCGCAACCGTGCTGTTCACGCAGTTCCTGAAATACGACGCAGCCGATCCGAAATGGCCGGACCGTGACCGTTTCGTGTTGTCGGCGGGTCACGGCTCGATGCTGCTCTACGCGCTGCTCTACCTGACCGGCAACACCGAGATGACGATCGACCAGATCAGAAATTTCCGCCAGCTCGGCTCCAGGACGCCGGGCCACCCCGAGAATTTCGAGACCCCCGGCGTCGAGACCACCACCGGCCCGCTCGGCCAGGGCATTGCCACCGCGGTCGGCATGGCGCTGGCGGAAAAGATGCTGGCGGCGGAATTTTCCCGGAAGGTCGTCGACCACCATACCTACGTGATCGCCTCGGACGGCGATTTGATGGAAGGCATCTCGCAGGAAGCGATTGCGATGGCCGGGCACTGGCGGCTGAACAAGCTGATCGTGCTCTACGACGACAACGGCATCTCGATCGACGGCCCGACGTCGATCGCCGACTCCGTCGACCAGGTGAAGCGCTTCAAGTCGGCCGGCTGGGCCGCCGAACTGATCGACGGCCATGATCAAGAGGCGATCGCAGCGGCCATCGCGCGCGCGCAAAAATCCGGCAAGCCGTCGCTGATCGCCTGCAAGACCACCATCGGCTACGGCGCGCCGAACAAGGCGGGCACGGCGAAGGCCCATGGCGAGGCGCTCGGCGCCGACGAACTCAAGGCCGCCAAGGACAAGCTTGGCATTTCCCAGGAGCCGTTCTCGGTGCCGGAGGATGTGCTGAAGGCCTGGCGCGAAGCGGGGGCGCGCGGCGCGGCGGCGCGCAAGGAGTGGCAGGAAGCGTTCGCGACGCTGTCGAGCCGCAAGCAGAACGAATTCAACCGCCGCATGCGCCACGAGCGGCCGGCGGCGCTCGCCAAGGCAATGCGCGCCTACAAGAAGACGCTGCTGGAAAAGCCGATGACCGCGGCGACCCGCAAGTCTTCGGAAGCGGCGATCGAAATCATCGTCGATGCCGTACCGGAATTCGTCGCGGGTTCGGCCGACCTCACCGGCTCCAACAACAACAAGGCGAAATCCGCGATCGCGTTCTCGCACAAGACGCCGAAGGGCCGCTTCATCCATTACGGCATCCGCGAGCACGGCATGGCGGCTGCCATGAACGGCATCCACCTGCACGGCGGCTTCGCCCCGAACGGCGCGACCTTCCTGGTGTTCACCGACTACGCCCGCGGCGCGATGCGGCTGTCGGCGCTGATGGGCACCGGCGTGGTCTATGTCATGACGCATGATTCCATCGGCCTTGGCGAAGACGGCCCGACCCATCAGCCGGTCGAGCATCTCGCGGCGCTGCGTGCCATGCCCAACATGCGCGTGTTCCGGCCATGCGACGCCATCGAGGTGGCGGAATGCTGGGAGCTGGCGCTGAACCGCACCGACGGGCCGACCGTGCTGGCGCTCACCCGCCAGAACCTGCCGCAGTTGCGTACCACCGCGCCGAATGACAACCCTTGCGCGCACGGCGCGTACGAACTCGTCGCAGCCCAAGATGACGCCAAGGTGACAATCTTCGCCTCCGGCTCGGAGGTCGAAATCGCCGTCGCGGCCCAGAAGCAGCTCGCCGAACGCGGCATCGCCTCGCGGGTGGTCTCGGTGCCTTCGCTAGAACTGCTGCTGGCGCAGCCCGCCGAGCGAAAAAACGCCATCATCGGCAACGCCCCGGTGAAAATCGCGATCGAGGCTGCCGTGCGCTGGGGCTGGGATGCCGTGATCGGCCAGCATGGTGAATTCATCGGCATGCACGGATTCGGCGCCAGCGCCCCCGCCAAGGACCTTTTCAAGCACTTTGGCATTACCGCCGAGGCTGCGGTTAACGCTGCTCTGAAACGCTTGGGCTGAGGGGCTGTTACGGTTGAGATTGCCGGGAAAAAGGACTAGTTAAACTCCGATCTTGACCGTACGCGCCCGGCAGAACCGGGCGTTCCGCCGCACCAACTCCGCGAGACAAATCGCGCGGGGCGGCACCAGTTTAGAAGGAGAACGAGCATGGCAATCCGCGTCGCGATCAATGGATTTGGCCGCATCGGCCGCAACGTGCTGCGTGCCATCGCCGAGTCCGGCCGCAAGGACATCGAGGTCGTCGGCATCAACGATCTCGGCCCGGTCGAGACCAACGCGCATCTGCTGCGCTTCGATTCCGTGCATGGCCGCTTCCCCGGCACTGTGACCGTCGACGGCGACTCGCTCAGCCTCGGCAACGGCAAGATCAAGGTGTCCGCCGAGCGCGATCCGTCGAAGCTGCCGTGGAAGGAGCTCGGCATCGACATCGCGCTGGAATGCACCGGCATCTTCACCGCCAAGGACAAGGCCTCGGCGCATCTGACCGCCGGCGCCAGGCGCGTGCTGGTCTCGGCGCCCGCCGATGGCGCCGACGCCACCATTGTCTACGGCGTCAACCACGATATGCTGACGAGGGAGCATCTCGTCGTCTCCAACGGTTCGTGCACCACCAACTGTCTTGCGCCGGTGGCGAAGGTGCTGAACGACACGGTCGGCATCGAAACCGGCTTCATGACCACGATCCACGCCTACACCGGCGACCAGCCGACGCTGGACACGCTGCACAAGGATCTCTACCGCGGCCGCGCGGCGGCGATGTCGATGATCCCGACCTCGACCGGCGCGGCCAAGGCGATCGGCCTCGTGCTGCCCGAGCTGAAGGGCAAGCTCGACGGCGTCGCGATCCGCGTGCCGACGCCGAATGTTTCGGTCGTCGACCTCAAGATCGTCGCCAAGCGCGCCACCGACGTCAAGGAAATCAACGCGGCGATGAAGCGCGCCAGCGAGCAGCAGCTCAAGGGCATCCTCGGCTACACCACCGCGCCGAACGTCTCGATCGACTTCAACCATGATCCGCACTCCTCGACCTTGCACGAGGACCAGACCAAGGTGCAGAACGGCACGCTGGTGCGCGTGATGTCCTGGTACGACAATGAATGGGGCTTTTCCAACCGCATGGCCGACACCGCTGTTGCGATGGGCAAGTTGCTGTAACAATCCTGCGTTACCGTTCAGACGGAGAACGCCATGACATCGCAGTTGGTCGGCCTCACGCTGGCGTTTGCGCTGATGGACGGCCTTATGTTCCTGTTCTTGCGCTTGGGCAGCGAGATCAAGCTCGACGAAAACCGGAAGAACGAGGATTGGCGCAGCATTACCCAGGGCGGCTGATAGGATTCCCGTGACCAAAAGTTTCCGCACCCTCGATGACGTGGATGTAAAGGGCCAGCGCGTGCTGTTGCGCGTCGACCTCAACGTGCCCATGGAAAACGGCCGCGTCACCGACGCCACCCGCCTGGAGCGCGTCGCTCCGACCATCACGGAGATCGCGAGCAAGGGCGGCAAGGTTATCCTGCTCGCGCATTTCGGCCGGCCCAAGGGCCGCGATGCCAAGGACTCGCTGAAGCCCGTCGCGGAAGCGCTGTCGAAGGTCCTCAACAAGCCGGTTGCATTTGCCGAGGATTGCATCGGCGAGCCCGCGGCCAGGGCTGTGGCAGCCCTGAAGGATGGCGACATCCTTTGTCTGGAGAACACCCGCTTCCATAAAGAGGAAGAGAAGAACGATCCGGCCTTCGTCGCCGAGCTTGCAAAGCTCGGCGACATCTGGGTCAACGACGCTTTTTCCGCGGCCCACCGCGCGCACGCCTCGACCGAAGGCCTCGGCCACAAGCTGCCGGCCTATGCCGGCCGCACCATGCAGGCCGAACTCGATGCACTGGGCAAGGCGCTGGAAGCGCCGACCAAGCCCGTGATCGCGATCATCGGCGGCGCCAAGGTTTCCACCAAGATCGATCTGTTGGAAAATCTCGTCACCAAGGTCGATGCGCTCGTGATCGGCGGCGGCATGGCCAACACCTTCCTGCATGCGCAGGGTGTCGCGGTCGGCAAGTCGCTCGCGGAAAAGGATCTGGCGCCGACGGCGCTGCGCATCCTGGAAAAGGCCGAGGCCGCCAACTGCGCCATCATCCTGCCGGTCGATGCCGTCGTCGCCTATCACTTCGCTGCCAATGCGCCCTCGCATGCCTATGGGCTGGATGCGATCCCTGCCGACGGCATGATCCTCGATGTCGGCCCGCAATCGATCTCGCGCATTCATGCGGCGATCGACGATGCGGCGACGCTGGTCTGGAACGGCCCGCTCGGCGCCTTCGAGATGACGCCGTTCGACAAGGGTACCGTGGTCTCCGCGCGCCATGCGGCTGCGCGCACCAAGGCCAGGAAATTGGTTTCGGTCGCCGGCGGCGGCGATACCGTCGCGGCCCTCAACCAGGCCGGTGTCGGCGGTGATTTTTCCTATGTCTCGACGGCGGGTGGCGCGTTCCTTGAATGGATGGAAGGGAAACCTTTGCCCGGCGTCGAGGTCTTGAGAGCACGCTAACAGACAATTTCAATCCGTGCCGGCGGCGCGCCGGCACAAACCGGAGAACAGGACACATGCCCCGTATCACGTTGCGTCAATTGTTGGATCACGCGGCGGAACACGAATACGGCGTGCCGGCGTTCAATATCAACAACATGGAGCAGGCGCTGGCGATCATGGACGCTGCGTCGAGTCTCGACGCCCCCGTCATCATCCAGGCCTCGCGCGGCGCGCGCTCCTACGCCAATGACGTGATGCTGCGCCACATGATGGACGCGGTGACGGAAATCTATCCGCAGATTCCGGTCTGCGTGCATCTCGACCACGGCAACGAGCCCGCCACCTGCATGACCGCGATCCAGGCCGGCTTCACCTCTGTCATGATGGACGGCTCGCTGAAGGCCGACGGCAAGACCCCCGGCGACTGGGACTACAATGTCGGCGTCACCAAGACCGTGACCGACATGGCGCATCTCGGCGGCATCTCGGTGGAAGGCGAACTCGGCGTGCTCGGCTCGCTCGAAACCGGCATGGGCGACAAGGAAGACGGCCACGGCGCCGAGGGCAAGCTCAGCCACGACCAGCTACTGACCAATCCGGATGAGGCCGTGAAGTTCGTCAAGGAAACCAAGGTCGACGCGCTGGCGATCGCCATGGGCACCTCGCACGGCGCCTACAAGTTCACCCGCAAGCCGGACGGCGACATTTTGGCGATGAAGGTGATCGAGGAGATCCACCGCAAGCTGCCGAACACGCATCTTGTGATGCACGGCTCCTCGTCGGTGCCGCAGGACCTGCAGGACATCATCAACGCCAATGGCGGCAAGATGAAGCCGACCTGGGGCGTGCCGGTGACGGAAATCCAGCGCGGCATCAAGAACGGCGTGCGCAAGATCAACATCGACACCGACAACCGCATGGCGATGACCGGCCAGATCCGCAAGGTGCTGAAGGACAATCCGGAAGAGTTCGATCCGCGCAAGTATTTGAAGCCGGCGATGGAAGCGATGGCGAAGCTCTGCAAGCAGCGCCTGCAGGAGTTCAACACCGCGGGCCAGGCCAGCAAGATCAAGAAAGTGCTGACCACGGCCGAGATGGCCAAGCGTTACGCCAAGGGTGAACTCGACCCGAAGGTCGCGTAACGCTCCGCGTCGCGCGGCAATCCCGCGGACCGGTCCGACGAAACCCTTGTGGCCATCCTTCGAGACGCCCGCCGTTGGCGGGCTCCTCAGGATGAGGGCTGTTTCGTGGAGAGGTCCCAGACCCTCATGGTGAGGAGCGCCGCCTTGCGGCGCGTCTCGAACCATGAAGGCCCGCGGCCACGCGCGGGAGGGTTAATAAGCCCGTCGTTCGCAGCTAACTGCGACCAACGTAAATCTCCCTATTTGCCCGAGAACGGTCTATTTTCCGGGGCAAAGCACCTTGCGCCTGGAGATCGATCCAATGAACCTTGCCGAACTCAATAAAGTCGCCGTTGCCATGGTCGCGCCGGGCAAGGGCATTCTGGCCGCGGACGAATCCTCCGGCACCATCAAGAAGCGCTTTGACGCCATCAAGGTGGAATCGACCGAGGAAAACCGCCGCGATTATCGCGAGATGCTGTTCCGCTCAAGCGAGGCGATGAGCAAGTACATCTCCGGCGTCATCCTGTATGACGAGACCATCTGGCAAAACGCCAAGGACGGCACGCCGCTGGTCAAGCTGATCGAGCAGGCAGGCGCCATCCCCGGCATCAAGGTCGACGAGGGAACGCAGCCGCTGCCGCAATGCCCCGGCGAGCTCGTCACCGTCGGGCTCGACAAGCTCGCCGAGCGGCTGAAGAAATATCACGAGCGCGGTGCGCGCTTTGCCAAGTGGCGCGCGGTGATCGATATCGGCAGCGGCATTCCCACGATGACCGCAATCAGCGTCAACGCGCACGCGCTGGCGCGCTACGCCGCGCTGTGCCAGGCGGCGCAGATCGTGCCGATCGTCGAGCCGGAAGTGCTGATGGACGGCGACCACGACATCGACCGCTGCCATGAGGTGACACAGCGCGTGCTCAACAAGACGTTCCAGGAATTGCGCGTGCAGCGCGTCGAGCTGGAAGGCAT
Source organism: Bradyrhizobium sp. (assembly GCA_035575905.1). Taxonomy (GTDB): domain Bacteria; phylum Pseudomonadota; class Alphaproteobacteria; order Rhizobiales; family Xanthobacteraceae; genus Bradyrhizobium. Next base: position 38,750 of record DATLXL010000040.1, on the reverse strand, counting down.
GGTGTTGAAGCCCAACATGGCCATCTCCGGCAAGAAGTGCCCGAAGCAGGCCTCCGTTTCCGAGGTTGCCGAGAAGACCGTGCGGCTCTTGAAAGCCTGCGTGCCGGCCGCCGTGCCGGGCATCGCCTTCCTCTCCGGCGGGCAGAGCGATGAGGAGGCGACCGCGCATCTCGATGCCATGAACAGGATCGGCGGCCTGCCGTGGAAGCTGACCTTCTCCTACGGCCGCGCGCTGCAGGCGGCGCCGCAGAAGGCATGGTCGGGCAGGCCGGAGAATGTCGCGGCCGGCCAGCGCGCCTTTACGCACCGCGCGCACATGAACGGCCTTGCCAGCAAGGGCCTCTGGGAATCCGGCCTGGAAAAGAAGGCGGCTTGAGAATTGGCAGCCAAACCGCCTCCGCCGCGCCCGGCGCCGCGCCTCTACCTTGCGACACCGGAGATAGACGAACCGTCCGCGATCGTCCGCATGCTGCCCGACCTGCTCGCGGCTGCCGATGTCGCGGCCGTGCTGGTGCGGCTGAAGCAGACCGACCAGCGCAGCATGATCTCGCGCCTCAAGCAGCTTGCGCCGGTGATCCAGAACGCCGGTGCGGCGCTGCTGGTCGAAGGTCATGTCGAACTGGTGGCGCGGGCTGGCGCCGATGGCGCGCACCTTGCCGGCATCGCGGCGCTGCAAGAGGCGCTGCCGTCGCTCAAGCCGGATCGCATCGCCGGCGTCGGCGCGCTCGCGACGCGGCACGATTCCATGGCCGCGGGCGAACTCGGCGCCGATTACGTGCTGTTCGGCGAACCCGATGCGAATGGCGGACGGCCGTCGTCGCAGGCGATTGCCGAGCGCCTGCAATGGTGGGACGAATTGTTCGAGCCGCCCTGCGTCGGCTTTGCCGTTTCGCTCGATGAGATCGGCGAGTTCGTTGCCGCCGGTGCCGATTTCGTGCTGGTCGGCGATCTCGTCTGGGCCGATCCGCGCGGCGCCAGGGCGGCACTGACCGGTGCCGCAACGGCGCTCAAGCAAGCGCATCAGGCAGCGCACGGGAAAGCCCGCGCCGGATGAGAACGCTTCGGCCGATAGCGCTGTTCGCCGCGAGCCTGATGCTCGCGCAGGCCGCGTTGGCGCAGACGCCGCCCGCGGCTGATAACAAGCCTGCCGCGAAGAAGGAGGCGCCGAAGGAGAAGAAGGCGCCGGCTGCGGCCACCAAGCCGCCGGCCGCGACGCCGAAGGCCGCAGCAACGCCAGCCCCCGCGCCGAGCGCCACGCCCGCGCCGACCGTGTTCGACGATCCCAATGTCGATGTCGTCTACGGCGCCTACCAGCGCGGCATGTACAAGACCGCGTTCGATCTGGCGATGAACCGCGCGCAGTACAATGGCGATCCCAAGGCGATGACCATGCTGGGCGAACTCTACGCCAACGCCATGGGTGTCAAGCGCGACTACGCGAGGGCGGCCGAGTGGTACAGGCGCGCCGCCGATGCCGGCGACCGCGAGGCGATGTTTGCGCTCGCCATGATACGGTTCTCGGGGCGCGGCGGCACGTCCAACCGCGAGGAGGCGGTGAAGCTGCTGGCGTCCTCGGCGAAACTCGGCAATCCCAAGGCGGCCTACAATCTCGCTTTGCTCTATCTCGACGGCCAGACCTTGCCGCAGGACCTGCGGCGCGCCGCGGAACTGCTTCGCGTCGCCGCCGACGCCGGCAATCCCGAGGCGCAATACGCGCTCGCCACTTTCTACAAGGAGGGCACCGGCGTCGAGAAGGACATGGACAAGGCGGTGCGGCTGCTGCAGGCCGCCTCGCTCGCCGGCAATGTCGATGCCGAGGTGGAATATGCCATCGCGATGTTCAACGGCACCGGCACGCCGAAGAACCAGGCGGCGGCGGTGGCGCTGCTCCGCAAGGCGGCCAGGCAGAACAGCCCGATCGCGCAAAACCGCCTGGCGCGCGTGCTCGCCTACGGGACCGGCGTGCAGCAGGACAAGGTCGAGGCGCTGAAATGGCACTGGATCGCGAAAAGCGCCGGCAAGGGCGATCCCGAGTTGGACGAATATCTGGCCGATTTGCCGGCCGCCGATCGCGCCAGGGCCGAGCAGGCCGGCCGCAAATGGCTCGGCAAATGATCCGGCCTTGACGGCAGGGGCCCGGCAAGGCACCCAAGGCTCGCCAAGGCCGCCGCAACCATCGCCTGTTCCCCCGATTTCAGCCGTGTGACTGCATGCTCTATTCCGCCCTCATCAACGTCATGGTCAAGGCCGCGCGCCGCGCCGGCCGCAGCCTCAATCGCGACCTCGGCGAGATCGAAAACCTCCAGGTGTCGATGAAGGGCCCGGCCAATTTCGTCTCGCTCGCCGACAAGCGCGCCGAGGAGATGCTGTACGCCGACCTCGAGAAGGCGCGGCCGGGCTATGGCTTCATCGGCGAGGAAGGCGGCACGCGCGAGGGCAGCGACAGGAGCCACACCTGGATCGTCGATCCGCTCGACGGCACCACCAACTTCCTGCATGGCATTCCGCAGTTCGCGATCTCGATCGGACTTGCGCGGGAAGGCACGGTGATCGCCGGGGTGATCTACAATCCTGCCAGCGACGAGCTGTTCATTGCCGAGCGCGGCAAGGGCGCGTTCCTCAACGAACAGCGGCTGCGCGTTGCCGGTCGGCGCAAGCTCAACGAATGCGTGGTCGCCTGCGGCCTGCCGCATATCGGCCGCGGCGACCATGCGCAGGCGCTGCGCGAGCTCGGCGCCCTGCAGGACAAGGTCGCCGGCTTCCGCCGCTTCGGCGCCGCCTCGCTCGACCTCGCCTTCGTTGCTGCCGGCCGCCTCGACGGCTACTGGGAGCGCAATCTGAGCCCGTGGGACATCGCAGCCGGCCTGATCATGGTGCGCGAGGCCGGCGGCATCGTCACCGGCATCGAAGGCCATGACAACGCACTGACCACCGGCCACATCGTCTGCGGCAACGAATTCGTGCATGGCGAGCTGGTGAAGATATTGAAGCCGCTGTAGCGGTCACTCCGCCGGCGCGTGCGCGCCCGCAGCTTGCGCTTTCTTCTCTACCTTCTCGCGGTCGCCGGCGAGCGTGCGCTGCACGGTGACGAAGAACACCGGCACCATCAGCAGCGCCAAAATAACCACCGCGATCATGCCGCCCATCACGCTGGTGCCGAGCGCCTGCTGGCTGGCGCCGCCGGCGCCGTGGGCGACCACCATCGGCAGCACGCCGCAGACGAACGCCAGACCCGTCATCAGGATCGGGCGGAAACGCAGCGAGCAGGCCTCGATGGTGGCCTCGACCAGCGGCTTGCCCTCCCGGCGCAGATCCCTGGCGAATTCGATGATCAGGATGGCGTCCTTCGCGGCAAGCCCGATGATGGTGATCAGGCCGACGGTGAAATAGACGTCGTTGGAGAGGCCGCGCATGGTCGCCGCCACCACCGCGCCGGCAACGCCGAGCGGGATGGTGAGCAGCACCGCCAGCGGAATCGTCCAGCTCTCGTAGAGCGCGGCCAGAAGCAGGAACACCACGAACACCGACAGCCCCAGCAGCAACGGCGCCTGCGAGCCGGAGAGCTTTTCCTGCAGCGATTGCCCGGTCCACTCGTAGCCGAAGCCGCGCGGCAGGCGGCCCGCCAGCCGCTCCATCTCGGCGATCGCATTGCCCGAGGTGTAGCCCGGCCGCGCCTCGCCGGTGATGCGCACGGCGGGATAATAGTTGAAGCCGGTGATCTGCGAGGGGCCCTTCGACCATTCGATCGACGCAAAGGCCGAGAACGGCACCAGCTGGCCGCGGCTGTTCTTGACGTTGTAGTTGAGAAGGTCGTCGGCCTTCATGCGGCTGAGGGCGTCGGCCTGCACGATCACGCGCTGCATGCGGCCGCGGTTCGGGAAGTCGTTGATGTAGTTCGAGCCGAGATTGGTCGAGATCGTGTTGTTGATGTCCTCGAAGGTGATGCCGAACGCGCCGGCCTTCTCGCGGTCGATCATCAAATTGACCTGCGGCGCCGGCGGCAGCCCCTCGATATAGACCTTCTGCAGGACCGGGCTCGCATTGGCCTCGGCCACCAGGCGGTCGGCCGCGGCCGTCAGCGCGGCAAAACCCTTCTGGCCGCGGTCCTGCAGGCGGAACGAGAAGCCGGAGGAGTTGCCGAGATTGTCGATCGGCGGCGGCTGCAGTGCGGTGACCCTGGCGTCCGGCAGGTTGGCCATCTTCCTGTTGATGTCGGCGACGATGTTCGCGGCTGAATCCTGCGGCGGGCGATCCGACCAATCCTTGAGCGAGATGAAGGCCTGCGCCGTGTTCAAGCCCTGGCCGAGGAAGCTGAAGCCGGTCAGGAAGGTGACGTCCTCGATGCCGGAACGCTCCAGCAGGTATTTCTCCACCTGCTCGACCGCCGCTTCGGTGCGGCCGTAAGAGGACTCCGCCGGCGTCTGCACGTCGGTGGTGATGAAGCCCTGGTCGTCGACCGGCAGGAAGCCGCCTGGCAGACGCACGAAGGCCCAGGACAGGCCGACCAGCAGCACGGCGTAGATCAGCATCAGCCGCCCGGTGCGTTTCAGCGAGCCCTGCACCGTGCGCGAATAACCATGGCGGGTGGAATCGAGCAGCCGGTTGAACCATCCGAACACGCCCTTCCTGGCGTGGCCATGGCCGGCCTCGACCGGCTTGAGCAGCGTCGCGCACAGCGCCGGCGTCAGCGACAGCGCCAGCAGCGCCGAGAAGGAGATCGCCGCCACCATGGTGACGGAGAACTGGCGGTAGATGATGCCGACCGACCCCGGAAAGAACGCCATCGGCAGGAACACCGCGACCAGCACCAGCGTGATGCCGATGATGGCGCCGGTGATCTGCGACATCGCCTTGCGCGTCGCCTCCTTCGGCGGCAGGCCCTCTTCGGCCATGATGCGCTCGACGTTCTCCACCACGACGATGGCGTCGTCGACGAGAATGCCGACCGCCAGCACCATGCCGAACATGGTGAGCATGTTGATGGAATAGCCCATCAGCATCAGCGCGGCGCAGGCGCCGAGCAATGCGACCGGCACCACGATGGTGGGGATCATGGTGTAGCGGACGTTCTGCAGGAACAGGAACATCACGATGAACACCAGCACCACCGCCTCGACCAGCGTCATCAGCACCTTGTTGATCGAGGCCTTCACCACGGGCGTGATATTGTAGGGAATGTCGTAGGCGATGCTGGCCGGAAAGAACTTCGACAGCTCTTCCATCTTCTTTTCGATCGCGCTGGCGGTGGCGAGCGCGTTGCCGGTCGGCGCCAGCAGCACCGAAAGGCCCGCGGTCGGCTTGCCGTTGAGGCGGGTCTGAAACTGATAGGACAGGCCGCCGATCTCGATCCGCGCGACGTCGCGCAGCCTCACCGTCGAGCCGTCGGCATTGGCGCGCAGGATGATGGCGCCGAACTCCTCCGGCGAGGAAAGCTGGCCCTTGACCAGCACCTGCGCGGCAATCTTGGTGTCCGGCGTGCTCGGCTCGGCGCCGATGCTGCCGGAGGCCACTTGCGCGTTCTGGGCGGCGATCGCCTTGTTGACGTCGTCCGCCGTCATGCCGTAGCCGACGAGCCGGGCGGGATCGATCCAGATGCGCAGCGAGCGCTCGGTCGAGTAGAGCGTGGCGCGGCCGACGCCGGGAATGCGGCGCACCTCGCCCAGGATGTTGCGGATCATGAAGTCGCCGAGGCCGACTTCGTCGAGGCTGCCGTCGGTCGAGCGCAGCGTGATGATCTGCAGCACGGCGCTGGAGGCTTCCTCCACCAGGATGCCCTGCTGGATCACCGCGCGCGGCAGCCGCGCCTCGACGCGCTTCAGCCGGTTCTGCACTTCGACGGAAGCCGCGCTGGTCTCCGTGCCGGGCACGAAGTTGGCAATGATCTCGACCTGGCCGAGCGAGTCGCTGGTCGATTCGAAATTGAGAATGCCGGAGGCGCCGTTGAGCTCCTCCTCGATCAGCCGCGTCACGCTGTTGTAGAGGTTTTCCGGCGAGGCGCCGGGATAGCTCGTCGAGATCGAGATCGAGGGCGGCGCGATGATCGGATATTGCGCCACCGCCAGCAGCGGAATCGAGATCGCGCCGATCAAGCATATGAACAGCGCGACGACCCAGGCGAAGATCGGCCTGTCAATGAAGAAACTCGGCATCGGTTGTCAGCGCTGCGCTTACTGTTTCAGACCCGCAGTCACGTCTGCTGCGGAAGCCTCTGCTGCGGAAGCGTCTGCCTCGGCCCAGGACTGCGTCCTGACCTTGTCGCCGGGCGTGAATTTCTGGAAACCCTCGACCACGACCTTGTCGCCGGATTTCAGGCCGTCGGTGACGAACCACATGCCGCCCTGCAGCCCGCCGGTCTTCACCGGCTGGACGGCGACCCGGCCATCGTCCCTGACGACGAACACTTCGCTGCCGCCGCCGCTGTTGCGCTGGATGGCCTGCTGCGGCACGGCGATGGCATCAGAGTCGATGCCCTGCTCGATCTGCACGCGCACATACATGCCGGGCAACAGATCGCGCTTCGGATTGGGGAATTCGCCGCGTAGCGTGACCTGCCCGGTATGGGCATCGACCTTGGCCTCGGAGAACAACAGCTTGCCCGGCAGCGGATAGAGCAGGCCGTCGTCGAGCACGAGGCGCACCTTCAGCTCGCCGGGCGCGATGCGGTCGAGCTCGCCGGCATCGAGAGCGCGGCGCAGCTGATGCATCTCGGTCACCGACTGGGTGAAGTCGGCATAGATCGGATCGAGCTGCTGGATGGTTGCAAGGCTGGTGGCGTCGTTCTGCACGACCAGCGCGCCCTCGCTGACCAGGGCCGCACCGACGATGCCGTCGATCGGCGCGCGGATGGTGGCATAATCGAGATTGAGGCGTGCGCGCGCGACGTCGGCCTTGCGGGCGGCGACGTCGGCCTGCGCCTGGCGCAGCGCACCGATAGCTTCTTCGTTCTTGGCTTCCGGCGTCGCCTTTTCCTTGAACAGCAAGGCGACGCGGTTGGCGTGCGACGTGGCCTGTTCGAGCACGGCCTTGGCGCGGGCCAGCGCAGCCTCGGCCGACTGCACCTCAACATCGAACGGGCGGGGATCGATTCGATACAGCACGTCGCCAGCCTTCACCTCGGTGCCTTGACGGAACAGGCGCTCGACGATGATGCCGGAAACGCGCGGACGAACGTCGGCGACGCGCGTCGGCGCGATGCGGCCCGGCAGTTCGCGGACCTGCGCGCGTGCCCGCGGCTGCACCACGAAGATGCTGACATCGGGCTCGGAGGTCGAGGGCGCTGCCGTCGCCGTCGGCTCCTTGCATCCGGCGAGCATTGGCGACAGCACGGCAAGCATCAATGCAATGCAGGCCGATTGCGCACGGAAGCCGGACATGTCGAAACCAGTCGCCCCTGTTGAACTTCAGATACACGCGCATAAGTCGCATCACGCGATGCGTCGCGTCTTGATGGGTGGAACATAGGCTGCGACCACTGCGATGCAACATGTTTCGCGGCGGCCCAATGTCACACACGCTAGGAGACTGAAACTGCGCCAGTTTTTTGGATTCACCGGATTGTGAATCGGGTTCCAGCGTTACCTTGTCGTTAACGTTTTCTCGGCAGGGATCCGAGCCTGCCGACAGGCTCATATCGACACGAAAGATCGGCGCCATCGCCGCATCGCTGCCATAGACCTCGCACAGGATTTGCTTGATTTCGTCGACGCGAGCGTCAAAGCAGAACGCGCTATCGACGCGCGCAACGATGCCGGTTCCCCTTTGGTCTGATCGAAAAGCCGATGGTCCGGCCTTTCCTCCCCCGGTTCCTGTGCCATATTGGCGGCCCGAACGCGCGCTACGCCATGGATAACGCTTGCAATGCCACAAAACCCCTCGCCCCGCGCCGCAATGGAAATCGAGCTGACCAAGCTGTCGTCGCCGCGGATTTTCCTGGTGCGGATGCTGGTATTTCTGGTGCTCTGCGCGCTGGTGATGGTCGTGCTCTACAAGCAGATCGTCGTCGCCTTCTTCGCCAATCCGGGGCTGAACGCCCTGATCGGCGCGGTGCTGCTGATCGGCATCATCCTGGCGTTCCGGCAGGTGATCCGGCTCTATCCCGAGGTTTCCTGGGTCAACAGTTTTCGCATCTCCGATCCCGGCCTTGCGGTCGACCGCCACCCCACCCTGCTGGCGCCGATGGCCGCGATTCTCGGCGGCGAGCGCACCGGTCGGATGAGCATCACCCAGCAGACCATGCGGCATCTGCTCGACTCCATCGCCACGCGCCTGGATGAGGCGCGCGACATCATGCGCTACATGACGGGCCTGCTGGTCTTCCTCGGCCTGCTCGGCACCTTCTGGGGCCTGATCGAGACCGTCGGCTCGGTCGGCAAGGTGATCGAGGGCCTCAAGGTCGGCGGCGATGCCGGCTCGCTGTTCGACACGCTGAAGGAAGGTCTCGCCGCGCCGCTCGGCGGCATGGGCATTTCGTTCTCGTCCTCGCTGTTCGGCCTCGCCGGCTCGCTGATCCTCGGCTTTCTCGATCTGCAATCGAGCCAGGCCCAGAACCGCTTCTACACCGATCTCGAAGACTGGCTCGCCAGCACGGTGCGCGAATATGGCGGCGACGATGCTGCTGGCGCCAGTGTCGGGCCCGGCCTGCAGCAGGCGCTCGACCGGCTGCGCGCCGCGGTCGAGGAAGGCGGCGCCAACCGCAGCGCCACCGCCGCGATGGCCAATCTGGCGGAAGCTATCCAGGGGCTCGTCGCGCATATGCGCACCGAGCAGCAGATGATCCGCGAATGGGCCGACGGGCAGGGCGAGCAGAACAGAGAGATCAAGCGGCTGCTGGAGCACATCGCACGCCAGCCCGAGAAAAGCTGAAGCCTGGAGAGACGCCCATGGCCCTCGCCCGTGCCCGCCGCAGTGAATCCGGCCTCAACTACTGGCCCGGATTCGTCGATGCGCTGTCGACCCTGGTGCTGTCGATCGTTTTCCTGCTCACGGTATTCCTCGTGGTGCAGTTCTTCCTGTCGCAGGAAGTCACCGGCAAGGACAAGGCGCTGGAACAGCTCAACGCCAAGATCGCCCAGCTCAACGATCTCCTGTCGCTTGAAAAGCTGGCAAAACTCAATCTCGACGACCAGCTTTCGCAGCTGCGCGCCGGGCTTGCCTCGGCGCAGGGCGAGCGCGACCGCATCAAGGGTCTCTATGATGGCCTTGCCGGCGCCGGCGATGCGCAGGGCCGGGCCAATGAATTGAACAAGGCGCTGGATTCCGAGAAGCAGACGACGTCACGGGCGCTGGCGCAGATCGAAGTCCTGAACCAGCAGATCAGCGCGCTCCGCCGCCAGCTCGCCGCGCTCGAGGAGGCGCTGGAAGCATCCGAGAAGCGCGACAAGGAATCGCAGGGGCGCATCGCCGATCTCGGCCAGCGGCTCAACGTGGCGCTGGCCCAGCGCGTCCAGGAACTGTCGCGCTACCGCTCCGAATTCTTCGGCCGGCTGCGCGCCATTCTCGGCAACCGGCCCGACGTGCGTATCGTCGGTGACCGCTTCGTGTTCCAGTCCGAAGTGTTCTTCGATACCGGACAGGCAGCGCTGCTGCCGGAGGGCCGCGCCGAACTCGACAAGCTCGCCGCCGCGCTGGTCGAACTCGACAGGCAGATCCCCTCGGAGATCGCCTGGGTGCTGCGGGTGGACGGCCACACCGACGCACGGCCGATCAACAACAGCCCGCTGTTCAAGTCGAACTGGGAATTGTCATCGGCGCGCGCGATCTCGGTGGTGCAGTACCTGATCTCGCTCGGCGTGCCCTCGCAGCGGCTCGTCGCCGCCGGCTTTGCCGAATTCCAGCCACTCGACACCGCGCCGACCGAAGAGGCCTACAAGCGCAACCGCCGCATCGAGCTGAAACTGACCGAGCGCTGAGAGCGCGACGAGATCGCGCTTTAGGTTGTTGTTTGAGCTTTTCGGAAAACTGCGTCACACTTTTCCGGGTCATGCGCTAGACGCGGCGGATGAGCACGCCGATCGCCAGGATGACATAGGCGATCGCCAGCACGTCGAACACGTGTGACGAGCTGATGATCGGCACCGATACGTGAGCATACCGGATCAGCATGGCGAGTACCGCCAGCACGAGCGAAATCACGAAGACAATGACTGACGGGGGCGTCAGCGCAAAACCGCCACGGCGAAACGGCATTACCCTCTCCTGTTGCTTCACGTCCGGCAGACTAGGCCGGCGATGCAACAGCCGAACGACGATTCCGGTTCCCTGGGAATCGACGATCTCTTGTGGAATGACGCAATAAGGTCACACGCCTTCGAACTGCAGCCGCGCCAGCCGCGCGTAGAGCCCGCCCGCCGCAACCAGCGAGGCGTGGGTGCCCTCCTCGACGACACGGCCGTGCTCCATGACGAGGATTCGGTCGCAGGACAGCACGGTGGCGAGGCGATGCGCGATCACCAGCGTGGTGCGGTGGCGCATCAGTTCTTCCAGCGCGGTCTGCACCAGGGTCTCGCTTTCGGCATCGAGCGCGGAAGTCGCCTCGTCCAGCAACAGCAGCGGCGCATTGCGCAGGATGGCGCGCGCTATCGCGATACGCTGGCGCTGGCCGCCGGATAGCGTGACGCCGCGCTCGCCGAGCATTGCCTCGAAGCCGCCGGGCAGACGGCGAATGAATTCGGTGGCATGGGCAAGGTCGGCCGCGCGCTCGATCTCGGCGTCGGTGGCATCAGGCCGGCCAAAGCGGATGTTTTCGCGTGCGGACGCCGCAAACACCACGGATTCCTGCGGTACCAGCGCGATACGCGAGCGCAGCGCCTGCGGCTCGACGGCGCCGATCGCCACGCCATCGAACGAGATCCCGCCGGCCTTCGGATCGTAGAAGCGCAGCAGAAGGTGAAACAGCGTGCTCTTGCCGGCGCCGGAGGGACCTACGATGGCGACCTTCTCGCCTGCCCTGACCGAGAACGACACGCCATCGACGACCGGCACGCCGGGCCGCGCCGGATAGGAGAAGCTGACATTGTCGAAGGCGACATCGCCGCGCGGCGGCGACGGCAGCGCCCGCGGCGATGCCGGGGCCGCGATCTCCGGCTGCACGCGCAGGATCTCGAACAACCGTTCGGCCGCGCCGGATGCTGCGGAGACTTCGCCCCAGACTTCGCTGAGCTGACCGAGCCCCGCCGCGGCGAACGCCGCATAGAGCACGAACTGGCCGAGCCGGCCCGGGCTGATCTCGCCGATCAAGACGTCATGCGAGCCGACCCACAGGATGGCGACCACGCTAGAGAAGACGATGAAGATGATGATGGCGGTGAGCACCGCCCGCGCGCCGGTCGAACTTCGCGCGGCGTCATAGGCCTGCTCGACCTCGCCGCCGAAGCGGGCATTGGCGAGCCGCTCGCCGGTATAGGCCTGCACGACCCGGATCGCTCCGACCAGCTCGGCAGCGTAGGCGCTGGCGTCGGCCAGCGTGTCCTGCGCATTGCGCGACAGACGGCGCACCCAGCGGCCGAAGGCGACCAGCGGAATGACGATGACGGGGATCGCCAGCAGCACGAAACCCGAAAGCTTCGGGCTTGTGATCACCATCATGGTGGCCGCGCCGAGAAACAGCATGAGATTGCGCAGCGCAATCGATACGGAAGCACCTGCGGCGGACTTGATCTGCGTGGTGTCGGCCGTGAGCCGCGAGATCAGTTCGCCGCTGCGGGCGGAATCGAAGAACGACGGCGACAGCGAGATCAGGTGCGCAAAGACGTCGCGCCTGAGGTCGGCGACGATGCGCTCGCCGATGGTCATCACAAGGTAGAACCGCGCGGCGCTGGCTCCGGCCAGCACGGCGACAACCGCGATCATCACGCTGAAATAGCTGTTGATCATCGCGATGCCTTCGGGCGTGAAGCCGAAGTCGATAATGCGCCGTACCGCAACCGGCACCACCAGGGTCGTGATCGCGGCAACCGTCAGCGAGATGAAGGCGAGGATGGCCCGCCCGCGATAACGGGCGATGTAGGGCGCAAGCGCCAGCAGCGGGCGCAGCTTGGCGCGTCGCGCCGGGGCCTCCGCCAGCGGCGCCTCGATGACGGCTTCCGCCTCCATCAGCGCATCGCGCGGCGCGGCCGTCTTGCCGCGTCCGTCTTCAAGCTGTTCCGCTGCGCTCATCCAATCCCCGGTCCTTTGATGGCCTTCAGATAGGCCTTCCCCAGGGCGGCTGGCAAATCCGGGACAGTCCGTATCGTGCGTTCCTGGAAGTCCGTTCCGCGGCTTGTTTTGCCGGGTTTCATGCGTTATAGAGCCGCCAAATCCGCAATTGCCGACATTCGAGACGGGCGCCGGGCGCCAGAGGAAAGCTATGAAAACCGAAATTCATCCGGATTATCATATGATTACCGTCGTCATGACCGACGGAACCGAGTACCAGACCCGCTCGACCTGGGGCAAGGCCGGCGACAAGCTGAACCTCGACATCGACCCCAAATCGCACCCGGCCTGGACCGGCGGCACCCAGCAGCTGATGGACCGCGGCGGCCGCGTCTCGCGCTTCCAGAAGAAGTTCGAGGGCATCGGTATCCTCAAGAAGTAAGCGCCGCTTCGCGCGCTGGCTCGCCATGAAAAACGCCCCTGCTCGACAGGGGCGTTTTGTTTTGGGGCTTACTGCTCGAAGGCTGCCTTGAGGCGGTTGAGCTGCGGCACCAGCGGATTGCCGATCGGCGGGCGCTCGGCCGGCGGTGCGTGAATGGAGGTGTCGAGGCGGCGCACCCGTGTCTGCAGGTTCATCGAGCGGGCGATCAGACCCTGCAGCTGCTCCGGCAGCTTTTCGATCATGTCGGCCGGGCCGGGATCGGCGGCGGTCAGCTTCACCTTGGTCTTTTCGCGGTTTGCCTGGGTCAGCGTCATCTCGCCTTCCTTGACCGCGCGGTGCAGCAGCAGCCACGAGGCGAGCTGCATCAGGCGGGTCGTCAGACGCATGCTTTCGGTGGCGTAAGTCAGGCTCACCGACCGTTCCAGCGCCTTGGCCTCGGTGCGGCCGTCGCCGTCGAGATAGGCCGCGGTCTCCTCGACCAGATCCATGCCTTCCCGGAAAAGATTGCTGAAGGCTGCCGAATTGGTCAGCCGTTCACTCAGTTGGACCAGTCCGCCGTCGCCCTGCGAACGCTCCGCCATGGTTAACGCCCTCACACCACTGATTTACGCCAAATCCCGGCCTCCGCACGCGCCGGGTTATGATGAATAAATCATTGCCCGGCCGGGACGCGGAGTCCAGCCGCAACGCGATTTATGGTTTCCAGCGGGGTGAGGAAGATGGCCAAAAAAAGAGCCGCCGATAAAGATCGGCGGCTTTGAAAGTTGATAACAGGGAGGCGTCAAACAGAGTGGACAGGAGCCACTCGGTGTCCAAACGAGGACAATACCAGTCATATTCGAGAAAGCTTAACTGAACGTAAATGAACGGATTAATTGAGAGTTTGTTTGCCATGTCGGCCAGTGGCCGAGTTCTGTCCGCAAGTCGCCCCGGCCTGGTGCGCAATTGCGGACGGGGGCCGAGGACCACGAATGTTTGCGGTGAAGCAAAGCCGTCTCCCCGCGCGCCGATTGCCATGGCCGGCCTTCGCCGGGGAGACGGCCTACGATCTCCCCCTACGACTTGAAGAGACTGTTCGCGGCATCCTTTGATGCGCGCTTCTTGGCGGAGGCCGCTTCGAGCCGCTCGATCTCGCTCCTGAGCAGCGCGATGCGCTCGCTCAATTCCTCGACCGAGAGCAGCGACAAATCCTGGCCGATGTCGTGGCTGACCTTCTTGCGCGGGCGGTCGTCGTCCTCGATCGGCATGGCGCGCTCTCCTCATACTCGTTTCCGGCAGTTGCCAGAGCCGGCCCGGCTGGCTAAGCAAATGTCCGGGTTTTCCCGCGTTTCCCAAGGACAAATCATGGAAAAGCTGCCTGCGCAAATGACCGCTGTCGCCATCAGCAAGCCCGGCGGCCCCGAGGTGCTGATCCCCGAACAGCGAGCCCTGCCCCAGCCCGGCCCCGGCGAACTCCTGGTCAAGGTGATGGCGGCCGGCGTCAACCGGCCCGATGTTGCGCAGCGCTCGGGCGCCTATCCGCCGCCGCCCGGCGCCAGCGACCTGCCCGGTCTCGAAATCGCGGGCGAGGTGGTCGCGGTCGGCAGCGGGGTGAGCCGGCACAAGATCGGCGACAAGGTGATGTCGCTGGTGGCCGGCGGCGGCTACGCCCAATACTGCATTGCGCAGGACGGCCAGGCCATGACGGTGCCCGCCTCGCTGACCATCGCGGAAGCCGGCGCCCTTCCGGAAACGCTGATGACGGTCTGGCACAATGTGTTCGAGCGCGGCGCGCTGAAGCCGGGCGAGACGCTGCTGATCCATGGCGGCTCTTCCGGCATCGGCACCATGGCGATCCAGCTTGCCAAGGCGTTCGGCTCGAAAGTGATCGTCACCGTCGGTGCGCAGGACAAGGCGGATGCATGCCTCAAGCTCGGCGCCGACGTGGCCATCAATTACAAGACCGAGGATTTCGTCGCCAGGACCAAGGAGGCGACGGGCAATGCCGGCGCCAACGTCATCCTCGACATGGTCGGCGGCGACTATATCGACCGCAACTATGATGCCGCCGCCGTCGACGGCCGCATCGTGCAGATCGCGTTCCTGTCCAACGCGCCGAAAGCGACCGCCAACTTCTCCAAGCTGATGATCAAGCGCCTGACCCACACCGGCTCGACGCTGCGCCCCCGTACGAATGCGGACAAGGCGGCGATGGTGGCGGCGATCGAGGCCAAGGTGATGCCGCTGCTGCGCGAGGGCAAGATAAAACCTCTGATGGACAGCGCTTTCCCGCTGGAGAAGGCGGCCGACGCGCACCGGCGCATGGAGAGCAGCCAACATATTGGCAAAATTGTGTTGGCCGTTTAACTCCTGTCAACGATCGGAGGGCGGAAACCCTTTGATTTCCTTCGCTTTCGTGGCATCTATCGCGACACGCCGGGCCGGTCGGTTGGCCGGGACGAACGGTTTCGCGGAGTACTGACATTGCGTCTGATCAGGCGCCTTGCGCTTATCGCGCTGGGCCTCATGATTGTTGCTGTCGCGGCGCCCGCGCGCGCGATCGACGCCGTCAGCGTCCGCAGTGACGCGCCCGCGATCGACCTCACCGCGGTCCTCGACCACCAGCGCAGCGATAGCGACCGCATCCAGGTTTCCACCGCGCCGGGCACCGACGGCATCGTCCGCCGCATCGAGGTCCGCGCCCGCGAAGGCGGCCAGAACTGGGTGGTGTTTGCGCTCGCCAACAACACGGACGACCAGCTCGACCGTCTGATCGTCGCCCCCCACTACCGCATCGTCTCGTCCGGCCTGCTGTGGCCCGACCTCGGCCTGTCGCGCGTCGCCACCATCACGCCGTCGGTGGGCGACCGTCCCGAGCGGCAGGAGAGCGCGACCGCCGACATCTTCCGCATCACGCTCGATCCCGGCGCCGTCGTCACCTTCGTCGCGGAGCTGCGCACCGACAAGCTGCCGCAGCTCTATCTGTGGGAGCCCGAGGCCTACAAGGACAAGGTAAACTCCTTCACGCTCTACCATGGCATCGTGATCGGCATCTCGGGCCTGTTGGCGCTCGTGCTGACCATCCTGTTCGTGGTGAAGGGCTCGATCATGTTCCCGGCCGCCGCGGCGCTGGCCTGGGCGGTGCTGGTCTATATCGGCGTCGACTTCGGCTTCTGGGGCAAGGTGCTGGACATGTCGAACAACGCCGAGCGTGTCTGGCGCGCGGCGGGCGAGGCGATCCTCGCGGCAACCTTGCTGGTGTTCCTGTTCGCCTATCTCAATCTGTCGCGCTGGCATGTGCGCTATTCGCACATCACCATCGGCTGGCTGACCTTCCTCGGCTCGCTGGTGGCGCTGGCGCTGTTCGATCCGGCGGTGGCCTCCGGCATCGCGCGCATGTCGCTGGTGCTGATCGCCTTCGCCGGCTTTGCGCTGATCGTTTATCTCTCTACCCACGGCTTCGACCGCGCCGTGCTGCTGATCCCGACCTGGTTCCTGCTGGTGGTCTGGGTGGTCGCGGCCGGCATGACGGTCGCGGGAAGCGTCACCAACGACATCGTCGGTCCTGCCCTGCTCGGCGGCCTCGTGCTGATCGTGATGCTGATCGGCTTCACGGTGATGCAGCACGCCTTCGCGGGCGGCGGCGCCACCACGGGCGTCGTCTCCGACGTCGAGCGCCGCGCGCTGGCGCTGGCCGGTTCGGGCGACCTGATCTGGGACTGGGACGTCTCCGCCGACAAGGTGTTCACCAGTCCCGAGACCGAGGCGCTGCTCGGCCTCAAGCGCGGCACGCTGGAAGGGCCGGCCGCGAAATGGCTCGAGGTGCTGCATCCGCTGGACCAGGACCGCTTCCGCGCCGCGCTCGACAGCGTGCTCGACCAGCGCCGCGGCCGCCTGGTGCAGGATTTCCGCCTGCGCACGCCGGACGGCCATTTCATGTGGTTCGCGCTGAAGGCGCGGCCTGTGGTGGGGTCCGACGGCGAGGTGTCGCGCGTGATCGGCACGCTCACCGACGTCACCGACACCAAGAACGCCGAAGAGCGCATGCTGCACGACAGCGTGCACGACAACCTCACCGGCCTGCCGAACCGGAAGCTGTTCCTCGACCGCCTCAACGCGGTGGCGAACTTCGCCAAGACCGTGCCGGCCCTGCGGCCAACGTTGATGGTGATCGATCTCGACCGCTTCAAGCAGGTCAACGATTCCGTCGGCATCGCGGTGGGCGACTCCATCCTGCTCACGCTGGCGCGCCGGCTGACCCGCATCCTGAAACCCCAGGACACGCTGGCGCGGCTCGCCGGCGACCAGTTCGGCCTGATCCTGCTCTCCGAGCAGGATTCCGCCCGCATCACCGCCTTTGCAGAAACCATCCGCAAGACCATCCGCGCGCCGATCGCCTTCAACGACCGCGAAATCTTCCTCACCGCATCGATCGGACTAGCATTGTCCGATCCGCAGACGCAGCTCTCGGAGGAGATCGTCAAGGATGCGGAACTGGCGATGTATCACTCCAAGCGGATCGGCGGCGACCGCATCGACGTCTACAAGCCGGCGATGCGCGCGCGCAAGACCGACCGCCTGACCCTGGAGTCCGAGCTGCGCCGCGCCATCGAGCGCCAGGAAATCTCGATCCTGTACCAGCCGATCGTGCGCCTTGAAGACCGCTCGGTCGCAGGCTTCGAGGCGCTGGCGCGCTGGGATCATCCAAAGCTCGGCCGCATGTCGCCGGCGGAATTCATCAACGTCGCCGAGGAAATCGGCCTCATTATCGATCTCGGCATGTTCGTGATGGACCAGACGGCGCGCCAGCTCTCGGTTTGGCAGCGCGCGATGCGCTCGCGCGAGCCGATCTTTGCCAGCGTCAATGTCTCCTCGCGGCAGCTCCTGCGTCACGATTTGCTCCACGACATCCGCACCGTGCTGTCGCGCTCGTCCGTCGCGCGCGGCACCTTGAAGCTGGAGCTGACGGAATCGCTTGTGATGGAGAACCCCGAGCACGCCGCGCAGATGCTGACCCGCATCCGCGAGCTCGGCACCGGCCTGTCGCTCGACGACTTCGGCACCGGCCATTCCTCGCTGTCCTATCTGCAGCGCTTCCCGTTCGACACCATCAAGATCGACCAGTCCTTTGTGCGCACCACCAGCCGCGGCGCGCGCCCGGTGATCCTCAAATCGATCATTGCGCTGGCCCACGATCTCGGCATGGACGTCGTCGCCGAAGGCGCCGAGACCGATTCCGATGCGGTCGAGCTCTATCAGTTGGGCTGCGAATACGCGCAGGGCTTTGCCTTCGGCGAGCCGATGGATGCGGACGCCGCGATGCGGCTGCTGAGCGAAGAGCGGCTGGAAGCGGCGAGCTGAGGCAAGCAATCCGGCCGGAACCGGGCGGGCGCTTCGGCGCTATCAGCCGACCGGCTGAACGGCGCAAAACTCGCGGTTGAAGTGAACCAGCGGGCTTCCATCCGGCCGGAGCCGGACATTCTTGACCTCGCAGATGAACACGGAGTGCTGTCCGACCTCCAGGTCGCGAACCACCTCGCAATCGAGAACGGCAAGCGCATCGACAAGCGCGGGCACGCCGCTCGCCATTCCGATCCACTTGGTTTCGTCGAACCGTTCCCGACCCTTCACCCGCTGGGACGAAAACAGCTCGGCGAGACCGATATGATCGTGCGACAGCATATTGACGCTCAGACGCCTGGTCGTGCGCATGGCGTCGTGGGCTCCGGCATCGCGGTTCACGCAGGCGATGAGCGACGGCGGATCCATGGTCATCGAACAGACCGCCGTCATGGTCAGACCATGCCATTCACCGTCGCAGTTCGTCGCCACGATGCATACGCCTCCGGCAAGGAGCCGCATGCTTTGCTTGAACATGTCGGGTGAAACCGGTGCCTCGGTGGTCATGCCGCTCAAGTCCGATGTCAGGCGAACGGCGCCGCCCGCGGGTTTTCGCCGAGGTCGCCCGTCAGCTGGAACTGGCCCATCAGGCCGGAGACCGTGTCGAAATCGATCACCGCATGGTGGCAGGCCGTGTTGATGTCGCGGAAGGCACGATAGACCGCGTTGCCTTCATAGAGGCCGTGGGCGCCCGCCGCCGCGAACAGGCGCTCGATCGCCCGGCGGCTCAGCTCGACGACAAACGCGGCATCCCAGCGCATCTGGATGCGATCCTGCTGTGACATCGGCGCCTGATCGGCGGCCATCAGGGCGTCGAAGCGATCGCACATGTCCTCGAGCAGCCGGCGCGCCGCGGTAACCTCGGCGGTGGATTCCGCCACGCGCTTTTGCATGACGGGGTTCTTGCCCTTGGCGACGCCATAGGCCGTCGTGCGGGTGGACGTCGCTTCCACGAACGCCTTCAGGCCGGCTTCCGCCATGCCGAGGACCGAGCCGGACAGCATCGCCGGCAGGCCCGAATAGACCGAAAGCCGGTAGGTCGGCGCCTTCGCATGCGGGCTGAGACCGAGGAAGGTCGGCGTGGTCGGCATCACGCGGTGCGCCGGGACGAACGCGTCGGTGACGACGATATCCTTCGATCCCGTGCCGCGCATGCCCAGCGTATGCCAGGTGTCGTCGAGCACGACGTCGGCGCGCGGCACCATCACGTGGTGGATGATGTAGTCGT
Source organism: Bradyrhizobium sp. (assembly GCA_035575905.1). Classification (GTDB taxonomy): domain Bacteria; phylum Pseudomonadota; class Alphaproteobacteria; order Rhizobiales; family Xanthobacteraceae; genus Bradyrhizobium. The sequence continues at coordinate 19,569 of DATLXL010000040.1, read as the reverse complement.
CAGGTCCGGCATTGGCGGCTCTGGCGCCAAGGATGAACCAGGGGGAATGATCGCAGCCGCTGCCGAACTGCCAGCGCCCCGTGAAGCGCCAGCCGCCTTCGACGCGCTCGATCGTGCCCTGCGGCGCCAGCGACCCGGCAACCAGATTGTCGGCGTCGCCTTCGTAGACCTCGCGCTGGCATTCTTCCGGAAAGCGGCCGATGATGTAATCGTGCGCAACGCAGACCATCAGCACCCAGCTCGACGCCGAGCAGACATTGGCGATGTCGGCGCACGCCCTGATGTGATGGCTCGGCGAGAGCTCGTAGCCGCCGAACTGTCTTGGCGTGATCATGCGTGCCAGGCCCGACTCCCGCAGCGCATTGGCGGCATCGTCGCTCAGGCGGCGCAGCCTGTCGCTCTCATGCGTGGTGGCAGCAAGCCGGGGAAGGATGGAGCGGACGGCGGCCTTGTAATCGAAGTCCACGGCGGTCGCGACTTCCCGGTTGACCTTGCTTAGTGCGGCGGCGCTGTTCATTCCAGATCTCCCTGTCGCCCGTGACACCACTTCGGCAATCGAGGAGCATGACCGCACCGAAGTGTGTAGCTGATCCCAAGATGTCGGCGCGATTGAACTAAGTCAAATTCATAGTTATAATTCGTTGTATGAGCCAGGCTAATGATCATCTCGATCTCAATCTGCTGCGCGTGTTTTTCGCGATCTGGGATTTGCGCAGCCTCACCGCCGCGGGCGATCGCCTCGGCCTGACCCAGCCGGCCATCAGCCATGCGCTGCGGCGGCTGCGCGAGCGTTTCGGCGATCCGCTGTTTGTCCGGGTCGCGAACCGCATGCTGCCGACGGATGCGGCCGTTCGCCTGCACGAGCCGCTCGACCAGGCGTTCGAGCTGCTGAATCGCACCTTGCAGAGCGGCGTCGTATTCGATCCGCGCGCCACCGAGCGAACCTTCCGCGTGGCGATGTCCGATATCGCCGAGGTCTACATCCTGCCGCGGCTGATCAACGAGCTGGCGCGCATCTCGCCGTCCATCCGCGTCGACATCGTCCCGCTGGTCCCGGAGAGCGTGGTGAGCTCGATGCGCTCGGGCGAGATCGATCTCGCGATGGGTGCGGTCAGCGTCTCCCACAAGGACCTCGTCAGCATCGACACGTTCAAGGACCGCTACATTTGCCTGGTGCGCGCCAATCACCCGATCGCAAAATCCCGGCTGACGCGGGCGAACTTTGCCAAGCTGCGATTCTTTTTCGCGCGAACGACGTCGTCGGTCTACCAGCTGGCCGAGCAATGGCTCGCCGAAGAAGACGTGCGGCCGCGGATCGCCGTTCGCGGGCATTTCACGACGGCGCCCGAGATCGTCCGCAATTCGGACCTTGCCGCGATTTTCCCGCGGCTGCTGGCGCTCGATCTGCATCGCGCCAGGGATTTCCGGCTGCTCGATCTTCCATTCGAACTGCCCCCGATGGAAATCAAGATTCACAGCCATTCGCGTTTCGCCAACGACACCGGCATCAAATGGATGTGCCAGACGAGCTCGGCGCTCCTGAGCAGGATCAACGGCTAGCCTGCACGCGAGACAAAATGGCCGGCGGGCAGCCGGCCATCGTCGGCGCGGCGCCGCTCACTTCCGCGGATCGAAGCGGGTCGAGAAGGCCTCGGCGGGCACCGTGTCGAGATAGCCGCCGCCCATCACCTCGTTTGCCAGTCCGCCAAACCGCCGCAGGGACGCGATCGTCGCCTCGTCCCATTTCGTCGTGTAGTCGGCCAGGACGCGCTCGCGCAGCAGCGCGATGGCCGCGGGCTCAAGCCCGTACTTCTTGCCGTAGTCTTCGAACACCTGCGGATTAGCCTTGATGTAGTCGAGCGCCTCGAGCCAAGCCTTGGTGAAATTCTTCAGCGCCTCCGGCTCGGCCTTCATGAAGTCGTCGTTGGTCGAATAGCCGATCCAGAGGAAATCATCGCCGGTGCCGGCCTTGTAGGCGTCGGCGAGATTGCCGATCGACCTGTACTTGCCGGAACCCTCGAGCTTGGCCGCCAGGGGATCGAACATCACGGCGGCGTCGATCTCGCCCTTGTCGAGCAGCGCGGGGAGCAGGCCCGGCCCGGCAAACTGCAGTTCGCCCGTCTTGCCCGGATCGAAGCCGTGGAATTTCGAGGCGATCACACGGAACAGCACAGTGGCGGTGCCGGCCGCGCCCGCAAAGGAGCCGACCTTCTTGCCCTTGAGATCGGCGATGCTCTTGATCGGGGATGCCGTCGGCACGATGACGTCGACCGTCACGCCGCGCCCGACCGGGAAGATCATGGTGACCGGAAAACCCTTGCCGCGAAATTGCGCGATCGCGGTCCAGCCGCCGAAGCCGACATCGACGTCCTTGCCGCGGATGGCGGTGAAGAGCCCGTCCAGCGTCGGATAGGCCTTGTACTCGGCCGCGAGACCGTATTTCTTGTCGATGCCCTGGTCGATCATGACGCGGGAGCCGATCTCGTTGAGCGACTGCGCGAGATCGCCGATCCGCACCTTGGTTTGAGCGGTGGCAGCACTGCATGCGGCGAGCATGACGGCGGCGATGGTACCGAGACGGAACAACATACTCTCTCCTGAAATGTTCGATGGATCAGATGTTCATTCGGGCGGCGGCGTGGCGGTCGAGATCATCGACCAGGGTCGGCTCAGTTGACGGGACGGCGGCCGGAACGGGTTCGCGGCCGATTTCATCGAACGCCTTGATCACGCTCCGGCTGAGATCGAAGATGGCTGGATCGTCGTAGCTTCGCGGCCGGGCGATCGGGACGCGTGTTTCCTGCCGGAACGCGCCGTCCGACATCACGAGAATGCGGTCGGCCAGAAAGCAGGCCTCGTAGGCGTTGTGGGTGACGAAGACGATGGTCTTGCGCGTCTCCTCCCAGATCGAGAGCAGATCGGAGCGGATGCGACGCGCCGTGATCTCGTCGAGGCCCGAGAAGGGCTCGTCCATCAGCAAAATGCCGGGCTCGGTGCAAAGAGCGCGCACGAGTGCGAGGCGCTGCGCCATGCCGCCCGAGATCTGGTGCGGATGGTAGTCGCGATAATCCGACAGGCCGGTCATGGCGAGATAGCGGGATTTCAGCTCCTCCCAGCGCGCGGCCGGCACCTTGCAGCTGGCCAGCACAAAATCGAGATTCTGCTCGGCGGTCAGCCACGGCAGCAGGCGCGGCTCCTGAAACAGATAGCCGACGCGGCCGCCGCTCACGGAAGCCTTGCCCTCGTAGACCTTGTCGAGCCCGGCGAGGATGTTGAGCAACGTCGATTTGCCGCAACCGGACGGCCCGAGGATACAGAGGAATTCTCCGGCGCCGACTGTCAGGTCGAGATCTTTCAACACCGCACGGGACGCGCCGTCGCGCCCCCGGAACGTCTTGCTAAGCGAGGCGACTTGGATTGCCGGGTTCATACCGCCACCTGCGGGCGCCATGCGAAGATATGCCGTTCGATCGGTTTGAGGATGGCAAGCTCGATGAGCAGCATGATGATGGTGAAGAGCAGCGTCCAGGCCAGCACCTGGCGCATGTCGGCGAGCTGGTACCAGTAGAACAGCTTGAAGCCGACGCCGTTGGGACGGCCGATCAGTTCCACCAGCACCGTGATCTTCCAGATGATGCCGAGCCCGAAGCGGGCGGAGGCCATCACGTAAGGATAAATCTGCGGCATCAGCACGCGGCGGACGATGGTCGCCCGCGACGCCTCGAACACGCGGGCCATCGCAACCAGCCTGGTGTCGACATTCTTCACGCCTTCCCAGATGTTGATGGTGATCGAGGGCGCGGCGGTGACCGCGATGGCGACGATGGCAGCACCCTCGTTCAGGCCGAACCACATGAACGCCATGATGGCGTAGCACAGGCTCGGCACCGTCAGCCCGATCATCACCCAGACGTCGAGCACGGCCTCGGCGCGCCGGTTGAGCCCCATGAGGACGCCGACGGGAACGCCGAGGATCAGCGCGAGCAAGAGGCCCGCGACGACGCGCAGCATCGTCATCGCAAGATCGGTCCACAACTCGCCTTTGACGATCTCGCCCCACAGGGTGCGCGCGGTGTCGATCGGACCAGGGAAGATTTCGGGCGGCAGCGTCAGGGACACCAGCCCCCAGACGATCACCGCCGCTACGAAGGAGATCAGCTTAAGCATGGCGCTGCCCTTGCATGACCCGTGCCGCCGGAAGCACGGTGCCCGCGCGCGCTGCGCAGCGGCGCGCCACCTGCTCGGCCTCCACGAGAAGCTCCTCCGCGTCGACCGTCAGCACCTTGCGATCCCGCATGACGAGCTGGCCGTCGATCACGGCGTCGCGGACGTCGCCGCCACGCGCGCTGTAAACCAGCGCCTTCTCCGGATCGAACAGCGGTGCGAGATGGGGCTGCCGTGCCTCCACGGTGATCAGATCGGCGCGCTTGCCGACCTCGATCGATCCGGTTTCCGTCCGGCCGATCGCGCGCGCGCCTTCCGCCGTCGCCATCTTGAGCGCGCGCGCCGCGGTAAGCGCGCGCGGATCGTTCGCCGCCGTCTTGGCGGTCGCGCAGGCGTATTTCATGCTCTCGAAAAGGTCCTGGCCGCAGTTGGCGGCGGCACCATTGGTGGCGACGCCGCAGGTGATCCCCGCCTTCAGGAAATCACCGATCGGCGGGAAGCCGGTGCCCCAGAACAGGCGCGTCTGCGGATCGAAAAGGACAGCGGTGCCGCTCGCCGCCAAGAGCTCGATCTCGCGCGGCGAGACGTCCGAGCAGGCAATGGCCTGCACGTCCGGGCCGAGGCAGCCGACCTCGTCGAGCAGCTCGACCTGCCTGATCTCGCGGCCGTAATGGCGCGCAATCATCAGGTTGAACTCGGGCGATTCGGCCACATGCATGTGCAGGCCAAGGCCGTTGTCGCGCGCGATCCGGCGCGTTTCACGAAACCCCTGCTCGTCCAGCACCCATGGCAGCAGCGGACCAATGGAAAGGCGCAGGCGGCCGCTCTCGGATCCGTGCCAGCGCGCCGCAAGGCGGCCGACCCGCTCGGCCTGCTCCGCCGCGGTCTCGCAGAACCGCGGATCGAAATGACGCGCTTCGGTGGCGCGCGCGACGGTGCCGCGAATGCCGCTGTCGCGCAGCGCACGGAACGCGGCGTCTTCGACATCCGCGCCCGCATGCGGCGGCATGAAGATGTTCTCGACGACGCTGGTGTTGCCGTTCTTGATGTTCTCGACGCAGCCGAGCAGTTCGGCGATGTAGAGCGCCTCGTCGTCCATCGCCGCCATCAACGGCATCAACAGATCGAGCCACTCGAGCAGGCGCCGCTCCGGACCGATGGTGCGGCCGAACACCATGCACAGATGCGTGTGGGAATTGACGAGCCCGGGGAGCACGATCCTGCCGGTCGCATCGATGACGAGATCGCATGTGGCAGGGCCGTCACCACAACGCTCGACGGCGACGATGTCGCGTCCTTCGACCACGATCCGCCCATCCTCGATGACCCGGCCCGCCTGATCCATCGTGAGCACGAGGCCGTGTTCGATCGCGATGCGCGTCATCGGGAGTACCGGAGCCTCACGGCCGCTCTGTTGTCTCGAACGGGATGTCCATGCTCAAAAAGATGTCCGCCTTCTTGATCTAAGTCAAATTCATGATCGTAATTCTCTGCATGAATCTTGCTTATGAGCGCCAGACGCCCTGCTCGCTCGGTGGGCAGCTTGCACGTTCGCCGCTTGCAGGTTGGCCGCCAGCACTTTCATCGTGCGCGCTTCAGCCGCTTGAACTTCACGCTCTTGCCGTCGGCCTGGCGGGTGGCGACATATCCGCCTTCCAGGCACGCCTCGCGCTGCGGCATCTTCTCCTGCGGGCTGCGCAGGCTGTCCCACCAGGAGGCGCGATGCGCCGCGCGCGGCAGCGCGGCATCGATGATTTCCTCGATCTCCTCGAAGCTCAGCACGAATTCGGGCAGCGTCTGTTTCTTGAGGTACTCGCGCAGCGCGTCGTAGTCGTTCACGTCAATCCCCGTGTGTGGCCGGTTCCGGGCCTGATCCATCGGCGCAGTAAACCACCCGTTAACCCATTGCGGAACCGCTGTCGTGATTTAAGGCAGCCGCAACGATTCCGGGCGCATTTGCTCATGCTCCCGGGGACCAGGAATGCGATTCCAGCGGCGAAAAGATGCGGCCAGGCGGTGCTGGCGACTGTCGGTAAAGCTGTTGATCGCCTCGTCGGTCGCGACCGTGATCGGCTTTTCCGCCATTTGCGCCTCGATCATGCTGGACATGCGCCGCGGCGAGGAACAGCTGGCGCGCCAGATGCTGGAGAACCTCGCCGCCGGCATCGAAGCCGACATCAGCCGCAACATCGAGGTTTACGACCTGTCGCTGCGCGCGGTCGCGAGCAACATGCTGATGCCCGAATTGAACGGCGTCTCCAGGTCGATGCTGCATCTGATCCTGTTCGACCACGCCGCCACCGCCCGGCATTTCGGCGCCATCCAGGTCTTCGATCCGAGCGGACAATTGATCGTCGACGCATCCTCGCTCGATCCGCGGCCCGAGAACCGCGCCGACGAGGAGTATTTCAAGGTCCACCGCGACAATCCCAATATCGATCTTTACATGAGCAGGCCGACGCTGCATCGCGGGGCCTATTCGGTGGTGCTGAGCCGGCGCATTTCCGGCGAAGACAACGCCTTCCTCGGCGTGGTCGTGGGCGCGATCCGCTTCTCCTATTTCCACGAGCTGTTCGAGCGGCTCAATCTCGACTTCCAGGACACCATCACGGTGCTGCGGCGCGACCGCACCGTCATCATGCGCAAGCCGTTCGATCTCGACGTGATCGGCAAGAACCTCGCCGAGGTCGCGAGCTGGAAGGCAAGCAACCTGCTGCCCGGCGGATCGTATTCCGGACAGGGCCCGGTGGATGCAACCCCGCGGCTCTATGTCCGGCGCGATACGTCGAACCTGTTCTATGTCGTGGTCGGCAAGCCGCTCGATACGGTCTTTCACATCTGGCGCACCGAGGTGACGCGGATTGCCGCGATCATGGCGGTGCTGGTGCTGTTCGTGCTCGGCTCCACGCTGTTCCTGGCGCGTGAGATCGGCCGCCGCGCCGCGGCCGAAGCCAAGCTGGAAGAGCTTGCGATCACCGACGCGCTCACCGGCCTGCGCAACCGGCGCAAATTCGACGACGAGATCGACGCCGAATGGCGGCGCGCCGCGCGGCAGCAGACGCCGCTCGCCCTGCTGATGATCGACGCCGACCATTTCAAGGCCTTCAACGACACCAACGGCCACCAGGCCGGCGACCAGGTGCTGGTCGGCATCGCGATCTGCATTTCGGATTCGGTGCGCCGCGCCGGCGATTGCGCCGCGCGCTATGGCGGCGAGGAATTCGCGGTGCTGCTGCCGGGCTGCGGGCCGGCCGATGCGTTCCAGGTTGCGGAGACAATCCGGACCAAGGTGATGCAATGGTCGGAGCGACCCCACTTCAACAGCGTCAGCGTCGGCGTCGCCAGCGTGACGCCGGCCGCCAACATGCACTGGGCGCTGCTGCTGGAAGCCGCCGACAAGGCGCTCTACGCCGCCAAGGCCAACGGCCGCAACCAGTCGGTGCTCGCCAGCATGCCGAAGCTGTCGCTGGTGGCCTAGACCTTTCTCAACCGTGATTGCGAGGTGCGAAGCGACGAAGCAGCCCACCATGGATTGCTTCGCTTCGCTCGCAATGGCGGCGTGCCGCTATTTTTCGAGATACTTCTTCATCTCGGCGCGCAGGCCGTCGCGCAGTTCAGGCCGCTGCAGGCCGAAGGCGATGTTGGCGCGCAGGAAGCCGGGCTTGGAGCCGCAGTCGTGGCGCTCGCCTTCGAACTCCACCCCGTAGAATTTCTGCGTCTTTGAAAGCCCGATCATCGCGTCGGTGAGCTGGATTTCGCCGCCGGCGCCGCGCTCCTGGGTCTCCAGTATCTTGAATATCTCCGGCTGCAGGATGTAGCGGCCGGTGATCGAGAGATTGGACGGCGCGGTGCCCTTGGCCGGCTTCTCGACCATGCCGTCGACTTCGAACATCTTGCCGCTGCGTTTTCCCACGCCGCAGATACCGTATTGATGGGTGAGATGGTCCGGCACCGCTTCGACCGCGATCAGGTTGGACCTGGCGTCCAGCTTGTTCGCCATGTCGATCATCTGCTTCAGGCAGCCCGGCGTATTGAGCACGAGTTCGTCCGGCAGCACGACCGCAAACGGCTCGTCGCCGACGATGTCGCGCGCGCACCATACGGCGTGGCCAAGGCCCAGCGGCGCCTGCTGGCGCGTGAAGCTCATGGCGCCGGCTTCGGGCTGGTTCGCGGCAAGGACTTCCTGCTCGACCTTCTTGCCGCGCGCGGCAAGCGTGGCGTCGAGTTCGAACATGCGGTCGAAATGATCCTCGATGACGCCCTTGTTGCGGCCGGTGACGAACACGAAGTGTTCAATGCCGGCCTCCCTGGCCTCATCGACGACATATTGAATCAGCGGCTTGTCGACGATGGTCAGCATTTCCTTCGGCATCGCCTTGGTGGCGGGCAGGACGCGGGTGCCGAGGCCGGCGACCGGGAAGACGGCTTTGCGGATTTTCATGGGATTATGGGAAGCCTGTACGAGCGGGTGTAATGGCACGTTCCTAGCCGGTTTGCGGCCGGGAACAAAGGCAGATGTTGGGCGCGACGAAAGGGCGGCAAGGCCGCCCATCGCTTGTTAAACTATTGGAAACCCCGGCGGGTCCTTTTTGGACCCGGGATATTTGGCGGACGGGTCAGGGAATGAAGCGACGAATAATAAAGGCATCCACGATCGCGCTCATGCTTGTGACCGCATGGCCGTGGCCGGGGGCGGCTATCGCCCAGTCTTCGGGCGATGGCAGCGTGTCAAATTTCCTCAACAATCTGTTCTCCCCGAAACCTGCGCCCTCGCAGCAGCCGCAGGCCCCGCCCGGCTCGACCGGTCCGCTGCCCTGGAGCGGCGAGGACGGCGCCTCCGGTCATCCCTTGATGACGGCAAGCGCGATCCGCGAGGCAGCGGCGAATTTCGACAGTTGTGTCGCCGGGATGTGGCCCGATGCCGCCAGGCGCGGCATCTCGCAGGAGAGCTTTCAGCGCTTCACCGCCGGCCTGCAGCCGGACCTGCGCATCATGGACCTGATGGATTCGCAGCCCGAATTCACCAAGGCGATCTGGGAATATCTCGACATTCTCGTCAACGACAACCGGATGGCCAAAGGCCGCGAGATCCTCGCCAGGTACAAGGCCCAGTTCGACGCGGTGGAGAAGGCCTATGGCGTCGACCGCTACATCATCGCCTCGATCTGGGGCATCGAGTCCAACTATTCGACGCAGATCGGCGACCGCAGCGTGCTGCAGTCGACCGCGACGCTCGCCTGCATCGGGCGGCGGCAGAAATACTTCAAGGACGAGTTCCTGGTCGCGCTGGAAATCCTGCATCGCGGCGATCTCAGGCCCGAGCAACTGCGCGGCTCCTGGGCCGGCGCGTTCGGGCCGACGCAGTTCATGCCGACCGCGTTCAAGCGCTATGCGGTCGATGCCGACGGCGACGGCCGGCGCGACGTCGTCGACAATGCCTATGACCTGATCGCCTCGACCGCGAACAACCTGAAGAAGGACGGCTGGCAGAGCGGCGCGAGCTGGGGCTACGAGGTCGTGATCCCCAAGGGCTTCAATTTCATGCTGGCCGACCGCGCCAAGGCGATGGCGCTGGCGCAATGGGACCAGCAGGGCGTCAAGCGCGCGGGCGGCAAGCCCTATCCCAATCCGCACGACAAGGCCTATCTGCTGGCGCCGGCCGGCGCCGAAGGTCCCGGCTTCCTGATGCTGCAGAACTTTCGCGTCATCATGAAATACAACCCGGCGGAAGCCTACGCGCTGGCGATCGGCCATTTCGCCGACCGCCTGCGTGGCGGGCCGCCCATCGTGCAGCCCTGGCCGCGGCAGGAACGGGTGCTGTCGCGCACCGAGCGGCTGGAACTGCAGCAGCTGCTGGCCCAGCGCGGGTTCTACAAGGGAACCCCGGACGGCCAGTTCGGCGGGGCCACCCGCGAGGCGCTGCGTGCGTTCCAGGTGTCGGTCGGGCTGCCGGCGGACGGCTTTGCCACGTCGGAGGTGCTGGAGAAGCTGCGCGGGCGCTGATTCTCGCCGGGAGAGCACCACCGAAGGCCGAAACTAACCTTCAAAAACAATGATTTGGCTCTACCCTTGACGGCTGGGGCCGCCGGCCCGCTTATGGGAAAAATCCGCCCGCTTGCGGCCGCTTTCCGTTATTATAGCTATCGCCCCAGAATCCCCTTGCGATCGAGCCGGATGCGAAAGCCGAAACCATTCTACCGCGTGTTCACCGAAAGCGGACCGCTGGTCGCGCTCGCGGTCGCCATTGCGATGCTGGTCGGCATTGCCGGGCCGGCGTCGGCGCAGTTCTTCAATTTCGGCGGCGGCTGGTCGCGCCCCACGCAGCCGCGCTCCGGCGGCGGTGGGGGCGGCTGGTTCGGCGGCGATTTCTTCGCCCCGTTCCAGCAGCAGCCGCAGGCGCCCAAGCGGATGCAGGATTTCTCCAGGGCGCCCGCCCCTGAAAAGCGCGATCCCAATATCGTTCCCGAGCGCCAGGTGCTGGTGCTTGGCGACGGCATGGCCGACTGGCTCGCCTACGGCCTGGAAGACGCCTATGCCGAGCGTCCGGACATGGGCGTGATCCGCAAGAACCGGGCGACCAGCGGTCTGATCAAGTACCAGCCGCGCGGCGAACCCGCGGACTGGACTGCCGCGGCCAAGCAGATTCTCGCCACCGAAAAACCTGATGCTATCGTGGTGATGCTCGGCATCAACGACCGCGCCGCCATGCGCGACACGGTCACCGAGAAATCGGACAAGCCTGCCGACAAGACCAAAAAGGACGCGAAGCCGAAGGATGCCAAGCAGGCGGCGAAACCCGATGCGGCCAAAACTGACCCTGCAAAGCCCGACGCAGCTAAACCCGACGCCGCCAAGCCGGATGCGGTCAAACCGGATAGCGCCGCCAAGCCCGACGAAAAGCCGGCCGATGACGAAGCCGACAATGCCGACGATACGCCCTCGGTCGCCGCGCCGGAAAAAACCACGCGGGCAGGCGGCCTCTACGAATTCCGCGACGAGCGCTGGGTCGAACTCTACAGCAAGAAGGTCGAGGAACTGATTGCGGTCCTGAAGGCGAAGGGCGTGCCCGTGCTGTGGGTCGGCCTGCCGGCGATCCGCGGTCCCAAGGGCATCTCCGACATGCTGTTCCTCAATGCGCTGTACCGCGACGGCGCCGGCAAGGCCAACATCACCTATGTCGACGTCTGGGACGGCTTTGTCGACGAGGCCGGCCGCTTCCTGATGAAGGGCCCCGACTTCGAAGGCCAGCCGCGCACGCTGCGTTCCTATGACGGCATCTATTTCACCAAGCCCGGCGCGCGCAAGCTGGCGCACTATGTCGACCGCGAGATCGGCCGCCTGCTCGCGGGCCGCTCCGGCCCGATCGCGCTGCCAAGCGAGCCTGCCACGCCTGACATCAATGCCGTGCCTGGCCAGCCTGCGCCGCGGCCGATGGCGGGCCCGATCGTCCCGCTGGTTGCGGCTTCCATCAACAATGATCAGTTGCTTGGCGGCCCCGGTTCGCGGCCTGCGGCGGTCGATACGCTTGCGGCACGCACGCTGGTGAAGGGCGAGGCGCTGGCGCCGCCGGCCGGCCGCGCCGACGATTTCAGCTGGCCGCGCCGCGAAGTCGGCCGCGAGCAGGCCAGGGGCGATTCGCCTGTCGCCAGCGTCGCGCCGGACGGCTCGGTCATCCAGCCCGGACAAAAGCCGCCGCCACAGCCACAGCCGGCGCAGCAGCGCCCGCCGCTGCAGCCGGGTCAGCCCGGATTTGGACAGCCGGCGTTGGGGCCGGGCCAACCCGGCCAGCCGCAACAGCAGAAACCACCGCCGCAGCAGAAGCCGGCGCAAAACCCGGCGCCGGCTTTGCGTGACTTCTTCGGCGGTTTCGGCAACACGACGCCCGCACCGCGGCAGGCCGCGCCTCCGGGCGGCCCGCGCCCGCCCGCCACCAACGGCGTGCCGCGTCCGCCGGCCGCCGTCGGCCGCTCCGCCTCGGTCCCGCCGGCCAGCGCGACGCGCTGACCTCGAACCTCCGCCCTGGCCGTCAATAACGCCAGCGCGGCGGCGCACGACGCGCCGGGCGGCTCATCATCAGCGCCAGCGCAAAGCCGATGCCGCCGGCGATCAAAAGCGAGCCGAGCGGATTGTCGCGCACGGTCCTGGCGACCGCCTTGCTGCCGCTCTGAATGGTATCGCTCTCGTAGGCATCCTTGGCCATGTCCAAGGCGGCTTCGCCCGCTTCGCGCGCGGCGTCCTTGGCCTGGCCGTAGAGATTCTGCACCGTGCCCGCTGCCTCGCGCGCGCGGCCCGAAGCCTGCGTCTTGGCATCGCCAGCGAGATCACCCGCTGCGCCTTCGGCCTTGCCTGCAAAATCCTTGGCTGCGCCAACGATCCGATCCTTGTCCATTGCGTCACTCCCTGACCTGAGGTTCAGCGGATGTAACCGGCAAGGGCCGCGTCAGTTCCCTGGTATCGGAGCATGATCTTGTCCGAAGCCGGCGTCGCCTTCCGGGCTCATGCTCTACAAGATCAATCCGCCGTCGACGATGATGGTCTGGCCAACGATGTAGGACGACAGCGGCGACGCAAGGAACAACGCGGCGCCGGCCATATCCTCCGGCGTGCCGAGCCGCTTCAGCGGAATCCGCTCCAGCGCGCCCTCGAGCCGCTTCGGATTGGCTGTCGTCACCTTCGTCATCTTGGTGTCGACCAGCCCCGGCGCGATGCCGTTGACGCGGATGCCGTCTTCCGCCCAGGCCTCGCCGAGCGTGCGCGTCAGCCCCATCGCGCCGGTCTTCGAGGCGTTGTAGGACGGATTTCCCATGGTGGAGTGATACGCGGCAGTCGAGCTGACGATGATCAGCGAACCCTTGGCGGCGGCGAGCATGGCGTGAAACCTGATCGCGCAGGCCATCAGGCTCATCAGATTGACTTCCATCACCTTGCGAAAGCCATCCATCAAGAATTCGCCGCGGCGGTAGATCACCGCGCCCTGCGCCAGCACGAGGATGTCGAGACGGTCGAACGACGGCTTGAAATTCTCGACCCCCGAGGGATCGCTGACGTCGAGCTGCGAATACTGGAGGCCTTCGAGATGCGAGCCGTCGTCAGGCGAATAGTCCGATGCGCTGGCGCGGGTGCCGCAGACCTGAACGCGCGCGCCGCGAACGCGAAACGCCTGGGCGATGCCGTTGCCGATGCCGCTGGAGCCGCCGACGACCAGCACCTGCTTGCCGCCGAAATCGAGTTCGTTCATCGCGCGCATCTCCCTTCATATTATGTTGTTTGACCTGTCTGCGGATCGGTGCCAGCCTTGTCAACCCGCCGCCGTTTTCCGCACCGCGAGTTTTTTCCATGCCCGACGTCAAGAAGCTTTCCCGTTCCGTGAAAGGCCTCACCGTTCTCGTCACCGGCGCGGCCAGCGGCATGGGCCGCGCTACCGCGCATGCCTTTGCCGATGAAGGCGCCAATGTCGCCGTGACTGATCTGACCGACGAGGGTACCCGCGCCGTGGCGGACGCCATCACCGCATCCGGCGGCAACGCGAAGGCGTGGACGCTCGATGTCGCCGATCCCAAGGCGATCGTATCCGTCGTCGACGGCATCGCCGCGCATTTCGGCTCGCTCGACATCGTCATCAACAATGCCGGCCTGTCGCTCCGCGCCGCAATCGACGCCGACAATTACGAGGAAGCCTGGGCCAAGGCGCTGGCAGTGATGCTGACGGCGCATCCGCGCATCATCCGCGCCGCGCTGCCTTACCTGCGTAAATCGAAATGCCCGCGGATCGTCAACATCGCCTCCACCGAGGCACTCGGCGCGACTGCGACGAACAGCCCCTACTCCGCGGCCAAGGGCGGCGTCACCAGCCTGACGCGCTCGCTCGCGGTCGAGCTCGGACGCGAGGGCATCACCGTGAACTGCATCTGCCCGGGCCCGATCCGCTCGGCGATCACGGAACGGATTCCGGAGGAGCACAAGACCATCTACGCAAAACGCCGCACCGCACTCGGCCGCTATGGCGATCCCGAGGAGGTGGCGCACATCACGCTCAGCCTGTGCCTGCCCGCGGCTTCCTTCCTGACGGGCGCCGTCATTCCCGTGGACGGAGGGCTCATGGCGCGGAATGCATGACTGGCGGGCCGCCTGATCGTTGACATCGCCCGCTTCGGGAGTAGCCTTTCCCGAAAAGCAAACGTCGGGAGAGCATCGCCATGGCCCTGGCCATCCGTCAGTTGCACAAGCATTTTGTCGGTGAGGTTTCCGGTCTCGATCTGCGCCAGCCGCTGACGAAGGAGCAGGCGCGCGAAGTCGAGGCGGCGATGGATAAATTTGCCGTGCTGGTATTTCACGGCCAGGACATCACCGACGAGCAACAGATGGCCTTCGCGCTCAATTTCGGCGAACGCGAGGAAGCGCGCGGCGGCACCGTGGTGAAGCAGGCGGACTACCGCCTCACCACCGGCCTGAACGACGTCTCCAACCTCGGCAAGGACGGCAAGGTGTTGCCGCGCGACAGCCGGGCCGCTCTTTTCAACCTCGGCAATTGGCTGTGGCATTCCGACAGCTCGTTCCGCCCAATTCCGGCGAAATTCTCGCTGCTGTCGGCACGCGTCGTGAACCCGAAGGGTGGCAACACCGAATTCGCCGACATGCGGGCCGCCTATGACGCGCTCGACGACGAGATGAAGGCCGAGATCGAAGACATGATCTGCGAGCACTCGTTGATGTATTCGCGCGGCTCGCTCGGTTTCCTCGACTACACCGACGAGGAAAAGGAAATGTTCAAGCCGGTGCTGCAGCGCCTGGTGCGCACGCATCCCGTGCACGGCCGCAAGTCGCTGTATCTGTCGTCGCATGCCGGCGCCATCAAGGGCATGAGCGTGCCGGAAGGCCGACTGCTGTTGCGCGATCTCACCGACCACGCCACACAGCCGGAGTTCGTCTACGTCCACAAATGGACGCTGCATGATCTCGTGATGTGGGACAACCGTCAGACCATGCACCGCGTGCGCCGCTACGACCAGTCGCAGCCCCGCGACATGCGCCGCGCCACGGTGGCCGGCACCGAGCCGACGGTGGCACAGCAGGCGGCGGAGTAGCATTCATCCGGAGGATGGACAACGCGCAGGCGAACCCGTCAACCGCGCCTCGCCGCCGCTGGGTTTCGCCACGCTCCATCCGGGGAGAACGAATGCAGCGCCTTACGCGTGCCCCGCGTCGCCCGACAGCATGCCGGGATCGATGCCGATCTTGCGCAGCGCGCGCGGATATTTTTCCTCGATGGCATGGCCGAACACGAGGTCTGGATCGGCCGGGCAATGCAGCCAGCCATTGTGCTGGATCTCGCTCTCCAGTTGTCCCGGCGCCCAGCCGGCATAGCCGAGCGCGAGGATGGCGTGCTTCGGGCCCGTGCCCTTGGCGATCGCCTTGAGGATGTCGACGGTTGCGGTGAGGCAGATGTCCTCGTCGATCCGCAGCGTCGCGTCCTGCAGGAAGAAGTCGCTGGAATGCAGCACGAAGCCGCGGCCGGTATCGACCGGGCCGCCCTTCAGCACCTGCATCGGCTCGCCATGGTCCGGCACGGTGATCTGGTCAGCACTCGTGACGATATCGAGTTGCATCAGGAGCTGCGGGAAGTCGATGCTGCCGGCGGGATGGTTGACGATGATGCCCATGGCGCCTTCGGCGGAATGCGCGCACATGTAAATCACCGAGCGCTCGAAGCGAGGGTCGCCCATGACAGGCATGGCAACCAGCATCTGGCCGTCGAGATAACCCTCGTCCGGCGCATCGTGCCCGGCGCCGGTTTTGCGGCCGGGGCTCTTCGGTGCCTTGCCTTCAGGACTCATCCGCAAAGGCCTCTCATTTGCTGTCGTATCCTGATATTGGGTGAGTGATCTGTCAATCAAGCTGAATGCCGCGCATCACAAGCAATTCAATGGTTTGCGCCGGACCCAACCTGTAAAGACGTGCCATGATCGCGATTGTTCCCATTCGCACTGCACTCACCCTTGCCGCGACATTGCTGACCGCTTCGCTGTCGGTTGCGGCCAAGGCGGAGGATGCCTCGCCCTGGCAGCGCGACGCGCACTCCGCGGTGCGGCTGCTGGCGGGCTCGCGCAGCGGTGGAGTGCTGCTTGGCGGCATCGCCATTCAGTTGCAGGACGGCTGGAAAACCTACTGGCGCAATCCCGGCGATTCCGGCGTCCCGCCGCGCTTCGACTTCTCCAGATCGGACAATGTCGAAGCAGTGACGATCCTGTGGCCGGCGCCGATGAAGTTCGACGACGGCGCCGGCGGCTTCTCGCTCGGCTACAAGAAGCAGGTGGTGCTGCCGCTGCGCATCGTCGCCAGGAACAGCGACAAGCCGGTAACGCTGCGCGCCCAAATCAGCTACGCCGTCTGCGACAAGCTGTGCGTCCCGGTCGAAGCCGCGTGCGAGTTGACCTTTGCGAGCGTCGCCAGCACGGAGGACGGCAACCTTTCCGCCGCGCTCGATAGCGTGCCGAAACCCGCCAACATCGGCGATCCCGCGCCCGTGACGATCCGTGACGTCAGGCGCGAGGGCGACAAGAATGTGGTGGTCGACGTCACCGCTCCGGAATCGAAGGATATTCAGCTGTTCGTCGAGGGACCGACGCCCGACTGGGCATTGCCGATCCCCAAGCTGGTGGAGAACAGCCCGCCCGGCGTGAAGCGGTTTGCCTTCGAACTCGACGGCCTGCCGCCGGGCGCCAAGCCCGATGGCGCCGCGCTGAAGCTGACGCTGGTCGGCGGCGAGCGGCCATATGAGTTCAATGTGAATTTGGACTAGCTATCGCCGTCGTCCCGGATGAGCGAGGGGAACGCGCGCGATCCGGTCCCTTAACCACAAGCAGTCTTGCGAGGGCTGGGGCCATGGTGCGCTCGGCAACGGCATCCCGTGGAGAGACCGAATCTTAACGATTCGTTGATAGATCGGCCGGATGGCCGCACGCCCGTTGCGGCGAGCCCGAGGACGTCCCGTGGCCGTGTTGGACAGCCAATCCGCAACCGCTTCGCCTGCCGGCGTTTTCGCGCGGGCAAAATCGTTGCTCGGCGACTCCAGCGAGGCCGCCGTCACCAAGCGCCTCGCCGCGACGATCTTCATCATCCGCGTCGTCAGCGCCGTGATGGCCTATGGCGCGCAGATCCTGCTGGCGCGCTGGATGGGGACATCGGATTACGGCGTCTACGTCTATGTGTGGACCTGGGTGCTGCTGCTCGGCAGCATGATGGACTTTGGCATCTCGGCGTCGGCGCAAAAGCTCATTCCGGAATATCGCACGCGCGGCGAGCATGCGCTGCTGCGCGGCTTCCTCTCCGGCAGCCGCTGGCTCACCTTCGCGGTCTCTTCCCTCATCGCGCTGCTGCTTGCCGGCCTCGTCAAGCTGCTGTCGCCCGCAATCGACGTCGCCACGATCGCGCCGCTCTACATCGGCTGCGCCACGCTGCCGGCCTTCGTGGTCGCCAACACCCAGGACGGCATCGCGCGATCTCATGACTGGATGCGGCTTGGCCTGATGCCGCAATTCATCGTCCGGCAGACGCTGATCATCGGTCTTACCGCCGGCGCCTTCGTGCTCGGCCTCGATCTTGGTGCTACCGCGGCGATGCTGGCCAGCTTCGCCGCGGTGTGGCTTGCCATGCTCGGGCAGATGGTCGTGCTCAACCGCCGTCTCGCCGCCCACGTCGAACCCGGCGCAAAATCCTATGACGTGCGCGGCTGGCTCGCGGTGTCGCTGCCGATCCTGCTGGTCGAAGGCTTTTACCTGCTGCTTTCCTACACCGACGTGCTGGTGCTGCAGCAATTCCGCTCATCCGAGGAAGTCGGCATCTATTTCGCCGTGGTAAAGACGCTGGCGCTGGTCTCCTTCATCCACTACGCGATGTCGGCGACGACGGCGCACCGCTTTGCCGAGTACAACGCGCAAGGCGACAAGCAACGGCTCGCCGCCTACGTCACCCATGCGATCCAGTGGACGTTCTGGCCCTCGCTTGCGGCGACGCTGGCGCTGCTGGCGTTCGGCAAGCCGCTGCTCTGGCTGTTCGGCCCGCAATTCGTGGTCGGCTACGACATCATGTTCATCGCCGCCATCGGCCTCGTCGTGCGCGCGGCGATCGGCCCGGTCGAACGCCTGCTCAACATGCTCGGCCACCAGCATATCTGCGCGCTGGCCTATGCGCTCGCCTTCGCGATGAATCTCGCGCTATGCGTCGCACTGGTACCGCGCTTCGGCGGCCACGGCGCGGCGGCCGCGACCACGATCTCGCTCGCCTTCGAGACCGTGCTGCTGTTCGTGATCGTCCGTCGCCGCCTCGGCCTGCACGTGCTGGCGTTCGGCAAGAACGCATCAAGGTCATAGCGCTCCCGGCCACTGGCGCCGGTTCGGTCGACTGGGCCGCTCAGCCAGCAACTGAAATCGCCCGCGAAAGCGGGCGATCCAGTATTCCAGAAGAGCGTGTGGACCTCTGCAAGACCATTGATAAGGTCGATTTCGGTGCTGACGTTATGAAGGCGATAGCCGCTGATGTCGATTGAAAGGGGCAATTCATCAAGCGGGTTCGCTCCCGTCGAAGCCATCCTGAGGCGCACCGAACGCCGCTAAGGCATTGAAGTCGTCAGCGAGTTTGATCACCCGGACGGCATCAGGCCACAGCGAGGCACCCAGCTTGCTACCCTTCTCCCATGCCGCGATAACGCCAGCGATACGGATTAGGGAGCCGTCACGGATGATGATGCCCTGCTTGAGCGCCTTGCCCTTAGCGTCGGTAAGCTGTGGCCGCTTCTTGGGAGACTTGAAGTTGAATGCGATAGCGCCTTCCTTCGTTTCCTTCCACGGCAGCAGCACGTTGCTCTTGCCCGCAAGGTGTTTGTCCACGACAGCTTGGATTTGCTCCCGAAACCTCTTGGTGTAGTCCTCGTTAGCAGTCGCTTCAGTCTTGTACTTGCGGTCCGCGTATTCACCCTTCGTGTCGGGCTCCGACAGCTTCAAAGAGCGCCCGGTCATGATCTCGGTAACGAAAGGGGTGTACTCGAACATTTTGCCCATCATCGCACTCCTCCGTTTCCCAAGCATCACGCGAGAAGGGGTAGTCAGACCAGCGTCGCTAGAAAGCGGTAAATGTCGCCTACCTTGATGATGTGGAATCGGTCGCGTCCACCCGTCACGACAAGCCCTGCAAAGTAGGCACGAAACTCTCCAGCCACTACCTGAACAACGAATGCCGACCCTCCGCTCATGCCGTCTGGATCAAAGTCTAAAGCGTGATGGCATTAGGTTCGATAGCCTGAATTTTTGAGGTAGTTGGCGCATTCCTCCGGCGTAAATGCATCGAGTGCGCGGCCGATTGCGGCGCAAACGGCGTCAACGGTTCGCGCGGCAGCTTTGCGGAGCAGGT
>DATLXL010000039.1:0-9481 GCA_035575905.1 Bradyrhizobium sp. | reverse complement strand
AGCAGACTATGAAATACTGTATTGTGATGGCGCATGGCGGGACCTTCCTTGCCTGTCTCGAACATTTGGCGATGCTCAAGACCGCAGAAGAATCCACGCCATGCGCCTTGTCTACCCAGAACTAGACCGGACAGCCGTGGGCTTGTCCCGGCCATCCACGTCTTGATTTCAGGCACGAAGGACGTGGATGCCCGGGACAAGCCCGGGCATGACGACCAACCGAATATCGCCGCGCTATTCATCGGATCGGCTCGTGGACGGTGACGAGCTTCGTGCCGTCCGGAAACGTCGCCTCGACCTGGATATCGTGGATCATCTCGGGGATGCCCGGCATCACCTGGTCGCGCGTCAGGACCTGCGCGCCGGCCTGCATCAGCTCCGCAACGGTGCGGCCGTCGCGAGCGCCCTCGACGATGAAATCGGAAATGATCGCGATCGCCTCGGGGTGGTTGAGCTTGACGCCGCGCTCGAGCCGGCGCCGCGCCACCATGGCGGCCATCGAGATCAAGAGCTTGTCCTTTTCGCGGGGGGAAAGATTCATGCGGGCACTCTGTTCTTGAAAAATCTAGTTCAACCACAATCGGGGCAGCGGCGAGGACGAGGCGCGGCCGAGCACCGTGATCATGTCGGCGCGCAACCGGGCCGCATCTTGGGCACAGAAGCGCGCCATTGCAAAGCCATTCCAGGCGGAGATGCCGACTTCGCCGCCGAAGCCTTCCGCGGCCTCGCGGATGCGCTCGACGACGGCTCCATCGCCCGGCACGATCAGCGCCGTGGCGATGGCAACGCCGCCCTTTGCAACCGCTGACTTCGCCAGCTTCGCGCCGATGTCGCCATCGAGCCGGACCGTCTCGGCAAAGACCAGTCTGCCGCCGCGGCGCAGGCGCCAGCGATCGACGAACTCACCGCTCTGCATGCGCTCGCCCATGGCGGCGCGGCCGAATACCACGCTTTCGCAGAGCAGGAGAGATGCGTTCTCGGCCAGGTCGATATCGATGGTGCGAAGCATCTTCGCGCGGTCGAACATGATGGTCTCCTGCGGCAGCCAGGCGAGGTGCGCACCGGACGCGCCCTTGAGCGAAATGTCGAGCCGGGCGGGTGCCTCCGGAGCGCGGTAGACCTTTTCGGCGGCCGCCGTCGTCAGGGTCAGGCGCGTCCCCTCGCCCGCGGAAATCGCGATATCAAAGTGGTCGCCGCCGGCAACGCCGCCCGCGGTGTTGACGAACACGGCCGAAAGCCCCTCGTCCTCGGGGGAGGGAAAGCGCACGCGCAGCGAGCCGGATTCATGCAGGCGGCCGCGGCGGGTGACGCCGCCGGCGCGGCGCACGTCGAAGCGGACGGCGCCCTTGGCGCGATTGGCCGCGAAAATCGCCGAAGCTTCGCGCGTCTCGGTCCGCATCCATCCCCCGGCAGCGGCCGTGACGGGCCGCGTCAGAAAATCAAAACCTTGTCTTGAGCATGATCTTGTCGGAAAACCGGTACCCACTTTTCCGGATCATGCTCTACAGGGCCATCTGGCGGCTGATCTCGGCCTGATCGAGATTTTGACGCTGGCAGGTATATTTCACCGCGCCGCGATCCATGACGGCGAAATTGTCGCCGAGCTCGCAGGCAAAGTCGAGATATTGTTCGACCAGCACGATGGCGATGTTGCCGAGGTTGCGCAGGTAGGAAATCGCGCGGCCGATGTCCTTGATGATCGAGGGCTGGATGCCTTCGGTCGGCTCGTCGAGCAGCAGGAGTTTCGGCCGCATCACCAGCGCCCGGCCGATGGCGAGCTGCTGCTGCTGGCCGCCGGAGAGATCGCCGCCCCTGCGACCGAGCATGGTCTCCAGCACGGGAAACAGCGAGAACACGTCGTCGGGAATGCTGCGCTGGTCGCGCTTCAGGGGGCCGAAGCCGGTCTTCAGGTTTTCTTCCACCGTCAGCAACGGAAATATCTCGCGGCCCTGCGGCACGAAGCCGATGCCGCGCCGGGCGCGCTCGTATGGCTTGAGCGCATTGATGTCCTCGCCGTCGAAAGTGATGCTGCCCGACGAGATCGGGTATTGCCCGACCATGGCGCGCAGCAGCGAGGTCTTGCCGACGCCGTTGCGGCCGAGCACGCAGGTCACCTTGCCGGGCTCGGCGGTCAGCGATACGCCGCGCAGCGCCTGCGCCGCGCCGTAGGAGAGGTTGATCTTGTCGACCTTCAGCATGAGCTAGCGCCCCAGATAGACTTCGATGACGCGCTCGTTGGACGAGACATCGTCGATGGTGCCTTCGGCCAGCACCGTGCCTTCGTGCAGGCAGGTGACCTTGACGCCGAGCTCGCGCACAAAGGTCATGTCGTGCTCCACCACCATGATGGTGTGGTTGCGGTTGATCTCCTTGAGCAGCTCCGCGGTCAGGTGCGTTTCGACGTCGGTCATGCCGGCGACGGGCTCGTCGACGAGGAGCACCTTTGGATCCTGCGCCAGCAGCATGCCGATCTCGAGCCACTGCTTCTGGCCATGCGACAGGCTGCCGGCCAGCCGAGCGCGCGCGTCGGTCAGGCGGATGGTCTCGAGCACCTTGTCGATGCGTTCGGATTCGTCCGCATTGCTGCGCCAGAACAGCGTGCCCTTGACGCTATGATCGACGTTGAGCGCGAGCAGCAGATTGTCCTGCACGGTCTGGCTCTCGAACACCGTGGGCTTCTGGAATTTGCGGCCGATGCCGAGTTCGGCGATGCGGGTTTCGTCGAGGCGCGTCAGATCGACGGTGCCGTCGAACAGCACCACGCCCTCGTCGGGCTTGGTCTTGCCGGTGATGATGTCCATCATGGTGGTCTTGCCGGCGCCGTTCGGGCCGATGATGGCGCGCATCTCGCCGGGCTCCAGCGCCAGCGACAGGTTGTTGATGGCGTGGAAGCCGTCGAAGGAGACGTGCACGCCATCGAGATAGAGCATCGCGGAAGTCTTGCGGGTGTCCATGACGTTCATACGGTCACTCCGCCGGGTTGGGCTTGGCGATGGCGCCGTCTTCGGCTGCGGCGCCGGCGGCATCGGCGTCGCGCCCGGCCCTCCACGGGCCCCACCACGCATTGAAGGTGCCGACGATGCCCTTGGGCAGCAGCAGCGTCACCAGGATGAACAGTGCGCCCAGCATGAACAGCCAGTACGGCGCAAGCGAGCCGGAAGTGAAGAAGGTTTTCGCGTAATTGACCACGACCGCGCCGAGCGCGGCGCCGGTCAGCGTCCCGCGTCCGCCGACCGCGACCCAGATCACCGCTTCGATCGAGTTGCCCGGCGCGAATTCGCTGGGATTGATGATGCCGACCTGCGGCACGTAGAGCGCGCCGGCGACACCGGCCATGCAGGCCGACAGCGTGAACACGAACAGCTTGTAGGATTCGACGCGGTAGCCGAGAAACCGCGTACGGGATTCGGCATCGCGGACGGCGATCAGCACCTTGCCGAGCTTGGAGGTGACGATGGCGCGGCAGATCAGGAACGCGACGATCAGCGCGGCGCAGCTCAGGAAGAACAGCGCGCAGCGGGTGCCCTCGGCCTGTACGTTGAAGCCGAGGATGTCCTTGAAGTCGGTCAGGCCGTTGTTGCCGCCGAAGCCGAAATCGTTGCGGAAGAAGGCGAGCAAGAGCGCATAGGTCATCGCCTGGGTGATGATCGAGAGATAGACGCCGGTGACGCGCGAGCGGAAGGCGAACCAGCCGAAGGCGAAGGCCAGCAGGCCCGGCACCAGCAGCACCATCAGCGCGGCGAACCAGAACATGTCGAAGCCGTGCCAGTACCACGGCAGCTTCGGATAATTCAGGAACACCATGAAGTCCGGCAGGATCGGATTGCCGTAGACGCCGCGGCTGCCGATCTGGCGCATCAGGTACATGCCCATGGCGTAGCCGCCGAGCGCGAAGAACGCGCCGTGGCCGAGCGAGAGAATGCCGCAATAGCCCCAGATCAGGTCGATCGACAGCGCGAGGATGGCGTAGCAGGCGTATTTGCCCCACAGCGCCACCAGATAGGTCGGCACCTGGAACATCGATCCGTCCGGCAGCAGCAGGTTGGACAGCGGGATCAGCACGCCAAGGCCGGCGACGACCAGGATGAAGAGCATCGAGGCGCGGTCAAGGGAGCGGGTGAGGATGTGCGGCATCATCGGAGTAAACCTCTCCCGCTTGCGGGGGAGGTCGGATCGCATCGGAAGATGCGATCCGGGTGGGGGAAATCTCTCCGCACGTGCGGCGCGACTCGCGGAGGCACCCCCACCCCAGCCCTCCCCCGCAAGCGGGAGAGGGAGTCCGGGCACCGTCCCAGGATAATCAAGAAATCACCGATCATGCTTCCACCGCCCGTCCCTTGAGCGCGAACAGGCCGCGCGGGCGCTTCTGGATGAACAGGATGATCAGCACCAGAATGGCGATCTTGCCGAGCACGGCGCCGGCGACGGGCTCGAGGAACTTGTTGGCGATGCCGAGGGTGAAGGCGCCGACCAGCGTGCCCCAGAGATTGCCGACGCCGCCGAACACCACGACCATGAAGCTGTCGATGATGTAGCTCTGGCCGAGATTGGGGCTGACATTGTCGATCTGCGACAGCGCGACGCCGGCGATGCCGGCGATGCCGGAGCCGAGACCGAAGGTCAGCGCATCGACGCGCGAGGTGGCAATGCCCATCGAGGCCGCCATGCGGCGGTTTTGCGTGACCGCGCGCATCTCGAGGCCCAGCGCCGTGTAGCGCAGCATGGCGAGCAGGATCGCGAACACCGCCAGGGTGAAGACGAGGATCCAGAGCCGGTTATAGGTGATGGTGATCTGGCCGAGCTCGAAGGCGCCGCTCATCCAGGAGGGGTTGCCGACCTCGCGGTTGGTGGGGCCGAAGGCGGTGCGCACCGCCTGCTGCAGCACGAGCGAAAGGCCCCAGGTGGCGAGCAGGGTTTCCAGCGGCCGGCCGTAGAGGAAGCGGATGATGCCGCGCTCGATCGCAACGCCGATGGCGCCGGCCACGACAAAGGCGAGCGGCACCGCGATCAGCAGCGAATAATCGAACAGGCCGGGATAGCGGGTGCGGATCACCTCCTGCACCACGAAGGTGGTGTAGGCGCCGATCATCACCATCTCGCCATGGGCCATGTTGATGACGCCCATGACGCCGAAGGTGATGGCAAGCCCGATGGCGGCGAGCAGCAGCACCGAGCCGAGCGACAGGCCATACCAGGCGTTCTGCACCATCGACCACAGCGCCAGATTGCTCTGGATCGAGGAGATCGCAGCCGCGACCGCCTTTGCGACCAGCGGCGGCTGGTCGGCGCCCATGCTGGTGAGCAGCGCCAGCGCTTCCTGATCGCCCTTCGACTTGATGACGGCGATGGCGTCGAGCTTGTCGGCTTCGGAAGCATCCGGCTTGAACAGCAGGATGGCGGCGCGCGCCTCGATGAAGGCGGCCTTGGCGGCCTTGTTGGTTTCCTTGGAAAGCGCCTCATCGACGGAAGGCAGCGCGTTCTCGTCGTGCGACTTGAAGACGGACTGCGCGGCCGCGATGCGCTTGGCGGGATCCGGCGACAGCAAGGTCAGGCCGCCGAGCGCGGCGTCGACCGAGCGGCGCAGGCGGTTGTTGAGCCGCACCTCGCTGGCGCCATCCGGCAGCTTGTCGACGGCGGCTCCCGTCGCGGCGTCGACGATCTTGTCGTCGCCCTGCTTGATGAAGACCTTCTTGCTTTCGGGGTCGGCGAACAGCCGTTCCTCGCCGAGCGCGCTGATGATGGGAAAGGCCAGCGGATTGCCGGAGGCCGCAACGGCGTCGATCGCCTCGGCCGTGTCGGAGAAATCGTCGTTGGCGAACTTGGCGACCGCATCCTCGAACGGGCCGGCATGCGCGGGCACAGCGAAGGCCACGATCAGGCACAATGACAGGACGGCCGCGCGAAGGCGGTCAAAGGTGGCGGACAATGGACTTCCCCGGCAGGAGAGCCGGAGAAGGCGGCGAACCTGCCGCCTTCTCCGTTGTCGTGACTGTTTTGCGGATGTGTTTCAGTTCAGAAGCCTCTTCAGATCAGGAGCTCTGACCGCCGCACTTGTTGGTCTTGACGTTGAAGTTGCCGCACTTCTTGCCGACCCAGTCGCCGATCAGGTCCTTGGAGCCTTCCAGCTCCTTCGACCAGGCGTCGCCCGGCACGAGGCCCGGGGTCTTCCAGACCACGTCGAACTGGCCGTTGCCCTTGATCTCGCCGATGAACACCGGCTTGGTGATGTGGTGGTTGGGCAGCATCTTGGAGGTGCCGCCGGTCAGGTTCTTGGCCTCGATGCCCGGCAGGGCGTCGATCACCTTGTCGGCGTCGGTCGACTTCACCTTCTCGACCGCCTTGACCCACATGTCGAAGCCGATGACGTGGGCTTCCATCGGGTCGTTGGTCACGCGCTTCGGATTCTTGGTGTAGGCCTGCCACGCCTTGATGAACTTCTCGTTCTCCGGCGTCTTGATCGACTGGAAGTAGTTCCAGGCGGCGAGATGGCCGATCAGCGGCTTGGTGTCGATGCCGGCGAGTTCTTCCTCACCCACCGAGAACGCCACGACCGGGATGTCCTTGGCCTTGATGCCCTGGTTGCCGAGCTCCTTGTAGAAGGGAACGTTGGCGTCGCCGTTGATGGTGGAGACCACCGCGGTCTTCTTGCCGGCCGAGCCGAACTTCTTGATGTCGGCCACGATCGTCTGCCAGTCGGAATGACCGAACGGCGTGTAGTTGATCATGATGTCTTCCTGGGCGACACCCTTCGACTTCAGGTAGGCTTCCAGGATCTTGTTGGTGGTGCGCGGATAGACGTAATCGGTGCCGGCCAGCACCCAGCGCTTCACCTTCTCGTCCTTCATGAGGTAGTCGACGGCGGGGATCGCCTGCTGGTTCGGCGCCGCACCGGTGTAGAACACGTTGCGCTCGCTCTCCTCGCCCTCGTACTGCACGGGGTAGAACAGGATCGAGTTCAGCTCCTTGAAGACCGGCAGCACGGACTTGCGCGACACCGAGGTCCAGCAGCCGAACACGACCGAAACCTTGTTCTTGGTGATCAGTTCGCGGGCCTTTTCGGCGAACAGCGGCCAGTTCGAGGCGGGATCGACCACGACGGCCTCGAGCTTCTTGCCGAGCACGCCGCCCTTCTTGTTCTGCTCGTCGATCAGGAAGAGGATGGTGTCCTTCAGCGTGGTTTCGCTGATGGCCATGGTGCCCGAGAGCGAGTGAAGGACGCCGACCTTGATGGTCTCCTGCGCCTTGGCGGGGCCAAAGGCGGCAAGGCCGAGCACCAGCCCGGCGGTGGCCGCGAGCCAGCGACGACGGCTCATCGTCGCTATTTGGTGAGTCAATTGAGTAAGCATGAGGTGTCATCTCCCTGACGCAGACGCGTTAAACGCTGCGAGAACCGGCCCCAACGGCCGTCTGCGTTTACGGAATCGCAAGACTCGTGCCACCGGTGTTACATTCGCTAACCGCTTGGAATCCGGCCATAATGTCGCGGCGCGGGGAGAATTCCGAAGGCGGTCCGCCTAAATATTAGGCTGATAAATTGTATGCTTCTGCGGCAGACAGTCTAACTAGTGAGCAGAACTGGCAATTTGGCTAAATTAACGGCATCCAATTTGGTGCAAAAACACCGGCCTGACACCGCAAGCGGCAGCCCAAGTCCTTCATGCCGCGTCAAATTTTTGCATCCTCGAAACCAAGTCAGCCCAATTCACCTTGAAACCGCCTCGTTCATCGGCCATATCAAGGGAGCGCCACGGTATCATCATTGCAACGTCAGGATGACCGGGCCAACGCAAGCCGCGTGTTCTGAGCCCGTTTTTTTTCGTCCGCGTAACGGCGTTCTGGCTTGCCCCTTCAACCATCCAACAATGCGATACCCAAAACACGCGGGTGTCATTCGATGACCCCTCGCGCGCTCCTGGTGAAAGAGCCGGGCGCCTGCTGTTTTGATGAAAGAAACCCTATTGACCTCCTTTAAGGACTTCGGGCTCGCCGATCCCATTTCGCGCGCCCTTCTCGAAGAGAACTACCACACCCCCACTCCCATTCAGGCCCAAACCGTCCCGCTGGCGCTATCCGGCCGCGACGTGGTCGGCATCGCCCAGACCGGAACCGGCAAGACGGCCGCCTTCGCGCTGCCGATCCTCAACCGCCTGCTCGAAAACCGCATCCGGCCGCAGCCGAAGACCTGCCGCGTGCTGGTGCTCTCGCCGACGCGGGAACTGTCCGGCCAGATCCTCGACAGCTTCAACGCCTATGGCCGCCACATCCGCCTGACCTCGGCGCTGGCAATCGGCGGCGTGCCGATGGGCCGCCAGGTCCGTTCGCTGATGGGCGGCGTCGACGTGCTGGTCGCCACCCCGGGTCGCCTGCTCGATCTCGTGCAGGGCAACGCGCTCAAGCTCGCCCAGGTCGAGTTCCTGGTGCTGGACGAAGCCGACCGCATGCTCGACATGGGCTTCATCAACGACATCCGCAAAATCGTCGCAAAACTCCCGATCCGGCGGCAGACCTTGTTCTTCTCGGCCACCATGCCCAAGGACATCGCCGACCTCGCGGAAGCCATGCTGCGCGATCCGGCGCGGGTCGCCGTGACGCCGGTCTCTTCCACCGCGGAGCGGATCAGCCAGCGCATCATCCAGGTCGATTTCGCCGCCAAGCACAATTTGCTGGCCGACCTCCTCAAGCACGAACCGGTCGATCGCGCGCTGGTTTTCACCCGTACCAAGCATGGCGCCGACAAGGTAGTGAAGAGCCTCGTCAAGGCCGGCATCCCGGCCGAGGCGATCCACGGCAACAAGTCGCAGAACCACAGGGAGCGCGTGCTCGGCGCGTTCCGCTCCGGGCAGATCCGCACGCTGGTGGCGACCGACATCGCCGCGCGCGGCATCGACGTCGACGGCATCAGCCATGTCGTCAATTTCGACCTGCCCAACGTGCCGGAAACCTATGTCCACCGCATCGGCCGCACCGCGCGCGCCGGCGCCGACGGCATTGCGATCTCGCTTTGCGCCGGCGAAGAAATGGCGTATCTGCGCGACATCGAAAAGTTGATCCGCATCACATTGCCGAAGGAAGACCGCCGCACCCCCGGACACCGCGATACGGCGCCTGCCCCGTCACAGAATCGGGGCGCACGCGGCAATCCGCGTCCGCATGCCGGTCGCAGCCACGACGCCGCACCAGGATCGAAAGCTGGTCCGCGGCGGCGTAGCAGGCCCGGTGGCGGCGCGCCGCAAGGCAACCGGCCTGATGCGGGTCGGCAGGAGACGCCCCGTGCACATCAGGGTGGCAAAGCCGAAGGAATACAGGGCGTCGCGTTCCTGCATCGCGAAAGCCGCCCGACCGAACCGAAACGCAATCAGCGTCCGCAACGCTAACAATCGATCGACCTGGAGTTTGAGATGGCCAAAGAAGAGCTGATCCAGTTCGAGGGACTGGTGACCGAAATCCTCCCCGATGCGCGTTACCGCGTCCAGCTCGACGC
>DATLXL010000038.1:0-10372 GCA_035575905.1 Bradyrhizobium sp. | reverse complement strand
CCTGCTCCGCAAAGCTGCCGCGCGAACCGTTGACGCCGTTTGCGCCGCAATCGGCCGCGCACTCGATGCATTTACGCCGGAGGAATGCGCCAACTACCTCAAAAATTCAGGCTATCGAACCTAATGCCATCACGCTTTAGTACCCCCGCCCGCGATCCACGACATTCTCCAGCGCGCCGCCCGCCTCGAGCCGCGCGATCTGCTGCGCCACGTATTTCGAAATCTCGTCGGGATCGGTGTCGGCCGCATTGTGCGGCGTCAGCACGACCTTGTCGTGGGTCCAGAACCGGCTGTCGGCGGGCAGCGGCTCGGTTTCGAAGACGTCGAGCGAGGCGGCCCCCAGCGTGCCGTCGTCGAGACACGCCAGGATATCCGCCTCGTTCTGCAGGCCGCCGCGGCCGGCATTGATCAGCACCGGCGCGCCCAGCGGGCCGCTGCGGCTCAGCCGTTCGAAGGCAGCGCGGTCCAGGATGTGCCGCGTGTCCGGTGTCAGCGGCAGCAGGCAGACGAGAATGTCGGTCTGGCGCAGGAACGCATCGAAGCCATCCGTGCCGAAAAAGCACTTCACGCCTTCGATGCTTTTCGCCGACCGGCTCCAGCCCGACACGCGAAAGCCGAGCCGCCGCAGGATATCGGCGGCGTTGGCGCCCAGCGTGCCGAGGCCCATGATGCCGACCGAGACGGCCCCGGCGGCGTGCTGGAATTTCGGCGCCCACCGCTTCTCGCGCTGCGACTGCCGCAAGTATGGCTCCTGCCGGTGATGCATCAGCACATGCAGCACGACATATTCGGCCATGCGGCCGGTGAGATCGCCGACAGCGACGCGCACCAGCGGGACATCGGGCAGCGACTTGTCCGCCATCAGCGCGTCGACGCCGGCCCCGAGATTGAAGATCGCGCGCAGATTGGGAAAGCCGGCGAGTTCTCCCGGCTTCGGCTTCCACACCGCGGCGTAGTGCACCTCCGCCGGATCGAACCCGCTTGCCGGCAGCAGCAGCACCCGGCGGTCGCCGCAGACGTCGTCGAACCGGGCTTTCCAGCGTGCCGGCGACCAGTTTTCCGTCCCGCCATGGACGAGGATGGCGAGCGCGCCTTTTGTCATGTCGCGGGTTCCTGGATTTGTGTGAGGCTGGTCACATAACGGTTCGGGCGGCTGTCCTAGTCTCTCTGCATCAAACAAGGGAGACTTCCGATGCGCAAACTGATCCTGATTTCCACGCTGCTGCTGACCACCGTTTCTGCCCAGGCCGGCGAAAGCCGCAGTCTGAGCCTCGCCGGCATCCCGACCGAGACCACGGCGGCCATCGAAGCGCCGAAGCCGATCGCCCAGGTTTCCGTCCGGCTGGCCCAGGCGGCCACCGTCGCCAGCGATGCAGCGCCGGTCCAGATTCCGGTGCCGGCCGCGGCCAGTGCGGCGCCCGCCGTGGCTGCGCCCGCCCCGGTCGCGGCAGCTCCGACGCAGACCCCGGCGGCAACTGCCACGACCGCCGCTCCTCCGGCGACGACGACCGAGGCCACGACCACCACGACGCCGTCCAAGCCGAAGGCCACCAAGAAGGTTAGCCGCGAGACCGACGAGCACAAGGCTCGCCGCATCGCCGCCAAGTATGGCGTGTACTGGTAAGCCGGACACCACTTGCTGAAGTTCCCTTGGCGCAGCGGAGGAGAGTGAAAATTCTCTTCCGCTTCGTTGTCGGCTGCAGGCATATTCCGTCGTCCTCGGAACGACCGGAGTAAATGCCGCGATGATGTACGCCATCCTTTGCTATCACGACGAAGACATGGTCGGCTCCTGGAGCAAGGAGCACGACGCCGAAGTGATGAAGAAGCTGTCGGTCGTCCAGGACAAGCTGACCAAGCAGGGACGGCTCGGTCCGGTGGCGCGCCTCTTGCCGACCACGGCGGCGACCACGCTGCGCAAGGACGATCCGCCGCTGGTGCTTGACGGCCCGTTTGCCGAAACCAAGGAACAGTTGCTTGGCTTCTACCTCGTCGACTGCAAGAATCTCGATGAGGCGCTGGACGTCGCGCGCGATCTCGGCGCGGCCAATCCCGGCGGCACCTACGAGATCCGGCCCGTCGGCTATTTTGCGCCGGGAGAAGCCAAGCCGTGACCGACACCGCCTGGATCGACGCCGCGCTTACCTCGGCGCGCCCCCAGGCGGTCGGCGCGCTCTTGCGCTATTTCCGCAACCTCGACGCAGCCGAGGAAGCGTACCAGAACGCCTGCCTGCGCGCGCTGAAGAGCTGGCCGCAGAACGGCCCGCCGCGCGATCCCGCCGCCTGGCTGATCATGGTCGGCCGCAATGCCGGCATCGACGAGGCCAGGCGCCATCGCAAGCAGGAGGCGCTGCCGGAAGACGATGCGATCTCCGACCTCGGCGATGCCGAGGAGGAAATCGCCGAGCGGCTCGACGGCTCGCACTACCGCGACGACATTTTGCGGCTCCTGTTCATCTGCTGCCATCCCGACCTGCCGGCGACACAGCAGATCGCGCTGGCGCTGCGCATCGTTTCCGGCCTCACCGTGAAGCAGATCGCGCGCGCGTTTCTGGTCGGCGAAGCCGCGATGGAGCAGCGCATCACCCGCGCCAAGGCGCGCGTTGCCGAGGCCAGGGTGCCGTTCGAGACGCCGGGCGCGGTCGAGCGCAGCGAGCGCCTCGCCTCGGTCGCCGCGATGATCTACCTGATCTTCAACGAGGGCTATTCGGCCGGCGGCGACACCGCGGCGATCCGCTCCCCGCTGTGCGAGGAGGCGATCCGCCTGTCGCGGCTCCTGCTGCGGCTGTTCCAGAGCGAGCCCGAGATCATGGGCCTTACCGCACTGCTTCTGCTGCAGCACGCCCGCGCGGCCGCGCGCTTCGATGCCGGCGGCGCCGTGATCTTGCTCGAGGATCAGGACCGTTCGCTCTGGAACAGGGCCCTGATCGCCGAGGGCCTGGCGCTGATCGACAAGGCGATGCGCCATCGCCGCAGCGGGCCCTACCAGGTGCAGGCCGCGATCTCGGCACTGCATGCGCGCGCCGACACGCCCGATCAAACCGACTGGACGCAGATCGATCTGCTCTACGGCGCGCTCGAAGTCATGCAGCCTTCGCCGGTGGTGACGCTCAACCGTGCGGTTGCGGTCTCCAAGGTGCGCGGGGCCGAAGCCGCGCTCGACATGATCGAGCCGTTGGCCGCGCGGCTGTCGAACTATTTTCATTACTTCGGCGTGCGCGGCGCCTTCCTGATGCAACTCGGCCGCAACGAGGAGGCCCGCGTCGCCTTCGATCGCGCTATTGCGCTGGCCAACACGTCCGCGGAAGCCGCGCACATCCGCATGCATCTCGACCGCCTGATGCGCGACAGCAAGGCGCCGGCCGCGCAGGCGGCGAAGTAGGTGCTGCGTCATGCCGGGACAAGCCGGGCATGACGAAGAGAGAAAATTGCCGACGCGCTGTCGGATTTCCCATCCGTGCTTCGTCTTGAGGACAGAAGCATCACAAGCCTTGACGGGCAAGCCATGACGATCATCACCGACGCTTGGCTTTCCGCCGCTGATTTTCCCCGCTACAACCTGTCCAGACGGAGCCAAGCCATGTTTGAAGTGATTGTCGCCATCGCCATCGTTCTTGCGGTCGCGATCGCCGTCATCCTGATCCTTGCCGCGACCAAGCCCGATACCTTCCGCATCGAGCGCAGCGCCGTCATCGATGCGCCGGCCGAACGCATCTTCGCCGTGCTCAGCGATTTCCGGCAATGGACCGGCTGGTCGCCCTGGGAGCACAAGGACCCGGCGCTGAAGCGCGAATACAGCGGCGCCGAGCGCGGCAAGGGCGCAATCTATGGCTGGGAGGGCAACAAGAATGTCGGCAGCGGGCGGATGGAAATCCTGGAAGCCAATGCGCCGTCGAAGCTCCGCATCAAGCTCGACTTCTTCAAGCCGTTCGAGGGGCACAACACGGCCGAATTCACAATGCTGCCGCAGGGAAATGCGACCAATGTGCATTGGGTGATGCACGGACCGGCAACGTTCCTGTCGAAAGTCATGCAGGTGTTCATCAGCTTCGACAGGATGGTCGGCAAGGATTTCGAGACCGGCCTCGCCAACCTGAAACAGCTCACCGAGAAATGAGCCGCGCCCCGCCGTCATGTCGCGAAGGAGAATTCAATGCAGCTCAATCCGTACCTCCACTTCAACGGCAATTGCGAGGAGGCGCTGAAGTACTACCAGAAAGTTCTCGGCGCAAAGATCGAGATGATGATGCCCTACGAGAGCGGCCCGCCCGACATGCCGACGCCGCCCGAGTACAAGAAGAAGATCATGCACGCCAAGGTGACGGTCGATGGCGAGTTGCTGATGGCGGCCGACTCGCCGCCCGGCCATTTCAAGGCGCCGCAGGGCTTTTCGGTTTCGCTGCAGGTGGAAGACCCCGCTGACGCCGAGCGCAAGTTCAGGTCGCTGGCCGAAGGCGGCACCATTCACATGCCGTTCGCCAAGACGTTTTTCTCGAAAGGCTTTGGCATGTGCACCGACCAGTTCGGCGTGCCCTGGATGGTGAACTGCCCGGCGGAGATGTGAAGACGCCAAGACCATCCTGCGGTCATATCACTACCGGCACCGCGGATAGATCGCCGCGAGCTCGCGGCCGCGCAGCAGCAAGAGGCGCGAACTTAGTCCGCCGTGGCGGCTGATCCAGTCGCGGACCGGCTCCGGGTAGGCTTCCTGCACCGCCCTGGAGGCTTCCGGCTCGGCATACATCCGCCCGCGCCGGTCCATCGAGCGGGCAGCGTGGAAGCCGAGCACGGCGCGCCGTGTCACGCAGATGCGCTCGCTCGGCACCGACATCAGAACCAGCGTGCAGGCCGACAGGCACGGCCCGTCGATCACCACGCGCTCGCCGGACTCGCGCACCTTCTCGAACAGCTCGACGAACGGGCCGACGCGGCCGCCGGGGCTGGAGAGAATGCGCACCTCGGCGTGCGCCGCGGCGAGGCCCGCGCACAGCATCAACGCTGCCATCATGATTCGCATCGCCAACAACCTGCACCGCCGATGCGATCAAAATTGGGCGCCGTGACGCGCCGCGCAAGGGCCGGCCCGCATCGACGTCTGTTTCGGCCCCTGCCGGCAGCATGGCGCGTTCCGGCCTGATGCAAGGTGATGCGCCGCCAGGCCATTACCTGCCAAATAATTTCCACGGACATGTCGGTGCCGCAAAACCCCGTTCGTCATGGTGACAAGCGCCAGGCAGGGCCGGCGGCAGTCTTGAGCGGAGCAGACGATGCAATTCATGGTGATCGTAAAGGCGAACAGGGATATCGAGGCCGGCGTCATGCCGGGCACGGCCGACGATTTCGGCGCGGAGCTGCGCGAGCGCGAAGAGCGCCGGCGCGCGCAAGCCGGCGCGTAGGAGGACCAAATGCGATTCATGATGCTGATGATTCCCGGCGGCTACGAGACGGCCGCGCCCGGAACCGTGCCGGCGGCCGAGGCGGTCGCCGCCATGATGAAGTACAACGAGGCCCTCAGGGATGCCGGCGTGCTGATCACGCTCGACGGCCTGCATCCGCCGTCCATGGGTGCACGCGTCACCTTTCCCGATGGCAAGCCGCTCGTCACCGACGGCCCTTTCACGGAAACCAAGGAAGTGCTCGGCGGCTACTGGATGATCGAGGTCGGCTCGCTCCAGGAAGCGATCGAGTGGGCGAAGAGATGCCCGGCTTGCGGCAACGAGGTCATCGAAGTGCGACAGGTGCAGGAAATGTCGGATTTCCCGCCTGACGTGCAGGAAGCCGCCGCCGGCTTTGCCGACTCAAGATCCGCTGACGAACATCGAAGGAGAACGCCATGAGTGACGACACCTATCTCGCCGTCTTCCTCGGCAGCAGGGACAATCCGAAAATGGCCGCCTGGATGGCGATGCCGCCGTCGGAGCGGCAGGCGAAGCAGCGCGAGGGCATCGCGGCCTGGAAGGCCTGGGTGGCAAAGCACCAGGGCGCGATCGTCGAGCCCGGCGGTCCGCTCGGCAAGACCAAGAAAGTCGACGCGACAGGCGTTTCCGACATCGCCAACGAGTTGAGCGGCTTTGCGGTGGTGCGCGCTGCCTCGCACGAGGCCGCCGCCAGGATGTTCGAGGGCCACCCGCATTTCACCGTGTTCCCCGGCGAGCGCGTCGAGATCATGCCGGTGCTGCCGATTCCGGCCGGTTAACGATCATTAACCCGGGTATTCAGCCGTAGTCCTCCGCTAGTGACCTTTTCCGCCCGCTCATGTAAACGTCCTTCACATGAGTTGGCGCAAGGATCAGCGTCGCGGCGAGCGCGGCTATCATCACGGCAATCTGAAGGAGGCGCTGCTGCAGGCGGCGCTCGACCTGATCGCGCAGAAGGGCGCGGCCGGGTTCACCTTCGCCGATGCCGCGCGCATGGCCGGCGTCAGCGCCGCTGCGCCGTATCGGCATTTCCGCGACCGCGATGAGCTGCTGGCAAGTATCGCCCAGCGCGGCTTCGAGCAGTTCGAGGCGCAGCTCACGCAAGCATGGGACGACGGCCGGCCCGACACCGTCACGGCGTTCGAGCGGGTAGGCAAAGCGTATCTGCGCTTCGCCCGCGAAGAGTCCTCGTTCTATTCGGCGATGTTCGAATCCGGCCTGCCGGTCGATTCAAACCCGGCGCTGCAAGCCGCATCCGAGCGCGCCTTCGGCATCATCCGCGCCGCTGCGGAGCGGCTAGCCGCGCTGGCGCCGCCCGGCGTGCCGCGGCCGCCGGCGATGATGATGGCGCTGCATATCTGGTCGATGTCGCATGGCGTCGCCTCGCTGTTCGGACGCGGCGACGCGGCGCGGCGCAAGCTGCCGATGTCGCCGGAGGATCTGCTGGAGGCCGAAGTGCTGATTTATCTGCGCGGCCTCGGCTTCCCGACCGACCGCAGGCCGGGCGAGCAGGGCGCAAAGCCTGCCGAGCCGCCGCCTGGTCCCTCGGGTCCGTGGGGCAAGCCGAAATAAGATTCCAAAATTAAGTCGCAAAATAAGCTGGATGGCGTGGCGGTACGCCCGCTTGACAATCCCAATGGTTGGGCTATCTATGTAAATGTTATTTACATTCACAACGGCGTGATGCCGTGATGGAGAAGGAAATGGCCTACACCGCAGATGTCAATCGCTGGCGCGGCTCCGCTCCCCAAGAGGAGCAGTACCAGCGCCCGGGCATGCTCGACTCGCCATGGCATCCGGGCTGGATCGCCGTGACGATCCTCGGCTTCATCATCTGGTGGCCGATCGGACTTGCCCTTCTCTTTTTCACACTCGGGAGCAGAAAGATGGGTTGCTGGAGCCACCACGATCGCGGCCGCTGGGCCAACAAGATGGAAAGGATGCAGTACAAGATGGACCGCATGCGCGGCCGCATGGAGCGCGGCGGCTGGGGCTTTGGCCCGCCGACCTCGGGCAACCGCGCCTTCGACGAGTACCGCGCCGAGACGCTGCGCCGCCTCGAGGAAGAGCAGCAGGAGTTCAGGGATTTCCTGGCCCGCCTGCGCCACGCCAAGGACAAGGAAGAGTTCGACGCCTTCATGGCCCAGCACAAGAACAAGCCGACGCCGCCGAACGATCAGCCGCAGAGCTAAGGCACGATCCGGAAAAGTGGGCACCGGTTTTCCGATCAAGATCGTGCCCGACTAACGACGAGCTAGCCTTTCAGGCGTAAGCCCCCAAAGTCCTGAACGGCAACGAACCGCCCGTTTGCGAAAGCAGACGGGCGGTTTGTTTATGCGCATTGCTAGAACGGGTGCCCGGAAACGCAAAAGGCCGCCGGGCGGGCCCTGGCGGCCTTGAGCTGCCTTTGCAGGCAGGTGCGATCGTCACGCACGGAAAATATCGGACCGTTTCTGATTCCCGTCAAGACCGTATCTGCCGTCACATGCGAATTGGCACGGCACCGGGCGCCCCGTCGCGCCACCCCGGCCGGCGCAGAGGGCGTAGTCCAAAAGAGACGGCAAACGCCTTGCGGTTCCGGCGCCAGCCGAACAATCCGAGTGCGCCGAGACCTGAGGCGAATAGCGGCAGCGCGCCCGGGAGCGGTACGGGCGCGACGAACGTGCCCTCGGGGGTCAGCAGAACGGCCCGAACATTTCCGTCGCTGTCTAACCCCGACCCGACCATCCAGCCATTGGAATTGATGCCGGCCAAGACGGTAATGATGATACCAAACGGGTCGGATGTTAGCAGAGTGTTGATGTCGATCACCGTCGTGCCGTCCCAGATAACGCCCCTGGCCGTTCCAGGCCTGATACCTCCGTGATCGAGGTCGAGGATGCCACGACCGCCGACTACCTGTCCCAGGTCGTTGATCGCCTTGGGGTTGAACGCACCCAAAACTATGGGAGCAGTCGCGAGGTTCGCGGCGTCCCACATCAGCGCCTGCCCCGTTGAGTAACCGATGATCTGTCCCGCGTTGTTGATGCCGTTGGCAACGCCGCCGGTCGTTGAATTCAAACCGGCCAGCAGCGTGCCGGTAGTTCCGTTCCAGATGACTGGCTTATCAATACCGATCGCTCCGACCGCAGTACGGCCGACCGCTTGGCCCGCGTCGTTGATCCCGAATACGCTGGCTCTCGGGTCGCCGGCGGCGGCGGCCCGAAGGCTGTCGAGCGTTGTAGAGGTCGTACCGTTCCAGATGACCGCGTTGTTGCCGTTGCCGTTGCCGGCCGCCTGTCCGGCGTTGTTGATTGCGTTAGCCCCGCCGCCACCCAGCGTTGTCTGCGTCGTTCCGTTCCAGATCACTGCTGAGGTAGAGGGAGCAGTAAATATCTGGCCGGCGATTTGTCCCGCGTTGTTGATGGCATTGGCGGTGCTGTATGCCGGCCCAAGGAATGTGGCGTTCTCATTGTTTTTCCAGGTAACCGCGTACGGAATGTACGGGCTCAGACCTGTATTGACGCCTGTTATGCCGATCACTTGTCCTTCGTCATTGATCCCGGTGGCCGCGGCGTAATTAGCGGCGCCATACAGGACCGTTACGTCGTACCTGATAGCGCTCGCTTGGGTCGAAAGCCCCAGAGCGAGCAAGCAGCCGCCGATAATGGATTTCAGCATCTACAACCCCCTGTAGTATCCAGCGGACGCCCGACGCGTCCTTCCCGCAAGCCGGCAATCTGTGATTGCCAAATTGAGGTGACACCAGTACGACCTCAAGATGTCACCTTGGCTGGCGGCTGCGCATTCCCTCGCGGCCGCTTGTCGGACGAGGGCTGGTCTGCCAAAGCGACCGCACGTATCTTGGACATTGACGCGCATAGGAGAGGTGCGGTGATGGTCGCCCAACGAACGGTTGTTGAACTCTGGCAATCAGTCCGCGACGAGGCGGAAGCCATCGCGGCAGGAGACCCCGTGCTCGCCGCGTCGCTGGCAGTATCCATCCTCGATCATCCTGATTTCGGCAGCGCGCTGGCGTTCCAGGTCGGGCAGCGGCTCGGTGCGGCGGAGCACGAGCGCGCGCTCTTCGCGCGCGTCGCCACCGAGGCCTTTGCGGTCGCGCCCGAACTCGTCGAAGCCGCCGGTCTGGATTTGCAGGGCATTGTCCGCCGCGATCCCGCGGTCATGGCGCTGCTGCCGCCGCTCCTGAACTTCAAGGGCTTTGTCGCGCTGCAGGCCTGGCGCGTGTCGAACTGGCTCTGGCGGCGCGGCCGCAACGATGCTGCGCTGATGATGCAGGGCGCATCCTCCGCACGGCTGCAGGTCAGCATCCATCCCTCCGCCTCGATCGGCACTTCGGTGCTTCTCGACCATGCCACCGGCATCATCATCGGCGCCGACGCGCTGATCGGCGACGACGTGACGATCATGCAGAACGTCACGATCGGGCGAGGTCCCGAGTGCCCGCAGCGGGCGCCGCGCATCGGCCGCGGCGCGTATCTGTCCTCCGGCGCGAGCATCATCGGCGACATCGGCATCGGCGATTTCGCCAAGGTCGGCGCCGGCGCGGTGGTGACGCATGACGTGCCGGCCGGCTGCACCGCCGTCGGCGTGCCGGCGCGGCTGGCCAATTGCCCGGAGGATGCGCTTCCGTCGGCGTGACGGCACCTGCGATTTTCCGAATCTTATCCCTTGACAATTACGCAAATCAGAATTATATCGAAGCCAGCCTGCGCCGCCAAAGGGACGCTTCGCGGTCGTCACGAAACGTGGCGCGGGTTGCGATGGACGCTTGCCGCGTCAGCGCGATGCAGATCGTGCGGACGAAACGCGGCAGCGTACGGCGAAGTCGTGTGGTCCTGGCGCCGCGACCCTGGCGTCTATCCCTGCCGGCCCGTGCTGGCAGGGCAACGGTGACAATCAAGGCCGCTCACCGGGGAGAGTACGTATAAGCCGTAAAGCCATTGCGCGGGGAA
>DATLXL010000037.1:0-24586 GCA_035575905.1 Bradyrhizobium sp. | reverse complement strand
TCGTCCATCGCATCCTTGCCGGCGCCCGACACCGACTGATAGGTCGAGACCACCACGCGCTTGATGGTCGCCTTGTCGTGCAGCGGCTTTAGCGCGACCACGAGCTGCGCGGTCGAGCAGTTCGGGTTGGCGATGATGTTCTTCTTGGTATAGCCCGCGGCGGCAGCGGCATTCACTTCCGGCACGATCAGCGGCACGTCCGGGTCCATGCGCCAGGCCGAGGAATTGTCGATCACGACCGCGCCGGCTGCGCCGATCTTCGGCGACCATTCCTTCGACACCGATCCGCCGGCCGACATCAGGCAGATATCGACGTCGGAGAAGTCGTAATGCTCCAGCGCCTTCACTTTCAGCGTACGGTCGCCGTAGGAGACTT
Organism: Bradyrhizobium sp.; assembly: GCA_035575905.1. GTDB lineage: Bacteria > Pseudomonadota > Alphaproteobacteria > Rhizobiales > Xanthobacteraceae > Bradyrhizobium. Next base: position 24,210 of record DATLXL010000037.1, on the reverse strand, counting down.
CGACGCCGACGCTGCGGCGCGACGCCAGGGCCACGACCTCGTCGGCAGGGAATTTGCGCTCATCGAGGATGTTGAGCATTTCGCGCCCGACATTGCCGGTGGCGCCGACCACTGCGACCTTGTAACCCATCGTTCACTCTCCGACGAAAAATGCCTTCCCCGCACCCGCCGCGGTAAAGGCAAGAGGCAGCGCTTCTATGCGAGAAACGCCCTTAACACAACGTTATGTCTTTCAGGCGTTTGATGCAGCCGTTTCAGGCCGTTCCGGCCGCTTCCAATTCTGCCGACGGAATACTCGCCGTGCTCAGAAGCGCGGTGGACGAGGTTTGCGGAACGTTGGCGCGGCTGATCGCCTATGTAGGCACGCTCGCACTGCTTTCCATCGTCGGCATCCATCTCTGGGACCAGTTGCCCGAAATGCATGCCGCTCGCGCGCGGCCGGATTGGACCATCGCGACCCGCTCGATCCCAGCCTTCGCCAGCAACCAGTTCGATTTGGTCTACAAATCAAAATCTTACCGCATCCTCCGTCACCCCGAGGGCGGCCGCAAGGACGTGTTGCGCTGGAGCGCCGAGAACGGACGGCCGGTTGCCGAGCTGGAAATCTATCGCCCCGGCAGCGAATCCGAGCCGTTGGAGGAGACCCGCACGGCCGGGATCGTCGACACCAAGTTCGGCCCGGTGACGCTCCTGCAGCACAACAGTGGCCGATGTCTCGGCTTCCTCAAGGCGATCGAGCAGCAGGGCTTGCGCATCTCCGGCTTTGTCTGCCAGGGCGAGACCGTCCCCGCCCGCGGCGCTGCTATCGCTTGCCTGCTCAATCGGCTGAACCTGATGGCCGCCGGCAATGACGCCCGGCTTGCCGAACTGTTTGCCCGCGCCGACCTCAAGCGCGCCGACTGCCGCACCGACTGGCTATCGGGCTCCGACGGGCCGGCCCTGCGCGGCGCGATCTGAGCCGCGAGCCTTGCCGCCAAGCCGCTGGTTTTCATGCAACTTTTAACCTCGGGCGGGCATTATTCTTCGCCGGGTGTGGCTGAATTGACCTAGTGGGGATACCTCGCCAGCAGCTAGGATGGCCCCAAATTGGACACGGGCACCTGCGAGTTCGACAGGGTGCAGGGACGAGGACGCAAATGACCATCAGGATTCCAGCGCTGCTTGCAGCAATCGCCGTTGTCGCGGCGGGCGTGCTGCCGGCCAGCGCGCAGCAGACCCGGATGCAGTACGACAAGAACGGACGCGTCTATTACGGTCCGCGGGGCCCCAACAAGGTCATCCAGCAGGGCCCGAACACCCGCGTCTACATCACCACGCGTTCCTGGCTCGACGCCGGCACCGAGGTGTTGCCGGGCGATCGCAAGTTCCAGGACTACGCCTTCCCGCCGGAGCTCGGTTATCCCTCCTTCGCGCGCGAGAACCTCAACCGTCCGATCGACCGCCAGCCGCTCAACCCGCCGTCCGACATGGGCGGTTATCCGCAGCGCATTCCGCTTCCGCCGTACTGAACTTTCGGCGCGCGATGACGGAAAGCCCGGCTCGTGCCGGGCTTTTTCTGTCAGTGCAGCTTCTGCAGCTCTTTCAGAATCGCCTCGCCCATTTGCTGGGTGCTGGCTGACGTCGTGCCTTCCGACTTGATGTCGGCCGTGCGCAAGCCGCTGGCGAGCACTGCGGCGATGGCCTGGTCGACCTTGTCGGCGAGCGCACCCATGTCGAAGGAGTAGCGTAGCGCCATGCCGAACGAGGAGATCATCGCGATCGGATTGGCGAGACCCTTGCCCGCGATGTCGGGCGCCGAGCCATGCACCGGCTCGAACAGCGAGCGGCGCTTATTCGTCTTGGCATCGATCTCGCCGAGCGAGGCCGAGGGCAGCATCCCGAGCGAGCCGGTCAGCATCGCGGCGATGTCGGAGAGCATGTCGCCGAACAGATTGTCGGTGACGATGACATCGAACTGCTTCGGCGCCTTCACCAGCATCATGCCGCCGGAATCGGCGAGCTGATGCTCCAGGGCGACGTCCTTGTATTCGCGTGCATGAAGCTGGGTCATCACCTCGTTCCAGAGCACGCCCGATTTCATGACGTTGCGCTTTTCCATCGAGGTGACCTTGTTCTTGCGCTTGCGCGCGAGGTCAAAGGCGACGCGGCCGATGCGCTCGATCTCGTAGGTATCGTAGACCTGGGTATCGACGGCGCGCTTCTGGCCGTTGCCGAGATCGGTGATGGTCTTGGGCTCGCCGAAATACACGCCGCCGGTGAGCTCGCGCACGATCATGATGTCGAGACCCTCGACCGCCTCGCGCTTCAGGCTGGAGGCATCGGCGAGCGCCGGGTAGCACACCGCGGGACGCAGGTTGGCGAACAGGCCGAGATCCTTTCGCAGCCGCAACAGACCGGCCTCGGGCCGCGCCTCGTAGGGTACCGCGTCCCATTTGGGGCCGCCGACCGCGCCGAAGATCACCGCGTCCGCGGCCTTGGCCTGCTCCATGGTCGCATCGGTGATGCTCTGCTTGCTCGCGTCATAGGCGGCGCCGCCGACCAGCCCGTCCTCGGTCTCGAAAGAGGCGATGCCCGCGCTGTTCAGCCAGCCGATCACGCGTTTCACCTCGCCCATCACTTCGGGACCGATGCCGTCGCCGGGGAGAAGCAGCAGTTTGTGGGTCGCCATGTCAGATCCTCGCTTTGCCCATATTGCAGGCGGCGGAGTGCTAGAACGCCGGGGATGGATTGGCAAGGCGCTCGCCAGGGGCGGGAAAATCAGCTTCAATACACCCGTCGCAAGCCGGGAACGCATGACCGCAGCCATCCTGTTTGCCTTTGCGTCCGCCGCCTTCCTGGGCGCGGCCGTGGTGACCTCCCAACTCGGCCTGCGGACCATGGAGCCGCTGTCGGGTGCGGCCATCAGCGTTCCGGCTTTCACGCTGCTGTTCCTGCTGCTCTCGCCGATCCTGCTCGCCGGCGAACCGGTGGTCTGGCGCGGCCTGCCGATCTTCGTGGCGATCGGGCTGTTCTTTCCGGCGAGCCTGACCCTGCTCGCCTTCGCCTCCAACCGCGCGCTTGGCCCGGTCATCACCTCGACCCTCGGCAATCTGGCACCGATCTTCTCGGTGACGCTTGCGGTCGTGCTGCTACACGAGCCGCTGCGGGCGGCGCAGGTCGCGGGCCTCGCCATTGCTGTGATCGGCGCCATCATCATCAGCGTCACCCGGCCGAAGGACCTCGGCCATTGGCGAAGCTGGGCCCTGCTGCTGCCGCTCGCCGCGGCGTTCGTTCGCGGCGTGGTCCCGCCGATCGTCAAGATCGGACTGGATGTGTGGCCGAGCCCGCTGTGGGCGTGCCTGATCGGCTACGTCATGTCCTCGCTGGTGCTGCTGGCCGTGCAGCGTGCGCGGAAGGGCTCTTTCATCGCCCAGGCGCCGCGCTCCGGCTGGATATGGTTCGGCATCACCGGCATCAGCAACGGCCTTGCCACGCTTACGATGTTTTCCGCCGTGCGCCACGGCCCGATCACGCTGGTGGCACCGCTCGTGGCAACCTTTCCGCTGGTCACCGTGGCGCTCAGCAGGCTGATGCTGAGCCACATCCAGATCACGCCGCGCATCGTCGGCGGAACCGTGCTCACGGTCGCCGGCGTCGCCCTGGTGCTGGCGGGCTGACATTGCACCGAGGGCAAGGCACTACTGCCGACTTCCGACTGTGCAGAGGCGCGCCGGCCTGCCACAGTGCCGATATTGCCGGAGCCGTTTGTGACTGCCCCCGATCGTTCAAATCCCTACCCGCATCCCGCGCGGCTGATCCTCATCCTGTCGCTCGCACCGACCATCGGGCTTGGCATCGGCCGCTTTGCCTATGCGCTGGTACTGCCTGACATGCGCGATTCGCTGTCATGGTCGTACTCGGCCGCCGGCTTCATGAACACGATCAATGCCGTCGGCTATCTCGCCGGCGCGTTGACCGCATCGTCCCTGATCAGGCGGTTTGGCCTCGTGCGAAGCGTGGCCTGGGGCACGGCCGGTTGCGTGGCATCGCTGGCGCTCTGCGCGCTGACGGGCAACTTCATCGCGCTCAGCTTCGCGCGCCTGCTGGGCGGCTTTGCGGCGGCGGCCGGCTTCGTCGGCGGCGGCGCGCTGGCGGCGGCCATCGCGCAGACGCGGCCGGCGCGCGCCAACTTCCTGCTCAGCCTGTTCTACGCGGGTCCCGGCATCGGCATCCTCGCTTCCGGATTGATCGCGCCGTTCACGCTGCAGGCGTTCGGGCCGGGCTCGTGGTGGATCGTGTGGTGGGCGCTGACACTGCTGTCGCTCGTCATGATCGTCCCGCTGTGGCTGGTGCCGGCCGAGGGCGGCGGCGAGATCGCCGCCCCGACGCGCGCAAGCTTCTCGGTCGCGCCCGTGCTGATCTATCTCGCCGCCTACTTCCTGTTCGGCGCAGGCTATATCGCCTACATGACCTTCATGATCGCCTATGTGCGCGACGGCGGCGGAGGCGCGGCGGCGCAGGCGACGTTCTGGGGCCTGATCGGCGTTTCCGCTTTCGTCACGCCATGGGTGTGGCGCCGCGTGCTGGCGCTCGACCGCGGCGGGCTCGCCACCACCATCATCCTCGGCACCAACGCCATCGGCGCGGCGCTGCCGATCTTCGGCCATTCGCCGCTGCTGCTCGCCATTTCCGCACTGGTGTTCGGCGTCGCGTTCTTCGCGGTGGTGGGATCGACCACGGCGTTCGTGCGCCTCAACTATCCGCCGGCCGAATGGCCCGCAGGCATCGCCGCGATGACGATCGCCTTCGGCCTCGGCCAGACGCTCGGCCCGATTGCGGTCGGCGCCATCACGGATGCGGTGGGGAGCCTCTCTTCCGCGCTCAATGTGTCAGCTGCATTGCTCGCGCTCGGCGCGCTGCTGTCGGCGTTCCAGCGCAAGCTAGCTCCCGCTGAATGAATTGTAGCCCTGGTCTTCCCAGAAACCGCCATTGTAGTCGTTGGTGACTTCCATCGAGACCACGTATTTCGGGTTCTTGAAGCCGAGCTTGGTCGGCACGCGGATCTTCATCGGGAAGCCGTAGGCGACCGGCAAAATCTCGTCGGCGAACTTGAAGGTCATCTGCGTCTGCGGGTGCAGCGCCGTGGCCATATCCAGCGGCGAGTTGTAGCCGTCCTTGTCGGCGCACTGGAACCAGACGTATTTCGCCCGAGTATCGGCGCCGATCAGCTTCAGGAAATCGCGCAGCGGCGTGCCGGTCCAGCTGCCGATCGCGCTCCAGCCTTCGACGCAGATATGTCGCGTGATCTGTTTGACCTGCGGCAGCGCGTAGAGTTCGTCCAGGGTCCAAGATTTCTTGTTGTCGACGAGGCCGCGTACCTCGAGCTTCCAGGTCTTGCCGTCGACCCTGGGCGCTTCGTCAAGGCCGTAATAGGCGTTGAACGGGAACGGCTTTGTAATCGCGCTTTCGGGGAAAGTCGGGGCCAGAGCATTCGGATTGAATATCCAGGACTGCACCGCGTCGTTGAACTTGGAAACCTTCTTCAGCATCTCCTCGGCGGAGGAGCTGTCGACCACATCGCAGCCGGAAAGCAGCGCCAGCGCGCCGAGACTGGCCCCGCCGGTGATGAAGCGGCGCCGGGAGAGATCGGGCATAACCTTGGTGGCGTCGCGCACCAGCAGTTTGCTGTCGACGCCCGGAATGATGAAGCGATTGCGGGCCATAGGACGCTCCCCTTATCGGCCGATGATCATGGCACGCAGGCTCTTCGGCACCAGAAGCGCCAGGGCCACATGCACCACCATGAAGGCGACGATCGCCGCCATGCAGAAGAAATGGACGTAACGCGCGATATCATAGCCGCCGAACAGTGCCGTCAGCCACTGTAACTGGACCGGCTTCCAGATCGCGAGGCCCGACAGCACCACCAGCACGCCGACGGCGATGACGCCGGCATAAAGCAGCTTCTGCACGTAATTGTACTTGCTGAGGTCGTCGTGCGAGAGCTTTCCGGTCAGCGCCGCCCTGGTGTCCGAAATTACCCCGCTCGGGGTGATCGGCAGCAGCTTCTTGCGGAAGCGGCCGGTCGCAAAACCGAGCGCGAGATAGATCAGCCCGTTCACCATCAAGATCCACATCGCGGCGAAGTGCCACAGCAGCGCGCCGCCGAGCCACCCGCCGAGCGTGATGGAATGGGAGAAGGTGAAGCCGAACAAGGGCGAGGCGTTGTAGATCTGCCAGCCCGACATGATCATCAGGATCATGGCAAAGGCGTTGGTCCAGTGCAGAATTCGCACCCACGCAGGCTGAATTACCTTCACCCCGCTGGGCGCGGTTGAGCTGGTTTGCTCGTGGCTCACTGTCAGGCTCGACATATTCAAGTCCCTGGCTGTGTAAGTGGTCGATACCGGCATATACGCCGAAAAACCTGCTTCGTTACCTGCCCCGTGGCCATCAATTTCATGCACGGGGCCTATCGTATCACAAGAAGGCGAGCCGGGTCGCCCCGGCTCGCCTCCCCATACGCATCCGGTTTGGGGCTGGCCAGGATGCGGGGTTATCAGGACGCCGGCATCAGCACGGTGTCGACCACATGAATCACGCCGTTCGACTGATTGACGTTGGAGATCGTGACCATCGAAGAACCGCCCTTGGCGTCGATGATCCAGACCTTGCCGTCCTGGTGCTTGACAGTGAGCTGTTCGCCCTCGGCGGTCTTCAGCTTCATGCCGTCCTGGAGGTCGGAAGCCGCGAACTTGCCGGGCACGACATGGTAGGTGAGGATCTTGGTCAGGGTCGCCTTGTTCTCGGGCTTGACCAGCGAGTCGACCGTGCCGGCCGGCAGCTTGCCGAAAGCGGCGTTGGTCGGCGCAAACACCGTGAACGGGCCCTTGCTTTCGAGGGTTTCGACCAGGCCGGCGGCCTTCACCGCGGCAACCAGCGTGGTGTGGTCCTTCGAATTGACGGCGTTCTGGACGATGTTCTTGGACGGGAACATCGCGGCGCCGCCGACCATCACGGTCTTCTCTTCGGCGTGCAGCGGCGCAACAACGGTGGCGGTGAGGGCGAGGGCCGCGAAAGCGGCGGCGGACAGCAGGGCAATACGCTTCGACATGGATAGTCTCCCGATGATTGTGTCGGCCGGCGGGTCATCCGCCGGCGATGGAAACAACGGTCCGTCAGGTTTGGCTCGAGACAGCGCCGTCGTTGGCCGAACTACGGGAGGTTTTCGGGGTGGTTTCCGACAAAAATTCTTTGTGATTTGTGAAACTTGTTTCGCGTGAGGCCGTGGGCCTCCGCTGGCGTCCCGGCCTGGCGAAGCGCGACCAGCTCGCTCCAGCAACAACTCCCTGTCGTCCCCGCCTTCCGGGGACGACATGTGATGAGAGCGTGATCAATCATTGCTCTTCGGCGTGGCGATGAAGCCGCGGTTGTGCGTCGGGCTGATCAGTATCTCGTTGATGCAGACCCGCGGCGGCAGGCTGGCGATAAAGGCGATGGTGCGGCCGCAATCTTCCGGCTGCAGCATTTTGGCCTGCTCGGCCTCGCTCGGCGGCACCGGGCGCATTTTGAGGATCGGCGTCGCCACCTCGCCGGGAGAAAAGCAGCAGGCGCGCAGGCCATTGACGCATTCGTCCATGTTGAAGGAGTGGGTCAGCGCCAGCACCGCATGCTTGGACGTGGTGTAGGCCGGGCCCGTCATTTTCGAGACATGGCGGCCGGCCCAGGACGAGACATTGATGATGGTGCCGTCCTTCTGCTTGCGCATCGTCGGCAGCACCGCGCGCATGCAATAGAGCACGCCGTTGAGGTTGATATCGATCACCTTGTCCCAGCCGTCGAGATCGAAATCCTCCCAGCTCCGCTTCGGGATGTTGACGCCGGCGCTGTTGACGAGGAGGTCGATGCGGCCATGCCTGGCGACGATGGCCTCGGCCGCCTTGTTGACGTCGGCCTTGCTGGAGACATCCAGCACCAGCGCCTCGGCCTTGCCGCCCTTCCGCGCGATCTGCGCCACCACGCGGTCGAGTTCGGCCTGGCGCCGCCCCGAAACCACCACCGTCCAGCCGTCGGCGGCGAGAAATTCCGCCCCGGACTCGCCGATGCCGCTGCCGCCCCCGGTCACCCAGGCCACGCGTTTCCCATTATTCGTCATGCAAACTGTCTCCGTTGCTTTTTGAAGGGCGTTCTTGCTAATCCAGCCCGCGGAATTTCCCCCGGCCAGCGCGCCCGCCCCTCAGGGAATGTTGCATGAACACCACCGCGAACGCCAACCTGTTTTCCCGCCTGTTCGATCATCTCGACGAGCCCGAGCGTCTTGCGATCGAGGAGCTCGACGGCATGCGCATCACCTATGCCGATCTGATCGCCCGTGCCGGCCAGATGGCGAATGTGCTGGTGTCGCGCGGCGTCAAGCCTGGCGACCGCGTCGCGGCGCAGACGGAAAAATCCGTGCCGGCGCTGGTGCTGTATCTCGCCACGATCCGCGCCGGCGCGGTCTATCTGCCGCTCAACACCGCATACACGCTCAATGAGCTCGAATATTTCATCGGTGACGCCGAGCCGTCGCTTGTGGTGTGCGATCCCGCGAAAGCCGACGGCATCGGCAAACTTGCAGCGAAGGTGGGCGCGAAGCTCGAGACGCTCGGCGCCGACGGCAAGGGCTCGCTGACGGAAGCGGCCGCCAAGGCAAGCCCCGAATTCACCACGGTGCCCCGCGGCAACGATGATCTGGCGGCGATCCTCTACACTTCCGGCACCACCGGCCGCTCCAAGGGCGCGATGCTGAGCCACGACAATCTCGCATCGAATTCGCTCTCGCTGGTCGGCTACTGGCGCTTCACCAGGGACGACGTCCTGATCCACGCACTGCCGATCTATCACACCCACGGCCTGTTCGTGGCGAGCAACGTCACGCTGTTCGCGCGGGCGTCGATGATCTTCCTGCCGAAGTTCGATCCGGAGCTGATCCTCAAGCTGATGGCGCGCGCCACCGTGATGATGGGCGTGCCGACCTTCTACACGCGGCTGCTGCAGAGTCCGGGCCTGTCGAAGGAGTCGACAAGGCACATGCGCCTGTTCGTGTCGGGCTCGGCGCCGCTGCTCGCCGATACCCACCGCGAATGGTCGGCGCGCACCGGCCATGCCGTGCTGGAGCGCTACGGTATGACCGAGACCAACATGAATACGTCCAACCCCTATGACGGCGAGCGCGTGCCCGGTGCGGTCGGCTTCCCCCTGCCCGGCGTCTCCGCGCGCGTCACCGATCCCGAAACCGGCAAGGAACTGGCGCGCGACGAGATCGGCATGATCGAGATCAAGGGTCCGAACGTGTTCAAGGGCTACTGGCGCATGCCGGAAAAAACCAAGGCAGAATTCCGCGACGACGGCTTCTTCATCACCGGCGATCTCGGCAAGATCGACAGCAGGGGCTACGTCCACATCGTCGGCCGCGGCAAGGATCTCGTGATCTCCGGCGGCTTCAACGTCTATCCGAAGGAAATCGAAAGCGAGATCGACGCCATGCCCGGCGTGATCGAATCCGCAGTGATCGGCGTGCCGCATGCCGATTTCGGCGAAGGCGTCACCGCGGTGGTGGTGTGCAACAAGGGCGCCGACGTCACCGAGGCTTCGGTGCTGAAGGGGCTCGACGGGCGCCTGGCAAAGTTCAAGATGCCGAAGCGGGTGTTCGTGGTCGACGAGCTGCCGCGCAACGCCATGGGCAAGGTGCAGAAGAACATTCTGCGCGATACCTACGGGAAGATTTACTCGAAGTGAGAGACGCACACTTCGCGCCACGCTAACGGTGTCGCCCCGGCGAAGGCCGGGGCCCATAACCACAGGGGACAATTGTTTGACGCGCTGTGGCTCCAGCTTTCGCAAAACATCTTCCTGTGGTCATGGGTGCCGGGTCGCGCTTCGCTTGCCCGGGACGACAGCGAGTATTCCCGCGACAGCTTTTCGCCCGGGTTGTGCAATCTCGTCGTCCCTCTCCTCAGAGAGGGCGCAGGGAAAGCCGGGCGCCGACTGCGCCCGCAAGCACCCGTGTGCAATGGGTAGAAAAGGAACGCACACGGACTTCACAGGTACAGCCGAGACATCCCGGCTTTCCCCGCGCGATGGTTTGACGGCTTATACGAGCTCTCCCCGGTGAGCGGCCTTTGTTGTCACCGTTGCCACGCTGCCACGGGGCTGCGTGGATAGACGCCAGGGTCGCGGCGCCAGGACCACACGATTTCGCCGGCCGCCGCGGACGTTTCGCCCGGTGCACAGGTCACCTGACGCCACAACGGCCCATCGCCACCCATGCCAACGTGTCGTGGCGATCATGATACGCCCCTCGAACGGCACGGGATGACGCATACATAATTCCGATTTACGTAATTGTCAAGCTGTTTTTTGACTTTCCGAACTCACGCAAAGAGCGAATGGCGGTAGGTACGCTATCCTTCGCCGCCGCCGAGAGCTACGCTGGGCGCGATTCCTTGCGGAGCGACATCATGGACCGGGACATCGCCGAGACAATACACAAACATCTGCTCGACGCCGACCATGCGCTGCGCCGCGCTGAGTTGGCCGGAGATAAGGTCACCGACGGGGACGAGCGGAGGGCATTTATCGAACTGGTGCACGACGTAGGGGCGTCGCTCCATTTCGATCTGCTGCAAATGCTCTACCGGGAGCATCCAGACCTGGAACCTGCTCGAGAGGAAGACCCATACCTCAACAGCACGTTGCGTTGGGAGGAGGTTTCGCTGCCGCCCGGCATCAGCGAGGCCGAAATCGATGCGATGATCTTCTCACTGCTCAAGCCGCGACGGCAAAAGATGGCCAAGATAGTTGGTAACGTCGTCATGCGCTTCATGGACGAATCCAAGCAGGTCAGCCTGGAGATCATCGCCGCCCGCATCATTGCGCTTAAGGAAGCCGGCCGCATCGAAAGCTATGGTGATCTGCGCTATTGGCGTTTCAGCGAGATTCGGCAGCCGTAGCGAACGCAGCCTATTCGATCACTTCGTCCGCCGTCGCGAGCAAGGTCGGCGAGAGCTCGATGCCGAGCACCTTGGCCGCTTTCAGGTTGACGATGAACTCGAACTTGTCCGGCTCCTGTACCGGCAACTCGGCCTGACTTGCACCCTTGAGCACCCGATCGACGTAGCCGGCCGACCGCCTGAAAATCTCGGCGGTGTTCGGCCCATACGCCATCAGTCCGCCCTCCACGGGGAACGGGCGATAGACCGATATGGCCGGCAAGCGGGCCTCCTGAACCAGCCGGGTAATCTCCTTGATATTCACGATCGTGAACGGATCGGGGCCGATCAACAGCCCGGCGCCAGCCGTCTTGCCGAGGTCGTTGATCGCCGGCGCGAGGTCGGCCGCCGCCGAAACCGGCACCTGAATCAGCGAGGCGCTGCCGGGTTGGCGAGCGGCTTCGATCTCGGGCAGAAAGTTTCGATAGAACGGCGCCGTGGCCGGATTGAACAACAGCGCCGTGCGAGTTACCGGCGGTCTCAACTCACCGAGCAACCCCCGCCACTTTCTGATCAAGGCGGGATTTATGAATGTAAAGCCCGTGATGTTGCCGCCGGGATGCGACAGCGACTTCACAAATCCCAGTCCGACCGGATCGTTCGCCAAGGCAAAAATGATTGGTATCGAACTGGTGATCTTCTGCAGCGCAGCGACGACCGGCGTGCTGTTGGCGAGGATCGCATCCGGGGACAATGCCACCAGTTCTTCCGCGTATCTTTGCATCAGATCCGCCCTGCCCGCGGCCCAGCGGTATTCGATGCGAACGTTCTGACCATCCCGCCAGCCAAGATCGGCGAAACCCTGGCGGAACGCGCCGATGCGTTTTTGGCTCTCGGGATCGCTTTCCGCGACCGTCATCAGCACGCCGATGGTACGCTGCGTGCCGCCTTGCTGCGCCCGAGCAGCAAGCGGGAGGCCAAGTGCCGTGGCGGCGAGAGAACGCAGGAATGTCCGTCGTTTCATTCGATCACCTCGTCCGCACGCAGCATCAGGGCCGGCGGGATGGCTATGCCGATCGCCTTTGCGGTCCGCATGTTCAGCCGGAGATCGAACTGGGTCGGTATCTGCACAGGCAGGTCAGCCGGCTTCGCGCCCTTCAATATCCTGTCGACATATTGTGCGACCAACCGGAACTGCTCGGAGATGCGGCCGGAATAGGATACCAGACCGCCCTCACGGGCAAAACTCTGGATCGGGGAAGCGCTGGGCAACAGCGCATCGAGCGCGAGGCCGGCGGCGCGCCTGACCGGAAGGCTCGGCTGCACCAGCACAGCCTGCGTTCGCTCCGCAACCATACGCTTGAATGCCGCGTCCAGCGCGTCGTCGGTTTCGATCATGATCCTGGTGCAGCTGAGCCGCTGCTGCGTGGCTGCAAACTCGACCTGGGCCAGGAAGGTCTCGGTGTAGGTGTCCTTCGCGTTGCCGAGCACCGAAATGCGTTCCGCATTCGGTAACAATTCCCGCACCAGTTCGACATTCTTCGCCGTCAATTGCGACGTCGCCCCGGCGAGACCCGTCGTGTTGCCGCCCGGACGCGCGAGCGAGGCAACGAGACCCGTCGCCACGGGGTCGCCGGCCCCGCCCATCACGATCGGAATCTGGTCGGTCGCCTTCTGCACGGCCTGCACCGCCGGCGTGAGCCACGCCACGATGACGTCGGGCTTTTGGGCCGCCAGTTCCTGCGCGATGGGAGGGAGCGAGCCGTCGGTGCTGGCGCCCGATCGAAACTCGATGCGGAGATTGCGGCCGGGCGCATAGCCGAGACGCTCCATCTCCGCCTGCAGCATGTCGAGATAGGAAGTGCCGTCGCGATTGCCGACCAGCACGCCGACAAGATAGGGCCGCTGCTGCGCGGACGCGGGACGCGGCAGCCATGAAGCGGCCAAGGCGCCGGCCATCGAAATGAACTCGCGTCGTTTCATGAGCAAAATTCCAAGAACGATGACCGATATCGAGCGCGCGGCGACACGCTTATCACAGCCGATTGTGGCGTGAAATTCTTCACCGCCGCATCCGGACTGCGTCAAATTCGTGCAGCGGCCGCGAACGGTCTATTGCCCGCCGAGCAGGCTGACCACGAACCGGCCGCCGACGACGAAGAGATAGCAACCGAAGGCGAGTTCCAGTTGCCGCTTCGACAGCGCATGCGCGGCGCGCACGCCGAGCGGGGCGGTGATCAGCGTGGTCGGCATCACCAGCAGCGCACCGATCAGCGAGACATAGCCGAGCGCGAGCGGCGGCTGCAGCGCGGCGACGTCGGGGAAACGCGCGGCCGCCGGCCAGCCGGCATAGACATAGCCGAGCGCGCCGGGAATCGAGATCAGGACGGCAAGCGCCGAGGACGTGCCGATCGCCTGATGGATCGGACGGCCGTAGAAGGTCATCAGCAGATTGGCGAACAGGCCGCCGCCGACGCCCATCAGGGTCGAGAGCAGGCCGATGAAGAAGCCGTAGATGCGCATCACGGAACCGGTCGGAATCACGTCGCCGAGCTTCCAGCTGTCGCGCGCCAGGAACAGCCTCGTGGCCGCCGACCAGGCGACACAGACGAACACGACCTTGAACAACCGCTCCGGCGCAAAGCGGGCGGTGACGGAACCCGCGACCACGCCGATGATGACGGGCGCCCACCACAGCCTGATGATGGCCATGTCCACCGCGCCGCGCCGGTAGTGGGCGCGGAACGAGGCGATCGACGTCGGGATGATGATGGCGAGCGACGTGCCGATGCAAAGCGGCATGCGCACTTCCAGCGGCACGCCGGCGAGCCGAAAACATTCGTAAAACACCGGCACCAGCACCGCGCCGCCGCCGATGCCGAAGATTCCCGCCAGGAATCCCGAGACCGCGCCGACGACCACCAACAGCAACGCCAGTTCGACAAGTTCGGCAGCGCTCAGCCCCGCGATCGCCATCGCCTGCTTCCTTTGGAGGGAGCACGATCGGCGTCGCGATCATTGCTCTTTGCGAACGCTGCCATCGCAAACGTTCATGAATCGTGCTTCAGGTATACCAGCAATCGAACGCGCCCAAAAAGTTGTCAACGGCCGTAAATGCAAGGCTCCTGCGTAGGTATGAATGACGGTTCGCCTTGAGCGGTTTTCCTCATTGCGCTCGCTGTTTCGACTTCGTAAATAGAATTTATCTATCTAGCGCATGCGTCGGGCCGGCGCGGGCCCCGCCAACTTTCAAAGCACCATGACCGCCAGGATCGAACGACCGCTCTCGCCGCATTTGCAGACCTACCGCTGGACCCTGACGATGGCGCTTTCCATCGTTCACCGCGCAACCGGCATTGCCTTGTATTTCGGCACCCTGCTGCTGGCCTGGTGGCTGATCGCAGCGGCCTCCGGTCCCGCTGCCTACGCCAATGTGCAGGCCTTCACCTCGAGCCTGATCGGCAAGCTGATCCTTTTCGGCTACACATGGGCGCTGCTGCACCACCTGTGCAGCGGCATCCGCCATTTCGTCTGGGATCTCGGCTACGGCTTCAAGGCCAATGAGCGCGAAGCGCTGACCTGGGGCGCGCTGATCGGCGGCATTTCGCTGACCTTGCTGGTCTGGATCATCGCTTACGCCATGGGGGCCGGCCGATGAGCGCTCCCTCCTCGATGCGCACGCCGCTAGCCCGCGTCCGCTCGCTCGGCTCCTCGCACTCCGGCACGCGGGACTTCTGGCGCCAGCGTCTCACGGCGGTGGCCATGATGCTGCTGACGGTTCCCGTCATCGTGATCGTGCTGATGCTGCTCGGCAGCAACCAGGCCGGCGCGGCCCAGATCCTCGGGCAGATACCGATTGCCGTCATCCTGCTGCTGTTCATCATCGCCAGCACCTGGCACATGAAGATCGGCATGCAGGTGGTGATCGAGGACTATATCCACGGCGAGAAGACCAAGCTCGTTTGCGTGATCGCCAACAATTTCTTCAGTTTCGCGGTGGCGCTGGCGTCGATCTACGCCATCTTGAAGCTATCCTCAGGAGTTTAGCCCCATGGCTCCTTCAATGGCTGCCGACGGCAACGGAAAAGCCGCAAATGGCAGCGGGCCGGCCACCAACGGCAAGGCCTATCCGATCGAGGACCACACTTACGACGTCGTCGTGGTCGGCGCCGGCGGCGCCGGCTTGCGCGCCGTGGTCGGCTGCAGCGAGGCGGGCCTGCGCACCGCCTGCATCACGAAGGTGTTTCCGACCCGCTCGCACACCGTGGCGGCGCAGGGCGGCATCTCGGCCTCGCTCGGCAACATGCACAAGGACGACTGGCGCTGGCACATGTACGACACTGTCAAGGGGTCGGACTGGCTCGGCGACCAGGACGCCATCGAATACATGGTGCGCAACGCGCCGGAGGCCGTCTACGAGCTCGAGCACTGGGGCGTGCCGTTCTCGCGCACCGAGGACGGCAAGATCTACCAGCGGCCGTTCGGCGGCATGACGATCGACTTCGGCAAGAGCCAGGCGCAGCGCACCTGCGCCGCCGCCGACCGCACCGGCCACGCCATGCTGCACACGATGTACGGCCAGGCGCTGCGCCATTCGGCCGAATTCTTCATCGAGTTCTTCGCCATCGACCTGATCATGGACGACCAGGGCACCTGCCGCGGCGTCGTCGCGATCAAGCTCGATGACGGCAGCATCCACCGCTTCCGCGCCCAGACCACGATCCTGGCGACCGGCGGCTACGGCCGCGCCTACGCGTCCTGCACGTCGGCGCATACCTGCACCGGCGACGGCGGCGGCATGGCGCTGCGCGCCGGCCTGCCGATGCAGGACATGGAGTTCGTCCAGTTCCACCCGACCGGCATCTACGGCTCGGGCTGCCTCGTCACCGAGGGCGCGCGCGGCGAAGGCGGCTATCTCGTCAACTCCGAGGGCGAGCGCTTCATGGAGCGCTATGCGCCGTCGGCCAAGGACCTCGCCTCGCGCGACGTCGTCTCGCGCGCGATGACCATCGAAATGCGCGAGGGCCGCGGCGTCGGCAAGAAGAAGGACCACATCTTCCTGCACCTCGACCATCTCGATCCCAAGGTGCTGCACGAGCGGCTGCCCGGCATTTCCGAGTCGGCAAGGATCTTCGCCAATGTCGACGTCACCCGCGAGCCGATCCCGATCACGCCGACCGTGCACTACAACATGGGCGGCATTCCCACCAATTTCCACGGCGAGGTCCTGACCAAGAAGAACGGCGACGACAATGCGATCGTGCCGGGCCTGATGGCGCTGGGCGAGGCCGCCTGCGTCTCGGTGCACGGCGCCAACCGTCTCGGTTCCAACTCGCTGATCGATCTCGTGGTGTTCGGCCGCGCCGCGGCGCTGCGCTGCGCCGAAAAGCTGACCGCCAACAGCAAGCAGCCGGAACTGCCGGCGGACTCCGCCGACCGGGCGCTGGGCCGGCTCGACCGCTACCGCCACGCCTCCGGCGGCACGCCGACGGCGAAGCTGCGCGATTCCATGCAGCATGTGATGCAGAACAATTGCGCGGTGTTCCGCACCGGCGAGGTGCTGTCCGAAGGCCAGAACCTGATCCACAAGGTGCATGGCGGCATCGGCGACATTTCAACGGCCGACCGCTCGCTGGTGTGGAATTCCGACCTGATCGAAACGCTGGAGTTCGACAATCTGATCGTGCAGGCGGTGGTGACGATGAATTCGGCCGCCAACCGCACCGAAAGCCGCGGCGCGCACGCGCGCGAGGACTTTGCCGAGCGCGACGACAAGAACTGGATGAAGCACACGCTGGCGTGGATCGACGAACGCGGCAAGACCACGATCGATTACCGCCCGGTGCACAATTACACCATGACCAACGACGTGCAGTACATCCCGCCGAAGGCGCGGGTGTATTGAGCGGCGACGAGAGGCCTTTGAAATGGTTGAATTCGCGCTTCCCAAGAATTCCAGGATCACCGGCGGCAAGACCTGGCCGAAGCCGGCGGGCGCCACCGAGACGCGCGAATTCCGCATCTATCGCTGGAATCCGGACGACGGCAAGAATCCGCGCGTCGACACCTACCATGTCGACATCAATGATTGCGGCCCGATGGTGCTGGACGGGCTGATCTGGATCAAGAACCACATCGACCCGACGCTGACCTTCCGCCGCTCCTGCCGCGAGGGCGTGTGCGGCTCCTGCGCCATGAACATCGACGGCCAGAATACGCTCGCCTGCACCAAGTCGATGCACGACGTCGGCGCCGGCGGCGCGGTGAAGGTCAATCCGCTGCCGCATCAGCCGGTGGTCAAGGACCTCGTGCCTGATCTCACCAACTTCTACGCGCAATATGCCTCGATCGAGCCCTGGCTGAAGACGAGCACACCGACGCCGCAGAAGGAATGGCGGCAGAGCCACGAGGACCGCGAGAAGCTCGACGGCCTCTACGAGTGCATCCTGTGCGCATGCTGCTCGACCTCCTGCCCGAGCTACTGGTGGAACAGCGACCGCTTCCTCGGCCCCGCCGCGCTGCTGCAGGCGACGCGCTGGGTCACGGACAGCCGCGATGAGGCCACCGGCGAGCGGCTCGACAATCTCGAGGACCCGTTCCGCCTCTACCGCTGCCACACCATCATGAACTGCGCGAAGGCCTGCCCGAAGGGACTCAATCCCTCCGAGGCGATCGCCGAGCTCAAGCTGAAGATGGTCGAGCGGCAGATCTGAGCGGCTGCTGAGGCTTTAGGCCGCATCGCGGCCAGGCGCACGCACACGGAAATCGCGGTCGATTCTGGATTGATTGGAATCGCTCTAAGAGCGATTCCAAGTCAGTGGCGACACGCCCGATGCTATGGCTCGCGGCTCGCGGCATGTCCGTGCCGGTGTCATCCAGGGAGAATTCATGAAAGCGCTGATCAAGGTCGCGGCCGTGCTCGCGGTATCGATGTTTGCCGCCGCACCGGCGTTCGCCGACGGCTTCAAGGACTGCACCAAACTCGACAAGGCGAAGTGGAAGCCGGCGAGCGAGGCCGAAGGCGAGGCCAAGAAGGCCGGCTACGAGGTGCGCCGCTCCAAGGTCGAAGGCTCCTGCTACGAAGTCTACGGCGTCAAGGAAGGCAAGCTGTACGAGCTGTTCTACAGCCCCGAAGACCTCAGCCTCAAGAAGACCATCGCCAAGTAAGGCGGCACTGGTTCTCGCGTGCAGCAGCCGGTCCTAGCATCGCACGACGCATCGTCGACCACCCCGGCGCAGGAACATGCGCCGGACATGGTAAAGGTATGGGATTGGCCGCTGCGCGCGCTGCACTGGTCTCTCGCCTTCTTCGTGCTGCTGGCATGGTTCACGCCGGGCAAATACGACAGCCTGCACCGCATCGCCGGCTACACGGTGATCGCCCTGATCGTGCTCCGCCTCGCATGGGGCGTGTTCGGCACGCGCTTCTCGCGCTTCCATGCCGTGAGCCGCCGCCTGCGCGTCGTGCCGGCCTATCTCGCTGGTCTCCGCCATGGCAGAACCGGGCGCTATCGCGGCCTCAATCCCGCAGGCACCGCAATGCTGGTCGCGCTGCTGCTATTGCTGGCGGTCTCCACCGTCACCGGCTGGATGTCGACCACGGTGCGTTTCTTCGGCGTGCCCTGGGTGGAGGACACCCACAGCTATGTCTCCGATGCCGTCATGGTGCTCGTCGTCGTGCATGTGCTCGGCGTGCTCTGGATGTGCGTGCTGCAGCGGGAGAACCTGATCCGGGCGATGTTTACCGGGTGGAAACGACGCCGCTGAAGTTGGCTCATGCGGGTTTCCGAAGTGGAACCTTCTGATTTGCCTGGCGTTATCGCGCCATGGCCAAATCCGCTGCGAAGACCGCATCACCGGCGAAGAAGCCCGCATCGGCTGCCGACAGGGCTTCCGCGAGCAAATCTGCTGCAGAGTCCGACAAGAGGCCCGAGATCGTCGAAATCGACGACGAGAGCGGCGACGTCGTCGAGCCGCCGCCGCCGGAAGTGGTCGAGCCCGATCCGAAGCTGACGCCGGAAGAGGCCGAAGCGCTGCGCAAGAGCTATCTCCTGACGCGCTTCTGGATCAGCGCCCGCGGCTTCTGGGGCCGCAACGGCGACAGGTTCGCCTGGCCGTTCTCGATCGGGCTGCTCATCCTGATCGTCGGCACCGTCGCCCTGCAATACGGCATCAACGTCTGGAACCGGGCGATCTTCGACAGCATCGAGAAACGCGATGCCGCGAGCGTGTATTTCCTCACCGCGGTGTTCTTTCCGCTCGCGATCGGCAGCGTGCTGTTCGGCGTCGCGCAGGTTTATGCGCGCATGGGCATCCAGCGGCGCTGGCGCGGCTGGCTCACCCATGCCGTGCTGACACGCTGGCTCACCAACGGCCGTTACTACCAGCTCAATCTGGTCGGCGGCGACCACAAGAACCCCGAATACCGCATCGCCGAGGATCTGCGCATCTCGACGGATTCCCCCGTCGACTTCATGGCGGGCGTTACCAGCGCGCTGCTTTCGGCGACCACCTTCATCATCGTGCTCTGGACCATCGGCGGCGCCCTTACGGTGACGATCGGCGGATCGCAAATCACGATCCCCGGCTTCCTCGTCGTCGCCGCCATGCTCTACGCCGCCATCGCCTCGGGCGCGATCACGGTGATCGGCCGCCGCTTCGTGGCGATCTCCGAGGAGAAAAACCAGGCCGAGGCAGACCTGCGCTATACGCTGACCCGCGTGCGCGAGAACGGCGAGAGCATCGCGCTGCTCGGCGGCGAGCAGGAGGAACGCGAGGGCATCGACCGCAATTTCTCCAACGTGCTGAAGCAATGGGCGCGCCTCGCCGGCCAGCACATGCGCACCACGCTGGTCTCGCAGGGCTCCAGCCTCATTGCTCCCGTCGTCCCCATCCTGCTCTGCGCGCCGAAATTCCTCGACGGTAGCATGACGCTCGGACAGGTGATGCAGGCGGCAAGCGCCTTCACCATCGTGCAGACCGCGTTCGGCTGGCTGGTCGACAATTACCCCCGGCTTGCCGACTGGAACGCCTGCGCGCGGCGCATCGCCTCGCTGATGATGTCGCTCGACGGTCTCGAGCGCGCCGAGAAGGGCGACGGGATCGGCCGCATCAAGCGCGGCGAGACGACGAATGAAGCGATGCTGGAACTGAAAGACTTCACCGTCTCTCTCGATGACGGCACCGCCGTGGTCGGCGAGACCGAGGTCGTGATCGATGCGGGCGAGCGGCTCCTGGTGGCCGGCGAATCCGGCACCGGCAAGAGCACGCTGGTGCGCGCCATCGCCGGGCTGTGGCCATGGGGCGGCGGCGAAGTCAATCTGCATGCCGACCGGCGGCTGTTCATGCTGCCGCAGAAACCCTACGTGCCGTCGGGCACGCTGCGCCGCGCCATCGCCTATCCCGGCGCCGAGCATGACTGGCTGGACGAGCAGGTCTGCGAAGCCCTGCACAAGGTCGGGCTCGACCATCTGAAGGAGAAGATCGGCGAAGAGGCGCCATGGGACCAGACGCTGTCCGGCGGCGAGAAACAGCGCCTCGCCTTCGCGCGATTGATCCTGCACAATCCCGACATCGTCGTGCTCGACGAGGCGACCTCCGCGCTCGACGAGAAGAGCCAGGACAGGCTGATGCAGATGGTGACGAAGGAATTGCCGAAGGCCACCATCGTCAGCGTCGCCCACCGCGCCGAGCTCGAAGCCTTCCACAGCCGCAAGATCGTACTGGAGCGGCGCAAGGGTGGTGCAAAGCTCGTCAGCGACATCGACCTGATCCCGCGCAAGGGCAAGCGCCGGCTGCTCGGGCGCTGCTTGCGCGATCGCCGGAACAAGGCGGCCGGATCGTCATCCGAGGGATAGGTCCTGCGAGCTTTGCTACCCTTCTGCCGCGTTGGGAGAAGGTGCAGAAGCGTCGTTGGCCTCCCCCGCAAAACCGGCTAAGCAGGCGCCGGTTTCCGCTACCGAGGTTTTGGCTTGCAGCCCGACAACGATCCCTCGCCGGCGCCGTTCGGCGCATTGGCCCCCAATGCGGCGCAGGCTGCGGTCATCGCACTGGCGCAGCGCACGGGACTGAAGCGCGGCGCGTTCCGGCCGATGCTGTCGCGGCTGCTCGATTTGCTGCGCTCCGGCCCGCTCGACGTCAGCTACCAGGGCGGCGCGTTCCGGCTCTACCACCAGGGCAGCGCCACCGAGCGCGGCGCGCTGCTCAATCCGGATTACAATATCGAGGAGCTCGGCTTCCTGCGCGCCCACCTGCGCCAGGGCGGCGTGTTCGTCGACGTCGGCGCCAATGTCGGCACCTATGCGCTGGCGCTGGCGCGCGACGTCGGCGCCGGCGGCAAGGTGATCGCGATCGAGCCGCACCCGGTCACCCATGCGCGGCTGGCGTTCAACCACGCCGCCTCTGCTTACGAGCAGGTGAAGCTGGTGCGGGCCGCCAGCGGCGCCGAGGACGGCGAGCTGCTGATCGAGACCGACGGCGACAATCTCGGCGCCAGCCACATCGTATCGGGGATCGCTTCCGGCAAGGCGATCCGGGTGCCGGCGCTGCGCCTCGTGCGCATCCTCCAGGAAGCCGGCGCCGGCAATATCGACGCGCTGAAGATCGACGTCGAGGGTTATGAGGACCGGGTGCTGATGCCCTTCTTCAAGACGGCGCCGCCGTCGCTGTGGCCGAAGGCGGTCGTCATCGAGCATCTCTCGAAAGACGAATGGCAGGATGACTGCATCGCCGACATGGTCGCGCGCGGCTACGCCATATCAGGCAGGACGCGCAGCAACACGCTGCTGGTGCGCGGCTAGCCGCTGCACCGACGATCTCGAAGATTACTGCTTCGCCTCTGCGGCGGCGGTGGCCATGTATTTCGAATAGAATTCAGCAACCCGCGTGCGCCACATGCCGACGAACGCCGCCGATGTCACATTGTCGACCGATTTCCACGCCTTCTTGAGCACCGGAAGGGTATTGCCCCAGATCGCGCGCCGGCACCATTTCTCGCCCTTCTCCCTGCCTTCGCTGGTGGCGCACATGGATTTCCAGGCGACGCGATCAGGCTGGCTGATGTGCTCGGCGGCGCCTTCCCATCCCTGCTGATGGATCAGGTAAAGATCGCTCAGGTCGGGCTTCCGGTGCGTGACCCACTCGAACAGGATGCCTTCGGTGATCACCTTGTAGGCGGCCGCAACGGCGTTGTCGCGCGGGCTGCGAATCTGCCCGGCGCCGAATTTGCCGAACTCATATTCGCTGAGCTGGAACAGGCCGATATACGAGCCGGTGCGCTGGTTGGGGTTGAACCCGGACTCGATCCTGGCAACCGCTTTCATGAAATTGAAATCGAGACCGAACGCGTCGGACGCACGCTTGATCTCCTCGACCGGCGTTCCGACCGGGATGTCCTTGAACGCGCGCAAGACTGTCTCCGCCGGTTTCTCGGCGGGCGGCACTTCGGACCAGATGTAATAGATGAGATATTGAAAATCCTGATTCGCCGGCGCCGCGGCGGGCGCAACGTCATCGCGCGCAGCCGGCACCGTTTGCGTAGCCGCGGGGCTCAAGGCCGCCGATTTTATTGCGACAGAAACGTCGCTGACTTCCGCGTGAGCCGTCAACGACGCGCCCCCGGATATCGCGCCAAGCGTGGCTTGCTGCAGTGGCGGCTCGGGGGCGGGCTCAGGTTGCCGCGGCACGGCACGCATCATTTCCTCGCGCAGCCTGGCCAGACCATCGAGGCGGTCGGACTTCGGAGCCGGCGCTTCGTCCGGTTGCTCGAGCGCGGCAACTCCGGGTGACGGAATGGCGTGCTGGTGTACCGCAACCAGCGTCAGCGTCCCTATCGCCGCTCCGGCGAAGATGATCTTGAGGGCGGTCATGGCAATGAGCTTTCCACGGGCATCGGGGCGGCAACATGGCGAGATCACGTCAGAGCCCGGAATGCGCCCGAATCACAGGGAAGCGCAAGTGCAGAAACAAAGGCGATGTCGATCAAGCTGACGCGGCCGGGCGCGTGCCGCGGGCGCGCGGGGAACATCACTCCAGGCGGGCCGTTACCACCCCGAAGCAATGGGAGTGGAACATGAGTGACGACAATGCCGCCAACGTGGATCGCGCGTGGGAGCTGATGAAGAAGATCGGCTTTGCAATGCTGGTCACGCGCGACGGCGACAGACTGCGGGCCCGGCCGATGAGCGCCTATATCCAGCGCGAGATCAATACGATCTTTTTCCTGACCGACGCGCGGCGTCACAAGGACGATGAGATCGCGCAGAACCCGAGCGTCAACCTGTCGTTCGCCGACGCCTCGTCGCAGAAATACGTTTCGGTGACCGGCACTGCCGTCGTCGCCAACGACCGCGCCAAGATCAAGGAGCTGTTCACGACGCCCGCGAAAGCGTGGTGGGACAGCGCCGAGGATCCCAATATCCGCGTCCTCAAGTTCACGCCTGATGACGCCGAGTTCTGGGACTCGCCCGGCACCGTCATCTCCTATGTGAAGATGGCGGCGGCTGCAGTCACCAACACGCGGCCCGACATCGGCGAGAACCGCAAGGTCTCGCTGTGATGCCGATCGAGCCGCCGGAAATTCCGCCGGCAACGCCGGGCACGCCCACCGAGCCGCCGCCGGGCGTTCCGCCCGGCAATCCCGATCCCGAAATTCCGCCACCGGTGCGCGAGCCCGGCGCCCCGCCGCCGCCCGACGAACTCCCCGGCAAGGTGCCGGAGGAGTCGCCGTCGCGCGGACCGGGCGGACCGCGCACGCCTAATCCCGCCACCGATCATACCGCGGCGTAGCAGACTTTCGCACGCCGCAGCGGACAAGATGGAACCTGGGTTGAAAGCACCGGCTGAATGAGCCATGAACGGCGTCTGCGTTAAGTCGTTGCGATGTTAAAATAAACAGCGCCGCGTTTTTTTGGCCGCCACAATGCGGCCCAACCGCTGGCAGTTGATCGATCGTGCCGAGCCCTTCGGCGCAAAGAACCTTCCGGGGAACAAGATCACCATGACAAACTTCCGCCTCGCACTGCTTGCCACGACCGCCCTCACGGCCATGCAATTCGCAAGCGTGCCATCCTGGGCGCAACCAGATTCCATCGTCGTCGCGCAGGCGCAGCCGGCCGACAGCGACAAGAAGCCGCCTGCGAAGGGTCCGCCGCCGGCCGCCGCGCCCGCGCGCCCCGCACCGCCGCCCGCCGCACCGCCGCCCGCCGCCGCGACTGCCGCACCAGTCGCGTTTGTCCGGCCACCCGCGCCCGCCGCGCCGCCC
>DATLXL010000036.1:0-224303 GCA_035575905.1 Bradyrhizobium sp. | reverse complement strand
GGCTTATACGTACTCTCCCCGGTGAGCGGCCTTTGTTGTCACCGTTGCCCTGCCAGCACGGGCCGGCAGGGATGGACGCCAGGGTCGCGGCGCCAGGACCACACGATTTCGCCGTACGCCGCCGCGTTTCGTCCGGTGCTTGATTTGAGCGTGATCCTTGCCGGATAACCGGAGTCCACTTTTCCGGGATCACGCTCCACACCTGACGCGGCAAGCGTCCATCGCAACCCGTGCCACGCTGCGTGACGATCGCGCATCGTCCCTCGTGGCGGCACGGGCTAAAATCGAAGATACTTCCGATTTGCGGAAATGTCAACATCTTATTCTGAAAATCGTCAAACAGGCCGGCCTGCGACGGACCGGCAGCGGGTTCGCCACGCTAGTCGCGATGAGATCTGGACGAAAAATCATCGCGCGCCAGGTTGTCTGAACATGATCTTTTCGGAAAACCGCTTCACGCTTTTCCGGGTCATGTTAGTTGCTGCAGACCGCCTGCCCCTCTGCCCCGCCGCAGCCGGTGGCGCCACAGGCATCGGCGCGCCGCGCCGCCACGACGCGCGCGACGATGCGGGCGACCAGCGCCTGGCCCTTTTCGTTGGGGTGCACGTGGTCGGCGAACAGCGCTTCGTTGTCGCAGGCGCGGAAGACGGCGCCGGCATCGACCAGGACGATGCGGCTGTCGCTGCCGGCGATCTTCTTCAGCTCGCTCACATAGGGCGACTGGATGCGGGCCGAGGTGAAGTCGAGATTGATGGCGGCCTGCAGTTCCGCCAGCGCCTTTGTCTCGTCGCCGAGCCGGCGATGGATCAGCCCGGCATTGTAGTGGAAGTGCGGCACCTTCGGCGCAAGTTCGATCGCCTTGAGGACCATCTTCAGCGCCCCCGGCGCATCGCCGGACCGCGCCAGCACGTAGCCGTAATTGTTGTAGGCGTCGGCGTTTTGCGTGCCGCCCTCCACGAGCTTTGCAAAGCGCTCGCGCTGCTCGTCGAGGCGGCCGTCGAAACAGCTCACCACCTGATGGGCGTAACGTCCGATCGGCAGGTCGTATTTGGGATAGCGCGGCGCGGTGATGTCGGTGGCGAGCAGCGCCGGCAGCAGCTCGCCGGGCGACTTGCCCGGCGCGAGGCAGCCGTTCTTGCCGGCAAAGCCCGGCTCGTAGGCGCGGCGGAAATCGTATTCGAGGATGCGCGGCGGGTATTCCAGCGGCACCGGCGGGACGACGAGATAGATGTCGGCGCCCGCCCCTTCGGCCCATTTCACCATCGCATCCATGTTCTCGCGGAACTCACCGAGGGGAACGCGCGGCAGTTTCAGCGCTTCGTTGCCGAGGTCGGTGTCGAAGGCGACCTGGTTGACGTATTTCGCGCCCGCCTTGAGGAACACATAGGTCGCCCAGTGATCGACCAGCCAGCTGTCGGCGCGGGCGAGGAACGGCTTGCCGGCCTGCGTCGCGTCGAGCAGGCGGCGGTCGGGCACGCTGGAACCGAAGCCGTCATTGTTGCCGAGATAGAGCAGGACGCCGTCGGGCTTGTACTTATAGTACTCGCGCTGCAAGGCGGCGCGCGCCTGCTCGGTGGAATAGCCGATCACGGCGGCGTTGATGACCTCGACAGTGTCGCCGAGCAGGCGCTGCAGCACCTGGGGCCAGGTGTCGGACTGTTTGTCGATGCCAAGCCCGGCGGTCGAGGAGTCGCCGAGGATCAGCAGGCGATAGCGCTTGCCGTCGCGCTCGTAGGGAATTTCGTGCGGCGAGTAGATGCCGTGCGAGGTCGTGAGATACGGTTCCTGGCGGAGATTGGCCTGGTTCTTCCAGGCGAGGAAGGGATCGGCGGTGTGGGGGTTGACCGGAAACTGGAATTTCCTGATCCGCGTCGCCGGGTTCTGGAAGATCGCCACATGCGGCGGCACGTCACCGACCACGGATCGGTAGAAGGCGAGATGGCCTTTGGAAGAGAGCCGAATGCCGAGCTCGATCGCGCCAAAGATGACGACGAACGGCACAAGGATGGTGATGAAAAGCTTGAGCCCGTCGCCGGGCTGCCGCATGCGAAATGTTCCCAGGTTCGGGAAAGGCTATTGCGGGCGGCGGGCGAATTCAACCGTACGTAGGAGGTTGCTACAGGTGAGCCGCGCTGACGGTGACGTAGTATCCGTCCGGATCCCTCAGCGAAAACTCCACCGTTCCCGTATTGAGATTGACGTGCGGCTCCTCCTCCAGCCGGCATGCAAGCGCGCGGGCCCGCGACAAAGCGGCGTCGGGGTCGTCGACCCGGAAGAACAGCAAGAGGCCATTGCCGGGCGAAGCGGCATCCGGACTTGTCAGTGACGGATGTTCGTGCGCGCCCCATGCGTGAAGACAGAGCAGCACGGTTCCGTCCGTATCGACGATTTGCCCGAAATAGTCGTGGGCGGGTGCAGTCTCCGGCAGGCCAAGAAGCGACTGGTACCAGCCGAAGCTGCGCGGCACGTCGGCGACGCCGATGATCGTCCAGATGCGCTTCATGAGGACCGGCAACCGGAATTGCAGATTGCCGGGCCGGTTAGCCGCAAGGCGTAACCCGCCGCAACGGTGGAAAGAAACGGCGGGCGACGCCTTCGGCTCATCCGCCCCACGTCGTCATTCCGCCGCCTGTTTCATCCCGGCATCGAGCGCCGCGCTCACTTTCGGCGGCGACATCGGCAGGCTGTAGAAGCGGATGCCGAGCGCGTCGTAGATGGCGCTGGCCACCGCGGCCATGACAGGCACCAGCGGCACTTCGCCGACGCCCTTGACGCCCTGCGGGTGCTTCGGGTTCGGCACTTCGACCATGATGCAGTCGAGCATCGGCAAGTCCGAACACACCGGCATGCGGTAGTCGAGGAAGCCGGGGTTATCGACCTTGCCATCCTTGTTGTAGATGTACTCCTCGTTGAGCGCCCAGCCGATGCCCTGCGCGACGCCGCCCTGCAGCTGGCCCTCGACATAGCCCGGGTGGATGGCGCGGCCGACGTCCTGCACCGCGGTGTAGCGGATCACGCGGACGATGCCGAGCTCGGTGTCGACCTCGACGTCGCAGATATGCGTGCCGAAGCCGCCGTCGGCGCCCGCGGTATTGAGCTGCACGCCGGCGCCGATCGGGCCGCCCATCGCGGGCGCCTTGTCGGCGAGCTCTTTCAGCGTCAGCGGCTCGAACTGGCCGGCATTGGGGCTGACCGGATGCGCGGCGCCCTGCTCCCACTTCACGGCTTCCGGGTCGATGTCCCAGATCCTGGCCGCGCGCTCGCGCAGCGTCTGGATGATCTTTTCCGTCGACTGCGTCACCACCATCGCGGAGGCGAACAGCACGCGGCTGCCGCCGGTGAGGTTGGAGAACCCGATCGTCTGGGTGTCGCCGATGACGACGGAGACGCGCTTGTAGTCGATGCCCAGCAGCTCGGCGCAGATGTTGGCGATGCCGGCGCGCGAGCCGCCGATATCGGGGTGGCCGGTGGTGACGACGACGTTGCCGTCCTCGGTGATGTTGACCTGCGCGGAAGACTCGCCGCCCGCGTTGAACCAGAAGCCGGAGGCGACGCCCCTGCCCCGCGGCTTGCCGTGGCCGTCGCCGAGATCGGACTTGTAGTGCGGCGAGTTCTTGGCCGCTTCCACCGTCTCGATATAGCCGATGCGCGGGAACGTCGGGCCGTGCGCGGCCTTGGTGCCTTCCCTGGCGGCGTTCTTCAGGCGGAAGTCGAGCGGGTCCATCTTCAGGGCTTCCGCCACCTCGTCCATCACGCACTCGACGGCGTAGGCGCCGATCGGTGCGCCCGGCGCGCGATAGGCCGCGACCTTGGAGCGGTTGGAGCAGACGTCAAAACCTTCGGAGAGCAGGTTCGGGATGTCGTAGGGCGCAAAGCTGCAACCGGCCGCGCCGCGGATCGGCGAGCCCGGGAAGGCGCCGGCCTGCAGGTAGAAGGTGCCGTGGGCCGCGACGATGGTGCCGTCCTTCTTCGCGCCGATCTTCACGGTGCTCATCGAGCCCGAGGTGGGCCCGGTGGCGCGCATCACTTCCTCGCGCGTCATCACCATCTTCACGGGCTTGCCGGACTTCTTGGCGAGCAACGCCGCGACCGGCTCGAGATAGACGATGGTCTTGCCGCCAAAGCCGCCGCCGATCTCGGCGGGGATGGCGCGGATGTCGCTCTGCGGGATGCCGGTGAGATACGCCGTCATGGCGCGGACCATGAACTGGCCCTGGCTCGAGCTCCAGATCACGGTCTTGCCGTCGGGCGCGACCGAGATGACGCAGGCATGCGGCTCGATATAGCCCTGGTGCACCGGGCGCGTGGTGAAGGAGCGCTCGATCACGATGTCGGCCTGCTGGAAGCCTTCTGCGATGTCGCCCTTCTTGTGCTCGAGGCGGCCCATGATGTTGGAGGGCTTGCCTTCCCACTTGTTGAACTCGTGCAGGATCGGCGCATCCGGCTTGATGGCGTCCTCGATCTCGATCGACCAGGGCAGCACCTCGTAATCGACCTCGATCAGCTTGCAGGCTTCCGCCGCGATCGCCTCCGTGGTGGCGGCGACGGCCGCGACGGGGTGTCCGGGGAACAGCGCCTTGTCGCGCGCCATGATGTTGCGGCACATCCAGCGCATGTCCTGGATGCCGAGCATGACAGCGCCCTTCTCGATCGGGAAGTCGACGATGTCTCTTGCGGTCACCACCGCTTTCACGCCCGGCAGCGTCTCCGCCTTCGAGGTGTCGATCGACCTGATGCGCGCATGCGGATGCGGGCTGCGCAGCACCTTGCCCCAGATCTGGCCGGGCATGGTCATGTCGGCGGCGAATTGCGCGCGGCCGGTGACCTTGTCCATGCCGTCGGGACGAATGGTGCGCTGGCCGATCCACTTGTTGTCGGTGACGAGGTTCATTGGGCGGCCTCCTTGATGCCGTCGCGCATTTCAGCGGCGGTCTCCATGACCGCGCGGACGATCTTGTCGTAGCCGGTGCAGCGGCAGAGGTTGCCGGCGAGCCAGAAGCGCACTTCTTCCTCGCTCGGGTTCGGGTTCTTGCGCAGCAGCGCGTCGGAGGCGACCAGCATGCCCGAGGTGCAGATGCCGCACTGGAGCGCGGCATGTTCGAGGAATTTCTGCTGCAGCGGATGCAGTTTCTCGCCCTCGGCCATGCCCTCGATGGTCCTGATCTCGTGCCCCTCGGCCTCGGCGGCGAGCATCAGGCAGGAGCAGACCAGGCGGTCGTCGACGGTGATACTGCAGGCGCCGCAGTCGCCGGACGAGCAGCCTTCCTTGGAGCCGGTCAGCCCTAGCGGGCCGCGCAGCGCGTCGAGCATGGTGTCATCAGGCTCGCACAGATATTCCATCGGCTCGCCGTTGATCGATGTGGTGACGTGTATCTTGGCCATGTCTCTTAATTCTCCGTCGCGCGTCTGGCGGCGATGGCGGTGGCGCGCTTGAGCAGCACGCCTGCGGTCTTGATGCGGTAGGCGATGGTGCCGCGCTTGTCGTCGATCGGACGGCAGGCGGCGCGGCAGGCTTCCGCGGCTTTTTCCAGCGCGGCATCGTCGAGCTTCGAGCCGATCAGCGCTTTCGCGGCCGGCTCGACCAGCAGCGCGGTCGGCGCGACGGCGCCGAGGCCGACGCGCGCGGCGGTGCAGACGCCGTCCTTGAGGGTGAGGCTGACGCCAAGCCCAACGACGGCGATGTCCATCTCCGTGCGCGGGATCATGCGCAGGTACGCATCGCTCGATCCGGGCGGGCGCGGCGGCAGCTTGAAGCCGACGAGAATCTCGCCGGGTTTCAGATTGGTGCGGCCGGGACCAGCCGGCACCTCTTCCACCTTCATCTCGCGGCGGCCGTTCGGCCCCTGGATGGTGACGGCGGCGCCGGCGGCGATCATCGCGGGCACGCTGTCGCCGGCAGGCGAGCCGTTCATCAGGTTGCCGCCGGGCGAAGCGCGGCCCTGCACCTGCTTGGAACCGATCAGGTTGATGCCTTCCAGCACACCGGGCCAGACCTTGCCGAAGCGCGGATGCTCGGCGAACGCCATGCCCGGGGCGGCCGCGCCGACCAGGAACCCGCCATCGGCGGTTTCCTCGATCGCGGTCATTTCGGCGATCTTCTTGATATCGACGATCACGCCCGGCCTGACCATGCCGGAACGCATTTGCACCAGCAGATCGGTGCCACCAGCCAGGATGCGCGCCGCACTGCCTGCGGCCGCAAATGCCCCGATCGCTTCATCAAGCGTACGCGGCGCCAAGTATCGGATATCCGCCATAGGACCAGAACGCCTCCCCTGGAGCCAAAACTCCTTGTTTTGATTGGTTCTAACCCTACACGGTGACAGGGCGTTGGGACAGTCCCCGCGGATGATGCATGGGCATGCTTCCCATGCAGGCTGCGTAGCGAGCATGGTGAGAGGCGATGCCGCAGGTGTGACGAACGTCTTCGCAGGATGTGGGCGGAGCGCAGCGAACCAATTCGCCGCTGTTTCCTGCGGCGATGGCGCGGAAGCCGTCGGCGGCCGCGACGCAATCCGCACATGATGCGCACAGCGTGTATTTTTTCCCGGTGCACCCGGCATCGGGATTTCGCAGCGCCTTGCGGCTGAAAGTCCTGAATAAAGGCGAAGGGGTGCAACCGCCGCTAAGGCATCGTTAACCCTATCGGCCGTAGGGTCCGGTATGGCGCCGAAAATCCGGCGCCGGGTGACGATGATGTCGTTTGCGCAAAAGAAATCTCCGGCTCCCGCGGCCGACGAGCGGCGGCGCTACCAGCGCGTCAAGGTGCATCTGCTCGGCCGCTACATGCTGCCGGACCGGCGCGAGTTTCCCTGCCAGATCATCAATATGTCGCCGGGGGGCCTTGCCCTGCTGGCGCCCGGCATCGGCAATGTCGGCGACCGCGTGATCGCCTATCTCGACCATATCGGCCGCGTCGAAGGCAAGATCACCCGCATCATCGACAACGGCTTTGCCATGACGGTGAGCGCCACCGCCCGCAAGCGCGACAAGCTCGCCTCGCAGCTGACCTGGCTCGCCAACCGCGACATCCTGAATTTGCCGGAAGACCGCCGCCACGACCGCATCCTGCCGCGCAACCCGATCGCGGTGATGACGCTGGAAGACGGCCAGCGCATGAGCTGCCGCATCCTCGACCTGTCGCTGTCCGGCTCGGCCGTCGCCGCCGAAACCCGGCCGCCGCTGAAGTCGATGGTGCGGCTCGGCTGCGTGCCCGCCCGCGTCGTCCGCTACCTCGAGGAAGGCTTTGCGCTGGAGTTCACCCACCCGCAGGACCCGGACACTCTCGAAGAGAGCGTTAGCATGAGGTAAAGCGGCGGGCGCAGCATCGCCCGTGCTTTCAGGACAGTTCAGGCGGTATCCAGTACTTGGATACCGCCTTTTTCTTTGCCGGGGCGGCCGTGCCGCGGTTAACGCCGCGGGTTCGGCGGCAAATTCGCCAACCCCGCCAGCCCCCGGCGGGTTAATGCGTAAAATTTGAATCGATTGCGACCGGCTCAATTTTTAGTCGAGTACGCCGCAATTATGGTTCTGAAATCACTACGCTTTCCCCTCGAATTCGGGGTGCCGGTTTAGCGGCGGCGCAAATCCTTTTATGCGAGTTGTGGTCCCAACAAGAAAAACGGGGGCTGCAATGTTGTTCAAGGGACGGGGGAAAGGGCTGGCTGTTCTTGCCATCCTTTTGGGGATGAGCGTTCCGGCGGGGGCCGGCGACGTTCTCTACGCCAGCCTCGGCGACGCCACGCGTTCGCCGATCGGCTGGCTCGAATTCTGCGCCGAGAATCCGGCCGAATGCCGCGGCGGCGCGACGCAACCACGCGACATCGTGATGTCGCAGACGGCCTGGCGCGATCTCGTTCGCGTCAACAAATGGGTCAACGACGCGATCAAGCCCATGACCGACATGGATCATTGGGGCGTGATCGAGAAGTGGTCCCTGCCGACCGACGGTTACGGCGACTGTGAGGACTACGTGCTGTTGAAGCGCAAGATGCTGGTCGATGCCGGATGGCCGCGCGAGGCCCTGCTGATCACCGTCGTGCGCGACAAGAAGGGCGAAGGCCACGCGGTGCTGACGGTGAAGTCCGACAAGGGCGAGTTCGTTCTCGACAACCAGAACGAAAACGTCCTGGCCTGGACCGAGACCGGCTACCGCTTCGTCAAGCGCCAGTCGCAGAGCGATCCCAACGTCTGGGTCTCGCTCGGCGATGGACGTCCGGCGGTTGCCACCGCCAGCGCCCGCGACCACTGACAACAAGGAAATTGGAGACACGCGACCCGGTCACATCCCCACCCCTCCCCGTCCCGGACCGGTTCGCGCGCGGCCAGGCTTCCCCCAAAGCCTGGCCGCAACTTTTTGGAGACTGCCGCGCGTGATCGTGCGCCTTGAGGCGAACGCGGCGAAAATCTAGCATCGCGCATCGAGGCCATTGCCAGGAACGCCGCCGCCGATGGACATGCTGGTCAAGCTCTATGCGCTGCCCGACTCGCGCGAGGCGCACGAGCGCCTTGGCAAGGCCGGGATCGTGACGCGGCGCGCGCTGGCGCCGGAAAAGCACATGGTGGTCGGCTGGGTGCGGCAGAATTTCAGCGAGCACTGGGCGAGCGAGGTGGAGGTCGCGTTTGCGCGGGCGCCGATCACCTGCTTCATCGCCGTCAGGCAGAAGTCCATTCTGGGATTCGCCTGCCACGATGCGACCTGCCCGAACTTCTTCGGGCCGACCGGCGTCGAGCCGAACGAACGGAAGCACGGCATCGGCAGGGCGCTGCTGTTCAACTGCCTCGAAGCGATGAAGGCGAAGGGCTACGGTTACGCCATCATCGGCGGCGTCGGCCCTGCGGAATTCTATGCAAGGACCGTCGGTGCGGTGCCGATCGAGGGCTCCGAGCCCGGCGTCTATCGCGGGCTGCTGTGAATTCACCTTTCCCTTCGGGAGCGGCAACCGAAACCCAACGCGGAGCACGACATGGCCGAAAGCGGGATCGACGCCATGCGCAAGCGGCTGACCTCAAAACCGCGGCCGGTCGGCTGGGCCGCTCGCCGTCAACATTTTTCCGCCGCAAAGCGCCGATTCAAAGGCCTTTTTCGCTCCCGAATTTCTCCTGATTCGGCGAAATGACGGGTTTGAGAGCGTTTGAGCTTGTGTTAAGCCCACGCAGCCTTGCAAATCAGGTGCGGCCCGGAGTCCTATGACCGAACTCGCCCCCCGGTATTTTCCCAGCGGCAGTCCAGTTTCCCCCACTTCCCGCTTCGGCGGACAGCCCTTCATCATCGGTGCAACAGCGCTGCTTGCGATCGTGATCGGCATCGGTGCGATCGCGGCTTGGCGCGCCTACACCGGCACTTCGCCGGAGCTTGACCGCGTGGTTCAGGCGCGCGCCCTGCAGGCCCGCGCCACGCAGGCCGCCTCCGAACACCTGGTTGAAAAGACCAGGGGCCTGGAAGCCACCCAGCAGGAATCGATCGACCAGTTGCAGCAGGTCCAGGACCAGTTGCAGACCGTGCGGCGCCTGCTCGCCTCGCAGCAGGCCGAGACCAAGCGGCTGTCGGAACAGGTGACGACGCTCACCGAATCAATCGATGGCCTGAAGCAATCTTTTGCCAGCGCGCGGGCCGACGATCCCGCGCCTTCGGTGCGCAAATCCAGCCGCAAGAAGGTCTACCGCAGCGCCCAGCGCAAGCGCCCCTCGCGCAGCTAACCTACTGCAAATACTCGTAAATCTGCCAGACCGCCGCCCGAATCGGCTTTTTTTTCGTATTGGCCTAAAGATTCTGGGATATGTGTGAACTGCTTCACATACCCGCGTAAAAAACCGGGGCAAGTTGCAGTTCACCGGATGGCGCACGCCAGTTGGTGGCTCTAGCCGATTTCAATATCCGGGGCTGGCAAGGCCGTTAGCGTCATACTGCGCTGGCGGCCTTGTTTTTTACTTTCGGCGCCCGAATGTGACCTGGCGCACAGAAGGCCTTCCCCTGTCGCTGCTAGCCGTTGAACCGCAGCAACACGGTACCAAGCGCGACGAGATCTGGATGAATCATCTTCGCGCTTCAGGTTGTTGTTTGAGCATGATCTTTTCGGAAAACCGTTTCACACTTTTCCGGTTCTTGTTCTAGCTTCGACCCATCATTTGGCATCCAGCGGGGGCGGCTAAGATGTGCAAATTCAGCTCGCGCTTCCTGACCTCCGCGTTTGCGCTGGCGCTGCTGACCGGCGCGGCGCAGGCGCGCGGCGGCTCGGACTGGCGCGACTGCAACGGCCGCGACGTCGATGCGCGCATCGAAGGCTGCAGCCGCATCATCGACCAAAACAGCGGCCGCTCGAAATCGTCGATGCGGGCCGGCGCTTTCAACAACCGCGGCATCGCCTATTTCTCAAAGGGCGAGTTCGACCGCGCCATCCGCGATTTCGACGAAGCGATATCGGCAAAGCCCAACAATCCCGTGCTGCATCACAACCGCGGGCTGGCGCTCTACAACAAGGGCGACAACGAGGGCGCGATCCGCTCCTATGAGGAGGCGATCAGCATCGCTCCGAAATACACCATCGCCCATAACGACCGCGCCAATGTCTATTTCCGCATGA
The DNA here is from genome assembly GCA_035575905.1 of Bradyrhizobium sp. Lineage (GTDB taxonomy): Bacteria > Pseudomonadota > Alphaproteobacteria > Rhizobiales > Xanthobacteraceae > Bradyrhizobium. The sequence continues at coordinate 213,720 of DATLXL010000036.1, read as the reverse complement.
AGGAGTACGACAAGGCGATATCGGGCTATGACGATGCCATTCGCCTGCAGCCGCGCGACGCCGTGCTCTACGCCAATCGCGGCAACACCTACCGCATGAAGGGCGACTACGACCGCGCGCTGCGCGATTTCGACGAGGCGATCCGGCTCAATCCGCGCGAGGCCGGCTCGATCTACGGCCGCAGTCAGGTCTATTCCGACAAGGGCGATGCCGACCGGGCGCTTGCCGATCTGGACGAAGCGATCCGGCTCGGCTCCGGCAATGCCGATTACTTCAATTCGCGCGGCTTCCTCTACAAGCAGCGCGGCGAGCACGACCGCGCCATCCGCGATTTCGACGAGGCGATCAGGCTGAAGCCGAAATTCGCCGCCGCCTTCGCCAACCGCGGCGATGCCTGGCGGCAGCGCGGCGACATCGAGCGCGCCATCATGGACCTGTCCGAGGCGCTGCGGCTCGATCCCGCGGCGACGCCGGCCTATGTCAGCCGCGGCCTTGCCTTCGAGGCGAAGGGCGACATCGAGCAGGCAAGGTTCGATTTCTCGACCGCCCTGTCGCGCACGCCCGGCAATTTCGTCACCGCCAGGCAAGCCGTCGCCAAGGCGCGCGAGCGGCTCGCGGCGCTCGAAGATGCAACGAGCGTAACCGGCGGCGGGCCGCTGCCGGCCATCACGCCGGCGCCGCGCAGCGAGCCGCGCCTTTCGCCGTCTTCGCGCGCGGGCGACGCCGTCGAGCGCGGCCCGCGCGTCGCGCTCGTGATCGGCAATGCCGACTATGTGAACGTCCCTTCGCTTGCCAACCCCGTCAACGATGCGCGCGAAATGTCGAACGCGCTGCGCGAGCTCGGCTTCAAGGTGATCGAGGGTTACAACCTCACCTCCACGACGATGCGCGGCAAGATCGCCGAATTCGGCGCGGCTTTGCCCGGCGCCGGCGTGTCGCTGTTCTACTATGCCGGCCACGGCATGCAGGTCTCCGGCAGGAACTATCTCGTCCCCGTCGATGCCCGGGTCGAACGTCCGTCGGCGCTCGGCACCGAGGCGATCGAAGTGAACACCGTGATTTCAGACATGGAATCCGAGAAGCGGATCAATCTCGTCTTCCTCGATGCCTGCCGCGACAACCCGCTGGCGCGCAATCTCGCCCGCTCGATGGGCGGCGGTTCGCGCTCGTCGGCGGTCGGCCAGGGCCTGGCGCAGCTCAATGCCGGCATCGGCACCTTGATCACCTTTGCCACCAGTCCCGACACCATCGCGCTTGACGGCTCCGGGCGGAACAGCCCGTTCACCCAGGCGATGCTGAAATACATCCGCACGCCCGGCCTTGAAGTCCGCTCGATGCTGACGCGGGTGCGCGCCGACGTGATCCGGGCCACCAACGAACAGCAGGTGCCGTGGGATCATTCCTCGCTGACCGGCGACTTCTATTTCAAGCCCGGCTCCTGAACGCGGGCCGCAGCGGATCGCACCCGGAACCGGCGCGCGCCAGCGTTGCGCCGCCGCGCATCAGCCGGCTCGGTTACCCGGGCGGCGCGCTTTCGCAACCTGTTCGATTTCCCAAAATGCCCGGACAAAGGCGGCGCCCAAACCGACGACGACGCTGAGAAAGACCAGGGTCAGGACTGGGACTGTGAGCGTGGCCAACTTACCCTCTAGGCATCAAGCTGCGATGCCTCAACGGGCACGCGGACGCGGATTTGCCGGCAGGGTACTACGACTAAAGTAGCAGGTCAAAGCGCGCCAGCTCTGCGGCCGACGCAGCCGCGGCTGCGCGCATTTCCGCGCTTGCCGCCGCCGGGACCGCGGTCGATGCTCCGTGGCGAATTTCCGTTGCGATACAGAGCCAAGGAATCCTGCGTGCGCAAACTGATCGAATTCGACGACGACACCGCGGCCAAGCTGAAGCAGCTGGCGCGCGACCGCATGGCGACATTTCAGGAGCTGGCGGACGAGGCCTTCACCGACCTGATGAAGAAGCACGGCATCCCCATCGATCTCAGGGACGCGCTGAAGCAGAGCGCGGCCGGCAACGGGGCACCGGCGCGGAAAGCCAGATCCGCCGGCAGGGCCGGAAAGAAGAAGTAGCGGCGCTACCTAGCCGATCTTCTTCAGCCCCTTTCTGAATTGCGGGCCCCTGATCTGGTATGATTTCGCGGCGCGCCCCATCGCGGCCGCCTGCTCCGGCGACAGCGAGCGGATGACGCGGGCAGGCGCGCCGATGACCAGCGAATATTCGGGAAACGCCTTGCCCTCGGTGATGACGGAGCCGGCGCCGACCACGGCGCCGCGGCCGATCCTGGCGCCGTTCATCACGATCGAGCCCATGCCGACCAGCGAGTCGTCTTCCAGCGTGCAGCCGTGCAGGATGACGTTGTGGCCGACGGTGACGTTCTTGCCGATCACCATCGGAAAGCCCGGATCAGTGTGACAGGTCGAGTTGTCCTGGATGTTGGAGCCCTCGCCGACTTCGATCCACTCATTGTCGCCGCGCAGCACCGCGCCGAACCAGACCGAAGCCGATTGCAGCAGGCGCACCTTGCCGATCACGACGGCGGTGTCGGCAATGTAGTAGTTTCCGTCCGAGGGAAGATCGGGCCCCTGCCCGTCAAGCTCGTAGATCGTCATGAAAGTCTCCCGTTCGCAGGAGACATAAGCATAACCAAAAAGGTCAGGCCAGCACGCCCGCGGCGCGCAGCGTCATCACGAAGAACGTTCCCGACATCAGGCTCCAGAAGCCCGCGATGATGGTGGCCATCATCACGAATTCGAAGCGGCGGCGCTCCAGCCTGGCGCCGGCAAGCGTGTTGCGCATGATGATGAAGGGCGCCGCGAACACCAGGAAAGGCACGGCCGCAAAGGCCTTCGGTACCACGCCCGCATTGAGCAGGCCGAAGCCGGCGGGCCGCAGCGCAAACAGCTGGTAGCCGCTGGCAAGCGCCCCGGCCAGGGAAAAGCCGATCGCAAGCAAGAAAAAGGAGTTCAACGCTTCAGGCGACATCGACGCTACACACACCCCACGAGGAAACGCGCAGGCTGTCTCGCAAAATCCGCAGCCCTCCGCCACACTATCCTTAATTAAGGGTTAACAGCGCTAGTGCCCTCGCATGGTCATCGTCTCCGCGCGCATTGCGGAGCGATGGGGAAACGCCCTCGCCCGTGGCATATTCGCCAGGTGATTCGAAACATCCCGGCGATCGCCCCGCGCATGACACCGCTATCGACGGCCCGGCATTTCACCCGCTTCTCGCGCAGGAAGCGGCATGCGCATCTCTTCCCGATCGCCACGGCGGGCGGCCTTGCCGCCGGCAGTATCGTGTTGGTCGCCTATCTCTTGTGGCCGACCTGGGGCACCGATCCGGCGCGCGGGCCGGCGCGGATTCCGGTCAGCGTCGGCGGCACGCTGTTCAACGTGCCGGCGGCTGCGATCCGCCGCAAGATCCAGCGCCACTCCGGGCCGCAGGAGCGCGTCGATCTCGCTTTCATTTTTCCCTCGCTGGAGCCGCCGGAAGCGCCAAAGCATGTCAGCGCCGACACCGTGGACGAGACGCCGCAGCCTATCGACCGCATCTTCGTGTCGATCGCGGCGCACCGGGATACGCTCGCGCCCGACATGCGCGTGCGCACGATCTATCCGCGCTATCTCGAGCAGGCTCCGACACTGGTCGAGGACGGGCTGATCATGCGCGTCTTCAAGGAAGGCTCGCCCTACAGCGGCGAGGAAATGTTCGCCGCCAGCAGTCCGGCGCTGTCGGCGCGCTGCACGCGCGATGCGGCCACCCCCGGCATGTGCCTGAGCGAGCGCCGCGTCGACGGCGCCGACCTCACCTTCCGTTTTCCGCGCAGCTGGCTGTCGCAATGGCGCGACGTCGCGAATGCGATGGAGCGGCTGGCGGCGCAGATGTATGTGAAGAAATAGGTGGGCGCGCGGTGCGCGCGTCCGTCATGCGGGCAAAGCAATCATCCAGCCGCAAGCCGCCGAATGGATTGCTTCGCCGCCTCGGCGCGAGATTGCTTCGCGATTTCTCGCGAGCTACCCCGATGACGGCGGAAGCGCCGGTGTCTCACTCCACCAGATCCTCTTCCAGGATCGCCATCTGGAACTGGAAGGAGCGGTCGTCGTCCTCGTCATCGACGAACAGCACGCCGATGAACTCCTCGCCGATGTAGACCTCGGCGGAATCGTCCTTCTTCGGACGCGGCACGACGCGGATCTTGGGATTGCCGAACACGCGCTTTAGATAGGCGTCGAGCTTCCTGACTTCCTGAACGTCCACGGCAGTTCTCCAATCGGATCTTTGTTTTCCGGACGAGGTTTTAGGACGAGACGACGCCAACCGCCAGCCGAAATCGGCCAAAAACAACGGTTCAAAACGTGTGGAAAATCAACGCCCCGTCATAGGCCTGCGATCTCAGAGGCCGATGGCGTTGATCATCTGGTCCATGGTGCGCGAGGGCTCGGCGCAACCGGCCTCGCCGACGATTTTCGCCGGCACGCCGGCAACGGTGACGTTGTGCGGTACCGGCTTGACCACGACCGATCCCGCCGCGATGCGGGCGCAATGGCCGATCTCGATGTTGCCGAGGATCTTGGCGCCCGCCCCGATCAGCACGCCGTGACGAATCTTGGGGTGGCGGTCCTCGTTCTCCTTGCCGGTGCCGCCGAGCGTGACGCCGTGCAGGATCGAGACGTCGTCCTCGATCACCGCGGTCTCGCCGCAGACGAATCCGGTGGCGTGGTCAAGGAAGACGCCGCGGCCGATACGGGCGGCCGGGTTGATGTCGGTCTGGAACACTGCCGAAGAGCGGCTCTGCAGGTAGAACGCAAAATCCTTGCGGCCCTTCAGATAGAGCCAGTGCGCCAGACGATGGGTCTGCAGCGCGTGGAAGCCCTTGAAGTAGAGCAACGGATCGATGAAGCGCGAGGTCGCGGGGTCGCGGTCATAGACGGCGACGAGATCGGCGCGAAAGGCGTTGCCGATGTCTGGATCGTCGCGCAGCGCCTCGTCAAAGGTCTGCCGGATCAGGTCGCCGGAGAGCGCGGTGTGGTCGAGACGGTCGGCAAGACGATGCACCACCGAATGTTCGAGACGGTCGTGGTGCAGCACGGTCGAGAAGATGAAGGTGGCCAGTTCCGGCTCGCGGCGGACGATATCTTCGGCCTCGCTGCGGATCCGTTCCCAGATCGGATCGACGGTTGCAAGCTTGCCACCCTGCGGACTGACGTGATGCACGCTCATGCTTCATTCTCGCTTGTTTTCGTGTTCTCTTATAACACGGCAGGCGTTCCGCTGTCCCGGGCCCGCTTTCGCAAAGTAAATCTGCCCCTAAGAGCCGGTCCGGCGGGCGGTTCATTGCAAGTGGTCGGCCATTTCAGGAATTCAAGCCGGGTAAAGGCGACTATAGGCTGATTCCGGAACCCGTCCGGTTCCGGGCAAGGTGCTGACCGAAATGGGGCAACATCACAGCAATGCGCAAGTTCAGCGAACCCGGCTGGCCGACTCCGGCCTGATCTGGGCCGCCGCCATCGCCATTCCGGTGATGCTGGTCGCACCCGCAATCTGGAATGGCTATCCGCTGCTCCAGTTCGACACCGGCGGCTACCTGGCGCGCTGGTACGAGGGCTATCTGGTTCCAAGCCGGTCGACGGTGTTCGGGCTCTATCTGCATTTCGGCCAAGGCTCCTCGTTCTGGATCAATCTCGGCATCCAGGCGCTCGCGACCTTCTGGATATTGCAGCTGACGCTGCGCGTCCTCGGCGTGGGCGAGCCGCACCGGCTGCTCGGGATCGGCGCTGCGCTGGTGGCGACCACTACCCTGCCCTTTCTCGCCAGCATGCTGCTGACCGACATCTTCGCCGGACTGTCGGTGCTGGCGCTCTACATCATGGTTCTGCACGGCAAACGGATTTCCGGAATCGAGAAATGCGCGCTGTTCGTCCTCGTCGCGTTCTCCGCTGCCACCCACAGCGCGACGACGGCGGTGCTGCTGGGGCTCTGCATGCTCGGCCTGGTCGCATGGTTCCTGTCGCGCGGGCGCATTTCCGGCGCCGGCCTGCTGCAGGGATGGCTGTCGCTCGTTGCCGGCGCGGCCATGCTGCTGGCGGCGAACCTCGCGCTGTCGGGGCAACTGGCCTGGACGCCCGGCGGCTATGGCGTCACGTTCGGCCGCCTGCTGCAGGATGGCATCGTCGCGCAATATCTGCGCGATCACTGCGCGACGGAAAAGCTGAAGCTCTGCCCCTATCGCAACGCGCTTCCCGCCACCGGCGACCAGTTCCTGTGGGGCGACAGCATGTTCAACAGGCTCGGCCGCTTCACGGGATTGAACGAGGAGATGGAGCACATCGTGCAGCGCTCGCTTGCCGAATATCCGCTCTGGCAGGTTCGGGCGGCGCTTCAGGGAACAGCGCAGCAACTGACGATGATGGCGACCGGCGAAGGCACCGATGCCTGGCTCGGGCACACTTACGGCATCATCGAGCGCTATATCCCTTCCCAGGCGAGCCCGATGCGTGCCGCAAAACAGCAGCGCCAGCACCTCGACTTCACCGCGATCAATCATCTCCACGTGCCGGTGGCGCTGATGTCGATGCTGCTTGCTGCCGCGATCTTCGCCTGGCGGTGGTGGTGGCGCGGGTTCGATGACCTGACGTGGCTGGCGGCAACCGTCAGCTTCGCCGTGCTCGGCAATGCCTTCCTGTGCGCCGTCATCTCCGGCCCGCATGACCGCTATGGCGCGCGGCTGGCGTGGCTGCCGACCCTGGTGGTGCTGATTGCCGCTGTCCGGAGCTTCTCCGGCGATGACGAGCGCCGGGTTTACGGCCGGGCCGACAGGAATTCGGCGACGCCGGACTTGTAGACCTTGTCGCCGACCGCCCGCATGTGGTCGCGGTTCGGAATGTCGAGCACTCTTGAGCCCGGGATGATTTCGCCGAGTGCCGCCGCGGAGCCGGCGATTTCGTCCGTGGTGCCGACGGCGATCAATGCGGGCACCGGAATGGCGGCCGCCTCCTCGCGCGTCATCAGCCGGCGCGAGCCGCGCAGGCAGGCCGCGAGCGCCAGGCGGTCGGAGCGGGTTTGATCGGCAAACGCGCGAAAGGTGCGGCCGACGGGATCGCGGACATCTTCAAGCGACGGCGCTTCCAGCGCCTCGGCGACGTTCTCGCCGGGGCCGCCGCCATCGATCAGGCCGATGCCGATGCCGCCCAGGATGATCGAGCGCAGCCGCTGCGGCGATTGCAGGGCCAGCACCGCCGTCATGCGCGAGCCCAGCGAATAGCCCATGATGTCGGCGCGGTCGATCTGCAGGTGATCCATCAGCGCGATGACGTCGCTCGCCATGAAGGCAATCTCGTACTGCGCGGAATCGTACAGCTTGGCGGACTCGCCATGGCCGCGATTGTCGAGTGCGATGACGCGGCGGCCAAGCTGCTTCAGCTCGGTGACCCAGCCGGGGTAGGCCCAGTTGACGTTCTTGGTCGAGGCAAAGCCGTGCACCAGGAGGATCGGATCGCCCTCGCCTTCGTCGAGATAGGCAATTTCCACGTCGCCGTGATGAAAGCTCGGCATCAAAGGGTCCGTTCGTGCTGGGAATGATCGGCCGAGGAATGTATCCGCGAAATCAGCCCGCCGCGGGAACAGCCGCCAGCGCGGCCTGCTGTTCCGCGGCCAGCCGCCGCGCCTTGCGCGCCTTCTTGCGGCGCAGCCAGGCATAGGTCAACCGCTCGGTGGTGGCCTTGATCGAGGACAGGAAGCCGAACAGCGCCAGCGTCATGCCGAACAGCCAGCTCGCCAGACCGAACGCGCCGTTCGCCAGCAGAAGCGCGCCGCGGCCGAGCGTCTTCAGGATGGCGCGGGTCTGCCCGCCCTTCTTCTCCGCAAGCCGCGCCGCGCGCGCAACTTCCTTCGGATTCTCGGCGATCTTCAGCGTGTCCTGCGCCGCCCGGATGCCGGCTTTCTCGCCGACGCGGCCGACATCCTTGGCAAGCCGCACCAGGCCGCCCGCCTTCTCGGCGCGGAACGCCGCTTTCATGGCGCTGATGGTCTCGCCCGGCCGCAGCACGGAACCGGAAGCGACCGCCTTCTGCAGCACCGGCGCATCCACCACTTCCCGCGCCGAGCGGCCGGCAAAATGCACCAGTCCCTCGCTGAGGCGGCCGACCTTTTGCGTGTCCTTGACCAGCGTCAGCCCGGCGCGCAGCGGCGCCGCGCCGCCCACGGAGACGTAGGTCGCGGCCGTGACCGCAAGACCCGCCGTGGCAAGCCCGAGGATGAGATGATCGGTGTCCTCGCCCATGGCCAGGTGCTTGGCTTCCCGCACCATGTCCCTGATGTCGCCCCACACGAACAGATCGCCGGCGACGGTGCCCGACAGGCTGGCGACATCGTCGGCATTGCCGGTGACGAGGCCGGTGGCAAAACGCTTGACGAGCTGCGTCGAGGAACCGTCCTCGGTCACCGCGTCCTTGACCCGCTTCGACAGCTCGTCGCCGAGCGCGACGTTGTTGTCCTTTGCGAGTTCGGCAAAGCTGCCGGCGAGATCGGCGTCGCCGGCGGCGAGCGCAGCCTCGATGTTATCCTGGATCAAGCCGGGATTGTTTCGCAGAGCAGAATTGACCTGCACGGCGGAAAGCGCGGCCGGATCATCCTGCGCCGCCAGCACGGCAAAAGCATCGCGGGCATGCGGCCACAGCGCAGCCGTCACGGCGGCGCTCACCGCCATGCATGCCACCGCCCAACTCAGCCTTGCCCGTTTGCCCGGCAAAAAAGCGCTCCTTTTGCTGCCTTCAAGATGGGATGCCATTTTGGTGACACAACTGCCCCGACGAAAGAAGGGCTTTCCGGGAACGACAAGATTGTGTCGAATTTGCATGAGCACATGAGCCGTCGGGGCATCTAGGAATCATCCGTTCCCCTCAGTATGGTGCGCGGCACAATTCGATTTGCTGCCGCAGTTTGATTGCGTCGCATCAATTTCTACCCGGGGTGAACATTCTATGGCCGACCAAGTCGTTCCGCACTTCCACAACGATGCCGGCGTAGCCGTGATCGAGATCGGGTCGCAGGAATTCATGTGCGTGGGGGCCAATCCGCCGTTCGATCATCCTCATGTGTTTCTCGATCTCGGCAACGACAACGAGATCATCTGCCCCTACTGCTCGACGCTGTATCGCTTTGCCGCCGACCTCAAGGCCGGCGAAGCCAGGCCGCCGGAATGCGTGCTGAAGGACAAGGTCGCCTGATTTTTCCGTGGCAGTGTCGCGCACCATCTTCGTGGCTGGTGCCGGCATCGGAGGACTGACGGCCTCGCTGGCGCTGGCCAAAAAGGGCTTTCGCGCCGTCGTGCTGGAGAAGGCCGAGAAGCTGGAGGAGACCGGCGCCGGCCTGCAGCTCTCCCCCAACGCCAGCCGCATCCTGGTCGAGCTCGGGCTTGAGCCGCGCCTTGCGGGCCGCGCGGTGGTGCCCGACTCCATCAACATCATGAGCGCGCGCGCCGGCGGCGAGATCTGCCGCCTGCCGCTCGGCCAGCCCGCGACGTTTCGCGCCGGCGCGCCCTATTGGGTGGTGCATCGCGCCGATCTGCAGGCGGCGCTGCTGGCGCAGGTGGAAGTCACGCCCGACGTCGAGCTGCGGCTCGGCTGCCAGTTCGAGGACGTGACGAGGCACGCGCGCGGCCTCACCATCGTGCAGCGCCAGGGTTTGACGCGGCAGCAGGAGGTCGCCAACGCGCTGATCGGCGCCGACGGCATCTGGTCGTCGGTGCGCCAACATCTGTTTCCGGACGTGCAGCCGAAGTTCTCCGGCCTGATCGCCTGGCGCGGCACGCTGGCGGCGACGGCGTTGCCGCGCGAATACACCGCGCCCCGCGTGCAGCTCTGGATGGGGCCGAACGCGCATCTCGTCGCCTATCCGATTTCGGGCGGGCGCCAGATCAACGTGGTGGCGATCGTCGCCGGCACCTGGAACAGGCCGGGCTGGAGCGCGCCGGGTGAAGCCAACGAGATCAAGCAGTTCTTTGCCACCGCGCGCTGGCCGGCCACGGCGCGCATGCTGGCCAGCGCGGTCGACGACTGGAAGCGCTGGGCGCTGTTCACCCTGCCCGGCGACGGCGAGTGGCATGAGGGGCAGATCGCGCTGCTTGGCGACGCCGCCCACGCGATGCTGCCCTTTGCCGCGCAAGGCGCCGGCATGGCGATCGAGGACGGCGCGGTGCTGGCAAAGTGCCTTGCCGAAGGCGCCAGCGATGCCGCCGGCGTCGCCGCCGCCCTGAAGAAATACGCACGCCAGCGCCGCGGCCGCGTCGCGCGCATGCAGCGCCTCGCCGCGCGGCAGGGCCGCATCTATCACATGAGCGGGCCGATCGCGGCCGCGCGCGACCTCTTCATCCGCGTGATGGGCGGCAAGAACATGCTGTCGCAGCAGGACTGGATCTACGACTGGCGGATTTCATGAACGCACAGAGGTTGTCGCCATGCGCGGGCCAAGGCGCGAAGCGCGTCTCCGCGGGAAATGTCCCGGGCATCACGACGTTGTTCCGTAGCGGTGTCCCGGGGATTCAATACACCGAACGCCCGGCGCGCGAAGGCGCAGGAGGCGGCGTCGGCCGCGGCGCCACCGGCATGGCCTCGCCGGGCAGGGTCTCGCGGCAGTGGTTCTTCTGCCAGGCGTTCTCGGCGAGCTTCGCCTGCCCGCGCGTGGCGATATAGTCGTTGCGATAGGCGACCTCCGCCACCACGGCGCCGCCGGCTCCGGTTTCCGCCTTGGCCATCAGCCCCTGCAATTCGGCCGTGCGCGCCGCCAGCCGCCGGCGCTCGGGCTCGAGCTGCTTGCAGTCGTAGAGGTCGTATCTGGCGGGATCGGCAAAGGCGAGACTGACGTCGTCGCTCATGCTGGCGCAGCCCGGCAGGACCAGCGCAAGCGCCAGCACCGCAGCGGCGCGGCCGCGCGACAATGGCAGGCGAAAAGGTAACGAAAAGCGCATCCGACCTTGGTAGAGCGAGGACGTTGAGATTGCCTAAAGCAGCACCCCGTGTCGGGATTGAGGCTTTGCGGCGGCGAAGCGAGCCTCTCCCGCCCACTCATCCCCCGCGAGCGAAATGTCCCCTAAAACCTTGAAAGCGCGGGCTTTCCTTTCAAATATCCCATTTCCTTGCGGCCGCCAAACGCGCTAGATATCGCGCGCTTCCTGAGATGCGGACGTGGCGGAACTGGTAGACGCAAGGGACTTAAAATCCCTCGATGGCAACGTCGTGTGGGTTCGAGTCCCACCGCCCGCACCAGCTCTTTGCGGCTGCCTGCAATCTATCGAGCCGGAAAGCGTTCTGTGCCGACAATGCAAGGGTTTCTTGACGCCGGGCGGGCGTTCAACTTTCTACAGTCTGGCGGCTGGAGCGGGATCGCAACGCAGTCAGACCTCCCTTGCTTCGGTAATCCATCGTTGCAAGGCCAGTTCCCAGTCCGGCGGTTCGTGCGCGTTAAAGCCCAGGGTTCGGCCGACGCCAATTCTGCGGTAGATTTTCATGGCCTTCAAATGCGCGCCCTGATCCAAAAAACTGCGCATGGCAGATTCATCGATCCACACCGTAAGGGTATGATTGACGCCCCTGATCCTGCGGGCCTCAACACGCAAATTGCCCCGGCATCGGCGTGCCTGCCTGATCGAGCGAAATGTGTGCCACCAGAACAACGGCGAGTAGCGCCAACTCTTGAGCCGGAACCCGGTGATGGACACGTAGACGCTACGCATTGAACTCCAGATCACTCGTATGATGGTTGCGGAATACGAACGAGATCCATGGAATCGATCTCGTTTCCGCGATAGACCATCTCGTCGTTCAAACCGTCGCGGGGAAAGCAACGATGTTGCCCCCGGGACCGCCAGCCGAGAAGGCTCGGAACGGTCCCGGGACCTGGTTGAATTGACAGCGGTGCCTGCCAGTTGCGGAAGCGACGCTCGAAGCTAGTGCCGCTTCTTCGCGGGCGGCAGCAGCACCGAATCAATCACGTGGATGACCCCGTTGGAAGCCTCGATGTCCGGCTGAATGACCTGCGCATCGTTCACACGAACGCCAATCCCGCTGCCGTTGATATTCAACGCCGGCCCGGCAACAGACTTCACCGAAATCGATTTGCCGGCCAGGTCGGCTGCTTTAACCCGGCCAGGCACCACATGATACTTGAGTACTTGGGCAAGCTTGGCCTTGTCCTTCAGGAGGCCGTCCACCGTTCCGGGCGGAAGCTTCGCGAACGCGGCATCGTTCGGGGCAAACACGGTGAACGGCCCCTTTCCTTTCAGAGTATGCACCAAGCCCGCGGCCTTCACGGCGGTCACGAGTGTCGTGAAGGAACCTGCCGCTACTGCCGTGTCCACGATATCCGCAGACTTTGCGGCTCCCGAGCTGAATGACACAGCAAGCATGGCCAGGCCGGCCGCTGTAAATCGAATTGCTTTGTTCACCAGATTGCTCCCTTGATCGGCATGCTAGGTCGTATTGACCGTACCGATACGCAGGCAAGCGGCGCTTGGATCACTGAGGCGTCACTCGAAAACATCCGGCTTGAAAAAGATTTGGCGCGGTGATCCGAATGCCATCGCCGAACGTACACGCGCAGATCGCAGGAGTGCCAAATCGCTCAGGGCTTTGCAGCAAGCCGAATGTAAACAACGAGAGCAAGGATAAACCCGCACGCCAGGAGAGACGCAGCGACTACCGATCCATCAGCTTGGCGTTGGATACCCGCAACCGCGATCGCCGCGAAAGCCCACGCTATGGTAGCCGCAAATGCAATGTTTGCCTGGGTGTACCACACCAGCGAAGCAGCCAGCGCAGATGCGGCCGCGATTGACAAAAGCGCGAAACCCGCCACGGAAAGTCCGAAGCGGTTGAAGCCGTAGGCAGGCGCGACCTCTGCGAAATTTACGAATGTCGCGCATAGCGTCCAACCGGCATACAGCGCAAACGGGAGCACAGCGACCCAGGGGACGGCACCCGCGTTGTTCTCATGCCGGAGAACGAACAACAAGCAAATCGTCGCGCAAATCGCCATGACCGCCAAAACGGGAATGGTTGCTACCAGAGGACCGTATTTCGCGAGGTACAGCCAAACGCTCGATCCGAGATAGAGAACGAGCGCAAAAGGCGCGACCTTCGAAGCCGTCGTACCGGCGGAGACCGACGTCAGCTGCCAGACTCCGTATGCGACCGCCAGCAGGTAAATCGGTCCCCAAATCGCAAAGGCGTAGCCCGCCGGCTCCAATTGCGATGGAACGTTTGCTCGCAGCGGATTCTCGCCGCTCGAAAAGGGATTGACGAAAAAAGGGAACACAAGCTGCTGAAGTGCGGCGAGCAGAACCAGGTAACGCAAGGCAATGTCCGGCATGTTTGTCCATTGGACCTTTCTGTCCCGGCGATCAAGGCAATTCCGCGCCCTCGGCTTCACGACCAGCGCCCGGTTGCGAGCCCGAAAAAAAATGGCTCGCGCATCGCCCGAAGCTTCCCGATACGGCGCCGAAGCTTCAATGTCTGGAACTGCGGGGCTGAACAGATCGCGCCCCTGCAATCTTCACGACGAAGGGACGTGCAGACTTGCCACGACATCTGTTCACCTCTTGATGCGCAACCGCCCCATGTAATCCCTCTTGCCGATCGGCACGCCGCGGGAGCGGAGGATGTCGTAGGCGGTGGTCGCGTGAAAATGGAAGTTCGGCAGCGAGAAAGACAGCACGAAGTTCTCGGTGGTGAACGGGATCTTCGTCTCGCCGAACTGGAAGACGACGTCCTTGCCTTCGAGGGCGTTGACGTCTTCCGGCTTCAAAGCCTCCATATTGCTGCGCGTATCGGCCACCAGCTTCTGCAGCCCGGCATAGTCGAGCGGTTCGCCCATGCCGGGCGGATTGAACACGCCGGTCTTCAGCGCCTCCATGGCACCCCAGGAATGATGCGCCACCGAGCGGATCTGGAAGCTGAACGGGGCCATGTCCTCGAACAGGCGGTGCGCCACCACCTGGCCCGGCTCGACATTGCACTCCGTGCAATAAGCGAGGCCCTTTTCCAGAAAACCCGACACGGCGCCCAGCGTCTGCAGATAGGTCGGCACACTCATGTCGTACAGCGAAATGGCCATGGCGGATTTCCCCTTGATTGCGCGCAACCGGGCGCGAATTGTTGTTTTCGGTCATGATGCGATCGGACGAATGCTATCCGAACCAGAAGCGGGATCAACCCCGACATGAAACAGGTTGCACCAAACGAGCATGAAACCGCCGCGCCCCGTCGCGGCGCCGCCCCGATCCGGATCGCCATCGCCGGCCTCGGCGCGATCGGCCTGAAGATATCGGAGGCGCTCGATCGCGGCATCCCCGGCTGCACGCTGTCGGCCGTCTCGGCCAAAGATCGCGGCAAGGCTGCGGCGCGGCTGGCTCATCTCGCCAAGCCGCCGCCGGTGGTGCCGATCGGCGAACTGGAGCCGCTCGCCGATCTCGTCATCGAATGCGCGCCGGCGAGCCTGTTGCCCGCCATCGCCGAGCCGTTCCTGCGCCAGGGCAAGTCGGTGCTCGTGCTCAGCGTCGGCGCCGTGCTGGTCAACGAGCATGGTTGGTCTCGCACGCGAGCATGGCGGACAGATCGTCGTGCCGACCGGCGCCCTGCTCGGCCTCGATGCGGTCGCCGCCGCGGCAGAAGGCAACATCCATTCGGTGCGCATGGTGACGCGTAAGCCGGTCCGCGGCCTTGCGGGCGCGCCCTATCTTGCCGAACACAACATCCGCATCGAGGACATCACGCAGCCGCTGCGCATCTTCGACGGCACGGCGCGCGAGGCGGCAGTCGGCTTTCCCGCGAACCTTAACGTCGCCGTGGCGCTGTCGCTGGCCGGCATCGGGCCGGACAAGACCACGCTGGAGATATGGGCCGATCCGTCTCTCGAAAGGAACGTGCACCGGATCGAGGTCGAGGCGGACTCGGCTTCGTTCTCGATGCAGATCGAGAACGTGCCGTCGGAAAATCCCCGAACCGGGCGGATCACGGCTCTGTCAGTGATCTCGTATCTGCGAAAACTCGGCGCGCCGCTCCGCGTCGGTTCGTGATGCGGCTTCACTCGCGGGAACCTTGGACAAGTCGGAATGTTGTCCCGCAGCAATCTGGAGCATGGACGACATGGCCATCGAGAAGATTTCACCCCGGCGCAGCGAAAAGGATGAACGCAGGCCGCCGCGGGATCCCCGCAAGCCACAACAGGCTGTGCCATCGTTTCTGAACGAAGGTCTGGAAAGCGTCCGCGACAGCCACTGCTGAAGCTGGCGCTTCAGGCCGCCGGCGCGGCAGCGCCGAAAAATTCGCGGCTCCGACCCGGCGCGGCATCGAACAGCGCCCTGGTGTATTCATGCCGGGGCGCGGCGAACACTTCCGAGGTCGTGCCCTGCTCGACGATGACGCCGCGCTGCATCACCGCGATGCGATCGCAGACTTGAGCTGCGACCCGCAGATCGTGGGTGATGAAGAGCACCGCCAGATTGAACTTGTTGCGGACTTCGTCGAGCAACTTCAACACCTGGGCCTGCACTGACACGTCGAGCGCCGACACCGGCTCGTCGCCGATCAGGACCTCTGGCCGCATGGCGAGCGCGCGCGCAATGCAGATGCGCTGGCGCTGCCCGCCGGAGAACTGGTGCGGATAGCGGTCCAGCGCCTCGGGCGACAGGTGCACCACCGCCATCAGTTCGCGCGCGCGCTCCAGCGCTTCCTTGCGCGACAGTCCGAAATTCATCGGGCCCTCGATGATGGCCTCGCCGACGGTGCGGCGCGGATTGAGCGAGCGGTAGGGATCCTGGAAGATGAACTGCACCCGCTGCCGCATGGCGCGCAAATGCGCTTCCGTCATGCCGGCGATGTCGGAGCCGTCGATCTTGATCGCGCCGCTGCTCGGCTCGACCAGCCGCGCCACGCAGCGCGCCACCGTCGATTTGCCGGAGCCGGACTCCCCGACGATACCGAGCGTCTCGCCGCGCCTGACCTGTAGCGAAACGTCGTTCACCGCATTGACCACCCGCGCCCGCGGCTGGAACAGCGAGCGCTTGCCGTAGGTCTTGAACAGCCTGTCGGTCTGCAGCACGACCGCGCCGCTGACCGGCACGCGCCTTGGCGGCGTCATGCTGGGCACCGACGCCAGCAGCATGCGGGTGTAATCCTCGCGCGGGTTGCGCAGCACCTCCTCGGCCGGACCCTGCTCCACGATGCGGCCAAGCTGCATCACCACCACGCGGTCGGCGATTTCGGAGACGACGCCGAAATCATGGGTGATGAACAGCACGCCGGTCTTCTTGCGCCCCTGCATCTCCCGCACGAGTTTGAGAATTTGCGCCTGGGTCGTCACATCCAGCGCCGTGGTCGGCTCGTCCGCGATCAGAAGCGCCGGATCGAGCACCAGCGCGGCTGCGATCATGATGCGCTGGCGCTGGCCGCCGGAGAGCTGGTGCGGATAGGCGTCGATCATCTGCTCGGGGTCGGGCAGATGCACCGCGCGCATAATGTCGAGCACGCGCTTGCGGCGCTCCTTCGGGTCGAGGTCGGTGTGGACCTCCAGCACCTCGCCGATCTGGTCGCCGACCCGCTCGACCGGGTTGAGCGCGGTCATCGGCTCCTGGAAAACCATCGCCATGCGCGTGCCGCGGATCGCGCGCAGGTCCGCATCGGACTTGGTGGTGAGTTCCTCGCCTTCGAGGCGGATCGAGCCGCTCTCGATCTCCATCGCTTTCTTCGGCAAGAGACCCATCACTGCCTGCGCGGTGACGGACTTGCCGGAGCCGGATTCGCCGACGACGCAGACGATCTCGTTGGCGCCGACCGACAGATTGATCCCGCGCACCGCATGCGGCCGGTCGCCGAGCCCCTTGATGGCGACGGCGAGATTGCCGACTTCGAGGACTGGAGCTGCCATCGCTATACCCGCTTGGCCATCTTGGGATCGAGCGTGTCGCGCAAACCATCGCCCAGGATGTTGACCGCAAGGATCGTCATGGCGAGGCATATGCCGGGATAGATGATGTTGTGGGGAAACAGGCTGAACACTTCCCTGCCCGCGGCCATGATGTTGCCCCAGGTCGGCACTTCCGGCGGCACGCCGATGCCGAGGAAGGACAGGATGGCCTCGATCAGGATTGCGGAGGCGCAGATGAAGGTGCCCTGCACGATCATCGGCGCGATGGTGTTGGGCAGCACGTGGCGCCACAGCAGCTTTGGCGTCGAGGTGCCGAGCGTCACCGCGGCCTCCACATAAGGCTCCTCGCGCACGCTGAGCACGATCGAGCGCACCAGGCGGACCACGCCCGGCACCTGCGGCACGGTAATGGCGACGATCACGGTCCAGACGCTGGAGCGGAACAGCGACACCATGGCGATCGCCAGCAGAATGGCGGGGATCGCCATCAGCCCGTCCATGATGCGCATGATGATGGCGTCGAGCACGCGGAAGAAGCCGGCCAGCACGCCGATGAACAGCCCGCAGGCGACGCTGATCAGCGCCACGGAGATGCCGACCAAAAGCGAGATGCGCGCGCCATAGACCACGCGGCTGTAGACGTCGCGGCCGAGCCCGTCGGTGCCCATCCGGGCGACCATCTTGATGCGCTCGCCGGTATCGGTACGGATGGTCATTTCGGCGCCCGGCACCTTGTTGCGCGCGATCGGATTGATCGCCGTGGGATCGATGGTGCCGAGCCAGGGCGCGAGCAGCCCCATCAGCAGCACGAACAGGATGACGGTGCCGCCGAACATCACGGCGGGATTGTGCATCATGTTGCGCACTGCCGCGGCCGGCTTGGCCGGCGCTGCCGCAATCGGGGTATCGATGCTCAGGTCTGCCATCAGTAGCGAATCCTCGGATCGAGCACCGTGTAGAGCATGTCGACGGCGAGATTGATCATGACGTAGACGAAGGAAAACAGCAGTATTACCGCCTGGATCACCGGATAGTCGCGGGCAAGCACCGCGTCGACCGTCAGCCGGCCGAGCCCCGGAATCGTGAACACGCTCTCGGTGACGACGACGCCGCCGATCAAGAGCGCAATGCCGAGCCCGATCACGGTGACGATCGGCACCGCCGCGTTACGCAGCGCGTGGCGAAACAGCACCTTGCGCTCGATCTGGCCTTTTGCCCGGGCGGTGCGGATGTAGTCCTCCGACAGCACTTCCAGCATGCTGGTGCGCGTCATGCGCGCGATCAGCGCGATATAGATCACCGACAATGTCACCGAGGGCAGGATCAGGCGCTGCGCCCAGCCGCCGACGCCTTCCGCGATGCGCTGATAGCCCTGCACGGGCAGCCAGTTCAGATGCACCGCGAACAGGTAGATCAGGAGGTAACCGATCACGAAGACGGGTACCGAAAAGCCGAGCACCGAAAAGCCCATCACGACGCGGTCGATCCAGGAGCCATGCCGGTGCGCGGCCAGCACGCCCAGCGGCACGGCGACCAGCACCGCGATCACGATGGTGAAGAACGCCAGCGACAGCGTCGGTTCGATGCGCTCGCCGACCAGTGAGGCAACCGTCTTCTTGAAGAAGAAGCTCTCGCCGAGATCGCCGGTCAGCACCTTGCCGGACCAGATGACGAACTGCTCGATCATGGGGCGGTCGAGCCCGAGCTGGCTGCGGATTTTTGCGATCTGCTCGGCATTGGCGTTGTCGCCAGCGATGATGGCGGCCGGGTCGGAAGGCGTCAGGCGCAGCATCAGGAAGATGAAGACAGCGACGACGAGCATCACGGGAATCGTGCCGAGCAGTCGCCGGAACAGGTAACCATACATCGACCGACCCTCGAAACCAGACGGGCGGCGTAAAACCGCCGCCCGCTGCCCTCACCTTACTTCGTGATTTCCAGGTTCCAGAACACCGGAGCCGGAGCGAACACGAGGCCTTTGACATTCTTGCGCAGGGCCAGCGGCGAGACGTACTCGCCGACGGGAATCTCGGCCGTGATCTCGATATTGCGCTTCTGGACCGCCTCGGCGATCTCCTTCTGCTTGGCCGGGTCGGAGGCCCGCGCGAAATCGTCGCGCAGCTTCTCCATGGTTTCGTCGCAGGGCCAGCCGAACAGCGCCTTGTCGCAGCTTGAGTTGAGATAGCCGGTCGACACCGGATTCATCACGTCGGCGGCAACCCAGGCGGTCAGGAACGCATTCCAGCCACCGGCGTTGGGCGGGTCCTTCTTGGCGCGGCGCGCGACCACGGTCTGCCAGTCCATCGACTGCATGTCGACCTTGAAGCCGGCCTTCTCCATCAGCGACTTCGCCACCGGCGCCAGGTTGGTCAGGGCCTTCAAGTCTGTCGAATGCATGAGCACCACGGGCGTGCCGTCATAGCCGCCTTCCTTCAACAGCTCCTGTGCCTTCTTGAAGTTGGAGTTGAGAACGTCCTCCGTGCCCTTGGTCGACCCAAAAGGCGTATCGCAGATGAACAGCGCCTTGCAGACCTTGATGTAGTTCTCGTCGCCGATGGTCGCCATCAGGAAGTCTTCCTGGTTGAAGGCGTACCACAGGGCCTGCCTGATCTTGGGATTGTCGAACGGCTTGTGCAGGTTGTTGGGCCGGAAGACGTATTGCGCCTTCGCCATCGGCGAGACCACGACTTCGATGTTCGGGTCCTTCTTCAACGGCCCGAGCAGGTCGTGGCTGGGCTGCTCGACCATGTCGATCTCGCCCTTTTGCAGCGCGTTGATCGCCTGTTGCGCGTCGGAAATGGCGCGCCACTCGACGCGGTCCACCTTGGCGACCTTGCCGCCCGACATGCTGGACGGCGGCTCGGAACGCGGCTTGTACTTGTCGAACTTGATGTAGACCGTCTTGTCGCCGGGTTTCCATTCATCCTTGGCGAACACGAACGGTCCCGACCCGGTGAAATCCTCGATCTGCTTGTTGGGGTCCGTTTCGGCGACGCGCTTGGGCATCATGAACGGCACGTTCGACGAGGGCTTTGAAAGGCCGAGCAGGACGAGGCCGGTCGGTTCCTTGAGCTTGATGGTGAAGGTTTTTGCGTCGACCGCGTCGATCGACTCGACGAAGCTCATCATCTTCTGGCCGAGCGCGTCTTTCGCTGCCCAGCGTTTGATGGAGGGAATGCAATCCTCCGACGTCACCGGCTTGCCGTCATGCCACAACAAGCCGTCGCGCAGCGTGAAGGTATAGGTCTTGCTGTCCGGCGAGACCTCGTATTTCTCGACCATCTGCGGCTTGACGTCGCCCTTCTCGTCCTGTGCGAGCAGCGTGTCGTAGATCATGTAGCCGTGGTTGCGGACGATGTAGGCCGTGGTCCAGATCGGATCGAGGATCTTCAGGTCCGAATGCATCACCGCGCGCAGGGTCGTCTGGGCAAAGCCAGGCGTCGCCGCGGCCACAAGACTGCCCGCGCAGGCGGCAGCAAGAATGGCTTTCTTGAGCACGTTCATTATTACTCCTCCACGGGACCTATGTCCCTCCGCCCCTTCCGGCCAATCCAGGCCGTTAAGGGCAAGATTGGCACAGGACCCCCCACCGGCCAAGCCTGACACGGCTCGGTCGGCGGTAGTGCTAGCGCTGCAGCAACAAGCCAGAAACGTGCCAGCATTGGCCCGGCGCGACCGCCGCCATCGGCCGGCGGCGCGTTTTCGCTTTACAAGTTGCCCGCGGTTCCCTCTCGTAATGATATTGCCGTCCAAGCCACAGCCCAGACACAGCTCAAGAACACTTCAAAAGCCGGGAGTAACCCATGAACCCAGCCAATCTTCCCTTTGACTCCGAGGTCATGCTGCAGGGGCTGCGCAGCTGGGTGGCGTGCGAAAGCCCGACCTGGGATGCGGCCGCGGTCGAACGCATGCTCGATCTTGCGGCCCGGGACATGGCCATCATGGGTGCGACCATCGAGCGCATCGCCGGCCGGCAAGGCTTTGCCGGCTGCGTTCGGGCGCGGTTTCCGCATCCGAAGCAGGGCGAGCCCGGCATCCTGATTGCCGGCCATCTCGACACCGTGCACCCGGTCGGCACTATCGAAAAACTGCAATGGAGGCGCGAAGGCGCCAAATGCTTCGGCCCCGGCATCTTCGACATGAAGGGCGGCAACTACCTTTCCCTCGAGGCCATCCGCCAGCTGGCGCGCGCGTCCTTTACTACGCCGCTGCCGATCACCGTGCTGTTCACGCCGGACGAGGAAGTCGGCACGCCCTCCACCCGCGACCTCATCGAGGCGGAAGCGGCACGCAATAAATACGTGCTGGTGCCGGAGCCCGGCCGCGAGAACAACGGCGTCGTCACCGGCCGCTATGCGATCGCGCGCTTCAATCTCGAGGCCACCGGGCGGCCGAGCCATGCCGGCGCCACCCTCTCCTCCGGCCGCTCGGCGATCCGCGAGATGGCGCGGCAGATCATTGCGATCGACGCCATGACGACGCCGGACTGCACCTTCTCGGTCGGCATCGTGCATGGCGGGCAATGGGTCAATTGCGTCGCCACCACCTGCACCGGCGAGGCGCTCAGCATGGCCAAGCGCCAGGCCGATCTCGACAAGGGCGTGGAGCAGATGCTGGCGCTTTCGGGCACGGCCAACGACGTCAGCTTCAAGGTGACGCGCGGCGTGACGCGGCCGGTATGGGAGCCGGACGCCGGCACCATGGCGCTCTACGAGAAGGCCAAGGGCATTGCCAAAGGCCTCGGCCAGGAATTGCCGCATGGCAGCGCCGGCGGCGGCTCGGACGGCAATTTCACCGGCGCGATGGGTGTGCCCACGCTGGACGGGCTCGGCGTGCGCGGCGCGGATGCGCATACGCTCAACGAGCATATCATTGTCGACAGCCTGGCCGAGCGCGGCCGGTTGATGGCGGGTCTCCTCGCCACGCTGGAATGAAGTGAGCGCATGATCCCCTTCAAGACCATTCGCGCGCGTGCCGAGAAGCGCAAGGGCGGACCGAAAGCGCTCGAAAAGCTTCTGCCGGCGAAGCCGGACGTGAAGGCGCTGGCAAAAATGCCCGACGACCGCATTCTCGCCGAGATGACGCAGCGGGTGTTTTGCGCCGGCTTTGCCTGGAGCGTGATCGAGCAAAAATGGCCGGACTTCGAAAAGGCGTTTCTCGGCTTCAAGCCGGCCAAGCTTGCGTTCCAGCCCGATGAATTCTGGCATGGGCTCGTCGACGACAAGCGCATCGTCCGCAACGGCGCCAAGATCATGTCGGTGCGCGACAATGCGCAATTCGTGCAGGCGATTGCCGAAGAACACGGCAGCTTTGGCAAATTCCTGAGCAACTGGCCGGCTTCCGACCAGATCGGCCTGCTCGACCTGCTGAGCAAGCGCGGCAGCCGGCTCGGTGGCAATACCGGGCAGATGTTCCTGCGCTTCGTCGGTTGGGACGGCTTTGTGACGTCCAAGGACGTGGTGGCGTGCCTGCGCGATGCCGGCATCGACATTGCGGAGGAAGTGAAATCGAAGGGCGACCTCGCCAAGGTGCAGGCGGCGTTCAACGCCTGGGCCGAAGAAACAAAACTCCCCTACACGCACCTCTCGCGCATCTGCGCCCTTTCGGTCGGCGAGAACGCCGGGACGTAGACTTTCGTTCGCCCGTCGTGCTGACGCCCATGCGGCATGCAAATTGCGAAGTGCTCCACGGCTTGCGCCTGACAGCGCGAGGAGTCTAACGTCGCTCGCCAGGACGACAGAACGAGACAACAATGACCCGGATCGCCGTCGGCGCCTTCCTGCACGAGACCAATACGTTTGCGCCGACCAAGGCGACCTACGAGGCGTTCGTGCATGGCGGCGGTTGGCCCTCGCTGACAACGGGCGCCGACGTGCTCAAGGTGATGCGCAAGATCAACCTCGGCATCGCCGGCTTCGTTGAGGCTGCCGAGGCGAACGGCTGGGAACTGGTCCCGACGATCGCCTGCGGCGCCAGCCCCTGCGCGCACGTCACCGAGGACGCCTTCGAGCGCATCGTCAAGGTGATGGTCGACGGCATCGCCGGCGCGGGAAGCCTCGATGCCGTCTATCTCGACCTGCACGGCGCGATGGTGACCGAACATCTCGACGACGGCGAAGGCGAAATCCTGACGCGCGTGCGCAAGACGATTGGCAAGCAGGTGCCGCTGGTCGCGAGCCTCGACCTGCACGCCAACGTTTCGCCGGAAATGATCGAACAGGCCGACGCGCTGATCGCTTACCGCACCTACCCGCATGTCGACATGGCCGACACCGGCCGCGCCTGCGCGAAACACCTCGCGCTGCTGCTGGCGTCGAAGCAACGCCTTGCCAAGGCATTCCGGCAATTGCCGTTCCTGATTCCGATCAGCTGGCAATGCACCAACGACCAGCCCACCAGGTCCATTTACGAGAAGCTCGCCGCGCTGGAGAGCGAGCGCGTGCCGACGCTGTCCTTTGCGCCGGGCTTTCCCGCCGCCGATTTCCCCGACTGCGGGCCGAGCGTGTTCGCTTACGGCAGGACCCAGGCCGACGCCGATGCGGCGGCGGACGCGATCGCTGCGATCGTCGAGGGACATGAAGACGACTTTGACGGCCGCATCTATTCGCCAGACGATGGCGTGCGCCACGCGATGGAACTGGCGAAGACCGCGAAGAAGCCCATCGTCATCGCCGACACCCAGGACAATCCCGGCGCCGGCGGCGATTCCGACACCATGGGCATGCTGCGCGCACTGGTGCGCAACAAGGCGGTGCGCGCCGCAACGGGCGTGATCTGCGACCCGCAATCGGCCAAGATCGCGCACGAGGCCGGCGAAGGCGCCACCGTGACTCTCGCGCTCGGCGGGAAATCCGGCATTCCCGGCGATGCCCCTTACACGGAAAGCTTCGTCGTCGAAAAGCTGTCGGATGGAAGGTTCATTGCCGACGGTCCCTTCTATGGCGGCCGCGGCATGAAAATGGGGCCATCGGCGTGCCTGCGCATCGGCGATGTCCGCGTGGTCGTCGCTTCCCACAAGGCCCAGCTTGCCGATCAGGCGATGTACCGCTATGTCGGCATCGAGCCGACGGAGCAGGCCATCCTCGTCAACAAGAGCTCCGTGCACTTCCGCGCCGATTTCGAGCCGATCGCCGAAAGGCTTCTGATCTGCGCCGCGCCGGGCGCGATGCCGGCCGATACCGCCGACTTGCCGTGGACGCGGCTGCGGCCCGGCATCCGCATCAAGCCGAACGGTGCTCCCTTCAACCCCGCGACCAAATCACGCTCAACCGGATAAGACAGACATGCCCACCATCGAACGGATCGACGGCTATGCCGACGAACTCACCGCCATCCGCCGGGACCTGCATGCGCATCCCGAGATCGGGTTCGAGGAGGTGCGCACGTCGGGCATCGTCGCCGACAAGCTGAAGGGATGGGGCATCGAGGTGCATCGCGGCCTCGGCGGCACCGGCGTGGTCGGCGTGCTCAAGGGCAAGGGCAGCGGCGGCAAGCGCATCGGGCTGCGCGCCGACATGGACGCGCTGCCGATGGAAGAGAACACCAATTTGCGCTGGCGCTCGACCATCCCCGGCCGCTTCCACGGCTGTGGCCATGACGGACACACCACCATGCTGCTCGGCACCGCGCGCTATCTCGCCGAGACCCGCAATTTCGACGGCACCGTTCATTTCATCTTCCAGCCGGCAGAGGAAGGCCTCGGCGGCGCCCGCGCCATGATCAAGGACGGGCTGTTCGAGCAGTTCCCCTGCGACGAGCTGTACGGCCTGCACAACGCGCCGGACCTCAATCACGGCGAGATCGCCATCCTCCCCGGCCCGGCGATGGCCGGCGCCGACTTCTTCGACATTGTCATCCAGGGCTATGGCGCCCACGGCGCGATGCCGGAGCGCTCCAAGGACCCCGTCGTCATCGCCATGACCTTGGGCCAGGCGCTGCAGAGCATTGTCAGCCGCAACGTCGATCCCTTGCAGTCCGCGGTGCTGTCGATCACGCAGATCCATGCCGGCTCCGCGTACAACGTGATTCCCGGCGAAGCAAAACTGTGCGGCACGGTGCGCTGCTTCTCCGACGAGGTGCGCACCCTGGTGCGCGAGCGCATGCGCACGATCTGCGCCGGCATTGCGGCTGCCTTCCAGGTCGAGATCACCGTCGATATCCGCGACATCTTCAGCGTGCTGGTAAACCAGGAAGAGCAGTGCCGGGTGGTCGAGGAAGTCGCGCGCACCGTGGTCGATCCGGCCAAGGTGATCACGCGCTCGCAGCCCAAGATGGGCAGCGAGGACTTTGCCGACATGCTGCAAAGCATTCCCGGCGCCTATTTCTGGGTCGGCCATGATGGCTCGGTGCCGGTGCATAATCCCGGCTACGTGCTCGACGACAAGATTTTGCCCATCGGAGCCAGCATGTTCGCGCGGATTGTCGAAACCCGTCTGCCGGCAGGTGCCCATGCATAAAGTCAAAGAAGAAGAAGCCGTGACCTCGCTTCACGATCTGTCCGCCGTCGACCTGATCGCCGGCTACAAGGCAAAACAGTTCTCGCCGTCGGAGGTGCTGGACGACGTCATCGCCCATATCGAACAGTGGGAGCCGCATATCAAGGCGCTTTATCTGTTCGACCCTGAAGCGGCGCGCAAAGTCGCGAAAGCCTCCAGCGACCGCTGGAGCAATGGCGAGCCCACCGGCGTGCTCGACGGCGTGCCCGTCACTATCAAGGACAACGTCGCCACCAAGGGCCAGCCGATTCCGCTCGGCGCCGCCAGCGTGCCGCAGGTGGCCGCCGAACGCGATGCGCCGCCCGCCGCGCGGCTGCGCGAGGCCGGCGCGGTGATCTTCGCCAAGACCACGATGCCGGATTACGGCATGCTGTCGTCGGGCCTGTCGAGCTTCCATCCCCTCACCCGCAATCCCTGGGACCTGAGCAAGAATCCCGGCGGCTCTTCCTCGGGCGCAGGCGCCGCGGGCGCGGCAGGCTATGGCCCGCTGCATCTCGGCACCGATATCGGCGGCTCGGTCCGCCTGCCGGCATGCTGGTGCGGCCTGGTTGGACTGAAGCCGAGCCTTGGCCGCATCCCGATCGATCCGCCCTATGTCGGCCGCGTCGCCGGTCCGATGACGCGCACGGTGGACGATGCCGCGCTGATGATGAGCGTGCTCTCCAAGCCGGATCGCCGCGACGGCATGAGCCTGCCCGCCCACGACATCAACTGGAAGGCGCTCGAAAAGTCGCCGCGCAAGCTGCGCTTCGGCCTGATGCTCGATGCCGGCACCGGCCAGGCGCTGGAGAAGCCGGTGCGCGACGTCGCGGTGAAGGCGGCCAAGGCATTTGAGGCCGCCGGCGCCGTCGTCACCGAGGTCGACGGCATTTTGACGCGCGAGATGCTCGACGGCGTCGATGATTTCTTCCGTGCGCGGCTGTGGGGCGATCTGGCGAAACTGCCGGAGCAGGAGCGCGCCAAGACGCTACCCTACATCCTGCAGTGGGCCGAGCGCGGAGCAAGGCTGTCCGGCGTCGAAGCCCTCGGCGGTTTCAACCAGACCTTTGCGATCCGCGCGGCGGCGGCAAAACTGTTCTGCGAACTCGACTATTTGATCTCGCCGGTCTCGCCGGTGGTGAACTTCCCGGCGGAGTTCGCCGCCCCCATCAACGATCCGCACAAGCCGTTCGAGCACATCTGTTTCACCATGCCCTGGAACATGGCGGAGAACCCGGCGGTGTCGGTCAACGGCGGCTACGACCAGCATGGCTTCCCGATCGGCGTGCAGATCGTCGGCCGCCGCTTCGACGACATCGGCGTGCTCGCCATGGCGAAGACCTTCGAAGGCCTGCGCGGCCCGCAGAAGCCGTGGCCCTCGCCGCCGAACAAGTAAATCGCCGCACCAGCCGATACCGACGGTGTGCCGCTTGACGCGGCCATCCGCGTCTTCTTTTGTGCCGCCATGAAACAGCAGGCGTGGACGCTTGGCACAAGACCGCCCTTGGCCTCTGCTCCATTGAACCAACAGAACAAGAACCGGAAGGAAATCCCATGGCGTATGAGACGATCAAATACGAGGTATCCGAGCAGATCCTCACCATCACCCTGAACCGGCCGGACAAGCTCAACGCCTTCACCGGCCAGATGCAGCAGGAACTGATCGACGCCTTCGACGCCGCCGATGCGGACGACAATGTCCGCGCCATCATCGTCACCGGCGAAGGCCGCGGCTTCTGCGCCGGCGCCGATCTCTCCGCCGGCGCCGACACTTTCGATCGCGACGCTCGGCGCGGGCCGGTCAGGCGGCTCGCCAGCGGACAGGTCGATTACAGCGACCCGCAGGTGCGCGACGGCGGCGGCCAGGTGACGCTGCGCATCTTCAAATCGCTGAAGCCTGTGATCGCCGCCGTCAACGGCCCGGCCGTCGGCATCGGCGTCACCATGCAGCTGGCGATGGATATCCGCATTGCCTCGGAGGCCGCGCGGTTCGGCTTCGTGTTCTCCCAGCGCGGCATCGTGCCGGAAGCGGCTTCCAGCTGGTTCCTGCCGCGCATCGTCGGCATCGCCCAGGCGCTGGAGTGGTGCTACACCGGCCGCGTGTTCTCGGCACAGGAAGCCCTCGCCGGCCGCCTCGTCAGCAAGGTGGTGCCGCCGGACGAGCTGCTGCCGGCCGCGCGTGCGCTGGCCAAGGAGATCGCGACCAAGACCGCGCCGGTGTCGGTGGCGCTGATCCGCCAGATGATGTGGCGCATGATGGGCGCCGACGACCCGATGGAAGCCCACAAGGTCGACAGCCGCGGCATCTACGCCCGCGGCCGATCCGACGACGTCAAGGAAGGCGTCGTGTCGTTCCTGGAAAAGCGCCCGGCGCAATTCAAGAACAAGGTGTCGAGCGACATGCCCGACTATTTCCCGTGGTGGGACGAGCGGGAGTACAAATAATGGGGTGCCGTGGGGTGGGCAAAGCGAAGCGTGCCCACCTTCGCAAGCAACGCACTTGAAGACGGGTGGCGCTTCGCGCCTTTGCTCACCCTGCTTCGTTACTCCGTCACCAGCGCCACGCGGCCGATCGCCTTGCGGTCGATCAGGAGCCGCATCGCCTTCGCGTAATCCTCCAGCGGCAGGCGGTGCGAGACGTTGGGGCGCAGCTTGCCGGATTCCGCCCAGGCGAGCAGGTCCTTCAGCCGCCTTTCGCCGAGCGCGGGATTCCTGCGCACAGCTTCCCCCGCGCGCACGCCGAGGACGCTGGCGCCCTTGATCAGCAGCAAATTGGTCTTGGCGAGGCCAACACCGCCGGTGAAGCCGATGACGAGCAGCCGCGCTCCCCAGTTGATGCAGCGGATCGAGTTCTCGAACACCTCGCCGCCGACGGGATCGAACACGACGTCGGCGCCGCGGCCATCGGTGATGCGCTTGACCGCATCGCGGAACGGCTCGCGGTCGTAGCGGATGAGATGATCGGCGCCGCGCGACTTCGCGATCTCGAGCTTCTCGTCGCTGGAGGCGGTCGCGATCACCGTGGCGCCCAGCATCTTGCCGAGTTCGACAGCGGCAAGCCCTACCCCGCCGCCGGCGCCGTGCACCAGCAGCACCTCGCCCGGCTTGAGCTGCCCGCGATCGATCAGCGCGTGATAGGCGGTGCCGTGGCCGGCGAGAAACGTCGCCGCCTCCGCATAGTCGAAGGTCGAGGGCATCGGCGTCAGCTGCGCCGGCGTCACCACCGCCTCGCTGCTGTAGGCACCATGGCGCATCTTGACGATCACCTTGTCACCGACGGCAACGCCTTTCGCCGCGGCATCGACCTCGACCACATCGCCGGCCGCCTCTACGCCCGGCGTGAACGGCAGCGGCGGCTTGAGCTGGTACTCGCCGGCCGCCATCAGCACGTCGGGGAAATTGATGCCGGCGGCGCGGATGGCGACGCGCACCTCGCCCGGCTTCAGCGGCGCCGAAACCACTTCTTCCAGCCGCAAGGACTCGGGCGGGCCGAGCTCGCGGCAGACGACAATTCTCGGCATCAGGCGGCGCTCGCCTTCTGCCGCTGCAGCGCCTCGCGGATCAGCGGCAGGCGGTCATTGCCAAAGTACATGTCGGTCTTGCCGACAAAGATGGTCGGCGAGCCGAACCCGCCGCGCGCGACCACTTCCTCGGTGTTGGCCTTGAGCTGGTCCTTGATCGCCTGATCGCCGATCCCGGCCAGGAATTCTTGCGGATCGATGCCGACGCTCCTGCAGATGTCCGTCAGCACCGCGTCCTGCGAGACGTCCTTGTCGCCGCCCCAGTAGGCTTCGAACACCGCGCGGGCGAACGGCACCATGTCCCTGTTGCCGAGCCAGATGCAGCCGCGCATCGCCTTGACGCTGTTCACCGGAAATACCGTCGGCGGCATCTTGATCGCGAGCCCGGCCGAGCGCGCCCAGTCTTCGAGGTCCTTCTTCATGTAGCGCGCCTTCAGCGGCACCGGTTTCTCCCGCTGCGCATAGACGCTGGGGTTGACGGTGTTGAAGATGCCGCCGACCAGGATCGGCCGCCAGGTGATCTCGGCGCCGAATTCGCTGGCCAGCGGCTGGATGTTGTGCCAGGCGAGATAGGTCCAGGGGCTGGAGCAGTCGAAGAAGAATTCGATCATGGTGTTTCCTCATCTTTCTCATTAGCTCTCGTCATTCCGGGGCACGCGCCTTGCCGCGAACCCGGAATGACGGCGCGGCAGTTTACGGCTTCCCCAGCACTTCCTTGGCCATCTTTCCGAACATCACTTTTCGCGTCTCTTCATCGAACGGTTCCTTGACGAACTTGCCGATCGCAAGTCCCGCCTGCAGCTTCGGCCGCGCACGCAGCTCGGCATACCAGCGCTTCACGTTCGGATAGTCGTCGAGGGTAAAACCCTGCGCCTTGTGGGTCATGGTCCAGGGGAAGCAGGCGATGTCGGCGATGGAATATTCATCGCCCGCCACATAAGCGCCGGTCCTGCCGAGCTGGCGATCGAGCACGCCATAGAGCCGCGCCGCCTCGTCGCGGTAGCGCTCGATGGCATAGGGAATCCTTTCCGCCGCATAGAGCGCGAAATGGCCGTGCTGGCCGAGCATGGGCCCGAGCCCGCTCATCTGCCACATCACCCACTGGATGACGTTGGAGCGCGCCCGCATCTCCGCAGGGAGAAAACGTCCGGTCTTGTCCGCCAGGTAGATCAGGATCGCGCCGGTCTCGAACACCGAAAACGGCCCGCCGCCGTCGGCTGGCGCATGGTCGACGATGGCGGGGATGCGGTTGTTGGGGCTGATCGCGAGAAATTCGGGGGCAAACTGCTCGCCGGCGCGGATATTGACCGGGATCACCCGATACGGGAGCCCAAGTTCCTCCAGCATGATCGAAATCTTCCAGCCGTTCGGCGTCGGCGCGTAATGCAGGTCGATCATGGCTCGCGCTGCCCCTCCCGGCGGGACTTTCGTTGTCCTGTACCTCGACCATAAGACATGGCATGGAGGCGCTCAATCGTATCCGAACCGTGCTCTCCGGGAGGCTCCCATGCTGTTTCCAACCACGATCGCAGGCTCGCTGCCCAAACCGGAATGGCTGGCCGAACCGAACACGCTGTGGGCGCCGTGGAAGGCCAAGGGCGAGGAGCTGGCCCGCGCCAAGCGCGACGCTACCCTGCTGGCGGTGAAGGTGCAGGAGGATGCCGGCATCGACATCCTCACCGAGGGCGAACAGGCGCGGCAGCATTTCGTGCACGGCTTCCTGGAAAAGGTCGACGGCATCGACTTCGCCCACAAGGTCGAGATGGGCATCCGCAAGGACCGCTACAAGGCGATGGTGCCGCAGGTCGTGGCGCCGTTGAAGCTGAAGGGCCGCGTGCACGCCGACGAGGCGCGGGCCGCGCGTGCGCATACCGGACACCAGTTGAAGTTCACTTTGCCCGGTCCGATGACCATCATCGATACGCTGGCCGACAGCCATTATGGCGACCGCGTCAAGATGGCGTACGCGTTTGCCGAGCTTCTCAACGAGGAAGCGAGAGCGCTGGAAGCCGACGGCGTCAACATGATCCAGTTCGACGAGCCGGCCTTCAACGTGTTCATGGAGGAGGTCCCGGTCTGGGGCATCCAGGCGCTGGAGCGCGCTGCGCAAGGGCTCAAATGCGCCACCGCCGTCCACATCTGCTACGGCTACGGCATCAAGGCCAATGTCGACTGGAAGGAAACGCTGGGCAGCGAGTGGCGGCAATACGAGGATATTTTCCCGGCGATCGCCAAGAGCTCGATCCAGCAGGTCGCGATCGAATGCCGCAACTCGAAGGTGCCGCTGAAATTGCTGGCCCTGCTCAAGGGCAAGAAGATCCAGGCCGGCGTGATCGACGTCGCGAGCGACACGGTCGAGACACCAGAGGATGTCTGCAAGGTGATCGACGACGTCTCGAAGTTCGTCGACAAGGCCGACATCATCGCGACCACCAATTGCGGCATGGCGCCGATGCGGCGGGATATCGCGGAAGCAAAACTGATGGCGCTCGGCGCCGGCGCGGAGCTGGCGCGGCAGCGGCTCGGCTGATCGGAACGCTAGAGCGCGACGAGATTGGGCATGCGCTATAGCCGCGACACGCTCGGGTGCAATATCGGTTGAAACCCGGCCGCCAGTGCCCGCAGCGTGGATGGCGGCGTGATCAGCCTGGCGTCCGCAACGGACGCCTCCGCGGCATGATAACCGGCAAAGCTCCAGCGCAGCGGCTTGCCTTTGGCGATCAGGTAGCTCGCCTCGCCGGCCTGCACCATGGCGCCATCAGGCAGTTTTTCCATCGGCCTCGGCAACGCATGCAGCTTCTTGCCGCTGGCAAAACGCTCACGGTGCAGGACCGCGTCCATTTCGGGCGCGAGAATATCGGCAACCCGATTGCCCTGCTCCCAGCAGGCCCGAAAACGAGTGGCGTCGTGGCGGCGGCAGTAGAAGCAGGGTCGATGGCCGGCCGCGAGCGCCGTCGCCTCGTCGAGAAAGAACAGCTCGGTCCAGCTGCGTCCGCCCATCACCTTGCGGCGGCGGCCGCGGAATTCGCAGACGCAGATCAGCCAGGCCGGGTTCGACCAGCGCTTCCTCAGCAGAGTCTTGGTCGCGGGGTCATGAATGATGCCGCGATTGCCGGTGAAGAGGCCGCGGTGCGGGACGGCAACGATATCGCCAAGCGGCGTGACGCGGTTTTGCAGGGGCATGCGCACCACTCTCCGTCGTCGTTCCGGGGCGCGTTCGCGTCGTCCCGGAATGACACCTATGGCCGCAGCGGCGGCTGGTACGACAGCGCGGTGTCCCAGGGGAAGTGAATCCAGGTGTCCTGCGACACTTCCGTGATGAACGTATCCACCAGCGGGCGCCCCTTCGGCTTGGCGTAGACCGCGGCGAAATGCGCGTCCGGCATCATCGACCGCACCAGGCGGCCGGTCTTGCCGGTGTCGACGAGGTCGTCGACGATCAGAAGCCCCTTGCCGGTGCCGCCGCCAAGCCTTGCCACTTCGTCCGAGACGCCCTTGAGAACCTGAAGCTCGCCCTGCTTGTCGTGGTCGTAGCTTGCCACGCACACGGTATCGATGATGCGCAGGCCAAGTTCGCGCGCGACGATCGCCGCTGGCACGAGGCCGCCACGGGTAATGGCGACGACGGCATGGAAGGGACCGACCTCGTTGAGCCGCCAGGTCAGCGCCCGGCAGTCGCGGTGGAACTGGTCCCAGGAGACAGGGAATGCCTTTTCGGAATTGTCCGCCATAGCGTGTACCGTGTCAGGCCGGCTTCCGCGCCGCCTGCAGCGCCGCCAGCATTTCCTTCACCGCAGCCATCGCAGCGGCAAGCTTGTCAGGATCACGCGAGCGCACCACGAGATTGGTGTTGGGCCGCTGCTCCTCGTCGAGAAATGGATAGGAGCCGATGATGGTGTCGGGATGGTTATTGGCGATCTCCCGCAGCGGCCCGCCGATGTCGCCTTCCCGCGCATTGGCCCGCACCGATTCCGACAGCATCCGCACGCCGGATTTCAGCTTGGGCGCGACGATATCCATCATCGCCTGCATGATCGAGGGCACGCCGGCCATCACGACTACATTGCCGATCTTGAAGCCGGGCGCCAGGATGGTCGCGCTCTGGATCAGCTCGGCGCCGTCGGGGATGCGCGCCATGCGCAGCCGCGCCTCGTTCAAATCCTGCTCGCTCCAGCGCTCGCGGAACCGCGCCACCACTTCCGGGTGGTGGTCGATGCCGACGCCGAACGCCTTTGCCACGCTGTCGGCGGTGATGTCGTCGTGGGTCGGGCCGATGCCGCCGGTGGTGAAGACGTAGGTGTAGCGGTTTCGCAGCGCATCAAGCGCCGCGATGATGTCGGGCTCGTCATCGGAGACGACCCGGACTTCCTTCAGATCAATGCCGATATTGGTCAGGTACTCGGCGATGAAGCCGATGTTCTTGTCCTTGGTCCGGCCGGACAGGATCTCGTCGCCGATCACCAGAATGCCCGCCGTGACGATCTCGCTCATGTCTCTTCCTCACCCTGCCCGCGCCTTGCGGTGTCACCTGACATTGCCCGGACAACGCCTTGAAGTACCTTAAAGTCCTGGGGTTTTGCTGCCGAAATAAGCAACCGCAAGCCGGTTTTTCAGGCAACCCCTTTGACCATCCTTAGCAAATGCCGCGAGGCAATGCATATCGTGCTGGCCCGGGCCTTGCTACCATCCCCGCTAGTCATGCAGTGTGTTGCATGGCTCAGGGGGCAGTCACCGTTTATGGCAGTTGCGTTCGACGAAATGAATGGCCCCGCCGGCGACGTCCGGCCGGCCTATCAGGAACTCTCCCGCTGGCTGCAGGAGACGCCGCCGGAGGCGCTGGAATATCGCCGCCAGGAAGCCGAGCTGCTGTTCCGCCGCATCGGCATCACCTTCGCCGTCTATGGCGAGGCCGAAGCGCAGGAGCGGCTGATTCCCTTCGACGTCATACCGCGCATCATGTCCAGCAAGGAATGGACCCTGCTGGAAAAGGGGCTCAAGCAGCGGGTGCGCGCGCTGAACTTGTTCCTGCGCGACATCTATCACGGCCGCGAGGTACTGCGCGCCGGCATCGTGCCGGACGATCTGATCTTCCAGAACCCGGTGTTCCGCCCCGAAATGAACGGCCAGGACGTGCCGCACGACGTCTACGTGCACATCGCCGGCATCGACATCGTGCGGGTGGACGCGGAAAACTTCATCGTGCTGGAGGACAATGCGCGCACCCCCTCGGGCGTTTCCTACATGCTGGAAAACCGCGAAATCATGATGCGGCTGTTTCCCGACCTGTTCGCCCGGCACCGCATCGCGCCGGTCGAGCGCTATCCGGACGAACTGTTGTCCGCGCTGCGCTCGGTGGCGCCGAACAGCGCCTCCTCCGAGCCGACGGTGGCCCTGCTGACGCCCGGCGTCTACAACTCCGCCTATTACGAGCACTCGTTCCTGGCCGACAAGCTCGGCATCGAGCTGGTCGAGGGGCGCGACCTCGTCGTCAAGAACGACGAGGTGTTCATGCGCACGACGGAAGGCCTTAAGCGGGTCGACGTGATCTACCGCCGCGTCGACGACGATTTCATCGATCCCCTCACCTTCCGCCCCGACTCCGTGCTCGGCGTGCCCGGACTGATGTCTGCCTATGCGGCCGGCAACATCACCCTGGCCAACGCCGTCGGCACCGGCATTGCCGATGACAAGGCGATCTATTCCTATATGCCGGAGATCGTCAGGTTCTATCTCGGCGAGGAGCCTGTCCTGAAGAACGTGCAGACCTGGCGCTGCCGCGAGCCGGCGGATCTGTCCTATGTGCTCGATCACCTCGCCGACCTCGTGGTCAAGGAAGTCCACGGCTCGGGCGGCTACGGCATGCTGATCGGCCCTGCCGCCACCAAGGCCACGATCGAGGCGTTCCGCGACAAGCTCAAGCGCGAGCCGGAGGGCTTCATCGCCCAGCCGACGCTGGCGCTGTCCACCTGCCCCACCTGCACCGCAACAGGGCTCGCGCCGCGCCATGTCGATCTTCGCCCGTTCGTGCTGACCGGCCGGGACCGCGTCACCATCGTGCCGGGCGGACTGACGCGGGTGGCGCTGAAGGAGGGCTCGCTGGTGGTGAATTCCAGCCAGGGCGGCGGCACCAAGGACACCTGGATTCTGGACGGTTAGAGATGCTGTCGCGTACCGCCGAAAACCTGTACTGGCTGGCCCGCTATGTCGAGCGCGCCGAGTATATCGCGCGCACTATCGATGCGACGCTGCGCGTCACGGCGCTGCCGGCGGCCTATATCGGCAAGACCAATGAATGGGAATCGGCGCTGCTGACCGCCGGCGTCAGCGTCAGCTTCTACAATCACTACCCGGAAGCCACCGAAGCCAACGTGGTGGAGTTCCTGTCGTTCTCGCCGGCCAATCCCTCCTCGATCAAGAACTGCATCGAGAACGCCCGGCTCAACTCCCGTTCGGTGCGCACCGCGCTGACGTCGGAGATGTGGGACACCATCAACAGCTCCTGGATCGAGCTGCAGGAGGTCTGGAGCAAGGGCACCGCCTCGCGCGAGGAACTGGCGAAATTCCTGCGCTTCGTGCAGGAGACCTCGCTGCGCTTCGACGGCTCGGCCTACCGCACCATGCTGCGCAACGACGCCTACTGGTTCTCCCGGCTCGGCCTCCACCTGGAACGCGCCGACAACACCGCGCGCATTCTCGACGTGAAATATCACGTCCTGCTGCCCGAGGAGGAGCACGTCGGCGGTCCGCTCGACTACTACCAGTGGACCTCGATCCTGCGCTCCGTCTCGGCGCTGACCGCCTATCACTGGGTCTATCGCGAGACGCTGAAACCCTGGCTGATCGCCGATCTCCTGATCCTCAACGACACGCTGCCGCGCTCGCTGGCAAGCTGCTACGGCAATCTCGTGCGCAATCTCGACGAGATCGGCGTCGCCTATGGCCGCCAGGGGCCGGCGCAGCGCCACGCCCGCGGCATCCGCAACCGCCTCGAGCACAGCAACATGGACGACATTTTCCAGCACGGCGTTCACGAATTCATCCAGGAATTCATCGCCGACAATTCGCGGCTTGGCGAGATCATCACCAGGCAGTATCTGATCTGAGACGGCGCCAGGGGGCGGGCAAGGGCGCGAAGCGCGGCTTTCGTGAGTTGTCCGGCCATCCACGCCTTGCTACGACGACACGACAAGCAAAGCCAAGAAAGCCTGGATGCCCGGGACGAGCCCGGCATGACGGAAGCCCCGGTTACCCCAAATGCGCCTGCGAATTGCCCACACCACCACCTATCGCTACGAGCCGGCGGCCACCGGCGTCATCCAGATCCTGCGCATGTCGCCCGGCAGCCATGACGGGCAGTATGTGGCGGAATGGCAGATCGACGTCTCGACCGACTCCCGGCTCGACGTGCACGAGGACGCCTTCGGCAACGTCACGCATGTGCTGACGCACGGCCCGATCGAGGACCTCACCATCCATGTCGAAGGCCTGATCGAGACGCAGGACACCGGCGGCGTGCTTCGCGGCAGCGACGAACGCTTTCCGGAGAGCCTGTTCCTGCGCTCGACCGAGCTCACCGCGGTCAACCCGGCAATGGCGCAATTCGCCCGCGAGCTGCGCGAGGAAGCCGGCGACGACATCCTCGGCTTCCTGCACTCGCTGCTGGTGCAGATCAACGAGCACATGACCTTCGACGAGAACCCGACCAACAGCGCCACCTCGGCGGCGGAGGCGTTCACGCTCAAGCGCGGTGTCTGCCAGGACTACGCGCACATCTTCATCGCCTGCGCGCGCTCCGGAGGCATCCCGGCGCGCTTCGTCTCCGGGCACTTCCTGCGCTCCGACGGCGTCACCAACCAGCAGGCCGGCCATGCCTGGGCCGAGGCCTTCGTGCAGGATCTCGGCTGGGTCGGCTTCGACGCCGCCAACGGCATCTGCACCACCGATGCGCATGCGCGCGTCGCGGTCGGGCTCGACTATCTCGGCGCCGCCCCGATCCGCGGCACCCGCTATGGCGGCGGCACCGAGACCCTGACCGTCAAGGTCAGGGTCGAGCAGGCCGGCCGCCCCGGCCAGTGGCAGAGCCAGCGGCAGGATTAGGGGCGCTTCACCCCCTCATCGCGGGCGAGGCGATCGCGCAGCAGGCCCGCCGGGCGGGTTAGCGAAACATAGCTGCACCCTCGTCCCGCGCAGGGATCGGCAGGTCACGCCTTCGGTTTGACCCGCCCTACAACAGCGCTATTTGTCCAGCCAGACGTCCTCGAAGCGCAAATTGTTGTACTGGCTATTGTCGTGCGGCCTGAAGTTCTTCACGTAAGGTTGCCAGCAATTGGCGGCGGAGCTGTGCAGGATCACCGGGCGCGCGGCGTCCTCCACCAGGATGCGTTCGATGTCCCATACGATTTTCTTGCGCTTGTCCTTGTCGAGCTCGCGCGACTGCGCGGAGAGCTGCCTGTCGACGTCGGCGTTGCAATATTGCGTATAGTTGCGCTCGGAATTGCAGGAATAGTTCTCGACCATGTTGCCGTCGGGGTCATCGACGCTGACGCCGGTGATGTTGACGCCGATGGTATATTCCTTGCGCGAGAGTCTTGAGTACCAGCGCGGCGTATCCAGGATATCGAGTTCGCCGGCGATGAATATCCGCTTGAGCTGGTCGGCGACGATCACGGCGGCGTCGCGGTAGGACGGCAGGTTGCGGGTCTGAATCTTGATCGGCAGCGGCTTGGCTTCGCTGTAGCCCAGCTTCTGCATGATCGCCTGCGCTTCTGCGAGATTCTTTGCGGCGTCCGGACCGTAGCCGGTCAGCGTCGCGACCATCTCCGGCGGCATGCCCCACTCGCCTTCGGGCTGCGGCAGCATGGCGCCGCCCATCCGCGCTTGACCTTCCATCAGGATGGAGTTGAACGGCTTGCGGTCGAGCGCCAGTGACATCGCCTTTCGCATCTCGGCATTGTCGAACGGCGGGTTGACGCGGTTGACCATCAGATTGATCAACGTGCCGGTGGTCGTCATCTCGCACACCGCCTTCGGCGCGCGCTCCTTTATATCCTTCAGCAGGGGAACGCTGACGTCGGACGGGAAAGTGACGTCGAAATCACCGGTGGCGAACGCCAGGATCCGCGTCGCACGGCTGTCGATGGTGCGCACGGCGATCTCGTCGAGATAGGGCCGGTCCTTCTTGAAATAGTCGGCGTTGCGCACAAGGCGGATGGAATCGCCGCGCTTGAACTCCACGAATTTGAACGGGCCGGTGCCGACCGGCCTTGTACGCATCGTTTGCTGCGGCACGTGGCAGGGATAGACCGCCGAGAACGCGCTGGCCAGCAACACCGGCAGGCTCGGCTGCGGCTCGCTGAGTTCGAACGTCGCCTCGAAATCGCCGTTGACGCTGACGTCCTTGAGTTTCGTGTACCAGACCTTGCGCGGGTTGCGCTTGAAATCCTGGGTCTCGGCCTTGCCGATCAGCATCCGCCAGGTGCACTGCACGTCTTTCGCGGTGAACGGCTGGCCGTCATGCCATTTCACGCCCTGGCGCAGCTTGAAGGTGAGCTTCGTGCTGGTGGAATCCCACGACCAGCTTTCGGCAAGATCGGGAATCACGGTGTCGATGCTTTCATGCGGCTTGGCCGGGTCGAACACCACGAGATTGTTGAACAGCGCGGCGAACGGCATCACCGAAGCGATGGTGGATTCCTCCAGCAGCGAGGTCGAGGGCGGGTTGTCGTTGTGATACAGGCGAAGGGTGCCGCCCTTCTTCTGCGCCGCGGCTGGCGTTGCCGCGATTGCAGCGATCACCGCCAATGCGATGGACAGGCCTTTGGCGCCCATTTCGCCTCCCGAAATTCGTTGTCGTTATGGGAGTGGAACGTGCGCCGAACGGGGCGTGTAATCAATATGCGCAATCGCGATAATCGGATGCTTCGCACGCAGCCATCATCTGGCGCGCGTGCGTCAGGTCCGCCGGCGTCATTTCACTTGCCAGTTCCTGCATGCTGGCATGCGCCTGCGCATCGCCCTTCTTCGCCGCCAGGCTGAACCACATGAAGGCTTTCGCGGAACTTCGCGCCACGCCTTCGCCCTTGCGGTACATCACGCCCATGACGTTCTGCGCCTTGGCGTTGCCGGCCTGCGCCAGCGGCCGGAACAGCTTGATCGCCGGCACGTAGTCGCCGCGGTTGTAGGCGACCATGCCGTCCTCCCACGGCCCGGCCGCGGCGGGCACCGCGCCCGCGAGCATGATCGCAACCATCCCGGCAATGACCGGTGCTTTCCGCATCCGCCGCCTCCCCCGAAAACTCGGCCGGCCGCGCTGATTTCTAGCTGATCGGCGATGGCCGCGCCACGGGGAATCGGGGGTTGGACGGCGGGTTGAAATTCGTTACTAGTGGCGCACCGGACAAGAAGGTTTTGGGGACGGGAATGACCTATTGTTGTGGAATTCTGGTGCGCGACGGCCTCGTCATGATCGCCGATACCCGCACCAATGCCGGCCTCGACAACGTCTCGACCTTCCGCAAGCTGCATATCTTCGCAAAACCCGGCGAGCGCATCATGGCGATCGCCAGCGCCGGCAATCTCGCCATCAGCCAGTCGGTGCTCTCCACCCTCAACGAGGGTATCGAGGACCCCAACACCGGCGAAGTCGAAACCCTGATGAACGCGCCGACCATGTTCCAGGCGGCGCAGCGCATCGGCCGCGCCATCCGCCTGATTCATGCCACGGAGGGGCCGGCGCTGCGGTCGGAGGACGTCAGCTTCGACGTCTCCTTCCTGTTCGGCGGCCAGATCAAGGGCTCGCGGATGCGCCTGTTCATGATCTACACCGCCGGCAATTTCATCGAATGCACCATCGACACGCCCTATCTGCAGATCGGCGAGCACAAATACGGCAAGCCCGTGCTCGACCGCGCCATGCATTACGACGTCGAGCTCTATGAGGCGCTCAAGACCGGCCTGATCTCGATGGATTCCACCATGCGCTCCAATCTCGGCGTCGGCCTGCCGATCGACGTGCTGGTCGTGCGCACCGACGTCTGCGACGCCGATCTCAATCACCGCATCGAGGCGGGCGAACCCTATTTCCATGATTTGCGCTCGCGCTGGTCGGCGGCCCTGCGCGCCGCGCACCAGAACATCCCGCGACCGCCCTACAAGACCGAATCAGAAGCAAAAAAGTAGAGGGCAAGGAAATGGCCGAGGCAAAACAGAAGATCGCGGTTGTGACGGGCGCCGGCACCGGCGTCGGCCGTGCCGCATCGCTGGCGCTGATGAACGCGGGCTTCACCGTCGTGCTCGCGGGGCGGCGCATGGAGATGCTGGAGGAGACCAAGAAGCTCGGCGACAACGTCGGCAAGAGCCTGTGCGTCTCTGCCGACATGACGAGCCCCGCCTCGATCGCCGCCCTGTTCGCCAAGGTGATGGAGAACTACGGCCGCCTCGACGTGCTCTTCAACAATGCCGGCATGGGCGCCCCGCCCGTCAATTTCGAGGACCTGCCGCTCGAGCAGTGGCAGGCGGTGGTGAACACCAACCTCACCGGCCCGTTCCAGTGCACCCAGCACGCCTTCCGCATCATGAAGGACCAGGACCCGCGCGGCGGCCGCATCATCAACAACGGCTCGATCTCGGCGCACGCGCCGCGGCCGTACTCGGCGGCCTACACCTCGACCAAGCACGCCATCACGGGCCTGACCAAGGCCTCCAATCTCGACGGCCGCAAGTACGACATCGCGGTCGGCCAGATCGACATCGGCAATGCCGCGACGCCAATGACCGACCGCATGGTCAACGGCCCCGGCGTGATGCAGCCCGACGGCAAGATGATGCACGAGCCGCGCATGGATGCGAAGGCGGTCGGCGATGCCGTGGCCTACATGGCCGGCCTGCCGCTCGATGCCAACGTGCTGTTC
Source organism: Bradyrhizobium sp. (assembly GCA_035575905.1). GTDB lineage: Bacteria > Pseudomonadota > Alphaproteobacteria > Rhizobiales > Xanthobacteraceae > Bradyrhizobium. The sequence continues at coordinate 172,886 of DATLXL010000036.1, read as the reverse complement.
ATGACGGTCATGGCGACCAAGATGCCGTTCGTCGGACGGGGCTAGGCTCAAAACGTCGAAAACAACCCCATGCACAGTAAGCGACGCGGGGCTGCGGCCTCTCTCCGCAAGCAAGGCGAGGCGGCACAAGTTGTTGCCCGGCTTCCACAATCGTCATTGCGGGCGCGGCGGAACAATCTGCGTCCCGCGGGGTCCAGGTGGATCGCTTCCGCCTTCGCTCGACGCGCCATGGCGGACCAGTCGTCGCTTTGCCCCACGCAATGACAGCGAGAGAGCTGAGCCCCTACTCCAGCCGCTCGACCTTGCGCAGCGACGGGAACAGCTTCATCCACATTAGCGCGATCGCGATGGTGCCGACGCCGCCTAGCACGGCGGCTGGCACGGTGCCGAGCAGCGCGGCGGTGACGCCGCTTTCGAACTGGCCGAGCTGGTTGGAGGCGTTGATGAAGAGGAAATTCACCGCGCCGACGCGGCCGCGCATCTCGTCGGGCGTTGCCAGCTGCACCAGCGAGAAGCGGATCACGACGCTGACGGTATCGGCGGCGCCGAGGATCGCGAGCGCGAGCGCCGACAGCCACATCCATTGCGACAGCGCGAACACCACCGTGGCCGCGCCGAACACGATCACCGCCTGGAACATGCGAAGGCCCACATGGCGGTTGATGGTGTATCGCGCCAGTACGATGGTCATGAGCAGTGCGCCGACCGCGGGCGCGGCGCGCAGGATGCCGAGGCCGAGCGGGCCGGTCTGCAATATGTCGCGGGCATAGATCGGCAGCAGCGCCACCACGCCGCCGAGCAGCACCGCGAACAGATCGAGCGAGATGGTGCCGAGGATCGCCGGATTGTTGCGGATGAAGCGCACGCCGGCATAGAGGTCGTCGGCGCTGCCGTCCTGTTTGAGCATCGCCTGCGGCGCCGGCCGCAGAAAACCCGTCAGCACGGCGCCCGCGAACCAGAACACGACCGTGATCGCGTAAGGCAGGCTGGGCATGAAGACATAAGCGAGCCCGCCGATGGCAGGGCCGGTGATGACGGCCACCTGCGCCGCGCCGCTCGACACCGCCGTGGCCCGCTGCAGCGAACCCTGCGGCGCAACCAGCGGCAGCAGCGCCGCGGTCGCCGGACCTTCGAAGGCGCCGGTAATGCCGATGATGAATGTCGCGACGTAGATCTGCACCACGTCGAGCCATCCGGCACAGGTGCTGACAGCCAGAAAAAGCGCGGTGAACGCTTCGGCGAGCTGACAGAGCTGGGTGACGTGCTTGCGGTCGAAACGGTCGGCGGCGTGGCCGGCGACGAACACCAGCAGCGCCGTCGGCACGAACTGCACCAGCCCGACCATCCCGAGGTGAAACGCGCTGCCGGTGATGTCGTAGATCTGCCAGCCGATCACGACAGCCACGATCTGGCTGGAGAAGCGCGACAGGCTGCGCGACAGCAGGAAGAACAGGAACGAGGTGTCCCTCAGGAGATCGCGGGCGCCGCCGGTCGTGATCGAGGACATCGCCGAGCCGTGGCTGACGGCTTCGCCATTGTCAACGCTTGCCGGGGCAACACGGCATTGCGCCGCCCCGCAGCGCTGGCATAATCGTGCGGGGGCTGGGAGATTCATGCTGCAATTGCAGTCGGCGTTTGGCGTCCTGGCGTTGCTCGCGATCGCATGGGCGTGCGGCGAGAACCGCCGCGCGGTCTCGCCCAGGCAGGCCGCGATCGGCCTTGCGGTGACGCTGGCGACCGCCGTCGTGCTGCTGAAGCTGCCGGCCGTGGCGCGCGCCTTCCACGCGATCAACGAGGCGGTCGGTGCCATTTCGGCGGCGGCACGCGCCGGCTCTTCCTTTGTGTTCGGCTATGTCGGCGGCGGGCCGCTGCCGTTCGAGCTGAAGGCGCCCGGCGCGGATTTCGTCCTCGCCTTCCAGGCGCTGCCGATCGTGCTGGTGATGAGCGTCCTGACCACGCTGCTGTTCTACTGGCGCGTGCTGCCGCCGGTCGTGCGCGGCATGGCGTGGCTCCTGGAGCGCACGCTTGGTGTCAGTGGTGCGGTGGGCCTGTCGGCCGCCGCCAACATCTTCCTCGGCATGGTCGAGGCGCCGCTGTTCATCCGCCCCTATCTGAACCAGCTCAGCCGCGCCGAGCTGTTCATGGTGATGACGGGCGGCATGGCCGGCATCGCCGGCACGGTGCTGGTGCTCTACGCCACGCTGCTGGCGCCGCTGATCCCGGACTCCGCCGCCCATTTCGTCATCGCCTCGGTGCTGGGCGCGCCGGCGGCCATCCTGGTCAGCCTGATCATGGTGCCGGAGACATCGGACAGGCGCACCGGCGGCAAGCCGGAAAATCCCGACACGGGCGCCTCGAGCACGATGGACGCCATCGTCAAGGGCACCTCCGCCGGCCTCGAGCTGCTGCTCAACATCATCGCCATGCTGTTCGTGCTGGTGGCGCTGGTCTATCTCGTCAACGCGGTCATCGGATTGGTGCCGGAAGTCGGCGGCGCGAAACTCTCGCTGCAGCGGCTGCTCGGCTATGTCATGGCGCCGGTGTGCTGGCTGATGGGGCTGCCCTGGCCGCAGGCGATCACCGCCGGCAGCCTGATGGGCACCAAGACCGTGCTCAACGAACTGATCGCCTATGTGGAGCTGTCGAAACTTTCCACCGAGGCGCTCGATCCGCGCTCGCGGCTGATCATGCTCTATGCGATGTGCGGCTTTGCCAACTTTGCGAGCCTCGGCATCATGATCGGCGGGCTCGGCACCATGGCGCCCGAGCGGCGCGAGGAGATAAACGCGCTCGGGCTGAAGTCGATCGTGTCGGGTACGATCACGACGTGTTTGATGGGAGCGATTGTGGGCGTTCTTACCTAACTATCGTCGTCATTCCGGGGCGCCGCGCAAACTTTTCGTCATGCCCGGGCTCGTCCCGGGCATCCACGCCTTACGTGCTTTGCGTCGGCAAGAACGTGGATGGCCGGGACGAGCCTGGACGAGCCCGGCCATGACGCGGAGAGAGTGCCGCCCGGAGCAGCAACACCGTCTCAGGCCTTCAGCTCCACCGTCCTGAATTCGCCGGGCAGGATCACTTCCAGCAGTTCGACGTCGTCGGAGTAATCCAGGATCATGTGGCGGACGCGCGGGGGCTGGGTCCAGCAACCGCCTTCCTGCATCAGCAGTTCGCCCTGGCCTTCCATGTAGGTCTTCACCCAGCCCTTGAGCACATAGACCATCTGGAATTCGATGTCGTGGTAGTGGAGCTTTGACACTTCCTCCGGATTGCACGGCCCCTGCAGGCGGATGACATGGGCCTGCGCGGCGCCATGCGTTGCGTCCTTGATGCCGAGGTCGCGGTATTTCGCATAGGCGCGCAGGCCGTCGGCCCTGAAGTCTTCCTCGCGGTGATGGCTGATGGCGATGCGCTGCTTCGGCCGCGCTTTGGTCTTGGCGGCGGTCTTGGCGGCGGTTTTGGCGGCACCGGTACGCCCCTTCGACCTGATCGCCTTGCGCGCGCTGGTTTTTGCCGCGCCCAGCAGGCCCGTCCATTTCTTCTTTACCGCGGTCTGTGCCGTCGGCCGCGACACTGCCTTTCGCTTGGGCATTTCCGATCCCTCCCATGTTCGTTGATTGGGGAGAGGCTAGCACAGAAAAAGAAAATCGCAGGATCACAAAAAGCAAAGCGTCTCTTGTCGCGGCATAGCGCAGATCGGGATTTCGCAGGGTGGGCAAAGCGAAGCGTGCCCACCCTGTCTGGCGCCGGAGCAAGCGGAGGTGGGCACGGCGCAAGGGCGCCTTTGCCCACCCTGCGGCAGCGCGCCTAGTGCAATTGGAAAAGCCCGTTGACGGCCCGCAATTCGGCCGGCTTGATCAGCCGCGAATGCGCCACGGTGACGGAGAACAGCGGTCCCTCCAGCTTTTCCTGCCAGAAGGCGAGGAAATCCTGCAGCGCCGGAAATTTCGGAAACAGATCGTAATTCTGCCAGACGTATGTCTGCAGCAACGACTGATGATCCGGCATCCGATACAAAATCTGCGCCGTCGTCAGACCGTAACCCATCACTTGTTTCCGGAAGTCTTCGGAAACAACCCCAACCCGTGAGACCATGCCAACCTCCATTTTCTGGAGCGCACTTGTCGTGGTGGCCAACCTGCCGAGCCACCCGGCGGAGATGCGCTCACATGAGAGAAATGTGACGCACGTGACCAACGCATCTCAAGCCCAAATGGTTAACGAGTTGTGCAAATTTCTCGCTTTGGCAGCAGCTTACCGCACGTGCTAATGCAGTGTCGGGCCGATGACGCCAGCGGATTAATGACGTTCAGCGAAACCGCAAGGCGCCTGCGCGGGGCTGGCAAATTTTCTGCTAGAAGCCCCTTGCCCATCTCAGAAGACTGGCCTAAATCTCCCGCGACTGCTCTGGCACTCGCGGGGGCAGACTGCTAGCATCCGAAATTCAGCAATAGCCACATAAACTTAGGAGGACTGTATGAAATTCCGTCCGCTTCACGACCGCGTCGTGGTCAAGCGCATCGACGCCGAAGAGAAGACCGCAGGCGGCATCATCATTCCCGACACTGCCAAGGAAAAGCCCTCGCAGGGCGAAGTCATCGCCGTCGGCCCGGGTGGCCGCGACGAAGCCGGCAAGCTGATCCCGATCGACCTGAAGGTTGGCGACACCGTGCTGTTCGGCAAGTGGTCAGGTACCGAGGTCAAGATCGACGGTCAGGATCTCCTGATCATGAAGGAAAGCGACATCATGGGCGTCATGGAAGCCACCGCTTCCAAGAAGAAGGCCGCCTAAGCGCTACCTCCTCCCCAGCAATCATTCATTCCAAGGAAAAATCCAGATGGCAGCCAAAGAAGTCAAATTCGCCGTCGAAGCCCGCGACAAGATGCTTCGCGGCGTCGACATCCTCGCCAATGCAGTGAAGGTCACGCTCGGCCCCAAGGGCCGCAACGTCGTGCTCGACAAGTCGTTCGGCGCTCCCCGCATCACCAAGGACGGCGTCACCGTCGCCAAGGAGATCGAGCTCGAGGACAAGTTCGAGAACATGGGCGCCCAGATGGTGCGCGAAGTCGCCTCCAAGGCGGCTGACGCAGCCGGCGACGGCACCACCACCGCCACCGTGCTCGCCCAGGCGATCGTCAGGGAAGGCGCCAAGGCGGTTGCCGCCGGCATGAACCCGATGGATCTGAAGCGCGGTATCGACCTGGCGGTCGAGGCGGTCGTGGCGGATCTCGAGAAGAACTCCAAGAAGGTCACCTCCAACGAGGAGATCGCCCAGGTCGGCACCATCTCGGCCAACGGCGATGCCGAGATCGGCAAGTTCCTCTCCGACGCCATGAAGAAGGTCGGCAACGAGGGCGTGATCACGGTCGAGGAAGCCAAGTCGCTCGAGACCGAACTCGACGTGGTCGAGGGCATGCAGTTCGACCGCGGCTACATCTCGCCCTACTTCGTCACCAACGCCGACAAGATGCGCGTCGAGATGGACGACGCCTACATCCTCATCAACGAGAAGAAGCTGTCCTCGCTGAACGAGCTGCTGCCGCTGCTGGAAGCCGTGGTGCAGACCGGCAAGCCGCTGCTGATCGTCGCCGAAGACGTCGAAGGCGAAGCGCTCGCCACCCTCGTCGTCAACCGCCTGCGTGGCGGCCTGAAGGTCGCCGCCGTCAAGGCGCCGGGCTTCGGCGACCGCCGCAAGGCCATGCTGCAGGACATCGCGATCCTGACCGGCGGCCAGGCGATCTCGGAAGACCTCGGCATCAAGCTCGAGAACGTCAACCTCTCCATGCTCGGCCGCGCCAAGAAGGTGATGATCGACAAGGAGAACACCACGATCGTCAACGGCGCCGGCAAGAAGGCCGACATCGAGGCCCGCGTTGCCCAGATCAAGGCGCAGATCGAGGAAACCACCTCGGACTACGACCGCGAGAAGCTGCAGGAGCGTCTCGCCAAGCTCGCCGGCGGCGTCGCGGTGATCCGCGTCGGCGGCGCGACCGAAGTCGAGGTGAAGGAGCGCAAGGATCGCGTGGATGACGCGATGCACGCCACCCGCGCTGCGGTCGAGGAAGGCATCGTGCCGGGCGGCGGCGTCGCCCTGCTCCGCGCCTCCGAGCAGCTCAAGCGCATCCGCACCCAGAACGACGACCAGAAGACCGGCGTCGAGATCGTGCGCAAGGCGCTGTCCGCGCCGGCCCGCCAGATCGCCATCAACGCCGGCGAAGACGGCTCCGTGATCGTCGGCAAGATCCTGGAGAAGGAGCAGTATTCGTACGGCTTCGACTCGCAGACCGGCGAATACGTCAACCTGGTCGCCAAGGGCATCATCGACCCGACCAAGGTGGTCCGCATCGCGATCCAGAACGCAGCCTCGGTTGCGGCGCTGCTGATCACGACCGAAGCCATGGTCGCCGAAGTGCCGAAGAAGAACCAGGGCGGCCCCGCAATGCCTCCGGGCGGCGGCATGGGCGGCATGGACTTCTGAGGTCCATAGCGCTTTAAGCGATAAGAGCAATGAAAACCCCGGCAGCGATGCCGGGGTTTTTGTTTGCGTGACCGCCCCGCTTATTTCGGTGGCTGATCTGCGGCCGGGCGCGTTGAGCGCCCCGCCACAAGCGTGTATCGCGCAAGTGCGGAGGATGCCGTGCCGGCGGCATCCGCGGCCGCGTCGTCGGCCTGTTCGGCGCGGCCATCGGCATTCACTGGTCGCTGGGCCTGTCCGCCGCTATCCTGCTGGTGTTTCTGCTGGACCTTTACCGCCGCGTGGCGAAACACCCCCAGACAGCGCCTCAATCCACCTTCGCGATGACGGCGATCTTGCGGATGCCCTTGTTCTTGTAGGCATCGAGGAAGGCGTAATAGTCCTTGAAGGACACGCAGCCATTGGACTGGCCGCTGGCGCCGAGCATGTAGGTGTGCGCGAGCAGACCGTCGCGGCCGTAGATCTTGTCCTCGCCGCCGAGCGGCGTCAGCCGCAGCGCTGGCACGCCGTGAAACAGGCTCTCGCGCGGCTTGAGCGCGTAGATGTGTGGCGGCGTCACGCCCTGCATGCGCACGTGCGAAAATTTGGGATCGTCCATCTTGGAGCCGAGGCCGGAATGCGCCTCGAGCTGCGTGCCGTCCGGCAGATATACGGTCTTGCTGGTGATGACATAGACCGCGGTCTCCTTGTCGTAGGGCGGCTTGCCGCCGAGCATCGGATTCTGCTCTTTCGCGATGATGCTGCCGGTGACGCCGACATCGGCGGACGCGTAAGCCAGCAGCGCGCCGTGCGACGGCTCCTTGCCCCAGAGCTTCTCCACCATCGACGGCTTCTGCTCGCCGATCGACATCACCGCGGCCTTGGCGCGCTGCGCCATCTCGCGGATCGAATTGCCGGATTTTCCGCTGACCCGCTCGACGGGCCTCGCCTCGACCGGCTTCGTGGCGGGCGTCGCCATCGCGATCTGCACCGAGGCCGATGCGCTGATCTTCTTAACCGGCTCGGCCGGCAACGAAACCTCGACGGACGGCGAAGCCGAAGCCAGTCTCACGCTTCCGCTCGCGGCCGGCGCGACGCTGTCGGCGGCAGCGGCGGCAAACCGTTCGTTAAACATAACCGAAGGAACCGCGGCGGCATTGTGCTGCGCCGGCACCGCGGCGGTTGCCTGCGGCAGATCGGCAAACACGGTGGTGATCATGTGCGCCGGCGTCTTGCGCACGACCGAAGTCATCGCCGGCCTGGCGACTGGGACTTCGACGCTTGCGTGCATCGCCGGATAGATGCTGGCGCCGAGCACGTTCTTGTACACCGTCCAGCCGCAACCGATCACGAGCGCCGCAATGGCTGCAGTGCCTGCGAATCCTGAAAAGCCGGCATGACGGGAATTTCGACGCTTCCGGGCCGGGAGGCCAAACGCACCGCTACTCGTACACATACGCCCTTCGCCCAGAACAAATTCCAATCGTCCCTCTCGATGCGTGCCGACGCAAAAACACGCGCCGCGTCTCGCAAGGAAGCGGAGCGCCATTAAGGCGACTTTTAGTTAAATGCGCCTTAATCGTAGGTCTTTGTTAGGTAAGGGAAATTCGCGATATGTTCCCGCGGAATCGCGCAGCTGTTCTTGCGTGGAGTGTCCCGCTTTGATGCACCGGGCAGCTGATTTTCGCAAAACTACTTCTGCAATTCCGGCGGCGGCGCGCGATCGAATGGATCACCGCTTTTCGGTTCCTGCAAGAGTTCCAGCAGATAGGTCTCGATCACCAGCGGACCACGTTTCCGCTGCACTTCGCCGACCCTTTCGACGCGCGCGAAGTCGAGCTTCAGATGCGGCCGTCCGTCCGGCAACGCATCGTCGACATAGAGCAGCTTGCCCTTGAGTTCATCAGCGGCGGGCTCGCGCATGTTGATCCAGCGGATGCGCTGGCTCTGCTGCGCGACGCAGGTGCCCTTCGGCAGATAGAACGCAAGCCAGCTCGTGGTGCCGTAATCCGGCGCGAGCACGCATGCGGCGCCGGCGCGCACGCGCACCATGTCGATCTCGCGCGCGATCTCGCGCCAGCCGACGCCGACGCTGCGCACGGTGGCGTCGCGGCGGTAGCCCGACAGCATGCCGGTGTTGGCCTGCAAGATCAGCGCGGCGAACAGCACGATGCCTGCCGGTGCCGCCCAGCGGTGGCAGAACTCGGCGAGCTGCTCGCGCCCGCCGTCCCATGGAACGAGGTTGGCGGCGACGGCGGCGGCAATCGCGAAGGCCGGATAGACCGGCGCGAACCAGTTCGCCTCGACGCGCGCATGCAGCGAGTGCCAGGCGAAATAAGCCACGATGGTCCAGAACATCGCGTTGACCAGCACGCGCGCGGCATGCTCGCCGGTGTTGCGCCAGGCCATCGCATGCAGCCCCATCGCGCCGAGGATGAAGACCAGCGGTGTTGCAAAGGCGACTTGCGTCGGCACCAGCTCGGCAATGAAGACCGGACGGAAATCCTCGATCCGGGCGCGGCCGAGCTGCTTGATGAAGGACACCCACTGGTGCTCGGCATTCCAGAGGACGACGGGCGAAAACAGCGCCAACGCGACGAGACCGCCGAGATAAAGCCATGGCGAGGCGAACCAGTGCCGCAGTCCTGGCACCGCGATCAGCCAGATCAGTATGGCGGCGCCAAAGAACATCGCGGTGTATTTCGACAGCAGCGCGCAGCCCGCCGCAGCGCCGACCGCGAGCCACCACGCGCCGCGCCCGGTCTGCAGCACCTTGGCCAGGAAGAACAGCAGGAAGCTCGAGGCGACCAGCAGCGGCGCATCGGGCGTGACGATCAGCGTGCCGACCGCCGCCATCAGGGTGACATTGAGCAGCATGACGGCCGATGCCGCGGTGCGTATGCCGCCGAACAGGATTTCCGCCGTCTGCCAGATCGCAAGGCTCATCGGCAGCGCGAGCAGGATCGAGACCAGCCGCACGCCGAGCTCGGTATCTCCCGCGATCATGGTGCCGGCGCGGATGACGAAGGCAACCATCGGCGGATGGTCGTAATAGCCGCCGGCCAGATGCTTCGACCACGTCCAGTAATAGGCTTCGTCGAAGGTCAGGGGCGTGAAGGCGGCCGCGAAAAGCCGCAGCGCCACCAGCGCCGCGACCGCCACAATGGTGTTGGTGATGAGATGCCTGTCACCGCTCGGCATGGCCTGGCGCATGATCCGGATCATCCCCGCTAAGTCATCGCTTGCGCCAGACGAACAGCCCGGACATTGCGTAATTCCAGACCACGCCCATCAGCGCGCCGGCCGCGCCCGCCAGCCACCAGATCGGCTCCTGGTCGTAGACCGAAAACGCGACGCCGACATTGGCGAACAGGCCGACGCTGCACACCGCGTAAAACAGCAGCAGGCCGCGCACGAGCGCAAAACCCTTCAGCCGCAGATCGCGGTAGGTCAGGAAATTGTTGAGGATGAAGTTGCTGGTCATGGCGACGAAGGCGCCGAGCGCCTGCGCCTCGGCGAACGGCTCGCGGAAGAAATGCAGCGCAATGAACAGCGTCGCCAGATGCACGACAAGGCCGGTCGCGCCGACCAGACCGAACAGGATGAAGCGCAGCGAGATGACGTCGCCCGTGAGCTTGGCGAGCACGAGCCCGAGGAAATCCATCGCCACCATGGAGTCGAGCTTGCTCTCGCCATGCAGGCGCGTGCCGAAGGTGAAGGGAACTTCGCTGGTCCGCAATTCGCCGCGGGCGGTCGCGATGATGTCGAGCAGGATCTTGAAGCCCTGTGTCGAAAGCTCCGGCGCGAGTTTTTCGAAACGGTCGCGGCGGATGGCGAAGAAGCCGCTCATCGGATCGGACACCTTGACGCCGAGCGTCCGCTTGGCGATCTCGGTCGCAAAGGCGCTGATGCCGGCGCGCTTGTTGTCGAAGCTGTCGGCGCTGCCGCCTTCGATGTAGCGGCTGCCGATCACGAGCTCCGCCTCGCCGCTCTGCAGCAGCGCAAGCATTTTCGGCAGCTGCGTCTCGTCATGCTGCAGATCGGCGTCGATCACGGCGGCATAGGGCGCGCTGCAGGCCAGGATGCCCTCGATGCAGGCGCCGGACAGGCCGCGCCGGCCGATGCGGCGGATGCAGCGCACCCGCGGATCGCGGCGCGACAGTTCGCGCACGACCTGCCAGGTGTTGTCGGGCGAATTGTCGTCGACGAACACGACCTCCCACGGCGTCGCGCCGAACGTCGCCTCCAGCCGCTTATACAGCGTGGTGACGTTGTCGCGCTCGTTGAAAGTCGGGACGACCACCGAAATCTCCGGCAGGCCGGCGGCCTGCGTCGCGATCTCGGGGCCCGGTCTGGTGGCCTCATCCATGCGGCCCGTATAACGGCCGCCCCTCGCGCTGCCAAGGCGGGGTTCCCCGGAGAAATCCGCAATCGCCATGAAAAAGAACCGGAAAAGGCCCGCTGCCGGGTCCGCCGAACGGCTTTTTGCCGATTTCCAAATGTCTCCACATCAGCGCCGCGCAACCAACAAGCGTAAACCGCGATTCCAGCGCAAAGGACGCCGAGTGTCGCCGTGATTCGGAGCACGGAGGCGTGAGGAATGAATCTGGACCAGCAAAAGCCCGGTGAAAAATCCGGCAAGCGCAAAGAGAAGAAAACCAAGAAGAAAGAAAAGAAGGGCTCGAAGTCCGAGCAGGTGCGCGCGACGGAGGAACTGATCGGCGCCGCGATGGCGTCAGACGACGCCGCGGAGGCTGACCTCGCCGCGGCTGCGCTGGCCGAAACGCCCGAGGCGGCCGAGACCGAGGCGCCCGCGCCCGTGGCGGAGATCGCGCGGCCCGCCGAGATCATTGCCCCGGTGAAGGTCGCGGCGCCGGCGGATGCGGCACAGGCCAGCCCCGCTACGGAACCCGTGGCCCTCGTGGCTTCTTTCAGGGAGCGCATGGCGTCGGTCGCGCCACCGGCGGACGCGGCTGCTAGCAAACCGCCCGTGCCGGCCGACATCGCGCAGGCCGTCCCCGCGACAACGCCGGTCGCCGGCATGCAGGCAATTGCCAGCGCCTACCGCGACTACACCAGGAAGTCGCTGGCGGACGCGCAGTCGTTTGCGGAAAAGCTTTCCGCCGCGCGTTCGCTCGACAAGGCGGTGGAAGCACAGGCGGAGTATGCGCAGAAGGCCTGCGAGAATTTTGTGGCCGACTCGCGAAAGATCGGCGAGCTGCATCGCGAGCTGTTCTGGCAGACGTTCCGGCCGTACTGGCCGCTTGGCAAAAGCCGCTAGTCAGCGCCGGAAACGACAACGACCACGAAATGAGGCGCGCGTACATCCGGCGCAGCCGTTTCGTGGTCGTCCAGGCGCCGGAACTTCTTGCAAGCTCGACGTCGCCGTTAGAAGCCAGATAGGTGCTTCCAGTTCGCTCCGCAAGAGGCCGGCACGACTTGCCCAAGGCACGACTTGCCCAAAACGACTTGCCTGAAACGACTTGCCTAATTGGGCACGTCGCGGATCACCGGACCGCGCGGAGCGGGCGCCGCCGGGGCCGGCGCGGTCTGCGCGGCCGGTGCAGCGGCCGGCTTGGCCGCCTTTCCGAACGGCCCTACCGACCCGTAGGCGAACGCAATCGCCAGGACGATGATCGCAATGACCCCGCCCAAGACGCCTGCCACTGACTGCGAATCCATACGTGACGTCCCTTCTACCTGCGGCGGAGTGATATCACGGAAGCGCGCCGCCGAGAAATAGGTTCCGACTGGCGGCAGGCGTCAACTGGCCATTGGCGGGTGATTTGAGTAGGCTTCGCGCATTCTATCATCACGAGCCCTTCCCGTGACCAAATCCCCGAAAAGCGCTGCCAAGAGCGGCCACATTTATGTCGGCGTCGGCGGCTGGACGTTCGAGCCGTGGCGCGGCGTGTTCTATCCGGAGAAGCTCACGCAGGCGAAGGAGCTGTCCTACGCCGCCTCGAAGCTGACCTCGATCGAGATCAACGGCACATATTACGGCTCGCAGAAGCCGGAAAGCTTTCGCAAGTGGGCAAGCGAGGTGCCGGACGGCTTCATCTTCTCGGTCAAGGGCCCCCGCTTTGCCACCAACCGCCGCGTGCTGGCGGAGGCCGGCGACTCCATCAAGCGCTTCTACGATTCCGGCGTGCTGGAATTGCGCGACCGGCTCGGCCCGGTGCTGTGGCAATTCGCGCCGACCAAGAAATTCGACGGCGCCGATTTCGGCAAGTTCCTCGAGCTCTTGCCGCGCAAGCTCGACGGTCGCGCGCTGCGCCACGTCGTCGAAGTCCGCCACGACAGTTTTCGCGTGCAGGACTTCGTCGACCTGATCCGGCAATTCGAGACGCCCGTCGTGTTCGCCGAGCACGGCAAATATCCGGCGATTGCCGACGTCGCCAGCGACTTCGTCTACGCACGCCTGCAGAAGGGCAACGACGCATTGAAGACCTGTTACCCGCCGAAACAGCTCGATGCCTGGGCCGAACGCTTTCAGGCCTGGGCCTCCGGCGGCGAGCCGGCCGACTTGCCGAAGGTCGACACGACCAAGCCGAAGAAGATGCCGCGCGACGTCTTCGCCTACGTCATCCACGAGGGCAAGGTGCGCGCGCCGCACGGCGCGATGGAGCTGATCGAGCGGGTGAACCGCGGCTATTTTGCGGAGTGAGCATGAGAAGAGAATGGCGTCGCGAAGTTGCAGAGCTGGACTTGGCCGGACGCAGGGAGGAAGCGCTCGCGTTGATCCGGAAAGAAGCGAGCGAGGGCAACTTGGCTGCACGGGTTCTGCTCGCGAGAATGGAAAGATGGGTGGAAATGACTGCAGAGGAGGCAAACCGAATTGTTGATGATGTCGCGTTGACTATGGATCCGAATGATATTCAGGCTCACTTGGAGTTGAGTTCAGCCTATAAGGTTGGATTGGGTAATCTTCCTTATGAGAAGCAAGATCAGAGTTCCTTTTATCATCTTCTAAAAGCCGTAGAACTCGGAGCCGATCCGGTTTTCGCGGTGAATCTTGCGCGCATCTACGCCATGGGGACGCTTACGGTTAAGCCAAACCAGGAAGAAGCCGTTCGGTGGTACAAGCATGCCATCCAGCAGGGTAGCATCGAGGCCGCCCATGAATTGCAGAAATACTATCGGCACTTGGAGCGCTCGGAAAAGCGCTCAGGCAAGGACGGCAAGCAGAACTAGCGGTGGAAGGTCCTTAATGTCGTGTCTTCGCTTGCAGGCGGCGCTCGGTGCGCGTCGAAGATGGTTGCGGCTAGCATGAGCGGCTATCAGCGCCCTCGGCACCTTCTCAATTGGCATAACTAACGGGCTGTAGACTTCATGAAATGGTTAGGCCCAAGAATCATGTGCATTACCTGTGAAGAGATTGCGGCGTCACTTTTTGCTCGTCTAGACTGTGTACAAGTTGAGGTAGAACGATGATCGGCGCGCGGCAGCGTGTCCGTAGGAGCGGTCGCGTTGGGTTCCCGAATTTCCAGTCTTCGAGGGGTGGCGGTCGCCTTTGCGCTGGGTCTTTCAGCGTGCCAGACGACGGACAGCCAGCCCGCCGCATCGGCATGGGGTTCGACGCCGGCGCCTCAGCCTGCGGCCGAGCAGGCTTACGCGCGGCCAACGCGGAGTGAGGCCGGCTCCGGTTGACACTCGCCAGCATGGCGCAGCATTTGCCGGTGGCCTCGCTGGTGACTTTCTCCAGGTCGCGTTGGACTATCGCGACCTCGATGCTTATTTATTTGCTCAGGGAGCCAGGTGCCTTCTCCGCAGGAAGCTGTAACGCATCGCAATCGCCGCGGCTTATTCGGCGCGGTTATGGCGGCCAGACAAGCGATGACGTACATTCCCATCAGGCAAGACCACGACCCCGGAAGTCCGATATGGCGCGCAAGGCAAAACTCTTCACCATCGGCTATGAGCAGACGCCGCCGAAGGCCGTGCTGGATGAACTCGAGCAGGCGGGCGTGAAGCTGCTGGTCGACGTGCGCGCCGTGACCTCCTCGCGCCGCCCGGGCTTTTCCAAGAACCAGCTCGCCGCCGGGCTCGACGAGCGCGGCATTGCTTACGTCCACCTTTCCGCTCTCGGCACGCCCAAGGAAGGCCGCCTCGCCGCCCGCAGCGGCGATTTCGGGCGCCTGCAGCAGATCTTTTCAAAGCACCTGAGGACGGTGCAGGCAAGGGAAGAGCTCGACGAGCTCTCCGCGCTGGTGAAGAAGGCCGGCCCGGTCTGCCTGCTCTGCTACGAGCGCGACCACACCCATTGCCACCGGCGATGGATCGCGGAAATCATCGAGGAGCGCAACGGCGTGAAGGTGGAGAACCTCGCGGGCAAGCAGGCTTAGGCCTGCAACGTACCTTCCATCATCTGCACGCAATTGCCCCCGACATGCGCCGAGACGACTGCGCCATTCTTCTTGATCACCCGGGTCAAGAGCAGGCTCGGCCGCCCCATGTCAAAACCCTGGCCGATGCGCATGGCCACCTCGCCGTCGCGAGCGGCGTCTAGCTCGGCGAGATAGGCCGCCGCCGCAGCGGTCGCGCTGCCGGTGGCGGGATCTTCGGACAGGCCGGCCACGCCGGGGTGGAACATGCGCGCCTGCAGATCGAGCGGCTGCTCGGCTGCCGGCACGTCGCGGGTGTAGAAATAGACGGCATCGGCGCCAACGGCGGGAAACGTTTTCCAGAACGCCGCGGCATCCGGCTTCGCCTGCCTGACCGCCTCGCGCGAGGCGATCTCGACGATCAGGAACGGCAGGCCGACCGAGGCGATCTGCGGCGGGTGACGTTCGGTCCTGATCTCGGAGGCCGGCAGCGAAAGAATGGCGGCGGCCTCCCTCGCATCGACTGTGGCGCCTTTTGTCAGGGGCTGGGGCGCCGCGAACTCCGCGCCGGCCACCCTGCCCTGCGCCGTCAATATCTCCACCGGAACAAGCCCTGCCTTCTCCTCGAACGTCAGCCGCGCCGGCGCGTTCGCGCCCTGCGTCGCCAGCACGAAGGCGGTGCCGACATTGGGATGGCCGGCAAAGGGAATCTCGGACCGCACGGTGAAGATGCGCACATTGGCGTCGTTGGCGCTGTTTGCCGGCGGCAGGACGAACGTCGTCTCCGAATAGTTGAACTCGGTGGCGATCGCCTGCATTTGTTCAGTGGAAAGACCTTCGGCATCCAGCACCACGGCGAGCGGGTTGCCGCCGAAGGCGCGGTCGGTGAAGACGTCGACGGTGATGTAACGGCGCGGCATACGCAAATCTCCCTATCCCAACTGCCACACCGCCATCGGGCGGTCGTATCCGCGGATCGGCACCTCGCCGAGTGCCACTGCGTCGGCACCCTCGTCGCCGAGTTCATCGAGCACAGCCTGCGAGATCAGCAATTGCGAATTGAATTCCTTGTTGAGCGCCTCGACCCGCGCCGCGAAATTCACGGTGTCGCCGATCACGGTGTATTCCTTGCGCCGTGGCGAGCCGATGCTCCCGGCGACGACCTCGCCGATATGGATGCCGATGCCGATGCGCAGCGGCCAGTGCGTTGCCCTGTTGATGCGGTCATTGCCCTCGAGCATTTCGCGCGCGGCGGCCACCGCATGTTGCGCGGCGTTTTCGGCCTGCAGCGGCGCCCCGAACAGCGCGAGAAAGCCGTCGCCCAGAAACTTGTTCACGATGCCGCCGTGGCGGTCGAGGATATCGACCAGGACCGCAAAGGCGCCGTCGAGCCGGTCGACCACTTCCTGCGGCGAGCGTTCGCGGGCGCCGGCGGTGAAGCTGCGGAAATCGACGAACATCACGGCGACGCGGCGGATGTCGCTCTCGGCGCCCCTGCCTTCCAGCATCAGCCGTTCGACCACCTGCGGCGAGACGTGCTGGCCGAACAGATTGGTGATGCGGTCGCGGTCGGTGGCGGCCTTGATGCTCGCCTCGAACTGCCGGCGCAATTGCATGCCGACCGCGCCGGCGAGCATGCCGCAGACCAGCAGGATCAGGCTGCGCGCGCCGTGATAGAAAATGCCGGGGTCCGGCCCGCTCTCTCCCGCCGGACGATAAAACATTGCCATGTAAAACAGCTGCGCCGCCGCGACGAAGCCGGTGAAGCTCGAGAGCCAGAAATCCAGCCGCAACGTCGAAAGAATGATGAAGATGAAGTAGACGAATGGCCCGATAAATCCGAGCGCCTCTTGCGGGCCCATGCTGTCGATCTGCATGGCAAGCACGATCGTCGGCATCGACGTCTCTATGAAGGCGCCGAGGTAGCGGCGAAACTTCGGTACGTCGTGGTGGAGAGCGAGGTGCCTGCCGATCACGGCATGGACCCAGAGTTCGAACAGGATGAACGGAACGACGAAGGCATACAACCGGAGCGGGTTGAGGTTGCCGTGCCAGATCCGGCTGGTCGCGTCGGGCGCGAACAAATGAATGCCGCCGGAGACCAGCATGAGCAGCACCGTCGTCCCGATCAGCGCCCTGATGCGGATCAACTCGGTGCGCAGCACTTCCTGGGTGAGCGCGTGCTCGAAATCGGTGGGTATCACCGCCGGCTTCCTGCCTCCCCATGGCGCGAAAATGACCATCGTCGTCTCTCGAACCGAATTGTACCGATGAAATTCCGACTGCCCCGCGCGCCGGCGTCTCAGTCCAGCGTGCGGCGGAAACGTGTAACCGCAACCGTCATCGCCAGCAACATCAGGGCAACAAGTGCAATCGTGTCGTACCGCAGGTTCGCAACCGTGGCGCCTTTGAGCATGATGGCGCGGACGATGCGGATGTAATGCGTCAGCGGCAGCCCCTCGCCGAGATATTGCGCCCAGACCGGCATGCCAGCGAACGGGAACATGAAGCCGGACAAGAGGATGCTGGGCAGGAAAAACATCATCGAAAGCTGCATCGCCTGCAGCTGGTTCTGCACGATGGTGGAGAAAGTGTAGCCAATCGAGAGGTTGGTGGTGATGAACAGCGTCGAGAGCAGCGCGAGCATCCAGACGCTGCCTAAGATGGGCACGCCGAACAGCAACACGCCGATGCCGATGATCAGGCTGGCCTGACCGAAACCGACCAGCACGTAAGGGATGATCTTGCCGAACATCACCTCGACCGGCTTGATCGGCATCGACAGCAGGCTCTCCATGGTACCGCGCTCGATCTCGCGCGTCACCGACAGCGCGGTGAAGATCAGCATGGTCATGGTCAGGATGGTGCCGACGAGGCCCGGCACGATGTTGAGCCGCGACGAGGCGGCGGGGTTGTAGCGCGCATGGGTCCTGATCTCGAACGGCGGGTTCGGAGGATCTCCGGCCTGCAGGTCGTGCCCGAGCGCGGTCTGCACCAGCGGGCCGAGCGCCGCCAGCGCCGCGCTCGCGGCGACGGGATCGGTGGCGTCGGCCGCCACCAGCAATGCCGGCTTGTCGCCGCGCCGGACCATGCGCTCGAATCCGCGCGGGATTTCGACGCCGAACAGCACCTTGCCGGACTGCAGCAGATTGTCGAATTCATCGACGGTGTGCACCTCCCGGGTGAAGCGGAAATAGGCGGTGTTCTCCATTGCCTTCAGGATGGAGCGGCCGAGGTCGGTATCCTCCTGAAGCAGCACCGCACTTGGCAGATTGTGCGGCGTGGTGTTGATGGCGTAGCCGAACAGCAGGAGCTGCATCACCGGGATCATCACGATCATCGCGAACGACACGCGGTCGCGGCGGAGCTGGATGAACTCCTTCAGCAGCATGGCATAGCTGCGCCGGAGGAAACCGAACCTGGCTTCGCGCGGCTGTTGTGCGGACGACGCGACAACGCTCATTGGAAATTGTCCTTTGAGCGGTTCATGAGATCGATGAAGACGTCTTCCAGCGACGGCTCGCTGTTCTGCCAGTGCCACTTGCCGCTGTCGCGATACGGCTTGATGCTGGCTTCCAGCGCGGCCTGATCGCGGCCGGAGACGTGCAGCGAGGTACCGAACGGCGCCACCATGTCGATGCCGGGCTTGCCGTTGATCTCGGCGGCAAGGCGGTTGAGGTCGTCACCGGTGACGTTCCAGGTCGACAGCGCCGAATGCGCGATCACCTCTTCCACCGTGCCATGCGCCAGCAGGTTGCCGTAAGCAATGTAGGCGATCTCGTGGCAGCGTTCGGCTTCGTCCATGTAATGCGTGGAGACCAGCACGGTCAGGCCCTCGGCGGCGAGCGCATGGATCTCGTTCCAGAAGTCGCGCCGCGCCTTCGGGTCGACGCCCGCGGTCGGCTCGTCGAGCAGCAGGAGTTGCGGGCTCGGCAGCGTGCAGGCGCCGAGCGCGAGGCGCTGTTTCCAGCCGCCCGAGAGCTCGCCGGCAAGCTGCTCCCCCCGGCCGGAAAGGCCAAGGCGGTTGATCATGTCGCGCGCGGCCTGCTTCGGGTGTGACAGGCCATAGAGCCGGGCCACGAATTCGAGATTCTCGCGCACCGAGAGATCCTGGTACAGCGAGAAGCGCTGGGTCATGTAGCCGACGCGCAGCTTGATCTTGTCGGCGTCGCGGAGGATGTCGTAGCCGAGGCAGGTGCCGGTGCCGCTGTCGGGCGTGAGCAGCCCGCACAGCATGCGGATGGTCGTGGTCTTGCCCGATCCGTTGGGACCGAGGAAGCCGTAGATCGAGCCGCGCCTGACCTGCATCGACAGGTTCTGCACCACGGTGCGGCCGCCGAACGATTTTGTCAGCCCCTTCACATCGATGGCAATGTCGGGGCCGGATGGTGCGACGTTGTTCATCGCTTGGCCGCAACGGGCGTGGGCGCGTTGAGATAGACGCTGATCGGCTGGCCGACGCGCAGCGCATCGGGCCGCGAAGGCCGCGCCTGGATCAGATAGACGAGCTTGTTGCGCTCATCGAGACTGTAGATCACCGGCGGGGTGTACTCCGCCGTGGTGGCGATGAAGTAGATCTTTGCGGTCAGGTCGGCCGAGCAATTGTCGCAGGTGACCTTCACCTCGTCGCCGATGGAAAGTTTCGGCAGCTCGGTCTCCGGCACAAAGAAGCGGATCTTCATGTTGCCCGGCGGCATGATCGACAGCACCGGCCGCCGCTCCGGCACCATCTCGCCCTCGCGGAAATAAACCTGCTGGATGGTGCCCGCGACCGGCGCAAAGCCCTTGCGCCGCGCCAGCCGCGTCTGCGAGGAATTGACGCGGGCTTCGGCCACGCGGAGCGCCGACACGGCAGAATCGAGATTGGCCTGCGTACCCGAGCCGGTCTTGCTCAGCGAGGAAGCGCGGTCAAAGGTCTGCTGCGCGTTGGCAAGCGCAGCGTTATTTTGATAGAGATCGGCCTGCTGCAGATCGTCATCCACGGAATAAAGCTGGTCGCCGGCCTTCACCGTGTCGCCCTCGCGGACCAGAAGCCTGGTGACGCGGCCGCTTTCGTCGGGGCTGACAAAAATCATGTCGGCTTCGACCCAGCCCTGGAAGCCGGGATCGCGCTTGTCGTTGCAGCCTGCGAGCGGCAAGCCCAATACCAAGGCCAATGCCGCGAAAAGCCTTGTCATCGCGAGCGACGAGGTCATGCCGTCCTCCGTTCGCCAAAAATCAGGTCGAGATGGGTACGAAACATCTCGATCGCATCGAGCGGCGCATGTCTTGCAAACAGGCTCTGCCAGATCACCGCGATCATCGCGGGGGCCACCATGATCTGCGGAAATTTCGCCAGGTTCCTGTTGGCGATCTCGCCGCGCGCGATGCCGAGTTCAACCAGCGCCCGCATGCCCGCGACCCCTTTCGAGACCACCTCGCGATAGTAGAAGTCGGCAATCGCCGGAAAACGCGGGCCTTCCGCCAGGATCAGCCGCACGATGTCGCCGCGACGCGTGGTCGCGACTTCCCGGATGAAGTTGAGCGCAAAGCCCTCGATCAGATCGCGCACGGTCCCGCTCGCCGGCGGCGGTCCCTGCATGCGGCCGACCAGCGGCACGATGGCGGTGCGGATCAACTCCTCGAACATCGATTGCTTGTCCTTGAAGTGCAGGTAGATCGTGCCCTTGGCGACGCCGGCCCTCTTGGCGATGTCGTCGAGCCGCGTGGCGGCAAAGCCGCGCGCGATGAATTCCTCCATCGCCGCATCGATGATGGCCTGCCGCCGCTCCGCCGCCCGCTCGGCGCGGCTGATCTTGCTCAATGGCAGCGCGCCGGAAACCTGCTTGGTCTCCCTAGCGCCCGCGGCCCTGCTCACGACACGACGGGTTCTGGAAGGGACTGGCGGTTTGATGCGTGCTGTGCTCATTTCACAAACATGACTGACCGGTCAGTCAAAGTCAATGGCCACCTTGAGCCTCGACCGTCACATCGATGTGAGCGGTGTTCAGACACAGCTTGAGAGAAGGATGCGAATCGAGCCGGCGTTGTCCCCGGCGGATGAGACACAGGGGGCGCAGAACGCCAGGCTGACCGCCACGGCCGGCTAGCTGTGAAACTTCAAGCCGTCGACGATCTTGTCGATCACTTTGCGCTCGGCGCGCATGGCAAGGCCGACCAGGTTGAGATCGGCGCGCGCGACCGCCCTCACCGCCTCGCGGTTGGCGGCGTCGTGCGTGGTCTTGAACATGTCCTCGGTGTAGACCGCGGGCGTCACGCCCCGCGTCAGCGCCCGGTCGAGCGCGCGCGACAGAGCTGCGCGGTCCGCACCATAGATCAGGATCGGCTGGCCGATCAGCGCGAGATATTCGGTGGCAGAGCCGTCCTCGTAGGGCTCGCCGATGCATTCGGGGAATTTCGCGGCGATGCCGCTGGTGAGGAAGCAAGCGACGTTGAGCTTCTGCCACGCTTCCAGATCGGTGCGGATCACGACCGCGATCTTGGTGTCGAACTG
Source organism: Bradyrhizobium sp. (assembly GCA_035575905.1). GTDB lineage: Bacteria > Pseudomonadota > Alphaproteobacteria > Rhizobiales > Xanthobacteraceae > Bradyrhizobium. The sequence continues at coordinate 151,614 of DATLXL010000036.1, read as the reverse complement.
CATGCAAGCCTCGAAATGTCATCCCGGGATGTGCCGAAGCCACAGATCGGGAATCCCGTGCTTATCATATCGAGGTTCCGGGTTTGCGCTATCGCGCGCCCTGGAACGACTGGAGCTAGCCGCTGGCGTCGCAGGCCCAGTCGCGGATGACGCATTCCTTGCCGCCGAACTCGTGGCATTTGCGCGTGGCGGCGTTGAGCGATGAGGAAATCTTCGGCTTCACCGCATAGCCGTGGGCGCCGCATTTGCCGACCGCGAACGCGCCGGCGGCCCAGCTCTCGGTGATGAAGCGCGAAACCGCCAGCAGCAATGTCAGGGCCAGAATCAGCAGCGCGCGCCGCTGCGCCCTGGTTGTGGAAACGATCATATTTTCCTCCCCCCGGGGTCACGCGGGAGCAATCTAGGGGGCAGTCGTTTCCACCTGGTGAACGAAAGGAAACCTGGCGCGATCAGCCGCGTCGCGCCGCTTCGAGGCCCTGCGGCGTGTCGATGTCCAGGAAGGCGCTGTCGCCCTCAACGGGCACTTCGGTAACGGCTTCCGCATGCCTGGCGATCAGGTGCCGTGCGCCGATGTCGCCTTCGAGCGTCATCAACTCCCGGAAGAAGCGGCGCGACCACAGCACGGGATTGCCGCGCCGCCCCTCGGCGACCGGCACCGCGATGAGGTGGCCGCGGTCGGGCGCGAACGCTTCGATCAGCCGGTCGATCAGTTGCGCGTCGATCAGCGGCATGTCGCCGAGGCAAACGATGGCGCCATCGGCCTTGTCGGAAACCGCGGCAATGCCGGCTTTCACCGAACCTGCAAGACCGCCGGCAAAGTCCGGATTGCGCACGAATTTCACCTTCAAGCCCTCGAGCGCCTGCTCGACCAGATCGGCCTGATGCCCGGTGACGACGATGACTTCCGTCGCGTTCGAGGCCAGCGCCTGCTCGGTGACGATCCGCACTAGCTTCTTGCCGTTGAGCTCGGCGAGCAGCTTGTTCGGCCCGCCCATCCGCGTCGATCGGCCGGCGCCAAGCACGATGGCGGAAACGTTCCGGCTGCCTTCGGTGCCGGGAACGCTGCGCGGCTGGCCGCGGGTGACGATTTCCATCAGGAGACCGCCGACGCCCATGCCGGTGAGATCGGACCGCGTCACCTTGATGCCGGCAAGCAGGCGCATCAGCACCCAGTCAAAGCCGTTCTCCACCGGCGAGCGCGCGCAGCCCGGCGCGCCGAGCACCGGCACGCCGCCGGCATTGCCGAGCAAAAGGAGATTGCCGGGATCGACCGGCATGCCGAAATGCTCGATGCGGCCCCCGATGGCCGTGATCGCAGCCGGGATGACGTCGCGGCGGTCGGCAATCGCGGAGGCTCCGAACACGATGACGAGCTCGGCGCCGAGCCCCAGCAATTCCTTGATCGAGGCGGCAAGCACGGTTTGATCATGCGGCACGCGCCGCTCGGCGATGATCGCCGCGCCGGCCGGCGCCAGCCGCTCGGCGGTGACGCGGAGCGTCTTGTCGATGACCTTTGGCGAAAGCCCCGGCAACTGGGTCGAGACCACGCCGACTTTCTTGATGACATAGGGCGCAACGCGCAGCGTATCCTTGCCGGCGACCGCAACCGCGGCATCGCGCAGCCTGGTTTCCACGCCGAACGGGATCAGCTTCACGGTTGCGATCATCTCGCCTTCGACGACCGGCTTGTAGGCCGGCAATGTCGCCAGCGTGATCGCCTCATCGATGCCGTTGATGCGGTCCACCGCAGCGCGGTCGACCACCAGCACGCCCGCGCGGCCCGCGAAAAGATTGGACCGCCCGGTGAAGGCGCGTTCGACATTGACGCCGTCACCCGCCACGGCCTGCGCGATGCTGGCGGCCGCGGCGTCCTCGGACACATCGCCCTGCTCCAGCCGGACCACGACGATTTCCTCGACGCCGGCCTTCTGCAGCGCCTCGACCTCGGTGGCGCCGATCGTCGTGCCTTTCTTCAGCACCAGCGCGCCCTGCCGCAGCGTGTGCACGGTCACGCCGCCGACTGCGTCCCGGGGACTGGCCGGTCCGAACTTCATGCCGCCTGTTCTTTCTCCCTGGGCGGCAAGCGCAGCTGCGCCGTGATCTCGGCCATGATGGAGACCGCGATTTCCGACGGCGACACCGCGCCTATGTCGAGCCCGATCGGCGCGTGGATGCGCGCGATGTCGGCCTCGGAGGCGCCCTGCGCCCGCAGCCGCTCCGCCCGCTTGGCATGCGTCTTCCGCGAGCCGAGCGCGCCGATGTAGAAGCAATCCTTGGCGAAGGCGTGCAGCAGCGCCGGATCGTCGATCTTGGGATCGTGCGTCACCGCGACGAACGCGGTGTAATGATCGACATTGAGCGGCGGCAGCGCGACGTCAGGCCATTCGGCGATCAACGGCACGCCGGGGAAACGCTCGGGGCTGGCAAAGGCCGTGCGCGGATCGACCACGGTGACATCATAGTCGAGGGCGCGGGCAATCGGCGCCAGCGCCTGGCTGATATGAACCGCGCCGATGATCACAAGCCTGGCGGTCGGTGCATGGACGTTGAGGAACAGCTTCTTGCCCTCGACCTCGACGTTGCCGCTCTTGCCCATGCGCAGCTGTTTTGCAAGCTCGGCACGGAGAGGATCGGCGGCAATGTCCTTTGCCTTCACCAGGCGCTGCTCGCCATTGGCGGTATCGGTGATCACGATCGCCGGCCGGCGCGCCTCGCGCTCGGCGTTCAATTCCCTGAGGATCTCGATCTTCACGGCTAGCCGACCTTCTCGACAAAGACGCGGATGGTGCCGCCGCAGGACAGCCCGACATTCCAGGCGGTCTCGTCGGCCACGCCGAACTCCAGCATTTTCGGCTTGCCGCTGGCGATCACGTCCAGCGCCTCGGTGACCACCGCGCCCTCGACGCAGCCGCCGGACACGGAACCCAGGAAGGTGCCGTCGTCGTTGATGACAAGGCTGGAGCCGGCCGGGCGCGGCGCCGAGCCCCAGGTTTCGACCACGGTGGCGAGCGCCACGCCGTGGCCGGCCTTCTGCCAGTTCTCGGCGGCCTTCAGGATGTCTTCGTCGCGGTTGAGCATGACAACACCTCGTTCAGGCTGCGGAGCGGATCAGGGCGCGGTGGTGCGGCGGAGGCGGCGCGGAGAGTGCCGAAACCAGCCCCTCCATAGAGGTCAAATTATGCACCGGGCGGAATTCGTCAACGTGGGGCAGCATCATTTTGATGCCCTGCGCCTTGGCCTCGAAGCCGCTGTAGCGCAGCAACGGGTTGAGCCAGATCAGCCGGCGGCAGGACCGATGCAGCCGGTCCATCTCGAAAGCGAGCTTGTCGTCCGCCTCGCGCTCCAGCCCGTCGGAGATCAACAGCACGATGGCGCCCTGCCCCAGCACCCGGCGCGCCCACAGCTTGTTGAAGGTGTGCAGGGAGGTCGCGATGCGGGTGCCGCCGGCCCAGTCCTCGACCGACTGCGAGCAGCTCGCCAGCGCCTCGTCCGGGTCCTTGGCGCGCAACGCCCGGGTCACATTGGTCAGCCGCGTGCCGAACAGGAATACCGACACGCGCTTGCGGTGGTCGGTGATGGCGTGGAGGAAATGCAGGAACAGCCTCGTGTATTCGCTCATCGAGCCCGAAATATCGAGCAGCGCCACGATCGGCGCCGGCTTCTCGATCCGGCCGAGCTTTCTGATATCGATGATCTCGCCTGACGTGCGCAGGCTGCGGCGGATGGTACGGCGCATGTCGAGACGCAGCCCGCGCGGGTCCGGCCGGTGCCGGCGGGTGACGAGTTCGGCCTGCGGCAGCTTCATCCTGTCGATCGCGCGGATGACCTGCGCGATCTCCGCCGCGCTCATCTGCGCAAAGTCCTTCCTCTGCAGGATTTCCTTGTCGGAAACCGACAGCCGCATTTCCTGCTGCTCGGCCTGCGGCATCTCCTCACGCATCGCCGGCTGCGCCATCGCCTCCTGCACGCGGCGGGAGGCCGGCGGCGGCTTCTTCCTGGCGTGGTCCGGCAGCGGCACGGAATCCAGCATGTGCTTCCAGTCCTCGGCGGCGCGGAAGAACAGCGCGAAGGCCTGCGCAAAGACCAGCGCATGCTCGTGGCGCTTGACGAAGATCGCCTCCAGCGTGGTGTAGACGTCGGCGCGGTTGCCGATCTCGATCACCTGCAGCGCATTCATGGCGTCGATCACCGAGCCCGGCCCGACCGGAAGCCCGGCGGCGCGCAACGCACGGGCGAAGCCGACCACATTGTCGGCCATGCGGCCCGTGGGCGGATTGAGGTGGTCGATGGCCGTCGGCATCTGCTCTATCCCCTCGTCATTCCGGGGCGCGCCGCCTGGCGTGAGCCCGGGATCCACACCCGCGGCGGTGGTTATGGATTTCCGGGCTCGCCGCCGCGCGGCGCCCCGGAATGACGCAAGCGTCAGTTTTCGCTGGTCGCTTCCTTCAAGACCTTTTGCAGGCCGTCGCCCTGCATGCGCGAAATGTCGTCCTGGTATTTCAGCAGCGCACCGAGCGTGTCGCCGACCACCTGCGGGGTCAGCGAACGGGCGTCCAGCTCGGTCAGCGCGGTAGCCCAGTCGATGGTCTCGGCAACGCCGGGCGATTTGTAGAAATCCTGGTCGCGCAGCGCCTGCACGAAGCGCACGACCTGCTGCGACAGCTTTGCCGAGATGCCGGGCACGCGGCTCTTGATGATGGCAAGCTCGCGTTCGGCCGAGGGGTAATCGACCCAGTGATAGAGACAGCGGCGCTTCAGCGCGTCGTGGATCTCGCGGGTGCGGTTGGAGGTGATGATGACGATCGGCGGATGCGGCGCCTTCACGGTGCCGAATTCGGGAATCGTGACCTGGAAGTCCGAAAGGATCTCCAGAAGATACGCCTCGAACGCCTCGTCGGCGCGGTCGAGCTCGTCGATCAGCAGCACCGGGCTGCCGGCGACATCGGGCTCCAGCGCCTGCAGCAGCGGGCGCTTGATCAGATAGCGCTCGGCAAAGATGTCGGAGGACAGCTGGTCGCGGTCGGTATCGCCGACGGCTTCCGACAGGCGGATCGCGATCATCTGCGCGGCGCTGTTCCACTCGTAGACCGCCGAGGAAACGTCGAGGCCTTCGTAGCATTGCAGGCGGATCAGGTTGCGGCCGAGCGCGGCGGCCAGCACTTTCGCAATCTCGGTCTTGCCGACGCCGGCCTCGCCTTCCAGGAACAGCGGCCGGCCCATGCGCAGCGAGAGGTAGGTCACCGTCGCCAGCGAGCGTTCGGCGAAGTAGCCGCGCGATGTCAGGAGCTCCAGCATCGCATCGACGGATTTGGGAAGCGCCGATGCATTCATGGGACCGCCAATCTCACAAAGTCAGACACATCACTCGCGGTCGGTCGCCGCCTGTACCGCACGGCGCGCCAGCACGCCGATCAGATGCGCGCGGTACTCGGCGCTGCCGTGCAGGTCGCTGTTCAGGCCCTCGGCCGGCACCGTAAGCCCGTCCAGCACCTTGTGCGAGAAGCGCTTCTTCAGCGCATCCTCGAAGGCGGCGACGCGGAACACGCCGTCGGAGCCCGCGCCGGTCACGGCGATACGAACGTCCGACGGCCGCTTGGCCGCGAATACGCCGACCAACGCATAGCGCGAAGCCTGGTTGCGGAATTTGACGTAGGCGGCCTTCTTCGCCAGCGGAAACATCACCTTTGTGATGATCTCGTCGGGCTCGAGCGCGGTCGTGAACAGGCCCCGGAAGAACTCTTCGGGCTTCAGGCGGCGCTTGTTGGTGACGATGGTGGCATCGAGCGCCATCACGGCAGCCGGATAGTCCGCGGTCGGATCGTTGTTGGCGAGCGAGCCGCCGATGGTGCCCTTGTGGCGCACGGCGGGGTCACCGATCTGGCCTGCAAGTTCGGCCAGCGCCGGGATCGCCTCGCGAACGGTGGCCGAGCCCGCGACGTCGGCGTGCTTGGCGGTGGCGCCGATGACGAGCGAGCGGCCCTTCATCTCGATCGCGTCGAGACCTTCGACATGCGAGATGTCGACCAGATGCGGCGGGCTCGCCAGGCGCTGCTTCATGACCGGCACCAGCGTATGGCCGCCGGCGATGACCTTGGCGTCCTCGTTCTTGGCCAGCAGATTGGCGGCCTGGCGAACGGTCGCGGGACGGTGATATTTGAATTCGTACATTTGGGTTTCCCGGTCGCGGTCGCGACAAAAACTAGGCGAGGTCCGACTTGGCCATCGCCTTGGCGCCCGCAGCGATCGACACGACGATGTTCTGATAGCCGGTGCAGCGGCAGAGATTGCCTTCCAGCTCCTCGCGGATGACCGCATCGGAGAGGTCGTGGCCCCTGCGGTGAACCAGATCGACCGCCGTCATGATCATGCCGGGCGTGCAGAAGCCGCACTGCAGGCCATGATGCTCGCGGAAGGCTTCCTGCATCGGGTGCAGCGGCGCGCCATCGGCCGCCAGACCCTCGATGGTCCTGACCTCATGGCCGTCGGCCATCACCGCCAGCGTGGTGCAGGCCTTCACCGCCTTGCCGTCGAGATGCACCACACAGGCACCGCACTGCGAGGTGTCGCAGCCGACATGGGTGCCCGTCAGCCGCAGGTTCTCGCGCAGGAACTGCACCAGCAGGGTGCGGGGATCGACATTGGCGTTGACGGGGTTGCCGTTCACGATGAGGGAAATCTTGGCCATCAGTACTCTCTAATCTGTGCTGCCGCAGCGCGGCAAAACAGTCGGTCTAGAACGTTTCGAACCATAATATGGGCCAGTCCCGCAATGGGCAACCTTGCGAGCCACCCGTCTGGAACATGGCATGATATGACTTTGGTAGCCGTCCGGCCGGGTCAGCCCTGCACCTGGCCTTCCACCGCCTTGGCGAAGTTGGCGAAGAATTCGTCGGCCAGTTTCTTGGCCGCCCCGTTGATCAGGCGCTGGCCGAGCTGGGCCAGCTTGCCGCCGATCTGGGCCTCGACATTGTAGCTGAGCAGCGTGCCGCCATCCTTGTCGGCGAGCGCCACGGTGGCGCCGCCCTTGGCGAAGCCGGCCACGCCGCCCTCGCCCTCGCCGGAGATCCTGTAGCCGTTCGGCGGGTCGAGATCGCTCAAGGTGACCTTGCCCTTGAAGCGCGCCGACACCGGCCCGACCTTCATCTTGGCCGTGGCGCGAAAGCCGTTGTCCTCCGTCCTCTCCAGCTCCTCGCAGCCGGGGATGCAGGCCTTCAGCACCTCGGGGTCGTTGAGCTTGTCCCACACGGCCTGGCGGGTCGCCGGAAGCTGGACCTCGCCGGTCATTGTCATCGCCATGGGGGCCTCCTCGATCGCAACGTACTCTTTCCCAAGTAGAGCACTGGCGCTTCAAAGGAAAGACCCCCGCTGGAGCCGCTCGCCCTGGGCAAACCTGCATGCACAACAAAGCTGCGTGACCCCGGGGGCGCCCGGCGGGATGGCGCGGCGTGCGAGGATGTCGCATGCTTGCGCCGAATCCGCAGCAATGCCATTGCCCTGCCGGCCTGCAAGACAAGGATACCCCCATGCCCATGATCGACGCCGATGGCTGCCTGCTCAACGTATCGGTGGAGGGCCGTGACGGCGGGCCGACCCTGATGCTGTCGAACTCGCTGGGCTGCACCTTGCAGATGTGGGAGCCGCAGATGAAGGCGCTCGCCCAGGTGTTCCGGGTGATTCGCTACGACCGCCGCGGTCACGGCAAGTCGCAGGTGCCGGACGGCCCCTACTCGTTCGAGCGGTTCGGCAAGGATGTGCTGGCCATCCTCGACGATCTCAACATCGAGAGGACGCATTGGTGCGGCCTGTCGATGGGCGGCATGGTCGGACAGTGGCTAGGCACCAACGCGCCGGAGCGGATGGGCAAGATCATCCTGGCCAACACCACCTGCCACTTCCCCGACCCCACCAACTGGCACAACCGCATCAAGGCGGTGAGCGAAGGCGGGCTTGCCGCTATCGCCGACACTGTCATTGCCGGCTGGCTGACTGCAGACTTTCGCGAACGCGCGCCGCAGGCGGCCGCCAGTCTGAAGGCGATGCTGCTGGCGTCGCCCGTGAAGGGCTACCTGGCCTGCTGCGAGGCGCTGAGCACGCTCGACCAGCGCGACCTGCTGCCAGAGATCAAGAGCCCGACGTTGGTCATCGCCGGTCGCCACGACATGGGCACCACCGTCGCCGCCGGCGAGTTCATGCGCAGCCGGATTCCCGGCGCCAGCATGACCATTCTCGACGCCGCGCATATTTCAAATGTCGAGCAGCCGCACGCCTTCACCGACGCGGTAGTCGGATTCCTAACGCAGCGCTGATCCCGCCGTCAGTGCGATGCAATGGCGCAGAGAATTACCTGCCGGCCAACTGAGGCTCGCGCGGCGCGACCTCGCCTGCCAACGCCGGCTTTTCCGCCGGCCGGTCGAATACCACCACAACCGCCGCGGCGAGCATCATCAGCAATTCGGTCGCATGCAGCCGCAGTGCGCCGGGCTCGCCGACCTGCGAGGCCATCGCCATGCAGGCGAAGCTGATCAGGCTGCCGATGCCGAGCGCCATGCCGAATGCCTCGTCGCAGGCGCCGCTCCTGCGGGTGGACGGGCAGCACAGCAAGGCGAGAAACAGCACGAAGAAGGCGACCGCCGCGAAGCGGCCAAGCGCAAGCAGCCAGGCAAGGCGGACCAGGTTCAGGCCGGCCACGTTGAGATGATCGCTGACAAAAAGCGCAACCGCTATATTGGGCTGCTCATAGAGCGCGTGCACCGGCGCGAACATGATGCTGTAGGCGATCATGCCCCAGACGGGGATGAAATAGGCCGACAACAGCGCGCCGTTGATGGAGCCGATCCGCCAGTTTGACATGTCGCTTCCCGCTTTGTTCGGCCGGTGCCCGGGCAAAGCCCGGCAGCTGGAAGCGACGTAACGCCGTTAAACTGCGAGCGGCAATTTAAACCCTTTGTTTACCTTAATCCGGCGGCCCGCCCGGCCTGCACAAGAAAGAAGCCCTGCCTCGCGGCGGGGCTTTCGGTTGAAGGTCGATCCGGAACCAGCGGCCCTGAATGGGGTTTTGGTGCTGACGGCCTGGATATTGCTGCTGCTGATCCGGCTGCTGCCGCCGCCTTGCTGTTGGCCCGGCTTCTGACCCGGGTTGGCGGAACCGTGCTGAAAAACTACCTCTGTACAGGCCCTTTAAGCCGCAGGGGTCACTGTTGCCGCACACGGTCCCCACTGTTAGACAATGACACGACGCGTCGATCAAAGGCTACCCGGGGGCCTCGCCGCGTTGCTTCTCGTGCAAGCGGCAGCGCATGGATTATTTCGCCCAGCAACTGATCAACGGCCTCGTGCTTGGCTCGATCTACGGCCTGATCGCCATCGGCTACACCATGGTCTATGGCATCGTCGGCATGATCAATTTCGCCCATGGCGACATCTTCATGATCGGCGGCTTCATCGCGCTGATCTCGTTCCTCGTGCTGGTGTCGATCGGGCTGACCGCCGTCCCGCTGATCCTTCTGATCGTGCTCCTGGTCTCGATGGCCATCACTGCGCTGTACGGCTGGACAGTGGAGCGCATCGCCTACCGGCCGCTGCGGCACTCCTTCCGCCTGGCGCCTATGCTGTCGGCCATCGGCATGTCCTTTGTTCTGACGAATTTCTCGCAGGTCGCGCAAGGCGCGCGGGTCAAACCGGTGCCGCCGATCATCACCGGCGGCTATACGCTGCATGAGGGACCTTCCGGATTCAACGTGCAGCTCTCCAATGTGCAGATCATCGTGGTCGCCACCACCGTGGTGCTGCTCGCGCTGTTCACCTGGCTGGTGTCGCGCACGCGGCTCGGACGCGACATGCGCGCCTGCGAGCAGGACCAGACCATGGCAGCGCTGCTCGGCGTCGACGTCGACCGCACCATCTCCTTCACCTTCGTGGTTGGGGCCGCGCTCGCAGCCGTCGCCGGCATGATGTATCTGCTCTATTACGGCCTGGTCGACTTCTTCATGGGCTTCATCGCCGGCATCAAGGCGTTCACCGCCGCCGTGCTCGGCGGCATCGGCTCGCTGCCCGGCGCCATGCTCGGCGGCCTCCTGATCGGCCTGATCGAGACGCTCTGGTCCGCCTACTTCTCGGTGGAGTACAAGGACGTCGCCGCCTTCTCCATCCTGATCGTGGTCCTGATCTTCCTTCCGACCGGCCTGCTCGGCCGGCCTGAAGTCGAAAAAGTCTGACGGACCGCGCGCGTGAACGCACCCTCTTCCGACCCTCTGCCCGTCTCCTCGCACGGCGCACGCAATCCCGGGCCGGCCTTCATCCTGAAGAAGGCCGTGCTCAGCGCGCTGGTGGCGCTGGTGCTGTTCTCGCTGATGATCGGCGTGCGCACCGAGGCCGGGCCGCAGGGCAACCTGATCTACTGGACGCGCTTCGGCGATCTCGCCGCCACTGTCGCCGCGGTGTTCGGCGGCAGCATCGTCATCGAGCTGCTGCGGCAATGGATCGGCCCTGTGGGCGTCGCCGGGCTGGTGCCGCCGTGGCTGCGGAATGCGATGGATACGGTCGGACGCTGGCTGGCGCCGGCGCTGCTGATATTCACCATCCTGATCCCCGTCATCTTCTACGACCAGCGCTACATCCTCGATCTCTCCATTCTCGTGCTGACCTATGTGATGCTGGGATGGGGACTGAACGTGGTGGTCGGCCTCGCCGGCCTGCTCGATCTCGGCTATGTCGCCTTCTACGCGGTCGGTGCCTATTCCTACGCGCTGCTTGCGAAGTCGGGCATTCCGTTTCCAACCTTCACTTCCGCCCCTCCTTTCATAGGCATCGACTTCCTGTCGCTCGGCACCTGGGCATTCTGGGTGTTGTTGCCGATCTCCGGTCTGCTTGCCGCCTTCTGGGGCGTGCTGCTCGGCTTTCCGGTGCTGCGGCTGCGCGGCGACTATCTCGCCATCGTCACGCTCGCCTTCGGCGAGATCATCCGTCTGGTGCTCATCAACTGGCAGAGCCTGACCGGCGGACCGAACGGCGTTTCCGGCATCCCGCGGCCGAGCTTCTTCGGCATCCCGCTGACGGCGGGCGACGACGGGCTTGCGGCAAAGCTCGGCATCGAGTTCTCGGCGACGCATCGCATCGTGTTCCTGTTCTATGTGATCCTGGCGCTCGCGCTGCTCACCAACTGGGTGACGATCCGCCTGCGCCGCCTGCCGATCGGGCGCGCCTGGGAAGCCTTGCGCGAGGACGAGGTGGCCTGCCGCGCGCTCGGCATCAACATCACGACGACAAAACTCACGGCATTCGCAACCGGAGCGATGTTCGGCGGCTTCGCCGGCGCGTTCTTCGCCACGCGGCAAGGCTTCATCAGCCCGGAATCCTTCACCTTCCAGGAATCGGCGCTGGTGCTGGCCATCGTCGTGCTCGGCGGCATGGGTTCGCAGCTCGGCGTGGCGCTGGCTGCACTGGCGATGATCGGCGGATTCGAAATGTTCCGCGGGCTCGACCAGTACCGCATGCTGGTGTTCGGCCTTGCCATGGTGCTTCTGATGATCTGGCGGCCGCGCGGCCTCGTCGGCCATCGCGCACCGACCGTGTTCCTCGAAAGGAACCAGGCGATCTCCTCCAGCCTCGTCAAGGAGGGGCACGGATGAGCGAACCAATCCTCAATGTGGATCGCCTGTCGATGCGGTTTGGCGGCATCGTTGCCGTCAACGAGCTGTCGTTTGCCGCCGCACGGCGCAAGATCACCGCGCTGATCGGACCGAACGGCGCCGGCAAGACCACGGTCTTCAACTGCATCACCGGGTTCTACAAGCCCACGTCAGGCGCGATCCGTCTTACCCACGACGATGGCGCCACGTTCGCGCTGCAGCGGCTGCAGGATTTCCGCATCTCAAAGCAGGCGCGCGTCGCACGAACCTTCCAGAATATCCGCCTGTTCCCCGGCATGACGGCGCTGGAGAATTTGATGGTGGCGCAGCACAACGCGCTCATGCGCGCCTCGGGACTGACCTTCCTCGGCCTGATCGGCGCGCCGTCGTGGCGTGAGGCGGAGCAGCGCGCGATTGATCTGGCAACGACCTGGCTCGGGCGCGTCGGCCTGCTCGACCGCGCCGACGATGCCGCCGGCAATTTGCCCTATGGCGACCAGCGCCGGCTCGAAATCGCGCGCGCCATGTGCACCGAGCCCGCCCTGCTCTGCCTTGACGAGCCTGCGGCCGGCCTCAACGCGCGCGAAAGCGGCGGCCTCAACGAGCTCCTGCTGTCGATCCGGGAGCACGGCACCTCGATCCTGCTGATCGAGCACGACATGTCGGTGGTGATGGAGATATCCGACCATATCGTGGTGATGGACTATGGCGTCAAGATCGCAGAAGGCACGCCGCGGCATGTGCGCGACGATCCCAAGGTGATCGCCGCCTATCTCGGCGCCGACGAAGAGGAGGCCATCGCCGTGATGGAGGCGGATTCGTGAGTGCGGCAACGCCCCTCCTCGCCATCCGGGGGCTTCGCGCCGCCTACGGCAAGATCGAGGCGCTCAAGGGCGTCGATATCGAGATTCATCCCGGCGAGATCGTCGCCCTGATCGGCGCCAACGGCGCCGGCAAATCGACGCTGATGATGTCGATCTTCGGCCGGCCGCGGGCCAAGCAGGGCCGCATCGAATATGACGGCCACGACATCACGGACGTAGCCACCCATGAAATCGCCAGGCTGCGCATTGCGCAATCGCCGGAGGGCCGGCGCATCTTTCCGCGCATGAGCGTGGCCGAAAACCTGCAGATGGGAGCCGATGCCACCGATTGCAGCGAGTCCGAGCGCGGGGCGGGTCTGGAACGCATCTTCGCCCTGTTCCCGCGCCTGAAGGAACGCATGACCCAGCGCGGCGGAACGCTGTCCGGCGGCGAGCAGCAAATGCTGGCGATCGGGCGCGCGCTGATGAGCCGGCCGCGCCTTCTGATGCTGGACGAGCCATCGCTCGGGCTGGCGCCGCTGATCGCCCGGCAGATTTTCGACGCCATCCGCACCCTCAACCGGCAGGACGGCCTTACCGTGCTGATCGTCGAGCAGAATGCCAACCACGCCCTGAAACTCGCCCATCGCGGCTATGTCATGGTCAACGGCCTGATCACGCTGTCGGGGACCGGCAGCGAACTGTTGCAGCGCCCGGAAATCCGCGCCGCCTATCTGGAAGGCGGCCGGCACTAGGCTAGCTGCGGCAAGATGCGGCGAAGGGATGGCCCGATTGCCTGAAAATTGCCGATGACTTGGCGGTAAAATCAGCCGAGAATGCCTGCGATCCATCGATCCGGCGCTGCGCCGGGTCCTTTGAAGTAGCGATCACCGCGAGGACCATCCATGAAATCACTGAAACTGATCGGCCTGGCATTGGGCATGTCGTTTGCGCTGTCGACAAGCGTGTACGCCCAGAGCATCAACGTCGCCGTCGCAGGCCCGATGACGGGCTCCGAATCCGCGTTCGGCGAGCAGATGAAGAACGGCGCAGAAATGGCCGTCGTCGACATCAACGCCGCCGGCGGCGTGCTGGGCAAGAAGCTGGCCCTCCAGGTCGGCGACGACGCCTGCGATCCCAAGCAGGCGCGTTCCATCGCCGAGAAGCTGGCGGGCTCCAAGGTTGCGTTCGTCGCTGGCCATTTCTGTTCGGGCTCGTCGATTCCGGCCTCCGAACCGTATGCCGAGAATAACGTCCTGCAGATCACGCCCGCCTCCACCAATCCGGAGTTCACCGAGCGAAAATTGTGGAACGTCGCCCGCGTCTGCGGCCGCGACGATCAGCAGGGCCTGGTTGCCGCCGACTACCTGATCAAGAACTACAAGGGCAAGAACATCGCCATCCTCAACGACAAGTCCACATACGGAAAGGGACTTGCCGACGAGACCAAGAAGGCGCTCAACAAGGCTGGCATCACCGAGAAGATGTTCGAATCCTACAACAAGGAAGACAAGGACTTCAGCGCCATCGTATCCCGCCTCAAGCGCGACAACATCGATCTCGTTTATCTGGGCGGATATCATCAGGCAGCGGGACTGCTGGTGCGGCAGATGCGGCAGCAGGGCCTGAAGACGGTCCTGATGTCGGGCGACTCCATGAACGCAAAGGAATTCGCCTCGATCACCGGCCCGGACGCCGAAGGCACCCTGTTCACCTTCGGCCCCGATCCCCGCAACAAGCCGACCGCGAAGGCGATCGTCGAGAAGTTCAAGGCCAAGAACATCGATCCCGAAGGCTATACGCTCTACACTTACGCCACGATGCAGGTGTGGGCGCAGGCCGCCGCCAAGGCCGGCACGACCGATGCGAAGAAGGTCATGGAGACCATCAAGGCCGGCGAATGGGACACCGTCCTCGGCAAGCTCGGCTTCGACGCCAAGGGCGACATCAAGGCGATCGACTACGTCGTCTACAAGTGGGACGCCAAGGGCAACTACGCCGAGATCAATCCGAAGGGATCCTGACTAGGGGTTCCGCTTCCCCGCTCGTCACAAAACGCCCCGGCTCGCCGGGGCGTTTTTTCGTTGGCCGCCGCGGCCTGACACGCGGCATGGCACGCTCCCGGTACCGGTCTCCCTGGACCCGTCCGGGAAAAATCACGCCTGCGCGGTTGCCGGTTGATTGTGAAACCTGGCGCTCCCCGCCGAGGCGCCGGCGCGCAGTTGACGCTGCGTTCGCGCTACGGTCATCTTGCCCGGCATGAAGAATCTCCTCACCGATATCGACGGCGTCAACGTCGGCCATGCCGATGATGCGGCGCTCGCCTCCGGCGTCACCGCCATTCTGTTCGACAAGCCGGCGGTCGCCTCCGTGGACGTGCGCGGCGGCGGGCCCGGCACGCGCGAGGACGCGCTGCTCGATCCCGTCAGCACAGTAGAGGCCATCGATGCCATCACGTTCGCCGGCGGCTCCGCCTTCGGGCTCGACGCGGGCGGCGGCGTGCAGGCCTGGCTTGCCGAGCGCGGCCGCGGCTTTCGCGTCCGCGATGCCGTCGTTCCCATCGTCACCGGCGCGATCTGCTTTGATCTGCTCAACGGCGGCAACAAGGCCTGGGGCCGCTTCTCGCCCTATCGCGATCTCGGCTACGCGGCTGCCGAGGCCGCCGGCAGCGATTTCAGGCTCGGCAGCGTCGGTGCCGGCCTTGGCGCCACCACCATGAATTTCAAGGGCGGGCTCGGCTCGGCTTCGGCGACCACACAGGCGGGCGTGACGGTCGCCGCGCTCGCCGTCGTCAACGCCGTCGGCAGCGTCACCATCGGCGACGGACCGTGGTTCTGGGCCGCGCCGTACGAGATCGGCGGCGAATATGGCGGCCACGGCATGCCGGCTGCCTTCACGCCGGACATGCACAAGTTCCGCATCAAGGGCGGCCCCGACGCCACCTCCGTCGAGAACACCACGCTTGTCGTCGTCGTCACCGATGCCATTCTGACCAAGCCGCAGGCCAAGCGCCTTGCGATGATCGCCCAGACCGGCATGGCGCGCGCGATCTATCCGGTGCATGCGCCGCTCGACGGCGATGTGGTGTTCGCGGCCGCAACCGGCGCCAAGCCGGTCGATCCCTTGTTCGGCCTCACCGAGCTCGGCATGGTCGCCGCCAATGTGGTGGCGCGTTCCATCGCCCGGGGTGTCTATCATGCCGCCGCGCTGCCCTTTCTGGGCGCGTTACCGGCATGGGGGGACCGGTTCGGCTAGCATCCCGCGTTCAGCTGAGAACTAAACGCTGACGGATAGGGTCGAGCTTCCCTGCGCCGCGATCATGCTCGCCTGGCGCTGGATGATCTGCTCAAGGAAATTGTAGGAGGATGTCGCCTTCGCTGCCGCGCTCGAGGCGGCCGGGCTCGTCATGGTGACGGTCGAACCGTCGGCATATTTCAGCGAGGTCGTGGTCGAGCCGTCGGCATTGGTGACGGTGCTGCCGGTTGCGCCATTGAGCGCCTGCATCATTGGATCCTGGGAACCATCGCCCGAACCGCTCGGCATATGATGGTGGCCATGGTGACCATGCCCGCCCTTCAACGCGGAGGACATTTCCTTCATCGAGACCGAGCCGTCGCCATCCTTGTCGAGCTTGCCGAAGACATCGTCGGCCTGTGCGGTATTGGTGCCGCCCGCGCCGAGCGCCTTCTCGAACTCGTCCTTGGTGATCTTGCCGTCGCCATCGCCGTCGATCCTGGAGAACAGATCCTTCAGCGCGTCTTCGCGGCTCATCGGCTTGAAGTCCGAGCCCGACTGGCTCTGCGCCGCCAGCAGCGCGCTCATGGTTTCCGGCGAAATCTGCGCGCCGCCGCCGGCGGCCGGCGCCGCGCTGGTGCCCGCCGGATTGGTCGCAGCATCCGCCTGGAAGGCGAACAGATTGGGCTGGTCCTGACCGGACCCAGTCGCCTGTGTCTTGTTCGGCGAGATCAGGCCGAACAGGCTGTCGATTGCGGACGACGCAGCGCCGAAGGCAAGCATCATGACGAGAACCCCAACGAATTGCCGCAGCTCGCGGCGCATACCTCTCGCAGGAAATCTCAGCAAGCAGCGTGCCAGTGAAAAAACCCAACGAAATGAGGGCTCCTCTCCGGCCCCAGGTTCCGTCGTGCCCGGCAACAAATGCCGCTGCGGCAGAAATTTCCGCCCGCAGAAGATGGTTCGCCCGCATTGCCGGCCCCGGTCCTGCGTGTTACCCGAAACCAATCCGACCCGCCAAAATGCCCGGAAGCGCCATGTCCCAGCCGTTCGCGCCACGCCCGCTCGTCATCGCGCCGTCGGTGCTTGCCTCGGATTTCTCGAAGCTCGGCGAAGAGGTCCGCGCGGTCGATGCGGCCGGCGCCGACTGGATCCATCTTGACGTGATGGACGGCCATTTCGTGCCGAACATTTCCTACGGCCCCGCCGTGATCAAGGCGATGCGCCCGCATACAAAGAAGATCTTCGACGCGCATCTGATGATCTCGCCGTGCGATCCTTATCTCGAGGCATTCGCGAAGGCCGGCTGCGACCACATCACCGTGCATGCCGAAGCAGGCCCGCATCTGCACCGCTCGCTGCAGGCGATCCGCGCGCTCGGCAAGAAGGCCGGCGTCTCGCTCAATCCGGCCACGCCGGCCAGCGCGATCGAATATGTGCTCGACCTGATCGACCTCGTGCTGGTGATGTCGGTCAATCCCGGCTTCGGCGGCCAGGCCTTCATCCCGGCCGCGCTCGGCAAGATCCAGGACATCCGCGCGATGACCGCGGGCCGGCCGATCGACATCGAAGTCGACGGCGGCGTCGGCCCTGACGTTTCCGGCGCGCTTGCCGCCGCCGGCGCCAATGCTCTTGTCGCCGGCTCGGCCGTGTTCAAGGGCGGCACGATGGAGGCGTACAAGGCGAATATCGCGGCGATCCGGAACGCCGCGCTCTCCGCGCGTGGCGAGGTGATTTGAGGGGACCGACGCGTGCACCCGGAACAAGCGGCGCGGGTGCGGGTTAAGACCTGAAACCGAAATCCGCGAGAAGGCCCGATGACCGAGCACACTCTCTCCCCGGACGCGCCTGTCGACGCGCCGCGCAAGCCCTATGGGGTCTCGCCGGCCCCGCCGCGCTTTCCCGACGTGCTCGCCGAAATCACCCGCGCGCAGCCCTTGACCATGCTCGCCGTCGCCTTCATCGCCGGGATGGTCATGGCCGCCGGCTGGCGTCGCTAAGCTGGCCGGGGCCCGTCGATCACGATTTTTGATCACGGTTCGGAACGCCGTTTCGACATTCAAGTTCTTCCTGCGGAGACGGAATCCACGCGAGGAGCGGGACAGTCGCCGGTCACGGCAAGGCGGTTTAACGCCCGCCTTGCCGTGATCTTCGTCCGCAACGGGACCTGAGAACATGATCACCCGCCGCAAGCAGTTTGGATCTTCCCGCAATTGCCTCGACCTGCGCGACCATGTGCAGGTCAAGGTGCTGAAACGCCGCCTCAAGATTTCCGACGAGCAGCTGGCCGGCATCGCACGCAAAGCCGGCAATTCGATCGCCGCCATCAGCAAGGAAGCGCGGCGCCAGCGCCTCTCCCTGCCCTAGAGGCGGTCACTTCCCGCCGGACCGGAGCGGTGGGGAACGCACCTCGACTACCGCCGAATCGAACGCGGCCTGCCCGAATTTCCCGGCGCGGGCGCTCATGACCGCCATCGCCGTTCCGACCGCCGTGAAGATCGTCCCGATGAAGCCGAGGATGATCGACATCAGCCACGACAGGCCGGGCGGGGGTGAAGGCAAACCGGCCGAGGCGGCTGAGAACAGAGCGGGGTCGGACATGGCGAAGAAGTCCCTCTGCGGAAGTCGGGCGCCGGACCATCTTCGTCTGTGACAATTTCATACATGACGAACGTCGCATTGCGCGGAACCCGTTCGCCCTGAAAGCGCCAAGCCGGCTCCCGGGCGCGGCCGGATGCACAAGCTGCCGATTGCATGGCTTGTCGGGACTGATCTATTTTACCGGCGGGGCATCATCTGCCTTGCGGCGCAAGACCGCCCGACCACGCGCGGAACTCCGTGCTAAGAATGACGTGAAGATTTTGGGGCGAGCATGTTCAAATATCTGGCAATTCTGTCATTCCTTCTGACCGGCTCCGGCGCGGCGCTGGCGGATGCCAGGCAAGACTGCGTCCAGCTCAGCGGCGATGCCGCCATCAGCGCCTGTGACGAGGCCATCCGCCAGAACCCGGGGGACGCCAATGCCTATGCCAATCGCGGCAGCGAATACCAGAACAAGGGCGAGACCGACCGGGCCATCGCCGATTTCAACAAGGCCATCGAGATCGATCCCAGGCTCACCCGCGCCTACAACAACCGCGGCAACTCCTATCAGCGAAAGAATGATTTCGACCGCGCCATAGCGGACTTCACCAAGGCCATCGAGTTGAACCCGAACTATGCGCTGGCATACGCCAATCGCGGCACCGCCTACCAGGACAAGGGCGATCCCGACCGCGCCATCGCCGACCACACGAGGGCCGTCGAGATCGATCCGAACTATGCCCGCGCCTACGCCAACCGTGGCAGCGCCTATCAGGACAAGCGGGACTTCGACCGCGCCATCGCCGACTACACCAAGGCCATCGACATCAACCAGAAATATGCCTACGCCTACAATGGCCGCGGCGCCGCCTACCGGGACAAGCGCGACTTCGATCGCGCCATTGCCGATTTCAGCAAGGCCATCGAGATCGACCCGAAATATCTGCGCGCTTATTACAACCGCGGCAACGCCTATCAGGACAAGAACGAGTACGACCGCGCCATTGCCGATTTCAGCCAGGTCATCGAGCTCGACCCGAAATACGCAAGCGCGTACTTCAATCGCGGCAACGCCTACCAGGAAAAGCGCGAGCTCGACCGCGCCATCGCCGATTTCAGCAAGGCAATCGAGCTCAATCCTAAATACGCCAACGCCTTCAACAACCGCGGCAACGCTTACGCGGACAAGGGCGATCTGGACCGCGCCATCGCGGACTACACCTCGGCCATCGAGATCGATCCGAAGAATGCCCTCGCCTACAGCAACCGCGGCATCGCCTATCGCAGCAAGGGCGAGTTCGACCGCGCCATCGCCGAGCATACCACCGCCATCGCGATCAATCCGAGGTCCGAGATCGCCTGGTACAACCGCGGCATCGCCCACCGGTCCAAGGGCGACACCGAGCAGGCGGTCTCCGACTTCTCCAAGGCCATCGAGATCAATCCGAGATACGCGCAGGCCTACAACAACCGCGGCAATGTCTATGCGTCGAAAGGCGACCTCGACCGCGCGATGAGCGACTTCAGCAAGGCCATCGAACTCGATCCGAGATCAGCCCTCGCCTACAACAACCGCGGCACGGTTTACCGGGACAAGGGCGATTTCGATCGCAGCATCGCCGACTACAACAAGGCCATCGAGATCAGTCCGCGATACGCCAATGCCTATAACAACCGCTGCTGGCTGCGCGCCACGGCGAACCGCGATCTACCGCTGGCGCTGGCGGATTGCGACGTCGCGATCAGGCTGGCCTCCACCGACGCCAGCTACATCGACAACCGCGGCTTCGTCTATTTGCGGCTCAATCGCCTCGATGACGCCATCGCCGAATATGATGCGGCGCTCAAGCTGACGCCGAGGCTGGCGACTTCCCTCTACGGCCGCGGCCTCTCCAAGCGCAGGAAAGGCGACCAGTCCGGCGCCGAAGCCGACATCGCGGCCGCCAAGGCCATCCGCGGCGATGTGGCCGACCAGTTCACGCGGTATGGCGTGAACTGACCGCCGCAAGGTTTGCCGCGGCTTTCGCTTGACTTACTCATAACCGGCTGGTTATACGTCAATCCATAACCAACGGGTTATTGATTGAAGATGACGAAGGCCCACGACGTGCTGTTCCGCACGCTTGCCGATCCCAGCCGGCGGTCGATCTTCGAGCGGCTGTGCCGCGACGGAGAGCAGACGGTGGGCGCCCTCACCGCGCGGGCCGGCATCTCGCAGCCGGCGGTCTCGAAACATCTCGGGGTCCTCAAGCAGGCCGGGCTGGTGCGCGACCGCCAGGCAGGCCGCCAGACGCATTACAGCGCGCAGCTCTCGGCGCTGGCCCCATTGATCGACTGGACCAGCCAGCTCACCGGCTTCTGGCAGAAGCGGTTCGACGATCTCGAAGACTTGCTGAAAAGGATGGACCAATGACTGCTGCCTCGACCGAATTCCGCACCGTCGTCGTCGAACGCGACATCGCGCATCCGCCGGAAAAGCTGTGGCGTGCGCTGACGCAGCCGCATCTGATCGAGGAGTGGCTTATGAAGAACGACTTTGCCCCGCGCGTCGGCCACAAGTTCAATCTGCGCGGCGAATGGGGCGGCGTGCTGGACTGCGAGGTGCTGGTGGTCGAGCCACAGAAGCGGCTGTCCTACACCTGGAATTTCAGGCACGAGGACGCCGCCTACAATCTGGAGAGCGTGGTGACGTTCACGCTGACGCCGACGGCTGCCGGCACGCACCTGCGCATGGAGCAGAGCGGCTTCCGCCCCGGCCAGAAGCAGGCCTTTGGCGGCGCCCATGCCGGATGGAGGCAGTTCTTCGAGAGACTGGAACAGGTGCTGGCGAAGGCAGAGTAACTCTGCCGCGCCCCGCGCATCGCGTGTTTGAGAAAGGGAGTGCCAAATGAAATGGAACCGGCTGATCCGGCAGGGCCACCGCTGGCTGTCGATTGCCTTCACGCTGGCGGTGATCGCCAACATCATCGCCATGATGCAGGGCACGCAGGTCGTTTGGGTGGGCGTGCTCGCGCTGATCCCGCTCATCCTGCTGCTCGTCAGCGGGCTCTATTTGTTCGTGCTGCCCTATATTAAGGTCCGCAAGGCGGATTAGCCCAACGGGCTTGATCCGCCCTTTCGCAGTTTACGAACGCAATAGTCGGCAAGGAAGGAAGGAAGGAAGGAAGGAAGGAAGGAAGGAAGGAAGGAAGGAAAGGCGCTTCGGATTGGGCGATTGATCCAGGCGCGTCCGCGACCGCGCCCGTTCTGCGACCGGTTCCAGGTCCGCGATTTGTCGCACCTGCGCACACCCAAGCTGTAAGCCAGTTCACACCGCAACTGCCGCGTCCGTGTCATGTTTGGGCAGTCATTGCCCAATCAACAAGAATTCGACAGTCCCTAATAGAAAATGTTCACCCGCCATTTCGAAAAAGACGTGGTGATTTTCGAGCAAGGGGATCCCGGCCAGGAGTTCTACATCATTCTCTCGGGATCGGTTGCGATCCGAAAGCGAGTCGGAAACTGCGACAGCCAGCTTGCTATCCTCAACACCGGACACTTCTTCGGCGAGATGGCGATACTCGACGGATTCCCGCGGTCCGCAACAGCCATCGCGGTCGAGCACACGGTCTTGATGGCGGTAGACGCCGCTCGATTCATCTATCTGGTCAGCCAGCAACCCGCCTTTGCCATGCTGATCATGGAAGCGCTCAGCAAGCGTCAGAGAGTGCGCGAGGACCCTTCTTCCCTCGAAGCCCCGCCGGCCGTCGCGCCGGGCAACAGCCGCGTCACGGAAATAATCGCGATCGACGAAGGATGCTTTCAGCTGAAATCATCATCGCGATCCTGCAATACCTATCTGTTCCGCGGCCCCAAAGCGAACATCCTTGTCGACACCGGTCTTCCCTCAGGCCTGAACGCATTGGCGTCCGCCCTGCGGGGTGTCGGACTGACACCGCAAGCGATTGACCTGATCATCCTGACGCATGAGCATTTCGACCATACCGGCGCGGTCCCGGGTCTCGACACCGCCGCCACGATCGCCACGCATCCGCTGGCGGCGAACAAGATACATCTGCACGACGAGTTTGCGACGCTCGAGCATGCCTTTGGCGAACCTCACACCGCCTTCTCTGTCGATTCATGCCTCGACGATGGTTTTACCGTCGACACCGGCAATCATCGCCTGAGAGCGATCTACACGCCGGGACACTCTTCAGGCGGCCTCAGCCTGCTGGAGGAGAAGCGAGGGTTGCTGGTTTCCGGCGATACGGTCTTCAAGGGGGGCACGATTGGCGGCGTGTTTGGATCGGGCAACATCAGCGACATGATTCACTCGCTGCGCACGCTGGGCACGACCCAGGCGAAATATCTCTTGCCGGGGCACGGCCCTCTCTCTTCCAAGCCGGCTGACGATATCGAGCGAACGCTTGGCCGCTGCAGGTCGCTGCTGGACGACAGCCGGCGGATGTTCGACGCCATGCATGGCAACGAAAACGTCAACCTCATCATCAACGCCTACAAGGACCTCAACCGAAAGTACATGCGTTGACGGGCGGACCGCAGCGCACGGCAATTTCGCAGTACCGGTCATTTTCATTTGCAGGACCATGGCGGACAGCATGACAAGTTTATCGATCGATGACTTGAACGCGCGCTACAAGGAAAAACTTGCAACAGCCGAGCACGCCGTCCTTGCGGTCAAGGAGGGTCACAGAGTCTTCATTGGGACGGCATGCGCTACACCCAGGACCCTGGTTGCGGCCCTGGAGTCCTTGCCAAGACCGCCTGCCGACGTAGAACTGGTACATTTCATTACGACCGCAGCGATCCCTCACGATCAGGAAGGGCGCGCGGCAACCAGATATCGGCACCGAACGTTTTTTGTCGGCTCCGACGTGCGGGCAGCCGTCAACCAGGGCATGGCAGACTACGTCCCCATTCAGATTTCCCTTGTTCCGGAGTTGATCGAGAGAGGCTCGTTGCCGCTCGACGTGGCAATGATACAAGTGTCGCCGCCTGACGCCTTCGGCTATGTCAGCCTGGGTGTTTCGGTGGACATCATCCCGGCTGCGGTCGCGGCGGCCAGATGGGTCATTGCGGAGATAAATCCCGCAATGCCTCGCACCCAGGGGGACACCACCATCCACATGCGCGACATCGACGTAGTCGTTCCCGTTGCCGTTCCGGTTACCGAATATGTCCACGCGCCCGTGACCGAGAAGGTGGTCCAGCAGATCGCCCGATACATTGCCGGCATCATCGACGACGGATCGACCTTGCAGATCGGACTGGGCCGCATTCCGAACGAGGCCCTTCGGTATTTGTTGCAGCGGCGCGACCTCGGCATCCACTCCGACGTGATCACCGACTCCATTCTTCCGCTGTTGCAGGCGGGTATCCTGACGGGTCGCGAGAAATCGCACGCCAGGGGCAAGATCGTCGCGAGCTTTGCCCTCGGGAGCCGCGCGCTCTACGATGCGATGGACGGCAATGCGCTGTTTGCCCTCCACCCGATAACATGGGTCGCGAACGAACAGCTCATCGCCTCCCAGACCAAGATGGTCTCGATAAGCCAGGCCTTCTCCATCGACCTGACCGGACAAGCCTGCGTCGATCAGTTCGACGGCCAGCTATACGGCGGGCTCGGCGCTCAAGTGGAATTCATGCGCGGGACCGCGCGTGCGCGCGGTGGCAAGGCCATTGTTTGCCTGACGTCGACCACCGAGGACGGCAATCAGTCGCGCGTCCGTGCGATGCTTGCTCCAGGCGAGGCAGCAAGCCTTTCCCGCACTGACATCCATTACGTCGTTACCGAGTTCGGGATCGCCTACCTCCACGGCAAGTCACTTCAAGAGCGCGCCCTCGCCTTGATTTCGGTCGCCCATCCGAAGTTCCGCGACGCCCTGCTCATGGAAGCCAAATTGATCGGATACCTGAACGAGACCTATCACATCAAGAACATTGCGCCCTATGCCGTCGAAGACGAGCGAACCATCCAACTGAAGAATGGGAAGAACGTCATGATCCGACCCGCGATGGTATACGATGCGGGCGGCATCAAGTCGCTGTTTTATGGACTGCCGGACAACGACAGGTACACGCGATTTTTCAGGCATGTCAGGTCATTGTCGCGAGAAGATATCCAGAGGCTATGCAACGTGGATTACGGCGATACGGTCGCTTTTGTCGCCGTATCCGGATCACGGGACAGCGGCAAGATCGTCGGTCATGCTTCCTATTTTGTAAATCCGTCGACCAAGCTTGCCGAGACGGCCTTCATGGTAGCTCCGTCCTGGCAACGAACCGGATTGGGCAGCTCGATGCAGGAGTGTTTGGTCGAGCATGCCAAGCGAGCCGGCATACGAGGGTTCCAAGCCGAAATTCTTCCGGGCAATCAGAGCATGATCAACCTCGCACGCAAGTGCAGCCCGGACGTCGCGACCCAGCGTGATGAAGACGCCGTGCACGTGACGATGATGTTCTAGAGAAGTCCGCCGCCCGCGATCAAACCAGCTCACGCGCCAGTTCGAGCAGGCGAGCGCACTCCTCGTCCGTGCCGACGGTGATGCGCACGAAATCCTCGATTCGCGGCTTCTGGAAATGGCGCACCAGCACCCCGCGTTCGCGCAAGCCCGCGAACAGCCCGGCGCCGCTGTGGGCGGGGTGGCGCGCGAACACGAAATTCGCATGCGACGGCAGGACTTCGAAGCCGAGACCGGCAAGCCCGCGCGCCAGCGTCTCGCGGCTCGCGATGATGCGGCGGCGCGTTTCGTCGAACCAGGCATCGTCCTCGATCGCGGCGACGGCGCCGGCCATGGCGAGGCAGTCGATCGGGTAGGAGTTGAAGCTGTCCTTGACCCGCTCCAGCGCCTCGATCAGCGGACGCTGGCCGACGGCAAAGCCGACGCGCAGGCCTGCCAGCGCGCGTGACTTTGACAGCGTCTGGACAACAAGCAGATTGTCGTGGCGCGCCACCAGGGGCACGGCGCTTTCGGCGCCGAAATCCACATAGGCCTCGTCGATCACCACGAGCTGGTCGGCGTGCTCGGCCAGCAGCGCCTCGATCGCGGCGCGCGGAAGCGCAATGCCGGTCGGCGCGTTCGGGTTGGCAAGCAGGATGGCGCTGCACGGTCGGCGGTAGTCGGCGATCTGCACGCGCATCGCGCTGTCGAGTGCCACCGTCTCGCAGGCGACGCCATAGAGGCGGCAATAGACCGGGTAGAAGCTGTAGGTGATGTCGGGGAACAGCAGCGGCCCCTGATGCTTGAGAAGCGCCGGAAATGCGTGGGCCAGCACCTCGTCCGAGCCATTGCCGACGAACACTTCGTCCGGCGCAACCTGGTAGCGCGCCGCAATCGCCTCGCGCAGCGCTGTCGCGCGCGGGTCGGGATAGAGGCGAAGCCGTTCCGCCGCCGCTGCGATCGCCGCCTGCACCCGCCGCGAGGGCGGATAGGGGTTCTCGTTGGTATTGAGCTTGATGAGCCCGCCCTGCCGCGGCTGCTCGCCGGGCACGTAAGGCGACAGGCTTTTGACGACGGGGCTCCAGAAGCGGCTCATGATGTGCGACCTGAACGATGGACTCGAGCCATTCCGTAGGGCGGATTGGCGTCCACGTCCACAGTGCTTCTACGACAATAGCGCAAGCGTAATCCGTCGCTGCAATTGCGAATTGCGCTTGTGCCAATCCGCCCTACGAATCCTGCCCCGCCCTGCGCGGCGGGCGCACCACGGTGACGGTGCATGGCGCCTGGCCGGCGATTTCGGCGGAGACGCCGCCGAGCAGCGAGCGGGTGAGCGAATTCTGCCGCGCGCCGAGCACGATGTGGTCGACGTGGTTGAGCCGGGCGAATTCGAGGATGGCGTCCGCGGGATCGAAGGCCTCCAGCACATGCACGGTCAGCCGGCTCTCGTCGAGCTTCAGCGGCTGCGCCCAGTGCTGCAGCGCCACCATGCGGTGGATATGCTTGTTGCGGCCTTCTTCATCGAGGGTGCGGTCGACGGTGAGACGGTTGAGCTTGAGCACGTTGATGCAGGCCAGCCGCGCCGAGGGCAAGGTGGCCAGCACCTGGCCGGCGGTGACGCGCAGCGTGTCGTGCAGCGCCTCGGCATCTTCCGTGAAGTCGATGGCGACGACCACGATCGGGCTGGAGGCGAGCTGGGCGGCGACGTCCGATTTCGGCGGCGGCAGCATGTCGGGGCGGTTGAAGCGGCGGCGCCACACCATGGTGAGCGGATCGCGGTCCATCTTCTCCGCGCGCGTGGTGAGCCTCACCTGATCCGGATGGCCGAGATCGAAGGCAAGCTGCGCGGCCGTCGGGTAGCGCCAGGCCGGCTCGATCTCCAGGCAGCGCAGCACGATCTCCTGCAGCCAAGGCGGGTAGTCCGCCTTGAGCTTGCGCGGCGGATACGGATCGCGCCACAGCCGGCGCCGCACCGCGCGCATGGTCTCGCCTTCGCCAAACGGCCGCTCGCCCGTGGTGAAGAAATACAGCAGCACGCCGAGCGAGAACAGGTCGCTGCGCGGATCGTCGCGCGCACCCGTCAGCCGCTCCGGCGCCATATAGGGCGCGGTGCCGTAGGGCACGCGGAATTCCTCCTGCAACAGATCGGGCAGTTGGTTGTGATGCGACAGGCCGTAGTCGATCAGCACCACCTCTCCCGTCTCGCGGAACATGACGCTGCTCGGCTTGATGTCGTGATGAACGACGTTCTGCCGGTGCAGGTCGGCCAGCGCATCGGCGATCGTGCCGACCAGCACCCTCGCCTCCTCGTAGGGCAGCGGCAGCTGCGGAAGCCGCCTGTACAGCGTCTGGCCGGGGATGCGCTCCAGCACCACATAGGCCTGCCGCGCGAAATCGCCGGTGCCGAAGCACTTTGGCACATGCGGCCCGGAAATCCGCGGCAGGATCATCATCTCCATCTCGAAGCTGACGATGGCGGCAGGATCCTCGCCTTCCGACACCCGCGGTATCTTCATCAGAAGCGGCACCGAAACATCCGGATGGGTGACGCTCCACAGCGTCGCCATGCCGCCGGAATGCACCTGTTCGCCGATGACAAAGCCATCGATGACGGTGCCGGGCTCGATTTTCGATTTCGTCATCGCTTCACCGCCCTATGTACAGGCGCTCGGCCAGCCAGGACGGCAGGCCGTTGGCGAGGATACGGGCCGCCGCAGCCGTGACGTCGTACGGCGCGCGGCAATACGTGATCTCGTATTTGTCGGTATCGAACATCACGAAGGATGCGGCAGGATTGCCGTCGCGCGGCTGGCCGACCGAGCCCAGCACGGCGAGCCATTGCCGCCCGCGCAAGAGCCGCACGGGAACGCCGGTGACCGGGACGAAGCTGGTCATCTTGGCGGTGGCCGACATCGAATAGAGCGCTGGGCGGTGAATATGGCCGCAAAAGGTGACATGCGCGGAGGTCGCAATCATGCTGCGCCCCGCGTCCGCCGCATCGCGCACATAGCGCCAGCCTTTGGGATTGGAGGCCTCCGAATGCACGTAGAGGCGCGTCTCCTCCTCCTTCGTATAAGGCAGGCTGGCCAGGAACTGGCGCTGCGGTGCGCTGAGGCGGCCGCGTGTCCATTCGATCGCGGCCTGAGCTTCGGCGTTCATGGTCTCGGCGGTGGTGGAGATGGCATGATCGTGGTTGCCGAGCACGACCGGCGCGCCGCCGCCGGCAAGCTCCATTACGGTATCGACCGCCCATTCCGGATCGGCGCCGTAGCCGACGATGTCGCCGAGACAGACGAGCCGCTCGGCGCCCTTGGCCCGCGCCGCCTCCAGGCACGCCGCAAAGGCCGGCCGGTTGGCGTGAATGTCGGCAAAGATGGCAAGCCGCAAAATTTCCTCCGCAACGCAAACTATCAGGTCCGGTTCGGCCGGACCTGATCGAAATCAAACTATGCGGAAAGTGCGGGCGGCTCTAGCGCGGCGCTGTTGAGTTGAATCGGCGGCTCGGCGCTCCGGTTTACCTCAAGGAAGAGGTGTTCCCAACGCGGCCCTAGCGCTTGCGCGGGACCTCCAGGCCCCTGAGCAGGAGACCCAGCAGCGCGTCGATCCGCGCAGCACGTGCCGGGTCCTTCCATTCGTCGGCATGGGCGGGATGGTGATAGCGGGTGGTGGCCTCAAACAGCGCGCGCGCAGCCGCCTTGGCGTCGGCCACCTCAAAGGCGCCCTGCTTCACGCCGTCGGTGATCATATGCTCGACCTGGTCCATCAGGTGCTCGCGGTGTGCCCTCACCGCCTCGCAGGCTTCCTGCGCCAGCGTGAGGTAGGTCGCGAACATCTCGGGATCCTCGGTGACTTTCCTGTATTTGATGTCGAGCATGGTCCGCAGCCACTTCTCGAGCCGGGCCGGCGCGGGGCCGGCGCTTTCCGCGATCTTCTGCAGCGGTGCATTGGCGCGATCGAGCCAACGCTTCGCCACGGCCTGGCGCAGCGAAGCCTTGCTCGGAAAATGCCGGTAGACGCTGCCGTGGCTCACATCGAGCGCACGGGCAACGTCAACAACGGTAGCCTTGGCCAGCCCATAGCGGCGCAAGACCTCTTCGGTGGCTTCCAGAATCCGCTCCGGGGTCAAAACGACGACTTCGTTCATGGAAGGTCCCTTTGCGTCTCATGTGGAGCGTCTCAGACGGTCGACGGCCTAGCGGGCGAACTTGCCCGCTTCAGCCTCGAGGTGGCGTGCGACCAGCCGGTTGACCCAGAGCTGGAAGCGGGCGGCCAGATAAAGAGTGGTGGTCATTGTCTTAAGCCCTTGTAAGTTCTCGGGATTGCCGCCTTCCTGGCTGGTCGATCCGCGCGGCGCCCTGGTCACTTGTTGTTTTTCATCATGCCCTGTCTGGCAGCATGCTCGGGCGTCGGAATTGCATATAGCATATTGCGCTGACAGATTACAATATCTGTCAGTCACTATTCCGTGAGTGAGAGTTCTTTTCCCCGGGCCTGTCCCGGTCATCCACGCCTTCCTTCTTCCGGACAACCAAAGACGTGGATGGCCGTGACAAGTCTGGGCGTGACGAACCACCGCCAGCCCCTTTGTATCCCCACGTGCCTCTGCTAAAGCACGGCGTAACCCCCGAACGTCAGAGCAGTCGATGATTCCCCGGTACACCCGCCCGGAAATGGCCTCCATCTGGGAGGCCCAAACACGTTTCAAGATATGGTTCGAGATCGAGGCCCACGCTGCGGACGCCATGGCTGAGCTCGGCGTGATCCCGAAGGAAGCGGCCAAGACCATCTGGGCCAAGGCCAAGGGCGTGACCTTCGATATCGCCCGCATCGACGAAATCGAGCGCGAGACCAAGCACGACGTCCTCGCCTTCACCACCCATCTTGCCGAGATCGTCGGCCCCGAGGCGCGCTTCGTGCACCAGGGCATGACCTCCTCCGACGTACTCGACACCTGCTTCAACGTGCAGCTGACACGCGCCGCCGACATTCTTCTCGACGATATCGACCGGGTGCTGGCGGCGCTGAAGAAGCGCGCCTTCGAGCACAAGATGACGCCGACCATAGGCCGCTCCCACGGCATCCATGCCGAGCCGGTCACCTTCGGGCTGAAGCTCGCGCAAGCCTATGCGGAATTCTCGCGCGGGCGCGAACGCCTGGTTACGGCGCGCAAGGAAGTGGCGACATGCGCCATCTCGGGCGCGGTCGGCACCTTCGCGCAGATCGACCCGCGGGTGGAGGAACACGTGGCGAAGGCCATGGGCCTGACGCCAGAGCCGATCTCGACCCAGGTGATCCCGCGCGACCGCTATGCGATGTATTTCGCCACCCTCGGCGTGATCGCAGCATCGATGGAGCGGCTCGCCACCGAAATCCGCCACCTGCAGCGCACGGAGGTGCTGGAAGCCGAGGAGTTCTTCTCGGAGGGCCAGAAAGGCTCCTCCGCCATGCCGCACAAGCGCAATCCGGTGCTGTCGGAGAACCTGACCGGCCTGTCGCGCATGGTGCGCGCCTATGTGACGCCGGCGCTGGAAAACGTCGTGCTCTGGCACGAACGCGACATCTCGCATTCCTCGGCCGAGCGCATGATCGGCCCCGACGCCACCGTGACGCTCGACTTTGCGCTCAACCGGCTGGCGGGCCTGATCGACAAGCTGCTGATCTACCCGGCCAACATGCAGAAGAATCTCGACCGGCTCGGCGGTCTCGTTCACTCGCAGCGGCTGCTGCTGGCGCTAACGCAAAAAGGCGCGAGCCGCGAGGACGCCTACAGGCTGGTGCAGCGCAACGCCATGCCGGTCTGGCGCGGCGAAGGCGACTTCATGACGCTGCTGAAAAAAGACGCCGACGTGAAGAAGTATCTGAACGATGCCGAGATCGAGGAACGCTTCGACCTCGGCTATCACCTCAAGCACGTCGACACGATCTTCAGGCGCGTGTTCGGCGCGGCGTGATCCGGCCGCCCTACTCGCTCACCATGCGCGCGGCGACGCCATCCTTCCGGGCGAAGTGATGCCAGATCGCGGCCACCAGGTGGATCGCGATCAGGGCCAGCAGCACATAGGCAAAGAAGATGTGGCGGTCTTCATAGGCCCGCGCCGCCTCCCGGTCGGGCGAGGTGATCTGCGGCACGTGAAACAGGCCGAACCAGTCGGAATAGTTTGGCGTGCGCGCGCCGGAATGCGCCCAGCCCAGCATGATCACCAGGAAGGTGACGGCGTAGAGCATCCAGTGATTGATAAGGGCGAGGATGCGCTGCCAGCGCGGCATATCCGCCGGCATGGCCGGCACCGGATTGACCGCGCGCCAGATCAGGCGAACCGCCATCAGGACCAGAAGCACATATCCGATATCGGCGTGAATGGACCGGTAGAAGAAGCGGTCGGCGCGCGCCGGGACATGGTTCATCCACCAGCCATAGGCGATCATGGCGATGATGCTGAGACCCAGCATCCAGTGCATGGCGCGCGCGACGCTGCCCCAGCCGGCCTTCGTATTCCTGATCATCGCGGCACGCCTCGGAAAAATTTCAGAAGTGACCGGTCCTGATAACCGCGATATCAGATGCGCGCGATTTGAATCGTTCCAAACGTGTCGGCCACTGGATCAGAAGTCCGTGGGTTGACCGCGACGCCTGCAAAGCAACTGGTTCGTAACCGCAGATCGGATAAAGTTCTCCCCGTGACAGCGCCTCCCACCATTCTCGTGTTCGATTCCGGCCTCGGCGGCCTCACTGTGCTGCGGGAGATCGTCGCCGCGCGCCCCGATGCGCATTACGTCTATGTCGCCGACGACGCGTTCTTTCCCTACGGCCATCACGGCGAGGACGAGATCATCGCCCGCGTGGTGCCGCTGGTCGGCGAGTTGATCGACAAGCACGCGCCGGAGCTGGTGGTGATCGCCTGCAACACCGCTTCCACGCTGGTGATGGCGCATCTGCGGGCCGCCTATGCCGTGCCGTTCGTCGGCACGGTGCCAGCGATCAAGCCGGCCTGCGCCAGTTCGAAAACCAAACGCGTATCGGTGCTCGGCACCAGGGGCACGGTGAAGCGCGAATACACCAAGCGCCTGATCCGCGATTTCGGACAGGGCTGCGAGGTGACGCTGGTGGGCTCGCCGGAGCTCGCTTCGCTGGCGGAGGCTGCGCTCAGCGGCGAAACCGTGCGCGACGCGGACATTGCCGCCGAGATCGCACCCTGCTTCATCGGCGCCACCGGGGATGCCTCGGCACGCACCGACACGGTCGTGCTGGCCTGCACGCATTATCCGCTGCTGCTCGACCGCCTGGCAAGGCTGGCGCCGTGGCCGGTGGACTGGATCGACCCGGCCCCCGCCATCGCACGCCGCGTGGTCGACCTGATCGGCAAGCCCGGCAACGTCTTTGACGGCGCCGGGGCCGAGATGATTTTCACGAGCGGCCGGCCGCATACGCTCAGCCGCGCGATAACGCCGTTTTTCGGTGGCCGCGTTCCGGCGTGACCTGATAGCCTGCGCCGGCCACCCGCCGGAGTTCTTCCATGACATCGCCTGCCCCGCTCAACCGCCTCAAGCAGATGTGGCGCGAGCGCCGTCCGACCTTCGGGGCGATCGCCACCATTCCCAGCATCCAGACCGTGCGGATCATGGCGCAGTCGTTGGACTGGATCATCGTCGATCTCGAGCATGGGCCGATCGATCTCGGCACGGCGCATGCGATGATCATGGCCACGTCAGGCACGCCCTGCGTGCCGATGCTGCGCATTGCCGCCAACGAGCCGTGGCTGGCGAAGGCGCCGATGGATCTCGGCGCACTCGGCATCAATTTTCCGATGATCTGCAGCCGTGCGGACGCCGAAAAGGCCGTGCGCAGCGTGCGCTACCCGCCGAAAGGCGAGCGGCTGTGGGGGCCGTTCCATGCGCCGTTCCGCTGGAACGTGTCGATGGCGGACTATATGGCTCGCGCCGACGACGACATGATCTGCATGATCACGATCGAGCATGTCGACGCCGTGAATCGCATCGATGAGATCATGGCCACACTCGGCATTGACCTTGCCGTAATCGGCCCGGGCGATCTCGCCACCTCCGTCAACAAGCGCGGCCTGCCCGACGATCCCGAGGTGGTCGCGCTGATGCAGCGCGCGGAGGAAGGCATTCTGAAGAGCGGCGTGCCGATCGGCGGCGTCGCCCGCAGCGCGGAGGCGGCCAATGCGATGATCGCGCGCGGCTATCTGGCGCTGGCGCTCGGCTTCGACTGGTCGCTGTTCCAGCGCGGCATCGCCGCCAGCCTTGAAGGCATCAAGCGCTAGCGCTTACGCCTTTGCCGCGGCGGGGCGCGCTGCTAGAGTTTCGCGTACAGGGAGAAATCGCATGAACAAGAAAATCATACTTGGACTTTCCGTCGCCGCCCTTGCCTTCGCCGGTGTGGCCATCGCCCAGCAGACCGGCATCAAGCGGACGCCGCTGCAGAAGCTGGATTTTCCGGCGGGCTACAACACCGTCACGGCGATTGCCGAACTTCCCGCCGGCGCGGCCGCCGGCCGTCATACCCATCCCGGCGCGGAAACCGGCTATGTGCTGGAGGGCGAACTGGAACTCTTGATCGACGGCCAGCCGCCGAAAAAGCTCAAGGCCGGCGAATCCTACCAGATCCCGGAAGGCGCCGTTCATGATGCCAAGGCCTCCGGCGACAAGGCCATGAAGGTGCTCGGCGTCTACGTGGTGAAGGCGGGGGAACCGCTGGCCAAGCCGGCCCCCTGAAATCCCGATCCGACCGGCCCTAAACCGGCCGGTTCGTGTTAGACCAAGCGGGCGGCGAGCCGGGGGACCGGCTCCCTGCCCCATTGTTTGTTCATTTTGCCGGGAAACTTAGCCAGGATGCGGGGAACGGTCAGAAAAATCTCGATACCGCGCCGCCTCGTCGCCGACCTCATGCACGCCTCCCATCGCGTGCCCTTCGTAACGCTGATCCGCGCCGTGCCGGTGCGGCCGCTGCTGGAGGCCCGCGCCCAGGCGGCAAATCCGCCCGGCTGGGCCGCGATCTTCGTCAAGGCCTTTGCCATGGTGGCCCGCGACCAGCCGGCGCTGCGTACACTTTACGTCAAATGGCCCCGGCCCACGTTGTACGAATTGCCGCGCTCGGTCGCCATGCTGACGATCGCACGCACTGAAGGCGACGAAGATTGCGTGCTGCTGGAGCGGATCACCGCGCCCGACGAAATACCGCTTGCCGAGGTCGACGCCCTGATCCGGCACGCCAAGGAGGCGCCGGCCGACGAGGTGCCGGCGTTTCGCAAGATGCTGGCGGTGACCCGGCTCCCGCTGCCGCTGCGGCGCCTGCTCTGGACAATCGGCCTGAACCTCGGCCGCCACCGGGCCAAGTTCTTCGGCAGCTTCGGCGTCACCTCGGTCGCGGCCTTCGGGCCCGGCCAGTTGCACGCGCTCAGCCCCGGCCCGTTCGTGCTCAGCTACGGGATGGTGGGGTCCGACCAGACCGTCGAGGTGGTGCTGCGCTGGGATCACCGGGTCACCGATGCCGCCCCCATGGCCGTCGCCCTGAACCGGCTGGAACAGGTCCTGAACGACGAAATTGCCGCCGAGATCCGCGCCGATCGGTCCCAGGTCGAGCCGAAGCAGGTACGGGCTGTCCGCACTTGAAGCGAATTTTGCCCCTCGATCGCAGTTTTGGCCTTAAGAGCCGGCCGCATTCGTTTGACATCAGGGCCGTTTCTGCCTAGAACCCGCCCTGCTCGCGGGCCGGTTTTCGGCCCGCGTTGCGTTTCGCGACCCGTGGTCCGTCCTTGAGCTTTCAAGGTGGGCCTGTCGGCAGCAGGCGCTTGAATTTTCAAGGCAGCCAGCTGCACAGGAGGGCGCGTCTCCTCAAACCCTGAACTTATGCAAAGAGGACGCGATGACAAAGCGCAGTGAGGCGAAGTACAAGCTCGATCGCCGTATGGGCCAGAACATCTGGGGCCGCCCGAAGAGCCCCGTGAACCGCAGGGAATACGGCCCCGGCCAGCACGGCCAGCGCCGCAAGGGCAAGCTCTCCGACTTCGGCGTGCAGCTGCGCGCCAAGCAGAAGCTCAAGGGCTATTACGCCAACATCTCCGAGCGCCAGTTCCACGGCTTCTATGTCGAAGCCGGCCGCATGAAGGGCGACACCGGCGAAAACCTGATTGGCCTGCTGGAACGCCGTCTCGACACCGTCGTGTACCGCGCCAAGTTCGTGTCGACGATGTTCGCCGCGCGCCAGTTCATCAACCACGGCCACGTCAAGGTGAACGGCCGCAAGGTCAACATCGCAAGCTACATGCTCAAGGTCGGCGACACCATCGAGGTGAAGGAAGCATCCAAGCAGCTCGCCGTCGTGCTTGAAGCCAGCCAGCTCCCCGAGCGCGACGTGCCCGACTTCCTCGAAGTCGACCACGGCAAGATGACCGCCAAGTTCGTCCGCATCCCCGCGCTCTCCGATGTGCCGTTCCCGGTGCAGATGGAGCCGCATCTGATCGTCGAATTCTATTCGCGCTGATCGGTTTTGGCGGATAGCGAGTTCAGGAGGCCCCGGTTTTGCCGGGGCCTTTTTGCTGTGTTATCTTCCCGCCATGACCCGATTGCTCGAACAGGCTTTTGCCAAGGTCGCGACGCTGCCGGACGCGGAGCAGGACGAGCTTGCGCGCGTCCTGCTTGAGTTGGCTGGCGTGGATCAACCGCCAATCCAGCTGACACCGGAAGAAGATACCGATCTTGCCGAGGCTGAGGCCGAGATTGCGCGTGGCGAAGTGGCTTCCTCGGGGGAAGTCAGCGCCATGTGGAAGAAGCACGGCCGGTGAACGTACGTTATACGCGCCGTGCGCTGGCGCAGATTGACGAAGCCCTCACCTACATCGAAGCGCAATCACCTCGGGGAGCGGCACATGTCCGAAACCGGATCCTTTCGCTCGTGTCGCTTCTCAGCGAAAGACCCTACGCCGGACGTGCGACCAGTCGACCCAATGTGCGGCGACTGCCGGCAAATCCCTATCCTTATCTAATCGACTACCGGGTCGGCGATGGTGAGATCATTGTAATGAGATTTCGCCACGCAGCCCGGCGTCAGCTCCATCCCTGAGGTTTCAACTACTGAAAATGACCGGTCCATGATCAATTGGCCCGGAAAGCGAGGATCATCATGCACTACACTCCTCCCCTGCGCGATCCCAACGCGCCGCCGGTTCGCATCAACCTGTTGTCGGACACGCAGACGCGGCCAACGCCCGGCATGCGCGAGGCGATGGCGCAGGCCGATGTCGGCGACGAACAGATCGGCGATGATCCGACCGTCAATGCGCTTTGCGCGCGCGTCGGCGACCTGCTTGGCAAGGAAGCCGCGGTGTTCATGCCCTCGGGCACGATGTGCAATGTCGCGGCGACGCTGGTGCATTGCCGGCCGGGCGACGAGATCCTGGCGCACGAGAGTGCGCACATCATCGCCCGCGAGGGCGGCGCGCACGCGGCGCTCGGCGGTTTCCAGATCACGCCGCTGAAGGGCGAGGATGGACAGTTCTCCCCCGAGACGCTCAAGGCCGCGCTGCATCCGCGTTCGCGCTACCAGCCGCCGCAGGTGCTGGTCAGTGTCGAGCAGACCGCCAATATCGGCGGCGGCACGATCTGGAAGAAGACGGCACTGGATGACGTCGTGGAGATCGCCCGGGCGAACGGCATGGCCACCCACATGGACGGCGCGCGGCTGCTCAACGCCACCGTCGCCACCGGCATCTCCGCGCGCGACATGACCAAGGGGTGGGATTCCGCCTGGATCGATTTCTCCAAGGGGCTCGGCGCGCCGATCGGCGGCGTGATCGCCGGCTCGCACGCTTTCATCGACGAAGTCTGGCGCTGGAAGCAGCGGCTCGGCGGCTCGATGCGGCAGGCCGGCGTTTGCGCGGCCGCCTGCATCTACGCGCTCGATCACAACGTCGACCGGCTCGCGGACGACCACGCCAATGCGCGCGCGCTGGCGCGCGGGCTGTCGCAGATCAACGGCATCGAAGTGCAGCAGCCCGAGACCAACCTGGTGTTCTTCAAGCCCGATGGCGCCGGCATCTCCGGCGAGAAGATGGTGGCGGCGCTACGCCCGCGCGGCGTGCTGCTGGCGATGATGGACGGCCGCATCCGCGCCTGCACCCATCTCGACGTCACCGCCGCGATGATCGAGGAGATGGTCGGCCACGTCAGGGAGATCGTGCGCGCTGCATAGCCGCTGACGTCAGAGGTGCCGCGCCGGCTCCATGACGGCGGCCGGCGCGACATCGCGCGCCGTTTCGGCGAGCGTACGCGGCCGCCACAGCGTGATGCCGAGCACGAGATACGCCGCGCAGGTCCACAGCGATTGCCAGTTCTGCGGCCCTTCGTTGAAGGCGATGTAGACCGCGGTGATGGCGAGCAATCCGGCGAACACGGCCTCGGCGACCGCCCGCCTGCCCGATTGCGCAGCGTTGGATATCGCTACCGTGAAGAAGGGCACGACGGCCATGGTGAGGCTGGCGAACGGGAAGTTGCGCCAGCGGCCATCGAATACGAGGCCGAGCGCCGACTCGGTCGCCATCACGGACGTGACGATCAGCGTCAGACCCAGCGTTCGCTTCGGCCATGACGGAGCGCGGCGATCCGGAGGTGACAGCACTTCGGCAAAGGTCGGAAGCGGAATCCCGCTCATCAGCGCGTGAGCCGCGAGCAGCGGCGCGGCTGTACCTGCGGCCAGCAACAAGCCATTCAATAGCCAGCCTCCGGCGCCAAAACTCTCCAGCAGCATCTTTTCTGTGCCGATGCCGAGCAGGACGCCGCCGACAGTTGCGCAGATCGCAACGGCTACCCATGCAGCCGGCCCGGACGACTGCCGCCGCGGCGTCAGCAGCGCCACGATGAATATGCAAACGCAGAAAGCCAATCCGGACGCCATCTGCAGCTTCCACGACGGGTGGTTGCTGATCTCGACGCCGGCCGGATATTTCGGCTTGCGCCCGGTCGCGTCGAATGCGCCCCAATAGCCGCCGACCGTGCCTTCCCACTTCCGTTTCCAGGGCTCGTCATAGGCCTCGAACAGGTTGACGCGGAACTTGTCGCGGGCAGCGCGGTCGAGAATTTCGGAGATGAACCGGGCCTGATTGATGCGCGAGGCCAGGGCGCCGTCGCGCATCCGCCCGAAACTCGGCCAGCCGGTCTCCCCGATCAGGATCTCCTTGCCGGGAAACGCCGACACGATCTGCAGGCGTACCTGATCGACATGGGAGGCGGCGTGCTCGGCGTGCACGGGAACGTCCTCCCAATAGGGCAGGAAATGCACAGTGACGAAATCGACGTCGGCGCCGATTTCCCTGTAGCGCAGCCAGAACTCCCAGACGTCGGCATAGGTCACCGGAACGTCGGTGCGCCGCTTCACCGAGCGGATGATCTCCCGAAGGTCGTTGACGACCATGTCGCCGCGCAGCAGCACCTCGCTGCCGACGATGATCGCACTGATGGTGCCGTGGTTATTCCTTGCCAGCGCGATCGCGTGGTCCGCCAGGATCGCGTTCTTGGCGTGATCGCGGCCGAGCCAGATGCCGAGCAGGACTTTCAGCCCCACCTTCGAAGCAAGCTCGGGCACCTTGTCCAGGCCGTTGTCGATGGAATAGGTGCGGATGCATTTCGACGCCTTGGCGAGTTCAGCGAGGTCCTCTGCGATCTGCTCCGGGGGAACGACCAGCGTCGAATCGTGCGGCGTCTGCTCGCCCCTGAACGGCGCGTAGGAAACGCATTCCAGCTTCGCGGCGGGATCGATGGGGGCGCGCACCAGCGTGACCGGCGTGGCAAGCCACCACCAGGCCGACGCGATGATGCCAAGGGAAATGAAGAGGAGCGCCAGCGGCGTGCGCAAGGTGATGATCCCGTGCAGTTTGCGCGATGTAAGCGGAGTTTGTAGCATCGGCTTCCGATTGGCATCAAGGCTCGGCGCGAATGGCAGCCCGGCGCAAAAAACGTGAAGCGATGACATTTGATCGATTTTCCCGCCGTCAATTCGCCGGCATCGCCGCCGGGTCGCTACTTGGCGCATCGATGCCGGCGGTCGTGTCCGCCCAGGCCGGCCGCACGGCCGGGAGCGAGCGGAATCGTCCCCTTGCCACATTCCCCAAGGGCTTCCTGTGGGGCACGGCGACCTCCTCCTATCAAATCGAAGGGGCCGCAAAAGAGGACGGCCGCGGCCCGTCGATCTGGGACCGCTTCGCCCATACGCCCGGCACCATCGCCGACCGCACCACCGGCGACACCGCCTGCGATCACTATCATCGCTACAAGGAAGACGTGGCGCTGATGAAGGCGCTCGGCGCCAGGGCTTATCGCTTCTCGATTGCCTGGCCGCGCATCTTCCCCGAAGGCACCGGCACGCCAAATCCGAAGGGCCTCGATTTCTATAACCGGCTGGTGGACGAATTGCTGGCGAACGGCATTCAACCGTTTGCCACGCTCTATCACTGGGACCTGCCGCAAGCCCTGCAGGATCGCTTCGGCGGCTGGACCTCCCGCGACACACCAAAGGCCTTCGCGGATTATTCAGCCCATGTCGCGGCGCGCCTGGGCGACCGCGTGAAATGCTTCTTCACCATCAACGAATGCGCGCGCCATGTTCACCTCGGCCACGGCGAAGGCGCCGATGCGCCCGGCCTCAAGCTGTCCCGCTCCGGACAGAACCAGGTTCGTCATCACATCGCGCTCGGGCATGGCCTTGCCGTGCAGGCGATCCGGGCGCACGCGAAGGCCGGCGCCAAGGTCGGCCCGGCGGAGAATGCGGTGAGCTGCATACCGGCCGTCGAGACGCCGGCCAACATCCGTGCCGCGGAGATTGCGACGCGCGAATACAACGCGGGCTATCTCACGGCGGTGCTGGAGGGAAAATATCCCGATGCATATCTGGCCAGCGAAGACGCGCCGAAGTTCATCGCCGAAGACCTGCGGGCCATCGCATCGCCGATCGATTTCATCGGCCTCAACGTCTACACGCCGGATCACTACGTCGTCGCCGCCGACAATGAGCGCGGCTTCGCTTCACTGCCGTTTCCGGCATCCTTTCCGCACATGAAGGCGGGATGGCTGCGGCCCGGCCCCGAGGCGATCTACTGGGTGCCGCGCCACGTCGCAAGCCTCTGGAAGGTGAAGTCGATCTACATCACCGAGAACGGCACCTCCGGAAGCGACCAGCCGGCTGCGGACGGCAGCATCCCCGACACCGACCGCGTGATGTACCTGCGCAACTACCTGACGCAGTTGCAGCGCGCGACATCCGAGGGCGTGCCCGTGCAGGGATATTTCCTGTGGAGCCTGATGGACAATTTCGAATGGCAGGACGGCTACGAACAGCGTTTTGGTCTCTATCATGTCGATTTTGCCACCCAGCGCCGCACCGCCAAGCTCAGCGCATCGTTCTACCGCGAGACCATTGCGAGAAACGCCGTGGCGTAGTCAGTCCTTGCGCAGCCCCTTCCCCATCGCCTCGAAGATCATCGTCTTCAGGTTGAGCTGGATGCGCCCGCCTTGCGTCGGCGCCATCACCATGAAGACGCCGAGCATGTCGTCCCTGGGATCGACGAAATAGAAGCTGCCGCCGGCTCCGTCCCAGCGATATTCGCCGAGCGGCCAGTTGGTGCCCGGCGGCGGCGAAGTGCGCACGGCAAAGCCGAGACCGAAGCCGCTGGTCGGCCCCGGGAAGTAGAAGGGATCGTGAATGATGCCGGTCTCCGGCCCGATCTGGTCCGAAGTCATCAGCGCCACGGTCTCGCGCTTGAGATAGCGCTTGCCGTCGAGTTCGCCGCCGTTCAGCAGCATCTGCAGGAAGCGGGCGTAGTCGTCGGCCGTCGAGACCAGTCCCGCGCCGCCGGATTCCCAGCGCCGCGCCACGGTCGGATCGAGGATGCCGGCCACGCGAAATCGATCGACGGGAAATCCCCGCGCGATCAACGGCCACTTGGTCTTATCGGCGACATAATAGGCGGTGGCGGACATGCCGAGCGGATCGAACAGCCGCTGCTTCTCGAACTGGTACAGCGACTGTCCGGAGGCCACCTCGACGACGCGGCCCAGCACGTCGGTCGAATGGCTGTAAATCCAGCGTACCGCCGGCTGATCGGCGAGCGGCAGCACCGCGATGCGGTCGGCGAAGTCGGCGTTGTCGTAATCCCCGGCGTACAGCAGCGGATTGGCGTAGAGCCTGTTGACCTGGGTTTCGCCGAAGAAACCGTAGGTGATGCCGGAAGTGTGGCGCAACAGGTCGCGAATCGTGATCGGCCGCTTTAGCGGCACGAGCTTGAGCGGATATTTTCCAGATTCATCGGAAATATCGACGCCGACTTTTGCATCCGCAAAGGACGGAATGTACTTCGCGACGGAATCGTCGAGCGACAGTTTTCCGTCGTCGACCAGCATCATCGCCGCCACCGACGTAACCGCCTTCGACATCGAATAGATCTGGAAGATCGTATCCCGCGTCATCGCCTCGCCGGTGTCGGGATCGCGGATGCCAAAACATTCGAAATGCACC
Source organism: Bradyrhizobium sp. (assembly GCA_035575905.1). Lineage (GTDB taxonomy): Bacteria > Pseudomonadota > Alphaproteobacteria > Rhizobiales > Xanthobacteraceae > Bradyrhizobium. The sequence goes on along the minus strand of DATLXL010000036.1, from coordinate 110,399 downwards.
AGCTTGCCGTGCTGCTTGATCAGCAGGATGGCGCCGGGAATCTTCTTCGCTGCGATCTCGCCGCGAACCGTGTCGCCGAGCTGCCTGAGGGCCTCGGGCGAGAGTGTCCCCACGGCGGGCGACTCGGCGCGCGGTTCCCCTACCCAGCCGGCGGCCAGGAAAATGGCCAGCGCTGCCGTAGCCAGGCCGCGCCAGGTGCTGCTTTCAGTGCGCCATCGCTTCATAGACGAGCAGCTTGAGCGTGCGCTGGATGCGCTGACGTTCCGAAGGCGTCTGCTCCAGCAGCACGAAGAACATTTCCTGCTTTTGATCGATCACCATGTAGCAGCCGCTGGCGCCGTCCCATTTCAGTTCGCCGAGCGAGCCCGGCGGCGGCGGCTTGGCATTGCCGGCATCGGTGCGCACGGCAAGGCCGAGGCCCATGCCGAACCCGTCGCCCGGAAAATAGAAGAAGTCGCGTTCGACGCCCGAGCCGGGACCGGCATAGTCGGTCGTCATCATCTTGAACGTCGCCGGCGTCAGGTAGGTCTTACCGTCATAGGTGCCGCCATTGAGCAGCATGTTCGCGAACTTCGAGAAATCGTCCATGGTGGAGACCATGCCGCCGCTGGCGGATTCCCACTTCTGGCGGACCTCGGTCCGGTACTCGCGGCCGACCCGGAAATTGCTGTCGTTCGGCACCGGCTGGGCCAGCCGCTTCAGCCGCTCCGGCTCGGTGACAAAGAAATTGGTGTCGACCATGCCCATGGGATCGAGCAGCTTTTCCTTCTCGATTTCGAGCAGCGACTTGCCGGATACGATCTCCATGATGCGCGCCAGGATGTCGGTGGAATGGCCATATTGCCAGAGCGCACCGGGCTGGTTGTGCAGCGGGAGTTTTGCGATGCGCTCGGCGAATTCGGCGAGATCGAATTCGCCCGCATAGATGTTGGCATCCTTGTAGGCCTTGCGCACCAGGCTGTCGCCGTAGAAGCCATAGGTAATACCGGACGTGTGACGCATCAGGTCGAGAATGGTCATCGGGCGGACCGGGTCGACCAGCTCCAGCGTCTTGGTGCCGTCGTCGGCCTTCTTTTCCACGCCGACCTTCACCTTGGCGAAGGAGGGAATGTACTTCGAGACGGGATCCTCGAGCTTCATCTTCCCGTCCTGGATCAGCTGCATCGCCACCACCGAGGTGATCGCCTTGGTGAGCGACGAGAGGCGGAAGATGGTCTTGTCGGTGACCGGCGCCTTGGACTCGACGTCCTGCACGCCGAATTTCTCGTGATAGACGTCCTTGCCGCGCTGGCGGATCAGGACATCGGCGCCGGAAATCTTGCCGGTGTCGACCTCGTTCTTGAAGAACGCGGTGATCTTGGCGAGCTTCTCCGGATTGAATTTCGCGCCGGGCGGGATATCGAACGTACCCTCGCTGGAAAAGGTATTTTGAGCGGCAACCGGTGAAGCCGCAAGCAGTGCCAGCAGCGCGCCAATAGCCGGCGCACGCAAACAATTCCTCAAATGCATCAACCCCTCCACGGATCAACCCGGGGAGTGTAGCGGAGGGGTCAGTCAGGGCAAGGGCTGCCAAAGGCGGCCAGCGCCTGTTCATGCAGCGTCGCGCTGTCGCGGGAGAAGCAGCAGAAGATGACCTGATCAAGGGCCGGGGCCGTTTCGAGGGCGCTCACGGTGGTCGCAACAGCGATCCCGGCCGCGCGGTCGGCCGGAAAGCGAAAGGCGCCGGTGGAAATGGCGGGAAAGGCAACCGATACAAGGCTATTGGCACAGCAAAGTTCGATGGCGCGCCGGTAGCACGAGGCGAGCTGCTCTTCCTCGCCGCGGCTGCCGCCATACCAGATAGGACCAACTGCATGGATTACATGCTTGGCCGGCAGCCGATATCCTTTTGTGATCTTCGCATCGCCCGTGGCGCACCCCCCGAGCGTCCGGCATTCCTCGAACAATTCGGTGCCGGCGGCGTCATGAATCGCCCCGTCAACTCCACCGCCTCCGAGGAGCGTGGAATTGGCGGCGTTGACAATCGCGTCAACGCGCAGTGTCGTGATGTCGGCAACAATGATTTCGAACCGCGCCCTGCCGACCAGACGCGCAGACAAGGCTCTCGCCTCAGGCTGCGGCGTTGACCGCGATGCCCTTGTCGGCGAACAGCTGCTGCAATTCGCCGGCCTGGAACATCTCGCGGACGATATCGCAGCCGCCGATGAACTCGCCCTTGACGTAGAGCTGGGGAATCGTCGGCCAGTTCGAATAGCTCTTGATGCCGTTGCGCAGTTCGGCCGACTCCAGGACGTTCAGACCTTTGTAGCCGACGCCGATGTGGTCGAGGATCTGCACCACCTGGCCCGAAAATCCACACTGCGGAAATTGCGGCGTGCCCTTCATGAAGAGCACGACGTCGTTGGCCTTCACTTCACTGTCGATAAACTGCTCGATGCTCATATCGCTTCCTTCTGGCAGGCCCTCTCCGGTGCTGCCCTGGCTGGACCAATCCGGCCGATCTAACGCGGTGACTGCCCTATATGTAATCCCAAACCCTTGTTTGTCCAAAGTAAAATGGCGGGGAGCAGGCATGCGGTCCGGCCTCGGGGCTTCTTGCGGGTCATGCTGCCAGCAGCCGCCATAGTTTGACGGCGACAATATCATAGCCGGCAAAGGCTTTTTTCCCGAAACAACTGCCCTATCTAGGACGAACTGTGCCTTAGGAACTTGTCCACCACAGTAACGTTCTCTCCCTGATTGGAGACACCCGTGACGAAAACAGCCTCCGCCGCGGCCCCCCTCACTGCCCCCACTCCGTCGCTGTTTGCCGATTCCGGGACGCTTTCCCAAAGGCTGGTAGATGCCTATCTGGCGGTCCGCAACGAGACGGAGCGCCGCGCCGCCCCGCTCTCACCCGAGGACCAGCTGATCCAGTCGATGCCGGATGCGAGCCCGGCGAAATGGCACCGCGCGCACACCACCTGGTTTTTCGAGCAATTCCTGCTCGGCGAGCATTGTGTGGGCTATCAGGTCTTCCATCCCGACTATGCCTACCTCTTCAACTCCTATTACGTCAGCGCCGGCCCGCGGCATGCCCGGCATCAGCGTGGTCATCTGACCCGCCCCGGCGCCGACGAGGTCACGACCTATCGCAAGCATGTCGATGCGGCGGTCGTGAAATTCTTCCAGACCGCCGATGAGGCCACGCTCACGCAGCTCGTGCCGCTGGTGGAGGTCGGGCTCAACCACGAGCAGCAGCATCAGGAATTGATGTACACCGACATCCTGCATGCCTTCGCGCAGAACCCGATCCCGCCGGCCTACGATCCAGCATGGAGATTCCCGGCCTCGACCCGCACCGGCGAACCATGGACCGTTCTCAACGAGGGCATCCACACCGTTGGCCACGTCGACGACAGCTTTCATTTCGACAACGAAAAGCCGGCGCATCGCGCGCTGGTCGGTCCCGTCATGCTGGCGCGCAATCTCGTCACCAATGCCGAGTGGCGTGCCTTTATGGAAGACGGCGGCTACAGGAACGCGACACTCTGGCTCATGGACGGATTTGGCGTCGTCAGCAACGAGGGTTGGGAAGCGCCCGGCCATTGGCGCAACGTCGACGGCGAGTGGCGGATCATGACCCTCGGTGGCCTGCAGCCGATCGATCCCCAAGCGCCGGTCTGCCATGTCAGCTATTACGAGGCCGATGCATTTGCGCGCTGGGCCGGGAAGCACCTGCCGACCGAGATGGAGTGGGAGGTGGCCGCACGCGCCGGCCAGCTGAACGATGCCTTCGGGATCGTCTGGCAATGGACCCGCAGCGCCTATTCGCCCTACCCCGGCTACCGCGCCATCGAGGGCGCGCTCGGGGAATACAACGGCAAGTTCATGGTGAACCAGCTGGTGCTGCGCGGCTCATCGCTTGCAACCCCTGCAGGCCACAGCCGTATCTCCTATCGCAACTTCTTCTATCCGCACCATCGCTGGCAATTCACCGGACTGCGCCTCGCCGACTACGCCTGAATTCACCATCGATCACGCGCGGGAAAGCGCGTTCGGGAGAGTATCATGAACGTACACGCCCCCGGCTTGGCCGATCGCCGCGACGAGGCAACCGCCGTATTCGCCGGCGATGTGATCGGCGACCTCTCCAGGTTCCCCAAGAAGCTTTCGCCGAAATATTTCTACGATGCAAAGGGATCGGAGCTGTTCGAGCAGATCACCGTGCTGCCGGAATATTATCCGACCCGCACCGAGCTCTCGATCCTGCGCGAGCGTGGCGGCGACATCGCAAGGCTGATCCCGCAAGGCGCTGCCCTGGTCGAGTTCGGCGCCGGGGCCACCACCAAGGTACGGCTGCTGCTCGAGCGCTCGCGCTTTGCGGCCTACGTGCCGGTCGACATTTCCGGCGATTTCTTGAAGGCCCAGGCCGACGGCCTGCGCCGCGATTTCCCCCAGCTTGAAGTCTATCCGGTTGCGGCCGACTTCACCGCGCCGTTTGCGCTGCCGGAGGCTGTCGCCGACATGCCGAAAGTCGGCTTCTTCCCGGGATCGACGCTCGGCAATTTCGAGCCGCAGGAGGCGCAGGCCTTCCTGCGCAGCGCGCGCGACATCCTGGGTAGCGGCGCGCAGATGATCATCGGCGTCGACCTCGAAAAAGACGAGCGCACGCTCTACGACGCCTATAACGATGCGGCCGGCGTCACCGCGCGCTTCAATCTCAACGTACTGGAGCGCATCAACCGCGAGCTCGGCGGCAATTTCGATCTCTCGGGCTTCATGCACCGCTCGATCTACAACCGCGACCGCCATCGCATCGAGATGCACCTGATCAGCCGCAAGGCGCAAAGCGTGCGGGTGCTCGGGCATCAATTCTCGTTCCGTCCCGGCGAAAGCATTCATACCGAGAGCAGCTACAAATATAGTCTTGACCGTTTCGCCGCGCTGGCGCAGGCCTCGGGCTGGCTGGTGAAGGAAAGCTGGACCGATCAGGCACGCATGTTCTCGGTCCATGCGCTGACGGCGTCCGCCGGCTAGCTTGCCGCCGCATGCTCGGCCGCGCTAGCTTCCTCCATTCTCGGGAGGGGGGAAGCCATGAACATCGCCATCATCTGTACCGCGCTGCTCGGACTTTTGCTGTTCGGACTCGGATTCCATGTTTCGCTGCAGCGCCGGGCGAACCGGCGCAGCATCGGCCACGAAGCAAGCCCGGTCGATCCGCTGCATCGCGCCGTGCGCGCCCACGCCAACACCGCCGAATACGCGCCATTCTTCGCGGTGCTGTTCCTGTGGTACGCGACGCGGCCGGCACCCGCATGGATCCTGGCTACTATTGTGCTGGCAACCGTGGCGCGCTTTGCGCTGGCCGGCTCGCTGCTGTTCGGCGCCTCGCTCAACCGGGCGAATCCAGCGCGCATGTTCGGCGCGCTGTTCACCTATCTCTGCGGGATCGTGCTGGCGGCCGGGCTTCTCGTGACCTGATCTTCAGGTCTTGGCCCGGGACTTGTCGCGCGCCGTTCTCGGTCTGCGCGACGGCACGATGCGCGGCGCGGGCACCCAGGCGTCGTTGACGCGCTCGGCGCTGAGGAGCCAGGCATGCAGGATGCGCCATTTGTCGTGGCCGCGCGACTGGAACTCCAGCAGGGGCGACTTGCTGTCTTCCAACTCAAAAAAGAACTTCAGAGAATCCTTGCCCGTCGGGCCCCCCGGATCGACCGTCTGCCGGGCGATCCAGCGGTCCCATTCTTCGAGGATCAACGCTTTGGCTTCGTGTTGTTTCATAGCGGCGCGTCCCCAACCACGTCATCCGTGGGGGTTAAAGGGTTATCGCGCTGGTCCGGGTTATGGCGAGAAGATGTCAGCGCCGCCGCGCCCAAAAGACATCTTCTTCGTTAGCGATGGTAGAACAGACTTATTAAACCTTTCTGAACTTTTGAGTCGAGTCCGGAATGGCCATGACTAGTGAATACCCTTTTGTCGTCGAAATTTTGACGCCGACTCAGTTGAGTTATGACGTGCGGCTGGCTGGGGGTGAGTTTGTTTGTGCCAGGGGATGTTAGTTATGAGCAACGCGTTTCTGCAGACGGCCGGGCAAGTCTCCCGGTCTCAATTCATTGCTGAAGAAGATAGCGACTGGGATGCCGGCATGGAGAACGACGTGGTGTCGCTCCTCGAGGAAAATGCCCGGCTCCGTGCACTGGTGGTGCGGCTTTCCGATCTCGTGCTGAAGAGCGTCGTCGATCAGAAATAGCACCATTTTTCGAGCATGATCCGGTCGGAAAACCGCTTCACACTTTTCCGGATCATGTTCTAGGCTTCCGGCGTTGAGCGCAGCGACAGCGATTCCCAGACCGCGACCATGATCATGATCGCGGTGGTGAGGAACGACAGCCACAATGGCGACAAATCGTGGCCGAACCAGCCGACCACGGCGAAGGCGATGATGCCGACGCCGTGGGAAAGCTGCAGAAAGCCGCGGATCGCAAGCTTGAACAGGACAGTCCCGGCCAGGAACAGGAGCGGGCCGCCTACGGCGGCCAGCACGGTGTTGGCGTCGGAATGGCCGCCTGGATGTTTGAGCACAAGCTCGTCTGCGACGGCCGCAAGGATGATGCCGGCGACCATCGGCATGTGCAGATAAGTATAGGCCAGTCGCGCCAGCCGTCCGGATTCGGCGGACTGCGAAATCTTCTCGGCGCCTGCTTCCGCGCCCTTGTGAAAATAGATCCACCACATCGCGATGCTTCCGACCAGCGCCGAAAGGAGCGCGGCGACGTTTTCGTGTGTCCAAGCGAGTTCGGCAAAGGTCGCGCCCTGCATCACGATGGTCTCGCCGAGCGCGATGATGATGAAGAGCGAACAGCGCTCGGCCATGTGGCCGCCTTCGACCGCCCAGGCTTCGAGCGGGGAAAAGCCGAGGCCCGGCGTCCAAAACCGCACCGCAGCGGAGACATATTCGATGCCAAGCGCCACGATCCAGAAATAGAGCCGCGTCTGTCCCTCCGCGAGCCCGCCGAGAATCCAGAACACCGCGGAGCAGCAGAGCCAGGCCAGGATGCGGATGGCATTGTGGCGCACCAGCGTGCGGTGCTTCGGAGTCGCCAGCAGCCAGAACGCGGTGCGGCCGATCTGCATCGCCGCGTAGGCGCAGGCAAAGGCGAGCCCACGCTCCTCGAACGCTTTCGGAATCGTGGTCGACAGGATGAGTCCGCCGAGCATCAGCACGAACAAGAGGATGCGCACCGGCGTCTGCTCGGGATCGAGCCAGTTGGTGACCCAGGTGGTGTAGACCCACACCCACCACACCGCGAGAAACAGCAGCGTCACCTGGACCGCGCCAACCAGCGTGAAGTGGTGCAGCAGGGTGTGCGACAGCTGCGTGATCGCAAAGACGAAGACGAGATCGAAGAACAGCTCGGCATTGGTGACGCGGGCGTGCCGGTCCGGCACCAGCACGCGAAACATCGCACCGCGCGGATTTCCCGCTGCCATGGCCCCGGCCCCGCGTTTCGGGCCTCAGCCCTCCGGCACGCCGGTCTGCAGCGCCAGCGCGTGCAGCACGCCGCCCATCTGGCCCTTCAGCGACTGGTAGACGATCTGGTGCTGCTGGACGCGGGACTTGCCGCGGAAGGATTCCGAGATCACGGTCGCCGCGTAGTGGTCGCCGTCGCCGGCCAGATCCCGGATCGTCACCTCGGCGTCGGGAATCGCTGCCTTGATCATCGACTCGATATCGCGGGCGTCCATCGGCATTACAGCAGACCTCCTGGGGACTTCGAATCAGGGCCGGATCGCGCGGCCGTGATGGCCGAACCTAGCGCGGACGCCCTTCTAGGTCACGCGCCCGGGCACTATATTGCGGTTGCCCAAGGTTTGAAATTGGCCCAATTGTCCCGCATAGATCACTACCGGCTGATGAAAAAAGGCGCAAGAAACATGAAAGTCCCCGGTCCCGACCATCCCATCACGATCACGCCCAACCCGAAGCGGGTCCGCATCCTGGCGGGCGACACTGTCATTGCGGACACCACCCATGCCCTGGTCCTGAAGGAAGCGCGCTATCCCGCCGTGCAATATGTGCCGCGCGCGGACGCCAACATGGCACTGCTGGAGCGCACCGGGCGGACGACGCACTGTCCCTACAAGGGCGACGCGAATTATTTCAGCATCAAGGCCAACGGCGCGACGCTGGAGAATTCGATCTGGACCTACGAGGAGCCCTACCCGGCCATGGCGGCGATCGCCGGGCATCTGGCGTTCTATCCGGACAAGGTTAAGATCGAGGAAGTCGCGTAGGAGATTCTCGCGTCATTGCCGGCGAAGCAAAGCAATCCGTCCGGCCTCGCGGGAATAGATGGATTGCCTTCATCGCCACGCTCCTCACGGTGACGGGCGGCAGCTCGGCTAGGCCCTGAAGATCGTGAGTCCGAGGATGAGCAGCACCAGGAAGATCACGACAAAGACATAGAACAGGATGCGGGCGATGTCGGCTGACGCCGCGGAGATGCCGGTAAATCCAAGGAGGCCGGCGATGATCGACACCACGAGGAAGATCAGCGCCCATTTCAGGATGGTCATAGCCCGCATCTCCAGCGTTGCGTTCGCCTGATTAACAGCGGACCGAAAGGCTGGTTCCAGTTGCGCGCGATTTGAAGAGCCCGACACGGGATTTGGGGAGCGGGCCGCACGGGAGAGGCACAAATCGTCCTTGCCCAAGCCGGTTCCCGCTGCGAAAATTTGTACAGCATCAGCTTGCCGGGGCAGCACCGATGACGACCATTACGACAACTACCGCCGCCGACGCTCGCGCGGCCGACGCTCACGCCGTGCCGAAGGCCAAGACGCGCAACCTGTCGCTTGATCGCGCCCGCACCTTCCTGACGCTGGTGGTGATCCTGCACCACGCCGTCATCCCGTACACGTTTTACGGTCACACCGATCCGAAGGAATTCTTCGGCTTCGACATGATCGTGCTCGCCACCGACAGCTTCTTCATGGCGATGTTCTTCTTCCTGTCGGGCCTGTTTGCCTGGCCGGGCATTGCGCGCAAGGGGGCCGTGAACTATCTGGCCGATCGCTTGCTCCGGCTCGGCATACCTTTCGTGATCTGCGCGTTCACCCTGATCCCGCTCGCCTATTACGCCATCTCGCTGCGGCACCATCCCGAAATCGGCTTCTCGCAGTTCTGGTGGACCACGATCACCAAGGGCCCGTGGCCAAGCGGACCGATCTGGTTTCTCTGGGTGCTGTTCGCCTTCGACATGGTGGCATGCGTCCTGTACCGGCTGTCGCCGAACATGCTGGATCCGATCAATCGCCTGTCTCTATATGGCCGCCGGCGGCCCGCCGCGTTCTTCGCGGTCATGCTGGCCGTCACCGCGGCGTTCTACGTTCCCGGCCTCATGTATTACGGGCCGGCGAGCTGGCTCGAGTTCGGGCCGTTCTCGGTGCAGCACGGGCGGATCATGCTGTACGCCACCTACTTCTTCTTCGGCGCCGGTGTCGGCCTTGCGTCGATGGACCGCGGGTTGCTGGCGCCGGACGGCCGGATGGCGAGGGTCAGCTGGGACTGGATGGTCCTGGCGATCGTTCCCTACTACCTGATGTGGGTGCTGATCGGCATCAAGCGCGAGAATCTCGGAAACCCTTCGCCGCTGCCGAACTGGTACGAGGCGGCCTACGCCCTTTGCTTCACCGTCTTCAGCGTGTCGATCCTGTTCCTGATCCTGGCCTATTTCCTGCGGTTCGCGCAGTCAGGCAAGAGCGTGCTCGACATGATGCAGTCCGATGCCTACGGCATGTTCCTGGTGCACTACCCGATCGCGCTTTGGCTGCAGTACTGGATGTTCGATCTCAATGTGCCGGCAACCGTGAAGGCGCCCGTCGGGTTTGCGTTGACGGTCCTGTTCAGCTGGGCGCTGACGCGCGCGCTGCGCCAAATTCCCGGTGCGAAGCGGGTGTTGTGAGGCGCACGGCCCCGCACATCGTTGCGAGAAGCGAAGCCATCCACCGCGACGCAAGCGGATGAATGGATTGATTTGCTGCGCTCGCAAGGACGAGGGAGAGAGCTAGCCCTTGCCGCCCATGTAGTTCGGCAGCCAGCTTTCGAATGCTTTCGTCAGCGCCGCGATCGCGACCGGCGGCTCGCCCGCCACCGCAATCGCATCGCCGCCCGTGGTGCCGATCCGCGCACAGGGCACGCCGGCGCCCTTCATCTTGGCGAGCACGAGACCGGCGTCTGCCGCCGGCACGGTGACGATGTAGCGCGCCTGGTCCTCACCGAACCACCAGGCATGCGGCACGATCGAGCTTGGCGCGGCCAAAAGCTGCGCACCGATATCGCTCGCCATCGCCATCTCGGCGAGCGCCACCAGCAGCCCGCCATCGGAGACGTCGTGCACCGCAGTCGCGGTGCCGGCGCGGATCATCCCCCGCACCACGTCGCCGTTGCGCTTCTCGGCAGCGAGATCGACCGGGGGCGGTGCGCCCTCCTCGCGGCCGCAGATGTCGCGCAGGTACACCGATTGGCCGAGCCAGCCATGGGTATCGCCGATCAGCAGGATCGCCTCACCGGCGGCCTTGAAGGCCAGCGTTGCCGACCTGGTGAAATCGTCGAGCACGCCGACGCCGCCGATCGAAGGGGTCGGCAGGATCGCCCGGCCGTTGGTCTCGTTGTAGAGCGAGACGTTGCCGGAGACGACGGGGAAGTCGAGCGCGCGGCAGGCTTCGCCGATGCCCTGCAGGCAGCCGACGAACTGGCCCATGATCTCGGGCCGCTCCGGATTGCCGAAATTGAGGTTGTCGGTGATGGCGAGCGGCTTGCCGCCGACCGCGGTGATGTTGCGCCAGGCCTCCGCCACCGCCTGCTTGCCGCCTTCGAACGGATCGGCCTCGCAATAGCGCGGCGTGACGTCGACCGTCATGGCAAGGCCCTTCGGCCCGTCCTGCACACGCACCACGGCGGCATCGCCGCCCGGCCGCTGCACGGTATTGCCGAGAATGACGTGGTCGTACTGCTCCCACACCCAGCGCTTGGAGCAGAGCTCCGGCGTGCCGATCAGCTTTTCCAGCGCCGCGGCGATGCCGATCGGCGCCTGTACCTCGCGCGCATGCACCACGGGCCGCGCGGGCGTCGGCACATGCGGCCGGTCATAGACCGGCGCCTCGTCGCCGAGTTCCTTGATCGGCAGGTCGGCCATGACGTCCCCGCCGTGCTTCACGACAAAGCGCTTGCTCGGCGTGGTGTAGCCGACGACGGCGAAGTCGAGGCCCCACTTCTTGAAAATCGCCTCGGCCTCTTTTTCCTTCTCGGGCTTGAGCACCATGAGCATGCGCTCCTGGCTTTCCGAGAGCATCATCTCGTAGGCGCTCATGCCGGTCTCGCGCGTCGGCACGGAATCAAGAATGAGGTCGACGCCGAGGTCGCCCTTGGCGCCCATCTCGACCGCCGAGCAGGTAAGGCCCGCCGCGCCCATGTCCTGGATCGCGATCACGCAATCGGCGGCCATGATCTCCAGGCACGCTTCCAGCAGCAGCTTTTCGGCGAAGGGATCGCCGACCTGCACGGTGGGACGTTTCTCCTCGGAATCGTCGTCGAACTCGGCCGAAGCCATCGAGGCGCCGTGGATGCCGTCGCGCCCGGTCTTCGAGCCCAAATAGACGATCGGCATGTTCACGCCGGAGGCCGCCGCGTAAAAGATCTTGTCGGCGTCGGCGAGGCCGACCGCCATCGCATTGACGAGGATGTTGCCGTCATAGCGGGTGTGGAAGCGCACCTGCCCGCCCACCGTCGGCACGCCAAAGGAATTGCCGTAGCCGCCGACGCCGGCGACGACGCCCGACACCAGATGCCGCGTCTTCGGATGCTCCGGCGCGCCAAAGGAAAGCGCATTGAGACAGGCGATCGGGCGCGCGCCCATGGTGAAGACGTCGCGCAGGATGCCGCCGACGCCGGTGGTCGCGCCCTGGTAAGGCTCGATGTAGCTCGGATGATTGTGGCTCTCCATCTTGAAGACCACCGCCTGGCCGTCGCCGATGTCGATGACGCCGGCATTCTCGCCCGGCCCCTGGATCACCCACGGCGCCTTGGTCGGCAGCCCGCGCAGATGGATGCGCGAGGACTTGTAGGAGCAGTGCTCGTTCCACATCGCCGAGAAGATGCCGAGTTCGGTGAAGCTCGGGACCCGCCCGATCAGCTTCAAAATGCGCTCATATTCGTCTGGCTTGAGCCCGTGGCTGGCGACGAGCTCGGGGGTGATCTGGGGTTCGTTGCTCTGCATGGGGCCCGTAATAGGAAGTCCGGAGGGGCTGGAAAAGGCCTTTTAGGGACCATTTTCCCACTGTCCAGAGCTTTGCAAGGTGGGGCGCGCGCATGGCCCGCCAATGCATGAGCGGTTTGGCGACAAGGCCATGCGCTACTTGATGTTTTCGCGCGCCCGGACGCAAAACCGGTGCCGCCTTTGCTGGCCGCGCTCAAACGCAGTTTGCGTCGCGGCAACGGATCGGATTTAAGAGCGCCAGACCGTGATTGAAGGCCCATTTTCGTGAACGAGCTTCCCCAAAACGCATTCAACCAGCGCCCCGACCTGCGCGTCGAAACCGAGGGCGAATTCGCCGGCTGGCGCACCTGGACCCGCGACGCCTTCGAGACCCACACCGGGCCGTTCTGGCACCGCATGGACGAGACAGGAAAGGTGCAGTGCGCCTTCCGGGTCGAGAAAAAGCACCTCAACGGCAGCCAGCGTAACGTCCATGGCGGCTGCTTCATGACGTTCGCTGATTACTGCCTGTTCGCGATCGCGGCGCCGCATCTGCAGGGGCCGGGCGTGACGGTCGGTTTTTCCTGCGATTTCCTCGACGCGGCGCACGAGGGCGAATTGATCGAGTGCGACGGCGAGGTGACGCGCGCCGGCGGCTCGCTGATCTTCCTGCGCGGTACGCTGCGCTCGGGCGAGCGCAAGCTGTTCACCTTCTCCGGCACCATCAAGCGGGTGAAGTTCAAGACGCCGCCGGCGCCCGCCGCCACCTAGCCATGCGGCCGCTCTCCTTGTGCTTTCCTTGCGAATGAGGCCATAAACGCTGGGAAACGCCTGGAAAACAAGTTGCCGAAGAGCACAGCACTCAGCGAGATCGAAGCGGCGCCGGCGCCGCAGCCGGCGCCCTCATCTGCCGAACCACGACAACACAACTGGCGCGACTATGCACTCCTGCTGGCGCTGGCCTGCTGCTGGAGTTCGACCTATCCGCTGACCAAGATCGGGCTCGGCTCGATCCCGCCGATCACCTTCATCTCGGCGCGCTCGCTGATTGCGGCGGCGTTCCTGCTCGTTGTGCTGCGCATCCGGGGCCTGCGCCTGCCGACCGACGCGAAAGCCTGGAAGCTGTTCGCGCAGCAGCAGACCATCAACTCGACCATCCCGTTCCTGATCATCACTTGGTCGCAGCAATATGTGCCGGCGTCGACCACGGTGGTGCTGGCCTCGACCACGCCGATCTTCGCCTTCCTGATCACCTGGGGCATCACGCGGCACGAGCCGGCGACGCTGCTGAAACTCGTCGGCGCCATCCTCGGCCTCGCCGGCACCGCGGCGATCGTCGGACTGGACGCGCTAGGCGGCCTCTCCAGCGACATCGTCGCGGAAATTGCCATCCTGCTCGCCACCATCTCGTTTGCGTGCGCCACCATCTTCGGCCTGCGGCTGTCGGAATACGATCCGATGGTGGTGGCGGCCGGCTCGCTGTTGTTCGGCGGCTGCGTGCTGCTGCCGCTGTCGCTGCTCATCGAGCATCCCTGGACCCTGCGGCCGACGCCGCAGGCGCTCGCCGCCGTCACCACGATGGGGATCTTCTCCAGCGCGCTCGGCCTGATGCTGTTCTACATGTGTTTGCAGCGGCTCGGCACGCTGACGACGAACGCGCAGGGCTACCTGCGCATCCCGATCGGCGTCGCGCTCTCGGTGCTGCTGCTCGGCGAAGCCGTGCCGCCGAACCTCGCATTCGGCCTCGTGCTGGTGATGGCCGGCGTCGCCGCGATGACGGTGCCGGCGGACGCGTACCGGCGCGTGAGGCAGCGCCTTCGCGGCGGCTGACGCCTACTTCTGGTCTTTGTCGTCCGCCAGCAGCTTCCTGAATTTCTCGACGTCGCGCGCGACGAGTTGCTGCAGCACATCGGCCGTATGCTCGTTCGCATCGGGCGCAACGGTCGACAGGTCGGCAAAACGCTTCTTGACCGGCTCGCTCTCGACCGCGGTCTTCGCCGCCGCGTTGAGTTTCGCGATGATATCGGCCGGCGTGCCCTTGGGGGCGAACAGGCCGTTCCAGCCCTGCGCCTCGAACTCAGGCAGGCCCGCTTCCGCCGAGGTCGGCAGTTCCGGCAGCGAAGCCAGCCGCACATTGGCGCCGACGACGAGCCCCTTCACGAGCTTCTCGTTGATGGATTGCGAGACGGAGGCCGCCGAATCGCAGACGCCGTCGATCTGGCTGCCGACCGCATCGGTGAGTGCGGGCGAGGCGCCGCGATAACCGACCAGCGTCACGTCGATTCCGGCGGCATTGGCGAAGACCTTGCAGATCAGGAAATTCGAGGAGCCGACACCGGCATGGCCGAGATTGACCTTGCCGGGATTTTTCTTCGCGTAGTCGACGAACTCTTTGAGGTTCTGCGCCGGAAAGTCCTTGCGCAGCGCGATGATGCCGAATGTCTTCGCCACCATTGCGATCGGCGCAAACGAGTCCGGCGTGAAGGCGAGCTTGGGATAGATGGCGTAGGTCGCGGCATTGGTGCCGGCGTTGCCGATGGCGATGGTGTAGCCGTCGGCGGCGGCGCGGGCGACGCGCGCCAGCGCGATCGAGCCGCCGGCGCCGCCGACATTCTCGATCACCACGGGCTGCCCGAGCGCGACCGACATCTGCTCGGCCACGGTGCGGGCGATCACGTCGGAGGTGCCGCCGGCCGCGAACGGCACGACCATGGTAATCGGGCGATTGGGGTAGGACTGCGCGTGAGCGGGCAATGCGGGCAACCAGAGCAACGCGGCGACGCCGAGGAACACAAGCGCGCTTCCAAGCACCGTGGCCAATCGCGCCCCGCCGGATTGGCTCAACCGAGGATTGCCTTGTACCGCTGGCTCATCGTACGATGTCGTCATGTAACCACCTTTTGCAGCTCGAGGCGAAGCCGATGGCAGATCAATCGCTAGAGTACTACAAGCTCAAGGAAGATCTGGGCCGCTTTCTAAAAGACGAAATCACCAGGGCTGTCCAGAACGAACGCGATCTTCAGCAAAAATACATTGGAATCGGGCTCAAGGTCGCCGGCGTCGGCATTGCCGTTGCAGTACTGGTCGTCGGCCTGTTCGGGATCAAATCGATCTATGACGTCGATTCCGCGATCAAGAAAATACCGGACACGATCAATCGCCGCGTCGACGACGAAGTGATGAAGCGGTTCAACGCCGACAATCCGGTCGCCAAATACGAGCTCACGCTTCTGGAAAACGCCGCACGCGCCGTTTCCGCGTCACTTACAACGCAATCTACGGGCTGGGGCGTCGATCTCGACGGGCGCAGCTCGAACGTGATTATCCAAGCGCTCGACGACAAGAATATACGGACAACCCTCAAGCTCACGCTTGTCGAGGCCTTGAGCAATCCGAAAGTCGGCGACATTCCGTCTACGGTCGATCAGGCCATTGTCGCGTTTGCGACCCGGATCGCCACCACCGAACCGGGCAACACAAACGGCATCCTGCAATGCATGAACTACTTCTCGGCCAGGACCCCCGGGAGATTTGCCGCCGATGTCGAGAAGCTGTTCGATAAGACAGGCGCCAATATAAAGATCAGACTGGCCGTCGCGCGTTTCGCGCTGAAGCTGCCAAGGAACACGGGCGATAACCTAATCAAGAAACTCACTGCGGCGGACGACATAGACATCCGGTACCTGATGTATGTCCGCAGCCTGGCGACCGGCAAGAACAAGCAGGTCAATCAAGAGCTGATCTCTTCCACCATGGAACGGCTGCTCCCGGCATCCATTGACGACGAGCACCTCGGTTTCGCCGAGATGATCGATCACCTGAATCTGGTCTATGAGTCGAGCGACGTCGCGCCAAAACTGGCGGATGCCATCCGCAACCACGCAATATCCAAGGGCCTTTATCTGACGACCAAGGACCGCGCGACGGCCGACATGCGCTTTCACTTTGTTACCGCGGAGGGAAATGCCGCCTCCGCAACTTTCCGAGCCGCCAGGCTGACGCAGCTGATGCGCTTTGCTGTGGACCAGATCAAGGACGAGTTGAAGAAAAGCAACGGAGAGTTCACGGACAGCACGATCAGACTCATGGAGCTCTGGTTTCCGATCGAGGACTCAAAGGCGGGAATCCATTCGCGCAGAGCGGGAGGCCTTCGACTTTATGAAAGCGGACGTTATCGCTTTGTCAGCCCGGACGGAAAGGAAACACCAGGCACCGCGCTGCCGGATCAAGTCACCTTGACGACTTCCGTCAACAGCTCAGGTCCAGGCGTCACGATGGCGTGGAGCGACGAGAGTGGACTGCCTAAATCAATGCGTGTGACGAAGATCGTCAATCTCGACGTCGATTCGCTCGAGGAATATGGAATCTGGACGCGCGCGTCGCCAGAGGAGTGACCCTACGCCGCCTTCTCCAGATGCGCGGCGAGCCCCGCGAACAGGCCGCGGCCGTCGGTGCAGCCCATGATGTCTTCGACATGGTTTTCCGGGTGCGGCATCATGCCGAGCACATTGCCGCGCTCGCTGACGATGCCGGCGATGGAATTCGCCGCGCCGTTGATGTTGGCTTGCTCGTTCACCACGCCCTCGGGCGTGCAGTAGCGATAGAGCACGCGCCCCTCGCCTTCGAGCCGATTCAACGTCTCTTCGTCGGCTTCGTAATTGCCCTCGCCATGGGCAACCGGCACGCGGATCACCTGCCCGGCATTGTAGCCGCGGGTGAACGGCGTGTCGGAGCGCTCGACCCGCAGATGCACGTCGTGGCAGATGAATTTCAGTCGCGCATTGCGCATCAGCACGCCCGGCAGCAGGCCCGCCTCGCAGAGAATCTGGAAGCCGTTGCAGACGCCGAGCACGAGGCCGCCCCTGGCGGCGAAGTCGCGCACCGCGTCCATCACGGGCGCGCGCGCCGCGATGGCGCCGCAGCGGAGATAATCGCCATAGGAAAAGCCGCCGGGCACCACGACGAGGTCGGTACCCTTCGGCAGCGACGTCTCGGCATGCCAGACCATCGCCGCCTCGTTGCCCGAGACGAGCCTCAGCGCGCGCGCCATGTCGCGCTCGCGGTTGATGCCGGGGAAGACGAGGACGGCGGATTTCATCTAGAGCAGCTCGACCCGGTAGTTTTCGATCACCGTGTTCGCCAAGAGCTTGTCGGCGGCGTCCTTCAACGCCGCCTCGGCCTTGGCCTTGTCGGCGCCCGCGAGCTCGATGTCGAACACCTTGCCCTGGCGCACGCTGGCGACGCCCTCGACGCCGAGCGACTTCAGCGCGCCTTCGATGGCCTTGCCCTGGGGATCGAGGATGCCGGTCTTTAGCGTAACGGTGACACGTGCCTTCATATCAACCTCGTCATTCCGGACGAGCCGCGCAACGGGTGGATCCGGAATCTCGTGCAACATCTCTGGATTCCGGGTTCGCGGGCCAAAGCCCGCGCCCCGGAATGACGACTCAGCTTTTCACCAGCACCGGGCCGGTGCCTGACGGCCGCTCGTTCTCGATCAGGATGCCGAGCCGCTTTGCGACTTCAGTGTAGGCCTCGAGCAGGCCGCCGAGATCGCGCCGGAAGCGGTCCTTGTCCAGCTTCTCGTTGGACTTGACGTCCCACAGCCGGCACGAATCGGGGGAAATCTCGTCGGCGACGATGATTCGCATCATCTCGTTCTCGAACAGCCGCCCGCACTCCATCTTGAAGTCGACGAGGCGGATGCCGATGCCGAGGAAAAGCCCGGTCAGGAAGTCGTTGACGCGGATGGCGAGCGCCATGATGTCATCGATCTCCTGCGGCGTCGCCCAGCCAAAGGCGGTGATGTGCTCCTCCGACACCATGGGGTCGTTGAGCTGGTCGTTCTTGTAATAGAACTCGATGATCGAGCGCGGCAGCTGGGTACCTTCCTCGATGCCGAGGCGCTGCGACAGCGAGCCGGCGGCGACGTTCCGCACCACCACCTCCAGCGGCACGATCTCAACTTCGCGAATCAGTTGCTCGCGCATGTTGAGGCGGCGGATGAAGTGGGTCGGCACCCCGATGTCGTTGAGATGCTGAAACAGGTACTCCGAAATCCGGTTATTGAGGACGCCCTTGCCCTCAATGATCTGGTGTTTCTTGGCGTTGAAAGCCGTCGCGTCGTCCTTGAAATGCTGGATCAAAGTGCCCGGTTCGGGGCCTTCGTACAGCACCTTCGCCTTGCCTTCATAAATGCGTCGCCGACGGCTCATTGGGATGTACCGTGTTTTGTTGAAATCCATCGATTTGGTGTGCTCCGGATGACAAGGACTGGACCCACGACGGAGCTGCCGTGAAAGGTCAGGAACCTGTCCCGACTAACGGAAACAGAACAGGAACCCTACCTTGGGGCAACCTAACCGATTGGCCTATCCAGCACAATCGACCCGGCCCCCTGTGGCGGAGTTATACGTGGGCGGTTTCGGGATTATTACGGCCGCTATACCTGCGGCTTAAAAACCCGTTGTTCCGCCCCGATCCGCTCCTTATGTAGGCACCCGCGGGGGTCGTCGCAACGCGGCTGTCCCGTCTCCAGCTGGCAGGATCGGAACTCGGATATGACGACATTCGACAAGCGCGAAGAGGGTTTTGAGAAGAAGTTCGCCCTCGACGAGGAACAGAAATTCAAGGCCGAAGCGCGCCGCAACCGCCTGCTCGGCCTGTGGGCCGCCGAAAAGCTCGGCAAGACCGGCGATGCAGCTTCCGACTATGCCAAGGAGGTCGTGGCTGCCGATTTCGAGGAAGCCGGCGATGCCGACGTGCTCCGCAAGGTGGCGGGCGATCTCGCCGGCAAGGGCGTCAGCGAGGCCGAAATTCGCGCCAAGATGGGCGAGCTGATGGCCGTGGCCGCGGCCCAGGTGAAGTCGGGGCAGTAAGCCTCCCGCACACCGCCAATTCCTGGCGTGCTTGCCCGCGCGCAGGCGTTTCGGCCGGCCTGCCGCGTGGCCGGCCGAAGTCGTTTTGGCATAGCCTGCCGTTCGACAGCCCCAACTCCCGTCAATCCTTGCAGAATGCCAAACGATCGACCCGGCAGGCGCGCGTTCCGCTTCGCACCAAGTTAACCGCGGCCGCGCGGCTATTCCTCCTTGAATCCGTATTCCGGCACGTTGCCGCTGGCGCCGTAATATTTGTAGGGCAGGAATTTGCCGGACATGGTGATCCTGACGCGGTCGCCCTTGGGATTGGCGACACGCTCGATCGCCATGTCGAAATCGATCGCCGACATGATGCCGTCGCCGAATTCCTCCTCGATCAGCGCCTTCCACGCCGGCCCGTTCACCATCACCATTTCATAGAAGCGGTAGATCAGGGGATCGGTCGGCGGCATCGGCGTGCCGGTGCCGCGCATCGGCACCTCGTTGAGCATCGCAACTTCCGATTTCGAAAGCCCGAACAGTTCGCCGGCGTTGGCCGCCTGCGGCTTGGTCAGCTTCATCTGGCCCAGAATGGCGCCGACGATCAGCACCTCGGAATAGCCGCCGACCTTGTCGCAGATGTATTTCCAGCTCCAGCCCTTCTCGCGCTTGATGTCGAGCAGCTTTTCCGTGAGATCGGATCTTTTCATTGCAGTCTCCCTCTCTTCGTCATGCCCGGCCTCGTGCCGGGCAATCACGTCTTGCTTGGCTCATGAAGACGTGGATGGCCGAGACAAGCCCGGCCATGACGCCTGATGTGTGTCTTCGAATACGGGCGCGATCGCCAACTCCGGTTTGCCCGGCCGCACCACCGGCACCTGGCGCGGGTCGTGCGAGGGGTTTTCGCCGACAAAGCTCTTGCTGCGGCTGACCAGGAAATCGACGATGTGGTTGCGCAGCGCGTAATAATAGGGATGGCGGTGCAGATCGATGCGGCCGCGATCCTTCGGCAGCGGATTTTCGACGATTTCCGCCAGCACCGCCCCCGGGCCGTTTGTCATCAGGAATATCTTGTCGGCGAGATAAATCGCCTCGTCCACGTCATGGGTGATCATGAAGGCGGTCTGCCCGGTTTCCAGGCAAATGCGCCGGACCTCGTCCTGCAAGGTGCCGCGCGTCAGCGCGTCCAGCGCCGAAAACGGCTCGTCCATCAGCATGATCTTCGGCGTGATCGACAGCGCGCGCGCAATGCCGACGCGCTGCTTCATGCCGCCGGAGAGTTCGGACGGCCGCTTGTGCTCGGAGCCGGTGAGGCCGACGAGATCGATGAATTTCTGTGCGTGCGCCTTGACCCTGGCGCGGTCCCAGCTTCGCCATTTCGAGGTCACGGCATAGCCGACGTTGCCCAGCACCGTGCGCCACGGCAGCAGCGCATGGCTCTGGAAGATCACGGCGCGATCGAGGCTCGTGCCCTCGATGCCCTGCCCGTCCACGATGACGGTGCCCTCGCTCGGCTCGTCGAGACCGGCGAGGATGTTGAGCACCGTGGTCTTGCCGCAGCCGGAGTGGCCGATGATGCAGCCGAACTCGCCGCGCGTCATCGACAGCCAGAAGTTCTCGAACACGGCCGTGGTGCCGCCGCCGGCGGCGGGATAGCGCTTGGCGATGCCCTCGATGGAGATGAATTTCTCGGTCACCGCGTGCTACTCCGGAAACGTGACCATGCGCGTGAAGCGCGCGAGGATCTGGTCGAGCAGCATGCCGACGACGCCGATGGTCAGGATCGCGATGATCACGTTGGTGATCGACAGATTATTCCACTCGTTCCAGACGAAGTAGCCGATGCCGGTGCCGCCGACCAGCATCTCGGCGGCGACGATCACGAGCCAGGCAATGCCGATGGAGATGCGCATGCCCGTGAGGATGGTCGGCGCTGCCGCCGGCAGGATCACGGTGAAGGCGCGGCGGATCGTGCCGACCTCGAGCGTGCGCGCGACGTTGATCCACTCCTTGCGCACGCTGGCGACGCCGAAGGCGGTGTTGAGCAGCATCGGCCACACCGAGCAGATGAAGATGACGAAGATCGCCGAGATCGAGGAATCCTTGATGGTGTAGAGCGCCAGCGGCATCCAGGCCAGCGGCGAGATCGGTTTCAGCACCTGGATGAAGGGATCGAGCGCCTGGCTGATCAGCGGCGACATGCCGATCAGGAAGCCGAGCGGAATGGCGACGAGCACCGCGATGAGATAGCCGAGCCCGACGCGGCCGATGGAATACGCCAGCTGGATGCCGAGCCCCTTGTCGTTCGGACCGTTGTCGTAGAACGGACGCTTGAGATGCTCCCACAGCTTGGCGCCGACATCGAGCGGGCCCGGCATGGCCGATTTGCCCTGCGTCGCCGTGATGCCCATCAGCTTGGCGTATTCCGGGCTCATGCTGGAGACCGCGGCGGTCTGGCGCGTCGCCAGATGCCAGATGCCGAGGAAAGCGGCAAACAGCGCCAGCGACACGATCGCCGCGCGGAAACGGAGGGAGGAAGTCACTACGCGCACTCCCCGTCGTCCCGGCGAAGGCCGGGACCCATACCGCGGAATCTCTCGGCCGTACGCGATGGGAGTACCGAACGAGGAGTGTTCGCCAAACTCCTCCCTGGGGTTATGGGTCCCGGCCTTCGCCGGGACGACAGTAAGCACTTCACGACGACTTCCTGATCTTGAAGCTCGCGAGATAATCGTCGGGCTTTTGCGGATCGAACGTCTTGCCCATCACCGAGAACGACTTGTAGGCGGTCGTCGGTGGCGTCAGGCCCATCTCGCCCATCACCTTCCTGGTGTCGGTGGCGAGATACACCTGCTCGGCGATGGCGTTGTAGTCGACGTCGCCCTTGATCTGGCCCCAGCGCTTCATCTGGGTGAGCATCCACACCGCAAAAGACTGCCAGGGGAACGGATCGAAGTCGACCCGCTTGGGATCGGTCTTCACGCCGCCGAGCCCGTCGGCGTAGGTGCCGGTCAGCACCTGCTCCAGCACGGTGACGGGCGCGTTGATGTAGTTCGCCGGCGCGATCGCTTCCGCGATCTGCTTGCGATTCTCCGCCTTGGCTGCGTACCCCGTGGCGTCGACGATGGCGCGCGTCAGCGCCGCAAAGCTGTTCGGCGAGGTCGTGATGAACTCCTTGCTGGCGGCAAAGCTGCAGCAGGGATGACCGTCCCAGATTTCCTTGGAGAGGATGTGCAGGAAGCCGACGCCGTCATAGACCGCGCGCTGGCAGATGTTGTCGGGCGCAAGGAAGCCGTCGATGTTGTCGGCGCGCAAATTCGCCACCATTTCCGGCGGCGGCACCGAGCGGAGCTGCACGTCGGCATCGGGATCGATGCCATGCTCGGCCAGATAATAGCGCAGCAGGTAATTGTGCATGGAGTAGTCGAATGGAATGGCGAACTTCATGCCCTTCCAGTCCTTCGGGTCGCGCTTGTCCTTGTGCTTCATGGCCAGCGTGATGCCCTGCCCGTTGATGTTCTCGATCGCGGGCACCGTGAACGGGATCGGCTGCGCGCCAAGGCCGAGCGAGATCGCGATCGGCATCGGCGCCAGCATGTGGGAGGCGTCGTATTCCTTGTTGATGGTCTTGTCGCGGATCACGGCCCAGCCGGCGGTCTTCACCACCTCGACATTGAGCCCCTGCTTGGCGTAGAAGCCGAGCGGCGACGCCATGATGATGGGCGTGGCACACGTGATCGGAATAAAGCCGACCTTGAGGTCCTTCTTCTCGGGCGGGCCGCCTTGCGCGAAGGCTTCGGTCACCGCCTTGATCGGGAAGAACTGCGAGACCGCCGCAAGCGCGGTTGCCGCGCCCACCGATTTCAGGAAGGCGCGGCGCGCCATGTCCTGCGGAAACACCGCACGCATCACGGCGGAGGCAACGACGCCCTCGTAGCGTTTCTCCCCGCTCGGCGGCGGGGCAACCGGCTCGCAGCGCAGGGCGCGCTCGGCATAGTCGTGTTCGGCGGCGGAACGGTGCTGGCCGCAGGCACAGCCGGACCGGACGAGTTCGCGCTCGGAATCGAAGGGATCGTCGAAGATGGACATGTTGCGCCTCATTGTCGCACTGGACCGCCCGGGAGCGTCGCTCCGCGCCAATCCGGACATTTTTTCACCGCCCGGCCGCTTTTTTTGCCGCCGGACGGTGAGAAATATGCAGGAACCGTGCCGCTTTACGCCGCTTTGCCCGTTACGCGGGCAGCCGTCGGCAGGCCCTCGTCGATCGGCAGCGAGGGGTCGCGAGACCATTCATTCCAGGAACCGAAATACATCCGCACGTCCTTCACGCCGGCGTTCTTCAGCGCCAGGAACGTGTTCGAGGCGCGCGCGCCCTTGAAGCAGTAGAGATACACCGGCGTCGTCTGCGATATGCCGACGGTGGCGCATTCGGCCAGGATTTCGTCCTTGGACTTGAAGCGCGGCCCCTCGCCGGTCGGCTTCATCATGCGGTACCATTCCAGCCACACCGCGCCGGGGATGCGGCCCTTGCGCGGGCAGAAGTCCTTGCCGTACGGCGAAGAGCTGTCGCCGATCCACTCGTCGACGTCGCGCACGTCGAGAATGGCGATGCCGGGCTTGCCGACCGCCGAGAGCATGGTCTTGGCATCGATGAGGATGTCGCCCGCTTCCGGGACGATCGGGAACGATGCCTTCACCGGGCTCGGCACTTCCTTGGTGGTCGGGAATCCCGCCAGCGCCCAGGCGTCGTAGCCGCCATGCAGCACCTTCACCTTGGGATAGCCGAGCATGGTGAGCAGGTAGTAGCCGCGGCAGGACTGGCCGAACCCCGAGTTCATCGACTGCTCGTAGACGACGGCGGTTTCCTTGCCCGACAGGCCGGCGGAACCGAAGGCATCGGCGAATTTCGTCTTCAGCTCGTGAATGCCTTCCGGCGTCGAGGTCGCGAGGAAGGTGAATATCTCGTGCACGTTCACCGCACCCGGCAGATGGCCGGCCGCGTAGGCATCGGGATTGCGCGTGTCGATGATCACGCACGGTTCTTTCTTGATCAGTTCGGCGAGATCGCTGGCAGTAATCAGAACGTCCGTCATGGCAGGCCCTCTCCTGTTGTGGTTTGGTTGGCAGTCGGTGAACGGATGCGCCCTCAAAACTCCGCCAGCATCTTGCGAAGCTGTTTGGTGGCCGGCGTGACGATGGCGACGAAATAGGCTTCGCGAAGCCGGCGCTGCGCTCGGTGGCTCTTCAGATAGCCACGCGCGCCGCAATGAAGCATCGCCGCATGGGCGGCTGCTACGGCGGCATCGCCAAGCCGCAGGCGCAGCGCGACGACGCGGCGCCAGTAGCTGTCATCGGTATTGTAGGGGTCGGCGGCGAGCGCCATCGCCTCCTTCTCGAACTCGACGTAGAGTTCGCGGAACTGGGCCGGCTGCTGCGGCAGATAGCGGTTGACATGGCCGAGCGGCGGGCCGACCTCGTCCATGATGTTGATGCAGTCCTTGATCAGGCCGAGGCCCATGCCGGCCTGCAGCAGGATGAAGCCGGCGCGGATCTTCTTGACGAACGGCGCGGCCTGCTCGGCGAGGATCAACTCATCCGGCACGAAGACGTCGCGGAACTGCACGCCATAGGTGCCGGTTCCGTCCATGGCGAGGAACGGCTTGCACGGCGTCAGCGTGATGGCGGGATCGGCGCAATCGGCGAGGAACATGACGATGCCGCCGGGCTCGTCCTCGCGCTCGAAGATGGTGCCGAAGAAATGGTCGTCGCCGAGATTGGATACCCAGGGCAACGCGCCCTTGACAATGTAGCCGCCTTCGACCTTGCGCCCTTTCAGCTTGAATTTTTCGATGCCGAAGAACGTCTTCATCGGGTTCGACAGCCCGGTGCCGCCGAGCACGCGGCCGGAGGAGAAGCTGTCGCCGAAGCGCGCGGCGAGCTTTACGTTGCAGGAATTGGCGGCGTACCAGACCAGCGTGTTCTGGCACCAGGCCATGAAGGCGGTGGCGCCGCAGACTTCGCCGAGCGCGGCGATCGACTGGATCGCGCAGCGCAGATCCGCAGGCCCCTCCTGCGGAACGTGGCTGCCCCAGGCGCCGACCTTGCCGAGGTTGCGCAGCACCTCGGCCGGATAGACCGTGCCGTCATCGATGGCGAGTGCCAGCGGCGCCAGCTCCTTGCGCGCGATTCGCGCCGCCTCATCGGCGATGGAAGGTGCGGGCTGATCGACAGCTTCAACCCGCGATAATGCCAGTGAACCCATGATCGTATCCCCACACCTTCCTGTTTGCGTACGGTTACACGCCGACCTCGAGATTGACGGGGCGGGTGAAGGTGTTGGCGACCGGCGACCATTTCTTCACATGGGCGACCAGCGCATTGATCTCGTCCTGCGAGATGCCCTCGCATTCCATGTCGACCTTGACGCGCACGTCGGTGAAGCCGACCGGCTTCTCGCTGACGTCGCCGGTGCCCCACACGGCGGTGATGTTGAGATCGCCTTCGAGCTCGAGCTCGAGCTTGTTGACGATCCAGCCGCGGTGCACGGCGTTGGCGTGCAGGCCGACGGCAAGGCAGGACCCGAGCGCGGCGAGCGAGGCTTCCGACGGATTGGGCGCGGTGTCGTCGCCCAGCAGACCCGGCGGCTCGTCGACGATGTAGGGCGCGAGATTGCGGATATAGTTGGCGTGGCGGAACTTGCCCTCGGCCACCGTCTTGCACTTCAAGGTCTTGATCACCTTGGGATTGGCCTTGCCGTTGGCGATGAGCTGCTCGAGCCCGCCCTTGTCGATGGGCGCAAGGCACCCCGTCAGTACTGTTTTCTGTGCGACCGCGGTCATTAGTTTCTCTCCCTGGGAGTAGGATACCGAACGGTCTGTTTCCTGCATAAGCCGTGCCAGAACTCGAGCAAGACAAAAGCCGAAGCGCTGCAGGCCGTTAGCCTGCCCTGCTTGCGGATTGATCAGCCCCGCTTTGCACACGCGCGATGCAGATGCTGCATGCCCGGCGATTGTTTTGGGCAGCCGGAACATCCGGCTTGATGATCTTGCCGCGCTCCGATTTACTGGCATGCATGGTCAGACAAGCCTCGAGGAACAAGCGCGCTGCGGCTTTCGCTCCTGCCGACGACGAATCCGCGCGCGGACGTTTGCTGAGTGCGGCGACGCAGCTGTTCTGCAAGAACGGCATCAACGCCACCGGCATCGACGCCATCATCGATGAAGCCGGGACGGCCAAGACCACGCTCTACAAGCTGTTCGGCTCGAAAACCAATCTCGTGCATGCGGTGCTGGAGAGCGAAGGCAAGCAGTGGCGCGAATGGTTCATCGGCGCGATCGAGGCCGGCGGCGGCGACGCGCAGACCAAGCTGACGCGCATCTTCCCCGCCCTCAAGACATGGTTCGGCGAAGATCGCTTCTACGGCTGCCCCTTCATCAATGCCGTTGCCGAGCACGACAAGGACCAGAGGCAGTTCCGCAACATCGCGCTGAAGCACAAGAAGGTCGTGCTCGCGCATATCGAAAGCCTCGCTTCCGAAATGGGCGCCGCCGAGCCCGCGCTGTTCGCCCATCAACTGGCGCTGCTGATCGATGGCGCGATCGTCGCCGCCATGGTGTCGCGCGATCCCGGCGTCGCCGATACGGCGGCGCTTGCCGCCGGTTCGCTGTTCGAGCCGGCGAAGACAAAGCGGCCGAAGCGCGCGCGCGCATCGGCCGAACTGGCTGCGGTCAACTAGAGCGCGATGACAACTGGACGAATCATTATCGCGCTTTAGGTTGTTGTTTGAGCATGACCTTCTTGGAAAACCGCTTCACACTTTCCGGATCATGCTCCTGCTGACAGATTGGCGTGCAACCGGTCGAGTTCTGTGCCGAGGTCGCGCTCGACATCCGCGGTTCTTATGCTGACCACGCGGTAGTCCCGCTGCTCCAGCCAGGCCTTGCGGGCCGCACGGTCGGCAACGATCGCTTCCGACTCGTTCGCATTGACCAGCTCGATAGCGAGGCGATGCACGAAGGAAACAAAATCCGGAATCTGGCGGCCGACGGGCGTCTGCCGCTTGAACTGGCCGGCGAAGCGGCGATCCCTGGTCAGCGCCTGCCACAGCAGCCGCTCGGCGTCGGTCGGATTCCGCCGCAGCAGCCGGGCCAGTCCCTTCAGGGTGCTGCCGGAGTCCGACACCACGCCGCCCTGCTGGCCCTGCTCGGCGAGCAGCGCGCGCAGCCGCGTCGCCTGCTCGCCGTCGAGCACGCCGCCCTTGGCCGGACCTTTCCGCCCTTCCGCGATCGCCATTACCACGCCGTGCAGGGTGTGCATGTCCTGCCTGGTCGGGTCCATGCGGGTAAAGATGTTGCGCAAGTTGACCAGCATGGTGTCTCGCTTCTCGCGCGGGCGCAGGAATTCGACCTTGTCGAGCTCGCGAACGAGGTTCTCGAAGAAGGCGTCGATCTGGTGGTGCGAGGCCCGCTCGGAGCGTTCGGGCATGGCGAAGGGCAGCGCGCCTTCGGTCGCGAGCTTGAACCACTCATAGCCCATCAGCAGCACGGCCTGGGCAAGGTTGAGCGAGGCAAAGCCGGGATTGACCGGGAAGGTCACGATCCGGTTGGCGAGGGCCACCTCTTCGTTCGTCAGGCCGGCACGCTCGCGGCCGAACAGGATGCCGGCCCCGCCTCCGGCGGCGACATGGCCAACAATCTCCCGCGCCGCGCCCTCGGGCGCCACCACCGGCTTGGCCTGGTCGTGGGCGCGCGCGGTGGTGGCGAACAGAAGATCGAGGTCGGCCACCGCCGCCTGCACGGTGTCGAACAGCTCGACATTTTCCAGGATGTGGTCGGCCCCGGCGGCGGCGCGCTGGGCGGCGATATTCGGCCAGCCGTCGCGCGGGCTGACCAGGCGCAGCCGGCTCAGGGCAAAATTGCCCATGGCGCGCGCGGCCATGCCGATGTTCTCGCCGAGCTGCGGCTCGACCAGGATCACCACGGGCCCGACAAGGTCGGGGGCTGATTTCGTCCTGTCAGTGCCGGACATCGCTTTGCTTTCCGATCTGGCTTCCGAGGAATCTTGGCGAGGGCCGCAATTCCCGGCTCTCGTTTGCCTGTCCGGGCAAAATTCTCAAGTGGAATAATCACGTTAGCGGCGGCTTTGGAGGTCGCGTCCGAAGCGGGCCCAGCGGTTGACTCCTTCCTGGCCGTGGTGACGGTCGGCGGCGGTCGCGGGCAAAGGATGGGCTTAAAGTGCATAGCCGGTCGCCTTCCGCCCGGAGACAGGCAGTGCTATAGCCGCACGATAATCCCGTCGCGCCGCCCCAGCGCGCGCAATTCCCAAGAGGCTTCTTCCGACATGGCAAAAATCAAGGTGTCGCAACCCGTCGTCGAACTCGATGGCGACGAGATGACCCGGATCATCTGGCAGTACATCAAGGACAAGCTGATCCACCCTTTCCTTGACATCGAGCTGCAGTATTTCGACCTCGGGATGGAATACCGCGACAAGACCAACGACCAGGTCACGATCGACGCCGCCAACGCCATCAAGAAGGTCGGCGTCGGCGTCAAATGCGCCACCATCACCCCGGATGAAGCGCGGGTGAAGGAATTCGGCCTCAAGGAAATGTGGAAGTCGCCGAACGGCACCATCCGCAACATCCTCGGCGGCTGTATCTTCCGCGAGCCGATCATCTGCAAGAACGTGCCGCGCCTTGTCCCCGGCTGGACCAAGCCGATCATCATCGGACGCCACGCCTATGGCGACCAGTACCGTGCCACCGACATCAAGTTTCCCGGCAAGGGCACGCTGTCGATGAAGTTCGTCGGCGAGGACGGCACAGTGATCGAGCGCGAAGTATTCAAGACGCCCGGCGCCGGCGTCGCGATGGAAATGTACAATCTCGACGATTCCATCATCGATTTCGCGCGCGCCTCCTTCAACTACGGCCTGATGCGCAACTATCCGGTCTACCTCTCGACCAAGAATACCATCCTCAAGGTCTATGACGGCCGCTTCAAGGACATCTTCCAGGACATCTTCGACCGCGAGTTCAAGAAGGAATTCGAGGCCAAGAAGCTGACCTACGAACACCGTCTGATCGACGACATGGTCGCCTCCGCGCTGAAGTGGTCCGGCGGCTACGTCTGGGCCTGCAAGAACTACGATGGCGACGTGCAGTCCGATACCGTGGCGCAGGGCTATGGCTCGCTCGGCCTGATGACCTCGGTGCTGCTCACCCCCGACGGCAAGACCGTGGAAGCCGAGGCTGCCCACGGCACCGTGACCCGCCACTACCGCGAGCACCAGAAGGGCAAGGAGACTTCGACCAACTCCATCGCCTCGATCTTCGCCTGGACGCGCGGTCTCGCCCACCGCGCCAAGCTCGACAACAATGCCGAGCTGGCTAAATTCGCCAACACTCTGGAGAAGGTCTGCGTCGACACCGTCGAGTCCGGCTACATGACCAAGGACCTCGCGCTCCTTGTCGGCGCCGACCAGCGCTGGCTGTCGACCACCGGCTTCCTCGACAAGGTGTCGGACAACCTTGCGAAGGCGATGGCGTAAGACCGATCCATCACGCAATGCTCAAAGAGCGGCCGGGCGGCCGCTCTTTTCATTTGGCGTTGCGCGAGATGCGCGCCCTGCATCTGCAGCGTGCCGGCGATCATGCCGACATGGCGCTTGTGGCTCGGGATGGGCGCTATCGGCGGCGGATTGCTGTCCGCGGCCTGGATTGAAGATGCCATCTTATCGTCGCGTCCGGACGGGCAGTGCCGTCGCGCCTCTAGCGATCGATCATTGGCTCCGCTGCCTGCTCCGCCAGCGCGATCTCGGCCGGCGCGATGTCGCCGCGCTGCGCCTCTCCGGTCTCGGCGAGGCGGGCCTCGGCCGTTTCCCGCACATGGGCGGCCAGCGCCGGCAGGCGGGCGATCAGGGCATGGAAATCCTGGGCGTCGAGCGCGAGCAGATGCGTCCGGCGGGTCGCGGTCACGGTGCCGCTGCGGTTGGTGCGCTTCAGCAGCGCGATCTCGCCGAAGAAGGTGCCGTCGGCCAGCCGCACGCGCTGGTTCGGCAGGTCGATCTCCACCTCGCCTGTGGTGATGAAATACATCGATGATGCCAGATCACCGCGGCGTACCAGCACTTCCCCGTTCTCGATGGTCTGCGCGCGCAGCAGGCGCATGATGTCGCCGATCTCGGCGGCGCTCAGATGCGAGAACAGCGGCACCCGCGCCAGCATGCCCCAGGTGACGACGAAATCGTGCCGCCGCACCTCATTGGCGAAGGCGGCCGAGATGATGGCGACCGGCAGCGCCACCATGGCAAAGCCGGCGACGATTGCAACCGTCGTCACCAGCTTGCCGGCCGTCGTCACCGGCACCACGTCGCCATAGCCGACCGTGCCGAGCGTCACGATCGCCCACCACATCGCGTGCGGGATGGTGCCGAACTTGTCGGGCTGGATGTTGTGCTCGATGGCATAGAGCAGGCAGGCAAACAGCAGCACCGCGCCGGTCAGGATGACGAGGCAGCCGAACAGCGCGCGCCGCTCCGCATAGATCGCCGATAGCAGCGAGCGCAGCGCCGGCGAATAGCGTATCAGCTTGAGGAACGGCAGCATGCCGGTCAGCACCAGCGTGATGCGGTCGCCCGTCACAAGCGCGATCCCGGAAGGCAGGAACGACAGCAGGTCGACGATGCCGAGCGCGGAGAACACATAGCCGAGGCGGGCCTGCAGCGGCGTCAGGTCGCGGATGGAATGACCGACGATGGTCCAGATGCGCGCGAAATATTCCAGGGCGAAGGCGAGAACGGCCGCGATCTCGATGGCCGTGAACAGCCGGCCGAATTCTGCGTCGATCTCCGGCACGGAAGCGAATATCATCGCCAGGACGTCGAGGATGATGATGGCGACGATCAGGCGGACAAAACGCGAGCCGATCGAATACGGCAGGTGATCGTGCTCGAGCAGCTCATAGAGCCGGTCCCGCAGATTGGGATCGCCTGGCGAACGCTTGCGCGGAACGGTTGCCACCGCTTGTGCCCCGATGAGTCCCGAACGCCCTGTCCCCGGTGCGGACTCCGGAATCACGGGGACCGGCGATACTAACCCGAGACGTGGCAACAGGCTTGCGCCGGCGCAAGCGGATCAGGCGCCGGCCATCGCCTTTTCGATCGCCGACAGCGCCGCGTCGGCCTTGGCGCCGTCGGGGCCGCCGGCCTGCGCCATGTCGGGACGCCCGCCGCCGCCCTTGCCACCCAGCACTTCCGAGCCCTTGCGAACCAGTTCGACCGCGCTGAAGCGCGAGGTGAGGTCGGCGGTGACGCCGACCACGATGCCGGCCTTGCCGTCATCGGTTACGCCGACGATGGCGACGACACCCGAGCCGATCTGCTTCTTGCCTTCGTCAACCAGGCTCTTGAGATCCTTGGTTTCGACGCCCTCGACCGCCCGCGCCAGCAGCTTCACGCCGCCCGCCTCGCGCACGCCGCCGGCCGCGCCATCGCCGGCCGAGGCGCCGCCGCCCATGGCGAGCTTCTTGCGCGCATCGGAAAGATCGCGCTCCAGCTTCTTGCGTTCTTCAAGCAGCGAAGCGATGCGCGCCGGCACGTCCTCGATCGAGGTGCGCAGCTCGGATGCCGCGGTCCTGGCCAGTGCAATGGTGTCGTTGGCGTGCTTGCGGGCATGGCGGCCTGTCAGCGCCTCGATGCGGCGCACGCCGGAGGCGACCGCCCCTTCGCTGACGACCGAGATCAGGCCGATATCGCCGGTTCGCTTCACATGCGTGCCGCCGCACAGCTCGACCGACCAGCCGAGCGCATTCTGCCCGTGCTCGCGCGACTGCCTGCCCATCGAGACCACACGGACCTCGTCGCCGTATTTTTCGCCGAACAGCGCACGGGCGCCGGCTTCGCGGGCGTCGTCCACCGCCATGATGCGGGTAGTGACCTCGTCATTCTCGAGCACGACGTCGTTGGCGATGTCCTCGACGCGGGCGAGCTCTTCGGCCGTGATGGGTTTTGGATGCACGAAGTCAAAGCGCAGCCTGTCAGGCGCGACCAGCGAGCCGCGCTGGGCGATGTGATCGCCAAGCACCTGGCGCAGCGCCTCGTGCAACAGATGCGTCGCCGAGTGGTGGGCACGGATGGAGAAGCGGCGCGTGTGATCGACCTCGAGCTGCAGCGGCGTGCCGACCTTGAGCGCGCCCTGCTCCACCGTGCCGGTGTGGACGAAGAGATCGCCGGCCTTCTTCTGTGTCTCGGTGACGCGGAACCTGATGCCGCCGTCGCCCGTCAGCACGCCGGTATCGCCGACCTGGCCGCCGGACTCCGCGTAGAACGGCGTCTGGTTCAGCACGATCGAGCCGGTCTCGCCGGCCTTCAGGCCGCCGGTTTCCTTGCCGTCCTTGACCAGCGCGGCGACGACGCCTTCGGCGGTCTCGGTCTCGTAGCCAAGAAACTCCGTGGCGCCGAGCTTCTCGCGCAGGGGGAACCAGACCGATTCATCCGCCGCTTCGCCCGAGCCGGCCCAGGACGCGCGCGCCTTGGCGCGTTGACGGTCCATCGCATCGGTGAAGGACGCCTGATCGACGCTGATGCCGCGCGACTTCAGCGCGTCCTGCGTCAGGTCCAGCGGGAAGCCGTAGGTGTCGTACAGCGTGAACGCCGTATCGCCGTCGAACATGTCGCCCTTTTTCAGGCCGGCGCTCTTTTCATCAAGGATCGCAAGGCCGCGCGCCAGGGTCTTGCGGAAGCGCGTCTCTTCCAGCCGCAGCGTTTCCGCGATCAGCTTCTCCGCGCGCACCAGTTCCGGATAGGCCTGGCCCATCTCGCGCACCAGCGCCCAGACCAACAGGTGCATCAACGGCTCGCGCGCACCCAGGAGCTGCGCATGGCGCATGGCGCGGCGCATGATCCGGCGCAGCACATAGCCGCGGCCTTCGTTCGAGGGCAGCACGCCGTCAGCGATCAGGAACGCCGAGGAGCGCAGATGGTCGGCGATGACGCGGAAGGAGGCGACGGTCTGCTCTTCCGGACCGGTGCCCAGCGCCGAGGACGTCGCATCGATCAGGTGCTTGAACAGGTCGGTCTCGAACACGCTGTCGACGCCCTGCAGGATGGACGCCATGCGCTCCAGCCCCATGCCGGTGTCGATCGAGGGGCGCGGCAGGTCGATACGCTCCTCCTTCGTCACCTGCTCGAACTGCATGAAGACGAGATTCCAGAACTCCAGGAAGCGGTCGCCATCCTCCTCCGGGCTGCCCGGAGGGCCGCCCCAAATATGCTCGCCGCGGTCGATGAAGATTTCCGAGCACGGCCCGCACGGGCCGGTGTCGCCCATCGCCCAGAAATTGTCCGAGGTCGGGATGCGGATGATGCGCTCGTCCGTGAAGCCCGCGATCTTCTTCCAGAGCGCGGCGGCATCGTCGTCGGTGTGGTAGACGGTGACGAGCAGCTTGTCCTTCTTGAGCCCGTATTCCTTCGTGATCAGGTTCCAGGCCAGTTCGATGGCGCGCTCCTTGAAGTAGTCGCCGAACGAGAAATTGCCGAGCATCTCGAAGAAGGTCAGGTGCCGCGCAGTATAGCCGACATTGTCGAGATCGTTGTGCTTGCCGCCGGCGCGCACGCATTTCTGCGACGTGGTGGCGCGCTGATAGGCGCGCTTCTCCAGGCCCGTGAAGGTGTTCTTGAACTGCACCATGCCGGCGTTGGTGAACATCAGGGTCGGGTCGTTGCGCGGCACGAGCGGCGAGGACGCCACGATCTCGTGTCCGTTCGCCTTGAAGTAATTCAGAAAAGTCGACCTGATCTCGTTGACGCCGCTCATGTTCATCCAATCGGGGCTTGGGTCCGGTCCGGCTCAAAACGCCTTCATCACGCGGGCAGACGGTTTTAGACAAGGCCACTGCCGGTGTCCAGAAACTGTGCAGGCAGATCAGCGGGTTGCCGCAGCACACAAACCCTCGTTGATAGCGCCTTCGTCGCGTTGACAGGCTTGCCCGATCGTGTTTTCTCCCCACCTGTTTACGACAGTCACGCCGGGAGAGACCGGCTTGGATGCCGGCGCCGAAGGAGCAACCGCCCCGGAAACTCTCAGGCAAACGGACCGCGTGATCTGACGACATCTGGAAAGAGGCGCCGAAGGCCGCAAGGCCGTCAGCGTCCGCCGACGGGATAATACTCTCAGGCACAGCGACAGATGGGGCTTTCTCTGGGGTTTCGGGAGCAATTCCCGGAACCGTGAGGGCCCTGTGATGCTTGCGCAAGAGACCGACGCCGCCACCACACTGAAACGGACACCGTTGCACGCGCTGCACCGTGCGCGCGGCGGCAAGATGGTGCCGTTCGCCGGCTATGACATGCCGGTGCAATATGCCGCCGGGGTGCTGAAGGAACATCTGCATACCCGCAGCGCCGCCGGCCTGTTCGACGTCTCCCACATGGGCCAGATCGCGCTGCGGCCGAAATCCGGCCGGATCGAGGATGCCGCGCTGGCGCTGGAACGGCTGGTGCCGCAGGACATCGTGGCGGTGGCGCCGGGGCGGCAGCGCTACGCCCAGTTCACCAACGAGGACGGTGGCCTGCTCGACGACCTCATGGTCGCCAATTTCGGCGATCATCTATTTCTGGTGGTGAACGCCGCCTGCAAGGCAGCGGACGAGGCACATCTGCGCGCGCATCTCGCCGACAGCTGCGTCGTCGAGCCGCTTACGGGCCGCGCGCTGATCGCGCTGCAGGGGCCGAAGGCGGAAAGCGCGCTGGCAAGGCTGGGCGCGGACGTATCGGCCATGAAGTTCATGGATTCGGGCCCGCGCCGCATCGGCAGCCTCGACTGCTTCGTGTCGCGCTCCGGCTATACCGGCGAGGACGGCTTTGAGATCTCGGTGCCGGCCACCGATGCCGAAGCTCTCGTGACAAGGCTTTTGGAAAATCCCGACGTGCTGCCGATCGGCCTTGGCGCGCGCGACAGCCTGCGGCTCGAGGCCGGGCTTTGCCTCTACGGCCATGATATCGACACCACGACCACGCCGGTGGAAGCAGCGCTCGAATGGTCGGTGCAGAAGATCCGCCGCCATGGCGGGGCGCGCGCCGGCGGATTCCCCGGTGCGGCAAGGATCCTGGCGCAATTCGAAGGCGGCGCCGCGCGGCGCCGCGTCGGCCTGAAGGCCGAGGGCCGCGCGCCGGTGCGCGAAGGCGCGCTGTTGTTTGCGGACACGACGTCGGCCGAAGCGGCCGGCAAGGTCACCTCCGGCGGCTTCGGGCCGAGCCTCAACGCGCCGGTGGCGATGGGCTATCTGCCCCCGTCCCTGTCCGCGGTCGGCACCCTTGTGTTCGCCGAAGTGCGCGGGCAACGCCTGCCGCTGAAAGTCGCCGCCACGCCTTTCGTCCCCAACACCTACAAACGCTGAGGAAGTTCCATGACGACGCTGTACACGTCCGACCACGAATGGCTCCGCATCGAGGGCGACGTCGCCACCATCGGCATCACCGATTACGCGCAGTCGCAGCTCGGCGACGTCGTGTTCATCGAGTTGCCGAAGGTCGGCCGCAGCCTCGCCAGGGCCGAAGCCGCCGCGGTCGTCGAGTCCGTCAAGGCCGCTTCCGACGTCTACGCGCCGATCACCGGCGAGGTGATCGAGGTGAATGACGCGCTGGTCGCCGAGCCCGCGCTGGTCAACTCGGATGCCGGCGGCAAGGCGTGGTTCTTCAAGCTGAAGATATCGGACAAGGGTGAACTCGGCGGGCTGATGGACGAGGCTGCCTACGCAAAACACACGGCGTGAGCCGTGAATCGCGAAAACAACCCCATGCAAAGTAACATGCCGCTGCACTCCCTTCTCGTCATGGCCGGACCTGTCCCGGACAGCAAAGCCTTCCTTCTGCAAGGAAAATCCGCATGAACGCGCCGCTCAAGCACACCAGTCAGGCCGCCACCAGTTTCGTGCGCCGTCACATCGGCCCCTCGCCGCGCGACATCGACGCGATGCTGGAAACCGTCGGCGCAAGCAGCCTGGCCGCGCTGATCGACGAGACGCTGCCGGCTTCGATCCGGGAGCAGGCGCCGCTCGATTTCGGCCGCGCGCTGGGCGAGACCGAGGCGCTGGCGCATATGGGCGAGCTGGCGGCGCAGAATGCGGTGTTCACCTCGCTGATCGGGCAAGGATATTCCGGCACCATCCTGCCTGCGGTGATCCAGCGCAACATCCTGGAAAATCCGGCCTGGTACACGGCCTACACGCCCTACCAGCCCGAGATCAGCCAGGGACGGCTGGAAGCGCTGTTCAACTTCCAGACCATGATCTGCGACCTCACCGGGCTCGATGTCGCCAACGCCTCGCTGCTGGATGAGGCGACCGCGGCGGCGGAAGCCATGGCGCTGGCCGAGCGCGCCGCGCAGGCCAAGGCAAGGTCGTTCTTTGTCGATACCGAGGTGCATCCGCAGACGCTGGCCGTGCTGCGCACCCGCGCCGAGCCGCTGGGCTGGAACCTGATCGTCGGCGATCCCGCGACCGACCTTGCGAAGGCCGAGGTGTTCGGCGCGCTGCTGCAATATCCGGGCACGTCGGGCGTGGTGCGCGATCTGCGTTCCGACATCGCGGCGCTGCATGCCAGGGGCGCGCTCGCCATCGTCGCCGCCGATCCGCTGGCGCTGACGCTGCTGGCTTCGCCGGGCGAGCTCGGCGCCGATATTGCCGTGGGTTCGGCGCAGCGCTTCGGCGTGCCGATGGGATATGGCGGCCCGCACGCGGCCTACATGGCGGTGCGCGATGCGCTGAAGCGCGCGCTGCCCGGCCGCATCGTCGGCCTCTCCGTGGATTCGCGCGGCGCGCCGGCCTATCGCCTTGCGCTGCAGACCCGCGAGCAGCACATCCGCCGCGAAAAGGCGACATCGAACATCTGCACCGCGCAGGTGCTGCTTGCGGTGATCGCCTCGATGTATGCGGTGTATCACGGCCCCGAGGGCCTGACGCATATTGCGCGCACCGTGCATCGCCGCGCCGCCGTGCTGGCGGCGGGGCTGCGCAGGCTCGGCTTCGCGCCCAGGCACGAGACATTCTTCGACACGCTGACGGTCGATACCGGCGGCAAGCGCGACGAGATATTTGCCCGCGCGCTGGCCGAGAAAATCAACCTGCGCTTCGGCAGCGGCGCGCTCGGCATCGCCGTGGACGAGACGACGACGCCGGAGATTGTCGAGGCGGTGTGGCGCGCCTTCGGCGGCAAGCTTGGCTATGGGGAGGTTGAAGCGCAGACGAGCGACTCGCTGCCGTCGGCGATGGCACGCACCACCGCCTTCCTCACCCATCCGGTGTTCCACGCGCATCGGTCCGAGACCGAGCTGTTGCGCTACATGCGCAAGCTGAGCGACCGCGACCTCGCGCTCGACCGCGCCATGATCCCGCTCGGCTCCTGCACCATGAAGCTGAACGCGACCACGGAAATGATCCCGCTGACCTGGCCGGAATTCGGCAGCCTGCATCCGTTTGCGCCGACCGATCAGGCCCGGGGCTATCACGCGCTGTTTGCGCGGCTGGAGAATTGGCTCGCCGAGATCACCGGCTATGACGCGGTGTCGCTGCAGCCGAATTCGGGCGCGCAGGGCGAATATGCCGGGCTGCTGGCGATCCGCGCCTATCATGCCGCGCGCGGCGAAGCTCACCGGAAGATCTGCCTGATCCCTTCCTCGGCGCACGGCACCAATCCGGCCTCCGCTGCGATGGCCGGCATGGACGTCGTGGTGGTCGCCTGCGATGCGCGCGGCGACGTCGATGTCGACGATCTCCGCGCCAAGGCGGAGAAGCACTCGAAGAACCTTGCGGCGGTGATGATCACCTATCCCTCGACCCATGGCGTGTTCGAGGAGCACATCCGCGACATCTGCGACATCGTCCATGCGCATGGCGGCCAGGTGTATCTCGACGGCGCCAACCTCAACGCGCAGGTCGGCCTGTCACGGCCCGGCGATTACGGCGCCGATGTCAGCCATCTCAACTTGCACAAGACGTTCTGCATCCCGCATGGCGGCGGCGGCCCCGGCATGGGGCCGATCGGCGTGAAGAAGCACCTGGCGCCATATCTGCCCGGCCATCCCGCAACCGATGGCGCCACGCCGCATCCGGTGGGGCCGGTATCGGCCGCGCCGTTCGGCTCGGCGTCGATCCTGACCATCTCCTACATCTACATCCTGATGATGGGCGGCGAAGGGCTGAA
Organism: Bradyrhizobium sp.; assembly: GCA_035575905.1. GTDB lineage: Bacteria > Pseudomonadota > Alphaproteobacteria > Rhizobiales > Xanthobacteraceae > Bradyrhizobium. The sequence goes on along the minus strand of DATLXL010000036.1, from coordinate 72,103 downwards.
GCGCGCCACCGAAATCGCGATCCTCAACGCCAACTACATCGCCGCCCGCCTGCAGCCGCATTTCCCGGTGCTGTACCGCAACGCGCGTGGGCGCGTGGCGCATGAATGCATCATCGATCCCCGTCAGCTGAAGAATACCAGCGGCGTCACCGTCGACGACATCGCCAAACGCCTGATCGATTTCGGCTTCCACGCGCCGACCATGAGCTTCCCGGTGCCGGGCACGCTGATGATCGAGCCGACCGAGTCGGAATCGAAAGCCGAGATCGACCGCTTCTGCGATGCCATGATCGCGATCCGGCTGGAGATCGCCGAGATCGAGTCGGGCCGCTGGAAGGTCGAGGCATCGCCGCTGCGCCACGCGCCGCACACGGTGCACGACATCGCCGACGATGGCTGGAACCGTGCCTATAGCCGCAGCGAGGGCTGCTTCCCGGCGGGAAGCTCGCGCACGGACAAGTACTGGTGCCCGGTCGGGCGTGTCGACAACGTCTATGGCGACCGCAACCTGGTGTGCTCGTGCCCGCCGGTGACTGATTACGCGGAGGCTGCGGAGTGATTGCGTAGGATGGGTAGTGCGAAGCGAAACCCATCATCTTCACTTCCCGCGGCTTGATGGGTTTCGCTTCGCTCTACCCATCCTACCTGCTGGTCGGACGTCTCCGGCCTACGGCTTCATCAGCGCCGGATTCCAGCGCCAGAGGTTGTCGTTAGTCAGATGCGTGCCGCCCCACCAGCGGTCGATCGGGTTGTGGCGGGAAAAGTCTTCCCTGTGGGCGACGATTGCCTTGCCGAAATCGGTAAGCGAGAGCCGGCTGCGCTTGTAGGCCCTGTCACGATCCCGGTGGTTGTCCTGCCTGATCGCGCGCAATTCCTCATCGAGGCCACTGATCGCCGGTCGTGGGCCGAAAGCAAGTCCGTCGAGCAAATAGCCTAGCTCCGATTCATCAAAGACGTTCGTCTGACGGTCGTCAGCACGATAGAAAACGTCTGCGGTTCGCGAATATCCCCTCCGGAGTATCTCCAGAATCCGCATCTGGCTGGCGCCAAGGCCAGTCGATGCGGAAGGAAGCTCAGCAAGCAGATCGTTCAGCGCGGGTTTGAGCAGCGGCAACGCGCTCAGATCCCGGCGAAGTAGATCAAAACAGGCTTCCGGCGTCGCCGACCTGTAAGCTCGCCAAGCCGCACTTGCTGTCTCGAACTCCCGACCGGAAACGTCGATAGCAGTCGGTCGCCATGTGACAAGCTCGTCAACTCCAATCATTTCGCGATCAACCAGACGCAGCTTCAACCGCCGCGCCACTTCCGGATAGGACGAGAAATAATCAAGCAGCCAGATCAGTTTCAGTTGAGCGCGTGGCCGCATGTCGAACCATAGCTCGACGGTCTCGTAATGCAGGCAGAATTCCGCGAGGCTGAGATTCCGATGCTCCTTGTTTTGGCTCGGCTCCCAGAGGCCGGCCCAGTCCGACCAACGTGTCGGGCTATCGGGGTCAGCGGTGTCGGGGCCGAGATAAGCTGCGAGTTCGCCCAGCGATGGCTGCGGCCCCCAGACAAAATTGAATAGAGCCGGCCAGAGCACGAGATCGGCGAATCCACTGTTTGTGAAATCCGGCATCATCCAGCCGGTCACCACCAACGGCTTCATCGTCCTCCCCCACGCGCAAAACAAAACGGACGCCCGAGACGTCGGCAACTCGACGTCTTCGGCGCCCGTTGGCCGTCATATCAGATCAAACTCACTCCTCGGCCGGCTCCTCGCCGTCGGCGTCGTCCTCGCGATCCGCCGCCAGAACCTGCTCGGCGATCAGGCCGGAGTTCTGGCGGATCGAGGTCTCGATCTTGGCCGACATGTCGGGATTGGCCTTCAGGAAGGCTTTGGCGTTCTCGCGGCCCTGGCCGAGGCGCTGGCTGTCATAGGAGAACCAGGCGCCGGACTTTTCGACCACGCCGGCCTTGACGCCGAGGTCGAGGATTTCGCCCATCTTGGAGACGCCCTCGCCGTACATGATGTCGAACTCGACCTGCTTGAAGGGCGGCGCCAGCTTGTTCTTGACCACCTTGACGCGGGTGGTGTTGCCGACCACCTCGTCGCGCTCCTTGATGGCGCCGATGCGGCGGATGTCGAGGCGGACGGAGGCGTAGAACTTCAGCGCGTTGCCGCCGGTGGTGGTTTCCGGCGAGCCGTACATCACGCCGATCTTCATGCGGATCTGGTTGATGAAGATCACCATGGTGTTGGACTTGTTGATCGAGGCGGTCAGCTTGCGCAGCGCCTGGCTCATCAACCTCGCCTGCAGGCCGGGCAGCGCGTCGCCCATTTCGCCATCGAGCTCGGCCTTCGGCACCAGCGCCGCCACCGAGTCCACCACCAGCACGTCGACCGCGCCGGAGCGCACCAGGGTGTCGCAGATTTCCAGCGCCTGCTCGCCGGTGTCGGGCTGGGAGATCAGGAGCTCGTCGATGTTGACGCCGAGCTTGCGGGCATAGACGGGATCGAGCGCGTGCTCGGCGTCGATGAAGGCGCAGATGCCGCCCTTTTTCTGGGCCTCGGCGACGCAATGCAGCGCCAGCGTGGTCTTGCCGGAGGACTCCGGCCCGTAGATCTCGACAATCCGTCCCCTCGGCAGGCCGCCGACGCCCAGCGCGATGTCGAGCCCGAGCGAGCCGGTAGACACCGTTTCGACGTCCATCGAGCGGTCGTTCTTGCCGAGCTTCATCACCGAGCCCTTGCCGAACTGGCGCTCGATCTGGGACAGCGCGGCGGCGAGCGCCTTGGACTTATCCATGGAAGAACCTTCGACGATACGCAGGGCAGCGACGGACATAGGGTGGCTCCTTATGACGGATTCGGGCGGCACAGACAGCGAGAATCGAGAACTTTCGGTGGTGGAATGTATGTACCACGTTTGTTCTCTGTTCGCAATATGTTCTTTTCGGTATGGGAGATTGGCGACTTGATCGACGCGGTGCTGCCCCTGTCCGCGTGACGCGCAACATCCGTGTAACTAGCGGCGGAAAGGCTTAGCCTCCAGCCGCCCTCTGCGCGCGGTACCGGGCTCGTTTCCGATCGCCGTGGCCCCTGATTTGCGAACAAAGTGGCCAATTATGAAATTTTCACCCCCCTGGAGAACGTACAGTTCCATCCAGCGTTATGGGATCGGGATAACTCACATCCAACGGTTATGGACCCGTAAGTACGGAGTTGGTGTCATGACGACGATCCGTCGCCGGTTCAAGCAAACCCGGTCGCTCGAAGAACGCCTTGCCCAGGAAGCGAAGCGACTGCGCGAGGAAGCCAGATCGCATTCACCGGGCGTCGAACGCGAAGCCCTGCTGCGCAAGGCACGCCAGGCCGAAACCGGTTCACACATGAGCGAGTGGCTGACATCGCCCGGGCTGCAACCGCCAAAGCCAGTCCGGGAGCAGTAAGGACGCCCAGTTGGGACGCACGGGCACAAGAGTGTGGGGGGCCGGTCCGTCGGCACCCGCCCAGCCTTTCGGGTTCCATGCCGCCTGCCACCATACGCACGCGGCCCGATCTGCTATCATTTGGCCAACCGAATCTTTTGAGCGAGGTTGCATCATGCTCGCCGAGAAATTCATGCTGTTGCTGGAGGCCCTGCGCAGGGCCGAACAGAACCAGGACGGCAGCGCAAGGGTGAGAAGCTCGTCGTCGCATATTCCGGTGACGCTGCCGCCGCAAAAGTGAGCAAGAGGCCGTCGGTTGGCGGCCTCTTCGTTTACCGCATGTCTCCTCCAACGGACGTGAAGGCGCAGAACATCTTTCCGTCAAACCGCCCTGGCATCCTTCCTGCTTCTTCCGAAGCTGACGGAGGACGCAATGAAGCATGATGTCTTGATGGTCGCCGGCGGCATCGTCGCCACCGGACTTGCCATGTGGAGCGTCTGGGGCAACCCGCCCAGGCACGGCGCGCCCAGGGTGCTGGTGGTCGAGCGGCCGCAGGCCGATCCCGATCTGAAGGCGATCAGCGAGCGCAGCCCCTACATGCGCAGCGAGCGCTGAAGAGGAATCCTCGGTGCGGGGACGCGGGCGGTTCCCTGTTGGCGAACGCCCTTGCCCGGTTTGACACCTGACTTTCATCCTGCTCGAGATCGGCTTCGCCGCGGGCGTCGTTGCGGTCATGGGGCCGGCGCCCTCGTCAGTCCGCGCTGGCAAGCCGGCGCATGGTGAACTCGATCGCCCCGTCGGGCAGTTCGCGCCAGTGCTCGACCGCGCTCATATAGGCTTCCTTCGGATAGCGGCTGAGAAAATCGCGCGCCCGCGTGCGCGCCGCCTCGCGCGGCAGCGTGAAGGTCTCGCGCACGAAGCCGTCCTCGCCGCGGCGGCGCCCGGCCATCCGGCTTGCGAGATCGCGCGGCGTGCGTGCCATGTCGAGAACTCCGGACCCGGTAACGACAGGCGCTATATATAGGACGAAAACGCGTTTCCCGGGCAGGTTTTCCCGATTCAGTTCGCGGTGCTGCCGGTCTTGGTCTTCGGCTTGGCCGGCGCGGCGGCCTTCGGCGTCTCGGTGCTGCGCACGCCGCCCCAGGGATCGCTGGAGGTCTTGGCGTCCGGGATCTTCTTCAGCGATTCCCGGTAGGCCTTTTCCCTGATGGCCTCGGCCTCCCGCTCCTCCGGCGACTTGGACTGGAGTTCGGGGATCAGGTTGATGTTGGGTGTCTGCACCTGCGCGGCGGCCGGCCCCGCCAGCGCCATCGCCGCGCCAAGCAGCACGGCGCCAAAAATCCTCATCGGGGGTCCCTCACGTTCTTGCGGCCGCAAGATACGGCCTTACGGCCGGCCTTTTCAAGCAGCACCGCTGTTCCCTTCCGGCCGCCCGGCCCTACAATGCACATCACAATCGGGCGAGGAAACATGCCGCAGCAGGCTTCGGAATTCGGCATCGACGCGGCGCGGCGGATGCTGGGCGAGGTGTTCGCGCCCTGGGTGCTCGACCTCAATCTGTCCATCGAGGAGTTTTGCGTCGCGCCGCCCGCGGGCGCGGCCGACTGGCAGCCCGGCGCGGTGCTGCGCCTGCCGTTTTCGGAGCGGATCGTCCGCCACGGCGGCGTGGTGTCCGGCCAGGCGCTGATGGCCCTTGCCGACACCGCGATGGTGATCGCCAATCTCGCCGCCTGCCGCGGCTACCGCCAGATGACCACGGTCGACCAGACCACGCATTTCATGCGCGCGGCCTCCGGCTGCGACGTGCTGGCCGACGCCCGGGTGGTCCGGCTCGGCCGCACCATGAGCTTCGGCCGCGTCACCCTGACCAGCGCCGCCGACAGCAAGCCGGTGGCGATGGTCTCCAGCGCGTTTGCGTTGCTGGGCTAGCGCCTGATCCGGAAAAGTGTGAAGCGGTTTTCCGAAAAGATCATGCTCGAACAAGCGATGATGATCATCCAGATCTCATCGCGCTTTAGTAGCCCCTGCGGCCGTACGAACCGCCGCCATAGCCTCCACCGCCGCCGTAATTTCCGCCGCCGCCGCCATAGCGGCCGCCGTAACCACCGCCGATGCCGACACCGATGCCGACCGAGACCGGCGGGCCGGCCGGCTCATAGACGACGGCCGGCGGCGGGCGGCGAACGACGACGACCTCTTCCTCCTCGCGCACGCGGACCGGCTTGCCCTTCGTTCGCCTGGGCGGCTCCTGCTCGACCTTCCTGGCCGGGGTGATTTCGACCTTCTTCTGCTGCGGCTGCAGCTGCGGCGCAGGCTGCTGGCTGCAGGGACAGGTGTTGAGCGAGGCGTTCTGCACCGGCGCCGCCACCACGGCGACGGGTTCGGGCCGGTAGCGTAGCCGCTCGATCATCCTGCGCGCGGTAACGGTGAGGTCGCTGTCGGGATATTGCGCGAGGAAGGCGCTGTAGCCGCTCGCGGTGTTGGCCAGCACGGCCTTGTTCCACGCCACCATGCGGCGATGGCGGTCGAGCCAGTCCTTCGCCTGCAGGCCGCGCGTGGTGCCCTGATAGAGCGCCGCGAACGCCTCGTAGGATTCATCGCTGCCGTCGGCGACGATGATCTCGTTGGCGACCTCGACCGGCTTGCCCTGCAACTGGCGCGTCCATTCCTGCACGGTCTTCTTCGCCTCGGCGAGTTTCGGGCCCGGCGTCGCAGCGCCGACGAACCTGAAATCCTCCGTCAGCGAAGACGAGTCCCACGGCGTCTGCCGGCCGTCGGTCGCCTTGTTTACGGCGACGCGCACGCGCTTGAAGGTCTCCTCGACCGGGATGTTCGGCTGTTTGGCCGCCTCCAGAAGCGCCGCGGTATAGGGGCTGTTGGCGCCGCTGCCGTCCTCGGCGACCGCGCCGGGCGAGGTCGAGAACGACAGGAACGTGCCGGGCGCGCCGACCTTGGCGTCGACGATGGCCAGCCCGCTGCCGGTGCTCTTGCCGAGGTCGGGAAACGGGTTGTTGCGGCAGGCATCGAGCAGCAGGAAGCGCATCCGGCTCGGCACCGAGGCGAGCGTGTTGAGAATGTCGTTGAGGCGCACCGCCTGCATCGGGATGTCGGCTTCGCGCCTGGGATCGATGTCGACCGGAACGAGGAAGTTCTCGCCGTCGACCTGGATGCCGTGGCCGGCATAGAACACCAGCGCAACCGTGTCGGGTCCCTTCGCCGCCACCTTGCCGGCGAAATCGGAGATCGCCATGCGCATCCCGTTTTGCGTCAGGTCCGAGGCCGACGACACCTCGAAGCCGGAATCGGTCAGCAGCCGGGTCATCGCCCTCGCATCGTTGCCGGGATTGGGCAGCGCCGGCACCGACTGGTAGGCGGATTGCCCGATCACCAGCGCGATGCGGCTTTGGGCCCAGGCGGGCACCGAGCAAGAAAGCAGCGCGGCAGGCACGATGACGTTCAGGAGCAAGCGGCGAAACATGGGCAACCTCCGGTATTGCAGGCTGACCATTGGTGGGGGTGCACGCCGGAAAGGTTCAAGCACGCCCGCAAGAGCGTGGGCGAAAGCGTTGTATTTGCATGCAACAGTGCGGCCGTCGGCCGCAATCTATTTCTTCCTGGCAGGCTCGGCCGGCCGCGCCCCGCTCCAGGGATCGTATTTCTCCTTTGGCTCGGGAATGCGCTCGAGCGCGGCCTTGTAGGCCTTCTCGTCGATAACCGGCTTTGTCTCCTGCTTCTGGTCCGGGGGGCTCGGCCGCTTGGCCTGCGCCAGCGCCTGTCCCGACCCCGCCATCATCGCGCCGGTCGCGAGCGCCACCGTCAAGATCTTCGTCAGCCGCATGGTCCTTCGCCCTGTCCGGTCTCCCGCGTTCCCTTTACCCCGGACGGCAGCCGCCGGGTACCCCAATCAGCAACAGTTGATCGATTGGTGCGCGCCAGGGTTGGGCAAATGGGGGCAGAGCGCCTAAATGGTGTCCCCGCGGGGGGACGTTGCGGCGGGATGCGGCCAATCATTGCAAGACTGCTATTGACGGCGGGAGCAGCGCTGATGCTGTCGGCGTGCGGCTTTGCCGACGTGCGGGCGCCGCTGCCGGAAATCTTTCGCGCCAAGGCGCCCGATCCCGGGCCGCCTGAGCCGCCGCCGGACGTCAGGCGCCTGATGCGCGAAAACATGGAGCAGGTGTTCACCTCGGCCTCGCAGCCGGAGCGCGTGCGGGTCTCCCCGCCGCGACGCGAGCCGGCCGGAGCCGGCTGGACGGCCTGCGTCCGCGCCGACCTCAATTCGGTGATCGGCAAGCCGCTCGGCACCCAGACCTATCGCCTCACCGTGAGCAACAACGCCATCGTCGATCGCCGGCGCGTCGAGGATGACGACAATTGCGCCTCGGAGGCCTATGAACCGATCTAGCTCCCGCTTCGACTTTCACCGCCGGTGGTTTTCGCAGCGGAACGAATGGATTGCGGGCGGCTTTTGTCACGCAAGGACAGCTTGCGCCTTCTGGAGGAGAACGATGAGGACATTTGCGATTGCTCTGCTGGCCGGCGCAGGCGCGCTGGCATCCGCCGGCGCCAGCGCTTCGGACTTCAATTTTTCGAGCGAATACACCAATCCGTCACGGACGGTTTGTGACTACCACGGCAACTGCTATCAAAAACGCATCGGCGCCGGCTCGGCTGCGGTGAACGATCGTTACAATCCGCCCCCCGTCTATCGCGAGCGCGGCTGGGACGATCGCCCGCGCACCGGTCACCACGCGCCCGGCGTCGGAGTCGGCGCCGGCTACAGTCGCTACTGAGCCGCCAATCCGACGTTGCGAAATCGCCGGGCGCCCTGCCCGGCGTTTTGGCTTGCCTCAAAGACACCGCGTCGCGCGCGCTCGGGGCAAAGCCGCAGCATCACGCTCCAATGCGGTCGGCGGGCGTGACAATATCCGACATTGACGGCCGGCTGGCGATGAAGCGCGCCAGCCACATGCCGGCAAGCATCGCCACGACAAATGTCACCGCCGCCCTGGTGCCGAAGCCGAGCGCTGTCATGGCCGGGCCGGGACAGAACCCCGACAATCCCCAGCCGATGCCGAAAATCGCGGGGCCTGCGATCACGCGCGCATCGATGTCTTGCCTCGTCGGCATATAAAAGCGTTCGCCGAACAATGGCTGCGACCGTCTCAGCACCAGCTTGTAGCCCGCGAAGGTCACCGCGATCGCGCCCGCCATCACGAATGCGAGGCTGGCATCCCAGGTGCCGGTGTGGATGGCGGCGACGTCGAGGAAATTCAGGACCTTGGCCGGATCCGACATGCCGGACAGGATCAGCCCGAAGCCGAAGATCAGGCCGATGATGAATTGCAGCAGCACAGCCATGACCGCTAGCCCCAATGCCTGACGATGAAGACGGTGATGATTGCGGTCGCCATGAAGGTCACCGTCGCCACCAGCGAGCGCGCCGACAGCCGCGACAGTCCGCAGACGCCATGGCCGGAGGTGCAGCCGTTGCCCCATACCGAGCCGAAGCCGGCCAGGAGGCCGGCGACGACCAGCACCGGGGCGGCCGCCTCGATGGTCTGTGCCGGAAAGCGCCCGGTTGCGAGCCAGACCAGCGCCGGCGCCACGACGAGGCCGGCGGCGAAGGCGAGCCTCCCCGCGAACTCACGGTCCTCGTAGGGCGGCAACAGCCGTGACACGATGCCGCTGACGCCGGCGATGCGGCCTTTCAAGGCCATCAGCAGCACCGCCGCGAGGCCGATCAGCGCGCCGCCGGCGGCGGAAGCGATCGGAGTAAAGGAAGTTGCGGTCATTTCGGCCTCCGGATGGCTGCGAACGATGCGCCGACATTAGCGCCGATCTTCGCAAGGTAAACGGCGGGTTACCCCGGTCGCTCGATTTCGAGCCTGTTCCCCTCGGGTTTCTCCAACCTTTTCCCATAGCGTCACGCCATCAGCGCGAGGAAGACGGACGCCCCGGAACAACGACGTCCGCCCGTCGCGCACGGGGATTTGCGGACGTGGCCGATATTGCCGACACGATTGTGGTACACCGTGCATCGAAGCGGGACGCCGCCGCGACGCGCCCCGCCGCGGGCGAGCTTGTCCCGCTTGCGAGCATCAATGCCGACGCCTGGCGCATGCTCGCCGGCCGGGCCATCGAGCCGAACGGCTATTATCTGCCCGACTGGGAACTGGCCGTGGATGCGTCCGCGCGCGGCCGCACCGATGCTTCCGCGATCTGCGCCTGGCGCGATGCTCAACTGACCGGCCTTGTGCCCGTCATCTCGCTGTGGCGCGCCTGCAAGATTCCGCTTTCGGCGCTGGTCAGCGCCGACCCCTATGGCACCTTGTGCACGCCGCTGCTCGACCGCGAGCACGCCGAGGGCGCAGCGCTCGAGATCATGCGCCAGGCCCGCAATGCCGGCGCCCATGCCCTGATCGTTCGCGACGCGGCGCTCGACGGCCGCGCCATGAAGGCGTTCCGCGAGGAGCTCCGCCGCGACGGCTTGCGTCCGATCCTGCTGCGGTCGCATCTGCGCGCGGCGCTGGATACGACGCGCGATGCGGACGAGCTGCTGCAGGAAGCGCTCGGTGCCAAGAAGCTGAAAGAGCTGCGCCGCCAGCGCAACCGCCTCGCCGAGCTCGGCGGCGCGGTGCAGTTCGAGATTGCGCGCACGCCGCAGCAAGTCACCGCCGCCATCGAGACGTTCCTCGCGCTGGAGGCCAGCGGCTGGAAGGCGAGGCGCGGCACCGCGCTGGCGCAGGACGATGGCGATGCCGCGTTCATTCGCCGCGCCACGGTGGCGCTGGCGGCACGAGGCCAGTGCGAGATCATTTCGCTTGTTGCGGGCGACGTGCCCGTGGCCGCCGGCATCGTGCTGCGCCACGGCGATCGCGCCTTCTTTTTCAAGCTCGGCGTCCACGAGTTCTATGCAAGGTTTTCACCGGGCGTGCAGCTCACGATCGAGCTGACGCGCCATCTCTGCGCCGATCCGGATATCCGCTTTGCCGATTCCACCGCGGCGCCCGACCACCCCATGATCAACCCGATCTGGCGCTCCCGGCTTGCGATCGGCGACGTGCTGATGCCGCTGCGCCGTCACGACCCGGCCGTGGCCCTGATCCGCGCCGCGCTCGCGCTGCGCCAGGCCATCCGCGAACCGATGCGGCGCGCCGTTCAACGGCTCCGGCAGCGCCGGGAAGGCCGTCAGGAGAAATCTGCATGAATACGACGACCGCCGTCGCGCCCGTCATCACCGCCGCCGGCAACGCGCTGCGCAGCGATTTTCCGCTAAAGCCGTTCGCGATCCGCCACAAGCTCGCCGGCCATCCGCTGCTGACGCTCGCCCGCATCGCCCAGCTCGCCGCCGAACTGCCGCGCGACCTCATCGAATACAATTCCGGCACGGTAGCGATCAGCCAGGATCCGGACGCGATCCCCTCGGTCGATCTCGATCCCGTCGAAGTGATCAAGCGCATCGAGACCGCCGGCGCCTGGATGGTGCTCAAGCGCGTGGAGAACGCGCCGGAATATCGCGCGCTGCTGGAGGACACGTTGCTGTCGGTTGCCCGCGCGCGCGGCTGCAACAGCCTGCTCGACGCCGGCTTCGAGCAGGTCGAGGGCTTCCTGTTCGTCTCCTCGCCGAATTCGACGACGCCGTTCCATCTCGACAGCGAGGACAACTTTTTCGTCCACATCCATGGCGAAAAGCTCTTCACCATCTACGACAACACCGACCGCGCCATCGTCGACGACGCCGAGATCGAGCGCTCGATGACCAGGCACCGCAACCTGAAATTCGACGAGCGCTTTGCGCCGCGCGCGATCGAATTCCAGCTGGCCGCGGGCCAGGGCTGCTACGTGCCCTATCAGTGGCCGCACTGGGTGCGCACCGGCGAACACCATTCGATCTCGATGGCGATTACCTGGAAGACGCGCGAGGTCCGCCGCAACAACGATCTGCACTTCTTCAATTCATGGCTGCGCGGCATCGGCCTGCCGCAGCAGCCGCCCGGAAAACGACCGGTGCTGGATGCGCTGAAGCTGGCGGCTTATCGCACGGCGACCACCGCCATCAAGCCGCTGCGTGCCTCCATGGCCATGCGCAAGCTGCTGCGCCGCATCGCGCTCGGCAAGAACGCGAATTACTATTTGAAGGACGCCCAGGCTACTCCGCCGCCTGTGCGTTGATCTCGGCCGAGACCTGGCGGATCGCGCGGGCGAGCTGGTCGGCGGGCTGCGCGCCCGACACGGCGTATTTCTGCGCGAACACGAAAGTCGGCACGCCCGAGATACCCTTGTCGGAGGCTTCCTGCGCCCAGGAGGAAATCAGCGCGACGTCCTCGTCGGTGGCCAGCCGCTTGCGCACGTCCTCGGCGTCGAGCCCGACATCGGCGGCCGCCTGCACCAGCACGCCGACGTCGGTGAGATCGCCGCCGTCGCGGAAATAGAGCTCCATCAGGCGCTGCTTCATCTCGGCCGACTTGCCCTGCGCCTCGGCCCAATGGATCAGGCGGTGGCAATCGATGGTGTTGGGCTGGCGCTTGACCAGTTCCGGGTGATAGCTCAGCCCCTCCTCGCCCGCCGCCTGCACGACGCGGCCGGCGATGCCCTTGTAGGCCTCGACCGAGCCGAATTTCGCGGTGAGATATTCCTCCCGGCTGATGCCCTCGCGCGGCACCCAGGAATTGAGGAAGAACGGCCGCCAGCGCACTTCAACCGGCACATCAGGAATGAGCGCCAGCGCATTCTCGATGCGGCGCTTGCCGATGTAGCACCAGGGGCAGACCACGTCGGAAACGATGTCGAGTTTCAGCGGCTTCAGGTCGCTCATGGGCCTCTCCCGGGCTCGATTGAAGGATTGAACATAGGCCGATGGCGCGGCGGGACAAGGGCGGTGGCCGCATGGCCCACCCAACATAACCTCCGCGGTTATTGTGGGATTTTCCAGGCAGCCGTAGCAGTCGGCCAACGATTTGCCAGCGGAGACACCCATGACCGCCATTTTCAAGCCCGAAGGCCTCCTGTTCCGTGCAACCGAATATGCGGGCGGCCCGTGGTCGCCGGACATGCTGCAAGGCAGCGCCACCACCGCCCTGATGACGCGCGAGGTCGAGCGGCTCGCGAATGCTTCCGGCTTTGCCGTGCGCCGTCTCACCTTTGATCTGTGGCGCCCGGCCGGCCTGCGCGCCTTTGGACTTTCGTGCGAGACGCTACGCGACGGCCGCAAGGCAAAGACGCTGCAGGTACGGCTCGTGGACGGCGACACCGAGATCGGCCGCTGCACGGCGCTGCTGACGGCGCAAGGCAGCGAGTCGCCCGCCGATCCATTCGACAAGGCTGCGGCCGCCGATCCGCCGCCCGAGAGCGGCACGCCGCCGCCCGGCTTTGCGCAGCGCTGGAGCAAGTACTTCCAGAACGTGTCGGTGCGGCTGATCGAGGGCGCGCTGGAAAAGCCCGGCCCTGCGGCGGCGTGGATGCGGCTCGACGCGCCGATGGTCGAGGGCGAGGTCAACACGCCGCTGTTGCAGGCGGTGCAGGCTGCGGACTTCTCCAGCGGCGTCGCGCAGATCGTCGACATGCGCGAATGGACCTTCATCAACCCCGAGATCAGCCTGTATTTCTTCCGGCAGCCTGAGGGCGAATGGATCCTGATCCGCTCGCGCACCCGCGTCGGCGCTGGCGGCGCAGGGCTGACCATGGCGACGCTGAGCGACCGTAAGGGACCGTTCGCCGAGGTGATGCAGGCTATGACGTTCGAGCGCCGCCAGGCGCAGGCGTCATGAGTCTGGCGTGGCCGGTAACCGGAAGCGCAGGCTAGCCGACCGCGCCTTGCGCGAGATTTGTCAGCGTTGCTTCCGACGCTTCGTCGGCCGGCATGAACATTTCGACGCGCAGCTCCTGCAGTGTGATGTCCTGCGGCGTGCCGAGCGTCAGCACCGTGCCAATCAGGCCGACCGCGATATCGTCCTTGCGCAGGCGCACCTCGCACAGGGGACCCGGCGTTTCGTTCTCGTCGAACGGGGCGGCCGGCAGATCGGGCAGCTTCAACAGATCGCGCCAAGTAGATTGCAGCGCCAGATCCAGCGGCGCTGCCATCGCCTCGTGCCGCGCGCGCATCAAAAGTGCGGCCGCCACGTTCGGCCAGTTCTCGACAAAGGGCCGCAAACCGTCGGGCGCCAGGAACAGCCGCATGTGGTTGAGCGGCCGCTGCATCCGCGCTTCGCCCAGCAACATGGTCATCAGCCGCGCCGCCGCGCCGTTGGCCTGCAGCACGTTCCAGCGGCGGTCGGTGACGATGGCGGGAAACGGCTCGTGCCGCCTGAGCAACAGATCGATCGCGCGCCTGGCGTCGGCCACCTCCGGCGCCGACAGATCGCGCTCGCCATATTGCCGCGCAAAGCCGCCGGCTTCGAGCAGCGCGTTGCGGTCGCGCAGCGACAGATCCAGCGCGCCGGCAAGCTGCAGAAGTGTGTCACGGCTGCCGACGGCCTTGCCAGTCTCGACGAAGCTCAAATGCTTTATCGATATCCCCGCTTCGAACGCAAGGTCCGCCTGGCTCATGGCGCGGCGGGTGCGCCAGCCGCGCAGGAGGTCGCCTACGGGATTGCCGTGCGAGGCAGTGTACTTGGCGCGCGTATCCATGCGCCGAGTATGCGAAAGAGCGGCGCCGCTGTAAACGCGCCCTAATCGCGCGGCTGCATCTGCTTGAGCCGCCGCGCGGTCAGTTCGTCCGCCGGAAAGAACGTCTCCAGCGCGAGTTCGGACAACGTCACGTCGACCGGCGTGCCGAATACCATCGTCGTCGAGATGAAGCTCAGCACCTCGCCATTGTGACGCAGCCTGTAGGGGATCGCGACACTGTCGTGCGAGACCGGTCCTGACCGCGCCGGCAGCGGATAGCTCCGCAAATCGTTGTAGAGCCCGAGCAACCCGGGATCGGCGGTCGCCTCGCATTGCCGGTGTAACCGCTCCAGAAGGTGCGCCGCCCATTCGCCGAGATTGACCGTGCGCGGGGCAAGGCCTTCCGGATGGAAAGCCAGACGGAGGATGTTGAGCGGCGGGCTCAGCAGCTTGGGCGGAATGCCTTCCAGCAGGGGCGCCAGCATGCGGTTGGCCGAAACCAGATTCCAGTGCCGGTCATAGGCCAGCGCCGGGTTCGGCTCATGCGCCTTGAGGACCAGGTTGACCGCCTCCCGCGCCGACTGCAGCGCGGGGTCATCGAGGGCGCGTTGCGGGAAGGCCGGCGCGAAGCCGGCGGCGACAAGCAGCACATTGCGTTCGCGCAGGGGCACGTCCAGTCGCTCCGCCAGTTTGAGCACCATCTCGCGCGACGGCGCCGAGCGGCCGGTTTCCACGAAGCTCAAATGCCGCGCGGAAATCTCGGCGTCGCTGGCAAGGTCGAGCTGACTCAGATGACGGCGCTGCCGCCATTCGCGCAGGTGCTCGCCAATGCGAATGGGTCTTGCCGGTTCGGCTCGCGCCGCTGATGCGTGTGCGTTCATGCTGGAAAACCTACCATGCGAACTTTCCGCATTCCATTACGTGCCGGGTAATCGAAACGGCGCGCCGCCGCGGTCATCTTCGCTCCTACAAGGAGACGACCATGACCCCGGAACGCCTCTCACCCGCCGCCATCGCCGGATGGATTGTCGCCATCGCGACCCGGCTGCTGGCGCGCTCACTGAACATGCCGGAACCGCTTGTGCAATCGACCGGCGCCTATGTCTTCGTGCAGGTCGCCGCCGCAGAGACCCGCGCGGCAAGGACGCTCTGCCCGTTCGCGCTGGTGCGCCGGCTGCGCGCCTGGTTCCACGATCCCGCCACCTGACGCTTCGATTCACCCCCCAGAGCACAAGGAGAACTGCCATGATAAATCCGTCCTCGTTCCTGCGCCGCGCCCTGATTGCGGATGCCGTCTTCAGCGGCGTCGCCGGGCTCGGCTTCAAGTTCGGCGCCGGCGTCTTCGCCGCGCTGTTCAACCTGCCCAACGTGTTCCTGCTGGATCTCGGCCTGTTCATGATGGCCTATGCCGCTTTCGTCGGCTGGCTCGGCTCGCGGCAGACGGTGATGAAGGCGCTGGTGCTGATCGTCATCGTCGGCAACGCCGCCTGGACGCTCGGCAGCATCGCGCTGCTGTTTTCCGGCGCCGTCTCGCCGAACGGTCTCGGCATGGCGATGGTGGTCGCGCAGGCGATTGCCACCGGCGTGTTCGCCGAGTTGCAATATATCGGCCTGCGCAAGAGCGGCGGCACGGTGGCGGCGTAAGCGCGACACCTGTACGAAACATCAGCGGCCGTCGCGCCCTGTTCGCGGCGGCCGCCTCGCCGCGCCGGTCGCGTTCGCCCTTGCCGAGCATCACGCCGTTGGCGCTGGCCAAGCCAGACTCAAGGCTCGAGGCTATGCGGTGCGCCCGCGTGGAAACCCGGTCCGGCGCCTAGACCGAGTGGCTCTCGCTGCTTCGCGCCCGCGTTGCGATATCGGACCTGACCGCACGGACCTGATGCGCCGCGTGTCCGTTCATATAGCCATCGCGCTGCTTGCGGCCGGCCTGCTTGCGCGCTTGCCGGCTTTTTTCGCGCGCCCTGTGCGCCTGCTTCGCTTTTTCCTTCGCCAGCTTCTCGGCCTTCCTGAGCGCCTTGCGCTCCGCCTTTGCCTTCAGCCGCGCCTTCTCCGCCCTCGCCTCGGCGCGCTTCTTCTTGCGCTTCTTCTCGCAGGCGTCGCACAGGCAGCCGATCGGCTTGAGGTATTCCTTGAAGTAATCGGTGCCGTAGTCGTAGTTGATCTCCTCGCCCGGCTCGATGTTCTTGATGGCGCGGATGAACACCTTGCGCTTGCGCGGGCGAACGTCGGATTCCGCGTTCGGCCTGCAGGCATGGTTGATGTAGCGGGCGACGTTCTCGCGCACCGAGCCGTCGATGGTCCAGCGCTTGGTTATCTGGAACAGGTATTTGTTCTCGATCGCATCGTCCTCTTCCTTGTTGCAATCAAGCATCGGCCCGAAATAGCGGATGATCCGGGTGCCTTTCTTGATCGGCTTGGTGGCGAAGAGGCCGAGCCCGGTGCGGGAGCGGCCGATGCGATACGGCTTGTTCGATGAAATGGCGGGCATGACCGGCTGGGAACGCGAATGCAGCTGACGGCGGCGAAGCCACCCTTCTAGAACGATTCCGCTTCGCTGTCAGGTGTTTCCCGCATTGCGATCGAATCGTCCCCAGATTGCGAACGTCCCGCGCAACGATACGTTCCCCGGACAGGCCGGCCGATGCGGCAGGTTCAAGCAGCTGCACCTCGACCGCGCCGAAGGATTGCCGCCGACGCGCCATCGCGGCAAGGGTTGCTTCGCCGGAGGCTAGGCCGCGGACGGCCTCGGTTCGGGACTTCTCAGCACGGCCTCGAACAGCTGGTCCATGGTGGTGCCCTTGGGCAAGCGCCGCATCACGTCGGTCAGGCGGTCGTCGAGCAGCAGCATGGCAAAGCCATGAACCATGGTCCAGGCGCGCACGATCGCGCCGGCCTGCTCCAGCGACAGCGCGTCCGCATCGATCTGCTCGTGGCGGCTGGCGGCGACCCCGCGGACGAGTCCGGCGAAGGACGCCTCGGCGGCGTCGTGAAGCGAGGGCCGCGACATGTCGAGCCGTTCGGCGCGGAACATCAGCCCGTACATTCCGGGGTGCGCCTTCGCGAAGTCGACATAGGCCTTGGCGCTGGCCAGCCCCTTCTGCTCGAGCGAGCCGGCGGCGTTGGCCGCGATCATCGCCGCGCTGAACTGACGATAGCCGATGGCCGCGAGTTCGCTGAGCAGCCCCGCCAGATCGCCGAAATGATGGGTGGGCGCGGCATGCGATACGCCCGCCTCGCGCGCCACCGCGCGCAGCGTCAGCCCGGGCAGCCCGTCGCGCTCCAGCACCTTCTCCGCCGCCTTCAGCAAGGCCTCGCGCAGCGCGCCGTGATGATAGGGAGAATCCGCCGCCGCGCGGGTTCGCCGCACCGCCTGCTTTGCTGCCGCCGGCTTCGCCGCGCTGCGGCTCCGCGGCCGGGGCGCCTTGTTTTGCTTCGCTTTTCTGGCCATGCGCCACTTATATGTCGCAATTTTTACAGTGTAAAGATTTCGCTTGACCTGAACCGGCGTCAGCGTTACCCATATCTTTACGATGTAAAGATATGACGGAGGGAGCGAGCCATGCACGACCAGGTGACGATCAATCCGCCCCGGACCAATCTCGCGCCGATCCCGATGGAATGCGATGCGCCGTTCCCGAAGATTTCGGGGGAATTGCCGCGCGAGCTGAACGGCACGCTCTACCGCAACGGCCCCAACCCGCAGTTCGATGCGCCCGGCGCGCACTGGTTCGTCGGCGACGGCATGCTGCACGCCTTTCATCTGGAGAACGGCCGCGCCAGCTATCGCAACCGCTGGGTCCGCACGCCGAAATGGCAGGCCGAGCACGATGCCGGCCGCGCGCTGTTCGGCGGCTTCGGCCGCAAGCTGCCGGGCACACCCGCCGACGTCACCACCGATGGCGGCGTCGCCAACACCAACATCATCTTCCACGCCGGCCGGCTTCTTGCGCTGGAGGAAGGTCATCTGCCGACCGAGATCGAGCCTGATACTCTGAACCGGCGCGGCTATTGCGACTATGACGGCGCCATCAAGGGCCCCTTCACCGCGCACCCGAAGGTCGATCCTGTGACCGGCGAGATGGTGTTCTTCGGCTACAATGCGTCGGGTCCGCTGACGCCGACGCTTTCCTTTGGCTCGGTCTCTTCATCAGGCACGGTGAACCGCTTCGAGCGCTTTGACGCGCCCTATGCCAGCATGGTGCACGACTTCATCGTCACCGAGAACCACCTGCTGTTCCCCGTGCTGCCGATCACCGGCAGCATGGAGCGCGCGATGCGCGGGCAGGCGCCCTACGCCTGGGAGCCGGAGAAAGGCGCCTATGTCGGCGTGATGAAGCGCAGCGGCGCGGCCAAGGACATCGTCTGGTTCCGCGCCGAGAGCTGTTACGTCTTCCACATCATGAATGCGTGGGAGGAAGGCAGCCGCATCATCGCCGACGTCATGCAGTTCGAGGAAGCGCCGCTGTTCAACCATCCGGACGGCTCGCCG
Organism: Bradyrhizobium sp.; assembly: GCA_035575905.1. GTDB lineage: Bacteria > Pseudomonadota > Alphaproteobacteria > Rhizobiales > Xanthobacteraceae > Bradyrhizobium. Next base: position 53,594 of record DATLXL010000036.1, on the reverse strand, counting down.
ACTGACCCGAAGAAGTCGCGCGCCCGCTATTGCCGCTGGACCTTCGATCTCGCCGGCAATACCGACCGCTTCTCCCAAACCTATCTCGACGACCTCACCGGCGAATTTCCGCGCATCGACGACCGCCGCGCCGGGTTTGCTTCCAACCACGGCTGGTACGCCTGCGCCAATCCGGATCTGCCGATGTTCGGTGCGCTCTCGGGCATCGTCCATGTCGACGGCAAGGGCAAGCGGCTCGCCAACTACCTGCTGCCCGCAGGCGACACCATCTCCGAGCCTGTCTTTGTCGAGCGCGGCAGGGATGCCGCCGAAGGCGACGGCTGGCTGCTCGCGGTGGTCTGGCGCGCGCGGGAGAACCGCAGCGACCTTGCGGTGTTCAACGCGCAGGACATCGAGGCCGGCCCGGCGGCGCTGGTGCATCTCGGCCACCGCGTGCCCGACGGCTTTCACGGCAACTGGGTCGGCGCGAACTGACGGTATCTGCCGCGTCATTCCGGGCTCACAACGGAATGACAGCCCTTCCTGTAACAGGCTGCAAAATCGTTTATCTTCGACTTCCGATCACCTCATTTTGACAGTGTAAAGATTTTCCTTGACGACTCCCAAGTCTGCCCGTACGCTATCTTTACGATGTAAAGATTGAGCCCCCGAGAGTGTCATGCAGGCCTTCCTGATCCTCGCTCCCTACGGCGTGTTTGCCGGGCTGATGCTGGTGGCATCCTCCGCCGTCAGCCTGTTCGTCTCGGCCGCGGCCTGCCTCGCCGTGATGGCCTACGACCGCTGGTACGCCCGCTCGACCAAGATCCTTGCCGCCGGTTCGGTTCTCACCTTCACCGCCGCCGGCCTCTATGTGACGGCGATCGATCCTGCGCTTGGCGGTTCGGCGGTGCGCCTTGCCGTCGATGCCGGCATCTTCCTGGTGTCGGTGCTGTCGATCCTGTTCCGCTATCCCTTCACGCTGCAATATGCGCTCGAGGTCGTCGACGCCGAGACCGCCAAACGGCCCGCCTTTATCCGCGCCAATTACGTGATCACCTGGGCGTGGGCGGCGGCGATGGCGCTGATGATGATCGGCAACGCCGCCACGATGTATGTGCCGTGGCTGCCGTTCTGGGGCGGACTCCTGATCGCCTTCGCCGCCCGCAACTGCGCGATCTTCTTCACCAACTGGTACGCGCAATATTTGCGGGCGAAATACGCCCCGCCGCCGGCCGGTGCGCAGTGACAAGACACCGCGCCGGAATTACCTTGCCGGCGCGGACCGTCCAAACTTTCCATGGCAGCGCTTTTCAGAGGAACTGAGGAAGCAATGAAAGACGTATTCCGGCGGCTCGGCTCCGACTTTCTCTCCACCATCGTCTTCCTGGTGATCTACCTCGCCACCGACAACGTCATCCTGGCGACGTCAGTGGCGATTGCCGGCGCGGTCGCACAGGTGATCTGGGCGCGCATCAAGGGCCAGACACTCGGCTACATGACCTGGGCGAGCCTCGGCCTTGTCGTCGTGCTCGGCGGTGCCACCCTCCTCACCCACGATCCGCGCTTCGTGCTCGCAAAACCCGCGATCGGGCATTTCGCCATCGGTCTCATCATGCTCAAGCGCGGCTGGCTGCTGCGCTACCTGCCGCCGATCGTCACCGAGAACATTCCGGAATATGTCACCCTCGCCGGCTACGCCTGGGCCGGCTTGATGTTCGTGCTCGCCGCCGGCACCGTGGCCGTCGCCATGACCGGCGACATGAAGCTGTGGACGTTCTACGTGACGGTGGTGCTGATCGGCGCCAAGATCGCGGCGTTCGCCATCCAGTACGTCGCCTTCCGCCTCCTGGTCGGCAGCCGCCTGCGCGCCGCTGCCCGCGCCTGATTCACGGCGTATCGAGTGACGCGGCAAGAAATCGCGCCACATCCCCTCAAGACCGCTCGGCTTGCGCGATGTGATAGTCTATAACGGCGCGCACCTTTCATCTTACAAATTTCGGGGAGACCAAGATGGCCGTGGACGGAAACTGGAATCTGACGATGAGCACGCCGATGGGCGAGCGCAAGGCGTCGCTGTCGGTCAAGGCTTCGGGCGCAACGCTCACCGGCACGCAAGGCGCCGACGGCAATTCCGGTGAGATTTTCGACGGCACCGTGAACGGCGACGACGTCGCCTGGAAGATCTCGATCACCAATCCGATGCCGCTCACGCTGTCCTTCACCGGCAAGGTGTCGGGCGACAGCATGTCCGGCGAAATGGGCATCGGCCCGATGGGCAGCTTCCCCTTCACGGGAACGCGGGCGTAACATTCAGCGCGTCACATACTCCGGCGTCATCACCGGGCTTGTCCCGGTGATCCACGTCTTCCTTTCCGTCAGATTGAATGAAGACGTGATGGCCGGGACAGGCCCGGCCATGACGAGGCAAAGGAGCTGCTCTCACATCACTTCGGCCGGCTCGGCACGATTGCGATCGGGTTGAAGGTGTAGACCTCCTCGCCCTTCTGGTTAAAGGCGGTCCATTTGATGCGGGCGACGCCATGCGGCTTCGAACGCGACGGCACCAGCTCCGTCACCTCGCCCTCGAGATGAATGGTGTCGCCGGGGCGCACCGGCTTGAGCCAGCGCAGATCGTCGACGCCGGCGCCGAACAGCGGATGCGGGCCAAACGGTTTTGAGTCCGCGGCGAGCCGCATCGCAATGGCGGCCGTGTGCCATCCGGATGCGGCGAGTCCGCCGAGAATGGTCTTCTTGGCGGCTTCATCGTCGAGGTGAAAGGGCTGCGGATCGTACTCCTTCGCGAAGCGGATGATGTCCTCCTTCGACACCGTCACCGCCGCGCTCTTAAAGCGCATGCCGACCTTGAGGTCGTCGAACCATTCGATCATTTTACGCTCGCTTCCTGAAATGCCGTGCGTCGCAATTGGCTGCCAGAGCTGTCAAAACCAGATTTGCATTGGCAGACGATACGCGTCAATCGGCGGGGCTGTCGCCGGTATCCGTTCAGCGACATCACGAACGGCAATCGCGACCGCGCAGGCGTCGAGTACATCGTCCCGCTTTGCACCCGTACCCAGCCGCGAGCCCGAGAGCCACGCATCCAGGTCGCGAAAACCTCGCCGCGCCAGCAAATGTCGACGAAGACTATCTCCGGCTTCTGATTTCTTGGAGGGCAATGGCGTGTTGTCGTTCAGTCGCAAGAACACCAATTCGGGATGGACCTCTCGTACATCGCAAGACGAATTCGCGCGCACGAAGGCATCAACCTCCATGATCTTTTTGCCCAGATGCCAAAGCTGGCGGGAAACCCGCTTCTGTTCGCGCCGCCGTGCCTCCTGATTGGCGGCATCGGGATCGCTGTATTCGCGCCACAGCCAACGGCGTGCACCGGTAAAGACGCGAGAAGCATGCGGCCGCAATTTCGCGCGCGCCAGCAGATCGCAGCAGCGCTCGCCGTCATCGGTCATTCCAATTGGAATATCAATTCCTGCCCTCTCGAATGGGCGGGACAAAGCCTGCGCGACGTCGCTATGGAAGGATATCTCCTGCCGGTCGCCATCCAGGAGAACGGCGACCCAGCCTTTGCTGTATCCGTCGAGGCCAATTGCCCTCACCCCAGATTCAATTCCTTGAAGAAGTCATTGCCCTTGTCGTCGACGATGATGAAGGCCGGGAAATCGACGACCTCGATGCGCCAGATCGCTTCCATGCCGAGCTCGGGATATTCCACCACCTCGACCTTCTTGATGCAGTGCTCGGCGAGGTTCGCCGCCGCGCCGCCGATCGAGCCGAGATAGAAGCCGCCATACTTCTTGCAGGCCTCGCGCACCGCGGGGGCGCGGTTGCCCTTGGCCACCATCACCATCGAGCCGCCGGCGGCCTGGAACTGGTCGACAAAGGAATCCATCCGTCCCGCCGTGGTCGGGCCGAATGCGCCCGACGCGTAGCCGTCCGGCGTCTTCGCCGGGCCGGCGTAATAGACCGGGTGGTTCTTGAAGTAATCCGGCAGCGGCTCGCCCTTTTCCAGCCGTTCGCGCAGCTTGGAATGCGCGGAGTCGCGCGCGACGATCATGGTGCCGGTCATCGAGACCCGCGTCTTGATCGGATGTTTCGACAGCGTCGCCAAAATTTCCTTCATCGGCTTGTCGAGGTCGATCCTGACCACCTCGCCGCCGAGCGTTTGCTCGACCTGGGGCAGGTATTGCGCGGGATTATGCTCGAGCTCCTCGAGATAGATGCCGTCCCTGGTGATCTTGCCGAGCACCTGGCGGTCAGCCGAACAGGACACGCCCAGCCCGATCGGCAGCGAGGCGCCATGGCGCGGCATGCGGATCACGCGCACGTCGTGGCAGAAATACTTGCCGCCGAACTGCGCGCCGACCCCCAGGCTTTGCGTCATCTTGAGGATTTCCTGCTCCATCTCGAGATCGCGGAACGCGTTGCCGTCGGCCGAGCCGTGGGTCGGCAGCGCATCGAGATAGCGCGCGGAAGCGAGCTTCACCGTCTTCATGCAGAGTTCGGCCGAGGTGCCGCCGATCACGATGGCGAGATGATATGGCGGGCACGCCGCGGTGCCCAGCGTCATGATCTTCTCCTTCAGGAACGCCAGCAGGCGATCCCTGGTCAGCACCGAGGGCGTTGCCTGGAACAGAAAGCTCTTGTTGGCGGAGCCGCCGCCCTTGGCCATGAACATGAACTTGTAGGCGCCTGCGGAATCCCCCTGGCCCTCGGCGTAGATCTCGCACTGCGCCGGCATGTTGTTGGCGGTGTTCTTCTCCTCGTACATCGTCAGCGGCGACACCTGCGAATAGCGCAGGTTGCGGCGCAGATAGGCATCGCGTGCGCCTTCCGACAGCGCCGCCTCGTCGTCGCCGTCGGTGATGACGTCGCAGCCCTTCTTGCCCATGATGATCGCGGTGCCGGTGTCCTGGCACATCGGCAGCACGCCGCCGGCGGCGATATTGGCGTTCTTGAGGAAGTCGAAGGCGACGAACTTGTCGTTGTCGCTGGCCTCCTTGTCGTCGAGGATCGAGCGCAGCTGCTTCAGATGCCCCGGCCGCAGATAATGATTGATGTCGCCAAAGGCGGCTTCCGACAGCGCCCGCAGCGCCTCGCGCGAGACCACGATCATGTCGCGTCCCAGCACCTTCTCCACCCGAACCCCCTCGGTCGCAATCTTCCTGTAGGGCGTCTCGTCCTTGCCCAGCGGGAACAGGGGGGTGTGCTTGTACGGCGGTACGGGCTTTTGCTGGTCGGGGAAGGCGGTGGGCGCGTTCATGGCGATATCTCGGGTTTGGGACCGGGGCGGCCGCGGCCGGTCCCGGGATAAAGCCGTTCTAAGCACTTTTTGGCCAAAGGGAAGGTTCTCGATGGCCGACCGGCCATTCATCGACCGTTACTTTCGCCGGTTTCCGCGCTAGAGAAGCCAGCCTTGCGCCGACTCTTTACCCAAGCTTCAATAGGCCCAAAGGGGCATCTGCACATGACATCACGACGACCGTTTCGCCGATCGATCTTCCTTGCCGCCGCGTTCGCGCTGTTCGCCGCGTTCACCGCCTCCCCGGCCTTTGCCGACCGTTGCGACGACAGCGCCAAGGAACTGGCCAACAACATCGACAGGCTGAAGGTCAACTTCAAGGCGGCCAATACGGTCTACATGACGCATCCGCTGGCCAAGGAGTTGTCGGTGGCTTGCCGCGGCGACAATTATTCCATCGAGCTTTATGCCAAGGGTAACCGCAAGCCGTCGCCGGAATTCATCTCGCTGGTCGGCGCCATGGCCGCCATCGTCTTCACCATAACCAAGGACGACACCACGACCGGCGCGACGCGCTGCCTCAAGCGCATGGGGCTGTTCCGCGGCGACAAGATCACGATGCGCTTCCGCCGGCTCAACCTCGAATGCCAGCGCAACAAGACCGAGGCCTGGATCGCAATCACCCGCGGCAAGGACGAGTAGCGCGCCGCCGCAAGGAACGTGCGCTCGCCTCGCCGGTTATGCTGACTACCCGCCGAAGGTGCGCTATCGTTGCGTGCCCGGCGTTTGACGAGGAAGCGCGATGGCCGACAGCAAGACATTCACCGGCGGCTGCCATTGCGGCCAGGTGCGGTTCGAATGCACCAGCGATCTCGCCATGGTCACTGCCTGCAACTGCTCGATCTGCACCAAGAAGGGGCTGCACTTCGCTTTCGTTCCCCCGGCAAGCTTCCAGCTGCGCGCCGGCGAGGAGAACCTGAAGGAATATCTCTTCAACCGGCACGCCATCCACCACCAGATGTGCGTCGATTGCGGCGTGGAGGTGTTTGCGCGTGGCACCAGGCCCGACGGCACCGCGGTGGTGGCCGTCAATGTCAGCTGCATGGACGGCGTCGAGCTGTCGAAGCTGAACATGACGCCGGTGGATGGCAGAAGCAGGTAACCGCGCCCGTCATGCAATCGCGCCCGTCATGCAATGACGCCGCCTATCCATCCAGCTCCTTGTAGTGCCGGAAGATCCCCTGCTCGTTGTAGGGAATGCGGCGCTCGCTTGCCAGATACGCCTTGATGTTCGGCCGCGCCGCGACGCGGTCGTGCAGTTCGACCAGATGCGGCACCTCGCCCTCGAACGCCTTCATGCGTTTCGGGAACGCATAGCGCAGGCCGGCGACGATCTGGAACAGCGAAAGATCGACATAGCTCGCCTTGCGCCCGGTGATGTAGGCGGTGCCGCCGTTCTGCATCAGGCCCTCGAAATAACCGAGATATTTCGGCACGCGCTCGCCCCAGAAATCCTCCGTGCGCCGCTTCGCCGGCGCGCGCTGGTCTTCATAGTACAGCGATGGCCCGAGCGGATGGTGGGTGTCGTGAATTTCCAGCACGAGGTCGGCGATCGTAAGCTGCAGCTGGTGCACCCATAATTTTCCGCCTTCCGTCTTCGGCGCGAGACCGTGGCGGCTGCCGAGATAGAGCAGGATGTTGGCGGTCTGCGCGATCACCAGCTTGCCGGCTTTCAGGAACGGCGGCGCAAAGGGCGGCGTGCCCTTGGCCTCCATCATCCTTGTCATCGCCGACATGTCGTCGCGGGCGACGTCGTCATAGGCGGCGCCGGCATCCTCCAGCGCGAGGCGGACATATTCGCCGCGTCCCTGGATCATCGGCCAGTAGTAGAGCTGGTAGCGCATCGGCGTTTCCTCACATGCAAAGGATGTAGCTCCGTTTCACGCGAAGCTACATCCTGCGCCGGCAACGCGCCAAGAAGCCCCCGTTTCGCCGGCGCTAGTTCGCCGCGAAGCAGTACAAGAGGCCGTCGCCGCCGGTCGATTTGAGGTCGGCCTGCGAGCAGCCGCCGTCAGGCCCGCGCGAGGGATGCGACGCGTTCCACGATTTCGAGGCGTCATCGTCGCCCAGCCCGATGCGGTCGGAATGGCCGACCATCGCCGCGCCCTGCGTGCTGCTCGTCCAGTTCTTGCAGGTGCGGTCGTCGCCGGCCGCAAAGGCGGTGCCGTCGGCCTGCGATCCCGTCAGCACGTCGTGCCGGTTAGGGGTATCGCCGCGGCCGTTGATGACCTCGCCTTTTTCGGAAAGCGCGGTCTGCTTGGTCAGGTTGTTGGCGGCGCTGTGGAGGTCGGCGACGTCCCTGGCGACGACGACGCCCTTGGCGTTCTGCCATGGCCCCTTGCCGATGCGGTCCCTGGCGTTCACCGCCGGCTGGCCGTCGGCCGCCTGGGTCGAGAGATAGGCGCGCCAGGTCTTGCCGCCCGCGCCGGCGGCCTGCGCCAGCGACTGGCAGTGCCGGTCGGCGCCGGCGATGCCGCCGAGATCTCCGCCCTTGCCCGGGCCGGCGCTGGTGAGGAAGAAGCTGGTGTTGGCGGACTGCGCAAAGGCCGCGGGCGCTGCGACGATGGCAAGGGCCAGGCAGAGCGGCGGGACGCATTTGGTAAAGGCGCGCATGAAGTTCCTCCCAATTATTGTTGTTATGCTGCAAGCGGATAAACCCGCGAAACACGGCAATATTCCGCATTTGCCGAGCCAAAGCAAAAGGCGATGTTTCACTTGACACACCCAGTGGAAAATGATTCGATTCGGCTATAGGAGCTTCCGCCCATGGCCAAGTCTGTTCTCAGCGACGCTAGGTTTCACAACGAGGTAGCAGCGTTTGCTTACGTCGAGGCGGAGCTTCGGCCGAACGGCCCGGTATGTCCCCATTGCGAGAACGCGGATCATGCCCGGATTGGCCGCCTTGAAGGCAAAACCACCCGTGTCGGCCTCCGCAAGTGCTACGCCTGCCGCAAGCAGTTCACCGTCCGGATTGGGACGATTTTCGAGGACAGCCATCTGCCGCTCCGCCTGTGGCTTCAGGCCATCCACCTGCTTTGCAGCAGCAAGAAAGGTATCTCTACCCGCCAGCTTCAGCGGACGCTCGGCTGCGGCATGAAAACCGCTTGGCACCTGTCCCACCGCATCCGCCATGCCATGGCCCCGGGCGTCGTTAGCCAGCTTGGCGGCGCTGGGAAGGTCGTTGAGGCCGACGAAACCGAACTGGCGCGGTCCCGCAAGACAAAGCGCCCGGCTGGCTTTCGCCGCAAGACGCACAACCCAATCGTCCTGAGCCTCGTTGAGCGCGGCGGCGACATCCGCTCCCAATTGCTGGATTATCGCAGCGCCATGGGCATTGTCCGGGAGCACATTCACAAGGACAGCCGGTTCGTGACTGACACCACGGCGCGCTACCGCATGACCCCGTTCACCAGCCACGAAATGGTCGATCATTCCAAGTTCGAATGGACGCGCGGCGCGTGCACACCAACACGCTGGAAGGCTTTTTCAGCGTCCTAAAGCGCGGCCTTGTAGGCGTTTACCAGCACGTCGATAAGAAGCATCTTAACCGTTATCTGGCAGAGTTCGACTTCCGCCAGAACACGCGCGTGGCGCTCGGCATTGACGACGTTGAGCGGACAAAGCGGGCTATTCGTGGTATGGTTGGAAAGCGCCTCACTTACCGGGACTCGTCGCTGGGCTGAAAGAGCGTTGGAATATGCCCAAGAGAGACATAACGCTTCATATCGAAGGCCATCCTGGTCACAGGGGAAATGTGCTTGCGCACGCCCTTGTAGACAAGCTGCGGAAGCTATTGTCTGCGCTCGCTCAAGCGGAACGAACGTATCTAGACGCCGCGCAGCGCCAAACCGAGTATGAAATCGTCAACGCCGAAAAGGTGAACCCAACAAATCTGACGTTTCATCCCGTTCCTAAGCGGGCGACATACGATCCGCTTCCCGCCTTCGAGTGGACCCTTGAGCAGCTTGAGCGCGTCGAGACAGGCGGAGAGATTGACGAGCGACTAGATTCTTCTTTCGCCCAAACTCTCGCGGAGCTAGCCGAAAAGAAGCGCGAGGACGACTATAGCCGACTATGGATCAGCGACGGGCATCGAACCATCAATTTGGATGCTCGCTTTAAGGCGCGCTCCGAAGCAATAGCGGCAAAGAAAATCGAAATCGAAACTCCGCCGCAGTGGTTCGAGGGCGCTTCTCTGGGGACGGTTGTTGGCGACCTGAGGCAGGTTGCTGACATCGAAGGCGAGCATCAGTTCGTCATTATCCCACCCATCGGGGCAGAGCGCATCACTTGCACGTTTCCTGAAGCGAAGCGCGAATTGATGCGCAAGTTTCTGTTCAAAACAGTGCGAGTATTTGGGCGCCTAACTTATACAAAAGACAGTCCGTTCCCAGTGCGGGTAGCGATGGATGATATCGAAGCCGCCAGCGAATTTGAGAACCCTCCACATCTGCTGGATTTGCGTGGCCTGTTCAAAGGCATTGAGCGATCCAACGATGATCTGGAACATCTAAATGGCGTCTAATCCTTCCTATTATTGGGACGCGTGCCTGTTCTATGAGGTCCTTGGCGACGAGCCGGTCTCTCCGACGAAAAAGGCTGGCGTGCAGCAAATTCTCGAAAGCAACAAGGGGAAAGAGAACGTAATCGCCACCTCAGTGATAACCCATTTGGAGGTTATCCCATCGAAGTTGGAAGCTAAGAAGCCCGGCGCGGCCAAGCAGTATCTTGGCATGTTTGATGCGGTTCACTTCGTTGAGGTGGAAATCAATCGCAACATTCTGTTGCGAGCTAGTGAAATTAGAGAGTTCTATTTTCGGCCGGCCGACCCATCCAAGGGATCGCCGCAGAAGGTCATGGACACAGCCGACGCCATTCACCTTGCGACCGCAACCATCTATGGAGCGACCGAGTTTCACACTCGCGACAACGATGAGAAAGGAAGCAAGATACCGCTTGTCTCACTCTACAATTGGAGCGGCATCGACAAGGTGTGCGGAAAGTATCCGCTAACAATCATCTCGCCGGAAGCGGCGCAGGGAGCATTTGACCTTGACACAAGACCCCAAGCGCAAGGCGTCGGCGCACAGCCGACCGCAGGTCCGGCACCAGCCTGACGATCCGGAGCAATCCAAGCGCTTCATACAGGCGGCCGTGAACGCGGAAGCCGATGAGACGCACAAGGGCGCGGAGAAGGCGTTCAAGGCCGTGGTGAAGCCCCGGAAACCCAAATGAGCCGGTGGCAGTACTACGTGGAGCGGATGGAGCGTCCGTTCACACAGAGCGACGCTCGATTTGAGCAGTCCCTAGGGCACCTCAGAAGCGCGCTCCATCCTCAGCCCGAGAGGAGCAGCTTCGACATCATGAAGGACGAGATCGGCGATGTGCTCGGGCAGCGTCCGGTAGGATCGGCGCTGAGGTCCGCTCAGGACCGCTTTAACGAGCTAGGGACGGACGGCTGGGAATTGATTTCGTTCTTTCCCGATTCCGGCAATTTCGTCGCCATTTTCAAGAGAAGTTACGAGTAAGTAGCTGATTTTGCTTCTGGGTTCGTGAAGTGAAACATCGCCAAGCAAAAGCGCCGCGGCCAGGCCGCGGCGCTTGACGATTGCTCCGGTCGTGCGATCAGCTGGTCTGCTGGATCGCGGACAATTCCCAGTTTCCGCCGCGGTGGCGGACGAAGGTCCAGACCTCGGTCGCCTCGCTGGGCTGGTCGCTGCCGGCGATAACCTGGCCGGTGTTGCGGTCGAAGGTCTTGTCGACCAGCGCAAAGCGCAACGCGACGGTGGCGTAGTCGGCATCGCCCTCGCGCCAGGCTTCCGCAAGATCGCCCTGCAGCAGCTTGACACCGGTGACCTTGTTGACCGCGTTGCGCGCCTTGTTGTCGGCGAGATCGCGGGCGAAATAGGACACCATTTCGGGGGTCGCGAGGCGCTCAAGCTTCGAAACATCCTCGTTCGACCAGGCGGCCTGGATTTCGCCAAGCAGGCGCTCGAACGCTTCATAGTCCTCCGGCTTGATTTCCAGCGGCGGTGCGCTCGAACCAAGCCCGAAGCCCATGGCGCTGCGGTAGTTGGCCTGCGGGTTCTGGGCCGGCGCGGGACCGGCGCCCGCGCTGGCATAGGCCGGCGCGTTGCGGCGCTGCCACCAGGACATCGCCAGGCGCACCACCAGGATGATCAGGCCGACCTGCAGGATCAGGCCGAGGATCGAGGCAAAGCCGCCCAAGCCCGAGAACAGGCCGCCGCCGAACAGCATGCCGAGCAGGCCGGCGCCGAGGAAGCCCGCGGCAAGGCCGCCGAGCATGCCCATGCCCGGGCGGTTGAAGAAACCGCCGCCGGTTGCGGCCGGTGCGCTCGGGCTGCCCGGCTGAGCCATGGTGCGGTTCATATTCTGGGTGGTGCCCGGCGCCGTGGTCGTGGACGGCGGCGCGGAAAAGGTTCGCGAGCCCCGAGAACCCGAACTGCCACCGCCGCCGACGCGGGCGTCGGCATAGGAGGCCGCGATCACGGTGGGGAGTGCCAACGACAGAACGACGGCGATCGCCTTGATCATGCCATGCGTACGCTGGGTGAATTTCATGGTTGTTCCCTTGGAATCCCCGGCATGGGGAAGCGCTTCTAAGATGGGCAGAGATGCCCAAAAGAAAAGCGCATAAACGGAGCCGCGGCTGCGGCCCTCGGTCGCGGGGATGCGACAGTTAGGCAAGTTGCTTCAAATGGTTACGACGCGGTCATGGTTTCCTTCACTGCCGCGACCAATTGCGCCAGCGTGAAAGGCTTGGGCAGGAAGGCAAACTGCTGGTTTTCCGGCAGGCTCTTTTCAAAGGCGTCTTCCGCGTAGCCGGACACGAAGATGATCTTCAGCGCCGGATTCTTGGCGCGCATTTCCTTGAGCATGGTCGGGCCGTCCATCTCCGGCATCACCACGTCGGAGACGACGAGATCGACGGCGCCGTCCTTTTCCGCCAGCGCCTCGATCGCTTCGATGCCGTTGGCGGCCTCGATGACGCTGTAGCCGCGCGAGCGAAGGCCGCGCGCATTGAGGGCGCGCAGGCCATCCTCGTCCTCGACCAGGAGGATGGTGCCCTGCCCCGTGAGATCGGGTTTCGGCTTGGCCGCTTCCACAGCCGCGCCGTTGGTGGCCTGCGGCTCGACCTGGGGCTCGAGTTCCTGGCGGTGCCGCGGCAGGAAGATGTGGAATGCGGTGCCCTTGCCGGCCTCGGACTCGACATAGACGAAGCCGCCGGTCTGCTTGACGATGCCGTACACCGTGGACAGGCCAAGCCCGGTGCCCTTGCCGACCTCCTTGGTGGAAAAGAACGGCTCGAAGATCTTGTCGATGATATCAGGCGGAATGCCGGTGCCGGTATCGATCATGTCGATGCGCACGTAGTCCGCCGCCGGCATGCCCTTGTAGGAGAGCTGGGCGGCATCGTCGGCGGTGACATTGCCGGTCTTCACCGTCAGCGTGCCGCCCTCGGGCATGGCGTCGCGCGCGTTGACGGCGAGGTTGACGATCACCTGCTCGAACTGGGAGACGTCGACCTTGACCGGCCAGAGGTCGCGGCCGTGCACGAGATCGAGCTTGACCTTTTCGCCGATCAGCCGGCGCAGCAGCATGGTGAGATCGGAAAGCGCATCGCCAAGATCGAGCACCTGAGGGCGCAGGGTCTGGCGGCGCGAGAACGCGAGCAGCTGCCGCACCAGCGTCGCGGCGCGGGTCGCATTCTGCTTGATCTGCATGATGTCCTGGAACGACGGATCGGTCGGCTTGTGCGCGTTCAGCAGGAAGTCGTTGGCCATCATGATGGCCGAGAGCACGTTGTTGAAGTCGTGGGCGATGCCGCCGGCGAGCTGGCCGACCATCTCCATCTTCTGCGACTGGTTGATCTGGTTCTCCAGCGCGCGGCGCTCGGTGGTCTCCAGCAGATAGACGATGGCCGCCTCGGTCTCGCGGTCCTGCTGCTCGACCGTGGTGACGAAGAACTGGCCCCAGCGCTCGCGGGTGCCGTCGAGCATGGCCTCGACCGGGGTGATGTCGCCCTGCCCCTCGGCGGCCTGGTTGATGGCCGAAATCAGGACGTTGCGGTCGCGCGGATTGACGGCGCGGAAGATCGACTTCGTGGCCGCACCATCGCCTCCAAGGCTTTGCGCCAGCTTTGCAAAGCGCGCATTGGCGCGCACCACATTGCCGCTGCGGTCGACGGTGGCGATCGCCATCGGCGTATGGTCGAAGAAGCGCATGAAGCGCACTTCGGCGGCGCGCTGCGGATCGGAATGCTCGTCGCGGGCGCGGTTGATCACCAGCGTGCGCGAGGCGCCCGGCGCGCCGTCGGCGCCGAAGGCGAGCCTGTGATAGAGCCGCGCCGGCATGGTCTTGCCGCCGCGCATGCGCAGGTCGATGTCGAACACTTCGGTCTTGACTTCGCCCGGCGCCGGCACGATCGAGGTCAGCAGCGCCGCGCCGTCGCCGGAGACGATGTCGGTGAGCTTGAGCCCGCCCGAGCCGATTTCCGCGAGGTCATGGTCGAGCCAGTTGGCGAGCGTCGCATTGACATAGGCGATCTCGCCGGCGCGGTTGACCGAGAAGAACCCGCAAGGCGCATGGTCGAGATATTCGATGGCGTGCTGCAGCTCCTGGAACACGTCCTCCTGGCGTTCGCGGTCGCGGGTGATGTCGGCAATCGACCACACCGCGTATTTGGCCTCGCGTTTTCCCCCGCCGAGCGGCCGCACCCGCATGCGCAGCCAGCGGCCGTGGCCGCCGTCCTGCCCGGCGATGCGGACCTCCTCCTGCTGGCGCTTGCCTTCGCGCGCGGCCTTGAGCAGGCGGAATACCGCTTCGGAGACATCGGGATTGCCGATGAAGACGCGCTCGACCGGGCGGACATCCTGCGGGCCTGCAGCCCCGGTCAGGTTCAGATACGCCGTGTTGAAATAGACCACATGGCCGCGGGGGTCAGTGACAACGAGGCCGTCATAGGCGTGGTTGGCGATGCGGCTGATGATGAAATTGTCGGCGGTGCGGTCGGCAAAGCGGATGATGCCGGCGGCGAGGGCGAACAGGTTGAACAGCCCTATCATCGCGAGCACGGCGAGGAGCCCGAGAATATAGGGCTGGGCGTGGACGCGCCCGAGCGTCATCAGGGCGACCGCGGCCCCGACCAGGGCGGCGGCCACCACCAGCACCAGAATGATGCTGCCGCGCCGCGGCGGCTCATGGACGGCGGCCGGCTCCGGCTCGAATTCGTTCTGGCTCTCGGCGGACATATAAAGAGACACGGCCTGTCGCTTTCGCTTGCTCCAGTGAGTGCCTGAATCGGAGGGGTAAACGCAAGCCCGTCAGGCGGTTATTCGGCGTTTTGCGGGGCTGCCTTCCCGCTACTCCTCAGATTCGCGACGAAAACCCGCGCTTGAGCCGCATCACGAAGCCGATGATCTCGGCCACCGCATGGTAATGCTCGGCCGGGATTTCCTCGTCGATGTCGACCGTGGCATAGAGCGAGCGCGCCAGCGGCACGTTCTCGACGATCGGGATGTCGTGCTGCTTGGCGATTTCCCGGATCTTGAACGCGATGTTGTCGACGCCCTTGGCGACGCAGACCGGCGCCGGCATGCTGCGGTCATAGGCCAGCGCCACCGAATAGTGGGTCGGGTTGGTGATGACGACGCTGGCCTTGGGAACCTGGGCCATCATGCGCTTCTTCATGCGCTGCTGACGCAATTGCCGGATGCGTCCCTTGATGTGCGGATCGCCTTCGGACTGCTTGTACTCCTCCTTCATCTCCTGCAGCGTCATCTTCTGACGCTCGTACCACTGCCGGTACTGGAAGAAGTAGTCGAGCACCGCGACCACCGCGAGCATGGCCACCACGGCGCCCATCAGTTGCAGGGTCAGGCTGATCGTCACGCCCATCAGCGCCGCCGGATCGAAGCGCACCATGGCTTCCAGGCGATGGCGCTCCGGCCACAGCACCGCGGTCATGACGGCCCCGAGCGCCACCAGCTTGAACAGGCCCTTGACGAAATTCGCCACCGCCTGCTTGCCGAAAATGCGCTTGAAGCCGGCGCCGGGCGAAATCTTGCTCCACTTCGGCGTCAGCGATTCGGTCGACCATACCAGCCGATGCTGGATCATGTTGCCGGCGACCGCGGCCAGCATCAGCAGCAGGAAGGGAACGCCGACGGCGACGATCAGCGCGTATTCGATGTTCTGCAGCAGCGCCAGCAGCCCGGGCCCGTCGGTGCGGATCATCCAGGAATTGGCGACCAGATTGCGCATCGGATTGAGGATGCCGCCGCCCATCGAGCCCGAGAAGGTCGACAGCACCAAGGTGGCGCCGGCGATGATGAACCAGGTGTTGACCTCCTGGCTCTTGGCGACATCGCCCTTCTCCAGCGCATCGTCGAGACGTTTTTGGGTAGGGTCCTCTGTGCGCTCGGTATCGTCCTCCGCCATCGATCACCTCATCTGAGCGGCGTGAGCTGATGCATCACGCCGATGAAGTAATCGAGAAAGGCTCCCATCAGGGCCGACAGCACCAGCCCGAGGACCAGGAAGCCCGCGAGGATCGACAGGGGAACGCCGACAAAATACACCTGCATCTGGGGCATCAGCCGCGCCAGGATGCCAAGCCCGATATTGAAGACCAGGCCGAACACCAGGAACGGCGCCGAAAGCTGCAGGCCGATCTTGAACGCGGCGGTGAAGGCGCGCGTCGCCAGCGCCGCGACATCGCCGCTCGGAAAGAGCTCGCCCGGCGAGAAGATGCGGTAGCTCTCGTTCAGCGCCGCGATGACGAGATGGTGGCTGTCGGTGGCAAACAGCAGCGCCAGCCCGAGGATGGTGAGGAAGTTGCCGATCAGGAGCCCCTGCTGG
The DNA here is from genome assembly GCA_035575905.1 of Bradyrhizobium sp. Lineage (GTDB taxonomy): Bacteria > Pseudomonadota > Alphaproteobacteria > Rhizobiales > Xanthobacteraceae > Bradyrhizobium. Next base: position 37,417 of record DATLXL010000036.1, on the reverse strand, counting down.
CCCTGCGTGGGGTCGACCGCGGTGACGAAACCGAGGCCGAGCTGCTGTGCGATCACCGAGCCCGCCACCGCCAGCGCCGCCAGCGTCACGCGCGCCGTCGCCCCCAGCACGATGCCGACCACGATCTCGTGCAGCATCAGCACCAGAAGCGGCGTCAGCGAGGTCATGTCGACTTGATAGGCCGCGCGGTGCAGCGGCAGGATGATCAGCGTGAGCAGCAGCGCGATCGAAAGCTTGATGCGGGTCGGAATATTGGTTTCGCCGATTCCCGGCAACAGCATCACCATCGCGCCGATGCGGGCAAAAACCAGCATGAAGGTCGCGGCGAGGACGGGCAGTACCGAGATGTCGACACGCATGACTCATGGAGAGTGCATTATCCGCCGATGATTCGCGATGATATCCGCATCATGTGACCATGCAGGGAATCGGCCATGAACGGCAGCGCCAACAAGAGCGTGACGAAAATCGCGAGAATCTTCGGCACGTAGATCAGCGTCTGTTCCTGGATCTGAGTCAGCGCCTGGAACAGCGACACCACGACGCCGACCACCAGGCCCACCACCATCAGCGGCGATGACACCACCACGATGGTCCAGATCGCATCGCGCGCCACGTCGAGGGTTTCGGCTCCGGTCATTTCCTGCTCCACTCTATCCTTGTCATTGCGGGGCGCCGCGTGGCGGCGAGCCCGGAATGACACCAAAAATCAGATCGGCATCCGCATGATGTCTTCATAGGACTGGATCACGCGGTCGCGCACCGAGACCAGCGTGGAGACCGCGACGTCGGTTTCCGCCACCGCCGTCACCACGTCCATCACGTTGGCCTTGCCCGAGGCCATCGCCACCGATTGCGCGTCGGATTTCTTGCCGGCGTCGACGACGCTGCCGAGAGCGTCCTTCAGAACCGCGCTGAAGGAGGGACCGCCGGTCTCGGCGCCCTTCCCCGCGGGGTCGGCCTGGCCGATGATCTTGGCGAGACTGGCGTAAGCATTGGCGGCAACGGTCGGTGAAGCCATGTTTCAAACCTTCCTGTTCAGGCCTTGAGGATATCGAGCGTGCGCTGGATCATCCGGCGCGTCGCGCTGATGATGTTGAGGTTCGCCTCGTAGGACCGCTGCGCCTCGCGCATGTCGGTCATTTCGACCAGCGGATTGACGTTGGGATACTTCACGTCACCGTTGGCATCCGCAGCCGGATTGCCGGGCTCGTTCTTGACGCGGAAAGCGCCCTGGTCGGTGCGCACCCGGCCGAGCGTCACGACTCTGGCGTCGAGCGACCGGTCGAGCGCGGAAGTGAAGCTCGGGATCTTGCGCCGGTATGGATCGCCGCCGGCGGTCTGCGCCGTCGAATCGGCGTTGGCGATGTTTTCCGAGATCACCCGCATGCGCCCGGCCTGCGCGCGCAGGCCGGAGGTGGCGATGCTCATCGATCTTGCAAAGTCGCCGGCGTCATTGGCCATGGTCTGCTCCCCTTATTGCCTCAAGCCTCAACGCTTGCCGATCGCGGTCTTGATCAGGCCAAGACTGCGGCTGTAGAGCGAGGTCGCCGCCGCGTAGTCCATCTGGTTGGCGGAGACCTTCAGCATCTGGTCCTCGAGATTGACGGCATTGCCGGCGGGCCGGGTCTGGAACCCGCTTCTGCCGCCGTCATGCTTGAAACTCGGGCCCGGATCGGACGAGCCCATGTGGCTCGCGCTGGTCTTGGTCATGGCGAGCGTCGCCATTCCGCCGACGACGGTGCCTGCCTTCTGGTCGAACTGGGGCTCGACCAGGTCGCGCGGCTTGAAGTTCGGCGTCGAGGAATTGGAGATGTTTTCGGCGAGCACCCGCTGTCGCTCCTGGTGCCACTGCATCTTGGTACGGAGCGCCGAGAGCATCGGCAAATCGTTAATGGCCATCGGCCTCGCGCTCCCCGGTTGCCCCAAGCCGGGACGCCCGAGGTAGGCAGAATTTGCCGCCTGTATGGTTAACAACAGGTTAAGAAATCGGCGCGAAGCGGCGCAAAGCGCAAGAGTCCGCAGAGTTGCGGCAAAGCAAGCGCATTTTCGCCACGAAACCTGCGTTAACCAGCAAACGGCAATGCGCAGCCCCTGGCCAGAAGTCGTTTTGGTCCGACCGATTCTTGGTCTATTACTTGAGCGGGCGGCAGGTTTTTGCCGTGGGGAATTAAGGAATAAGGCTGATCTCGGGCGTTGTTTTCGCCTGATGCGGCACGCTTTAGTTGCCCGCGTCGGTCGAAACCAGAACTGATGAAGGGCCAGTTGGCCGGGGACACCCCATGTTGTCGCAAAACTATCTGTTAGGTTTCCTGATTTTTGTCGGCGTTCTGGCGCTGATCGGCGGCGCCGCCTGGCTTGTCCGCCAGTTCGCCAGCAACCGACTCGGCGCCAGCACCGGCCGCGGAAGGATGCCGCGGCTTGCCGTGATCGATGCCGCCGCGGTCGATGGCCGCCGCCGCCTCGTGCTGGTCCGCCGCGACAACATCGAGCATCTCTTGATGATCGGCGGCCCCAGCGACGTCGTCGTCGAGACCAACATCGTCCGCGCCCATTCCAGCATGCCGCAGCGCGATGCCATCCCGCAGCGTCCCGGAACCGGCGAAGCGCCGCCGCGCATCGCTCCGCTTCCTGACGCCGCCTGGGAAGGCGAGCCGCTGCGGGTCGAATCGTTCGAACCTGTCGAGCCGGTTCTGCCCGAGCTGCCGCCGCGTACGGCGCGTCCCTCCTTTGCCGACGAGGCCCGCCGCCGCGCGCCTGCGGCGCCGCCTCCGCCGCCGCCGATGGAGCGGCCGCCGATGGAGCGGCCGTCGATGGAGCGGCCGTCGATGGAGCGGCCGTCGGATCCGCTGGCCGGCTTCGCGCCAGAGCCGATGAGCCCCCGCAGCGAGCCACGCGCCGAGCCGTTGCCGCCGCGCATGCCGCGAGGCGAGCCGTTGCCGCGAGGCGAGCCGTTGCCGCGCAGCGATATGATGCCGCGCAGCGAGGCATTGCCCCGAAGCGAAGCATTGCCCCGAAGCGAGCCAATGCCCCGAAGCGAGCCAATGATGCCGCGTCCCGTGCGCGCACCCGATGCGCCGAAAGCGCCGATGCGCGAGCGTGCCGCTGCACCGCCCCCGCCGCCTCCCCCGCCGCCGCCGGCCTCGTCGGCCGACCAGAATCTTGCGGAAATGGCGCAGCGGCTGGAAGCGGCGCTGCGCCGTCCGGCCGGCACCGACAATGTCGCGCCGCCCGTGCAGCCGGAAGCGCCGCCTCCGCGGCCGCTCCGCGTCGAGGCCCCCTCGCCTGCGCCGCAGAAGACCAGCTTTGAAAATCTCGAAGATGAGATGGCATCCCTGCTGGGACGGCCAAAGCATCCTTCGTGAGGATCGCAAACCTTCCGCGTAGAGTTTTTTCCCTCCTTGTTCTGATTGCCGCCGGATCGCTGGCCGATCCGGCGCTCGCGCAGGATATCAGCATCAATTTCGGCCAGGGTGGCGGCGGCGTCACCGAGCGCGCGATCCAGCTGATCGCGCTCCTGACCATCCTGTCGATCGCACCGTCCATCCTGATCATGATGACGTCGTTCACGCGCATCGTGGTGGTGCTGTCGCTGCTGCGCACCGCGCTCGGCACGGCCACCGCGCCGCCGAACTCGGTGATCATCGCGCTGGCGATGTTCCTCACGGCCTTCGTGATGGGGCCGGTGCTGCAGAAATCCTACGACGACGGCGTCAAGCCGCTGATCGCCAACCAGATCGGCGTCGAGGACGCCCTGCAGCGCGCCGCGGGACCCCTGCGCATATTCATGCAAAAGAACGTGCGCGAGAAGGACTTGAAGCTGTTCATGGACATGTCGGGTGAGGCGCGCCCGGCAACCCCCGAAGACATGTCGCTGCGCATCCTGGTGCCGGCCTTCATGATCTCGGAACTGAAGCGCGCCTTCGAAATCGGCTTCCTGCTGTTCCTCCCCTTCCTGATCATCGACCTCGTGGTGGCATCGGTCCTGATGTCGATGGGCATGATGATGCTGCCACCCGTCGTGGTGTCGCTGCCCTTCAAGCTGATCTTCTTCGTGCTGGTCGACGGCTGGTCGCTGGTGGCCGGCAGCCTGGTGCAGAGCTACGGCGGCGGGTGACAGCCCTGGTGCCGGGCGGCGGATGAGGCCGCGCCCTGCGCTATGTTGGACGTTCCGGGCATTCACGCCTCCGGTTGCCGCACGGCGAGAACGACGTGGACAAGCCCGGCCATGTCGCGGAGAGCGTGTCGGGACATTCTTACGCCGGCTGCGCGGCCGGCGCGCTCGCCTGCAGCAGCTTTGCGATCTCCGGCCGGCAGGCGCCGCAATTGGTGCCGGCTTTCAGCCGCCTGCCGATATCCGCCACGTCGCACGCGCCCTTCAGCGCTTCGGCCGCGATCTGGTTGCGGCCGATCCCGAAGCAGGAGCAGACGACTTGTCCGACATCCTCGCGGGCATCGGCCGGCCGTCCCGCCAGCAGCGACATCCGCGCGGCCGGCGATAGCGGTTCTTCGGCAAACAAGCCCGACAGCCAGGAGCGCGCGACCAGCCTGTGGTCGGGCGCGACGAACACGCATCCCTCCAGCCTGCCGTCGCGGACCGCACCGTACCGATAGCGCCCTGCCCCGGGATCGCGATAGGCGATCCATTCGATCTCGGCCTCGGTGAGCCCGAGCCGGCCCCGCGCCCACTCGTCCCAGTTCGCCGGAGCTTCGTCGAACGCCAGCTCCATGCGGAAGTAGCGCTCCAGCCGGCCGCGCACCCAGTAGCCGGCGGCAGGCCGCTCGATCTCGCGGCGGCTCAGGATGAAGACGTGCCATTTCGGCGAATAGGGCTCGGCCCGCACCGGCGTGTGCTTCAGCTCCGGCTGGCCGGAGATCGGGTCGACCGCGGGATTGACCAGCGCGTTGATGCGCGCCTCGCCGGCAAACTCGCCGCTCCAGTGCATCGGCACGAACACGCAGCCACGCCGCTGCTCGGCTGTTATCGCCACACGGGCCACCATCGCGCCATGGGCCGACCGCAGGCGCACCAGCGCGCCGTTCTCGAGGCCCTCGCGCCGTGCGTCCTCGGGATGGAATTCGGCGGAGGGTTCGAACACATGCAGATTGAGCCGCGGCGACTTCGCCGTGCGCGTCATGGTGTGCCAGTGGTCGCGGACGCGGCCGGTGTTGAGCGCCAGCGGGTAGTCGCGGCTGGTCGCATTCCGGGGCGCGCGCGGGGCGACCGGCACGAAGCGCGCCTTGCGGTCCGGCGTGAAGAAGCCGCCGGCCTCGAACAGCCGCGGCGCGCCGGTCGGAAACTCCGGCGTCACCGGCCATTGCACCGGCGCCAGCGCCTCATAGGCGCGGTCGGTGATCGTCGCCAGCGCCGAGATGTCGAAATCGCGCGTGCCGCCGTTCTCGAAGCCGGAAAGTCTGGCGTGCTCGCGGAAGATTTCCGCGGCGCCGGCGTAGTCGAAGCCGGCAAAGCCCATCCGCCTCGCAACGTCGCAAACGATATCCCAGTCCGCCCGCGCCTTGCCCGGCGCCGGCAGGAACGCGCGCTGGCGCGAAATGCGGCGCTCGGAATTGGTGACGGTGCCGTCCTTTTCGCCCCAGGTCAGGGCCGGCAACAGCACCCTGGCGTGCCGCGTCGTCTCGGTATGGCGCAGCGCATCCGACACCACCACCAGCTCACAGCCATCGAGCGCGGCGCGAACGCGGTCGGCGTCGGGCATGCTGACCAGCGGGTTGGTCGACATGATCCAGACCGCCTTGATGCGGCGATCGGCGATGGCGTCGAACATGTCGACCGCCTTCAGCCCCGCCTTCTGCGCAATCACGGGCGATTGCCAGAACCGCTGCACGATGTCGCGATGCGCGGGGCTTTCGATCTCCATATGGGCGGCGAGCTGGTTGGCGAGCCCGCCAACCTCGCGGCCGCCCATCGCGTTGGGCTGGCCGGTCAGCGACAACGGCCCCATGCCGGGACGGCCGATCCGCCCGGTGAAGAGATGGCAGTTGATGATGGCATTGACCTTGTCGACGCCGCTGGAGGACTGGTTGATGCCCTGCGAGTACAGCGTGACGGTGCGCTCGGTCCTGATGAACCAGTCGAAGAAGCGTTCGACCGCCCCTACCGAGAGGCCGCAAATCTCGGCGGTCTCCGCCGCCGTCCGGTCGCCGGCGGCAGCCAGCGCCGCGTCCAGTCCGGACGTGAACGCCCGCACGAAGCTGCCGTCGACCGCATTGGCGCGCTTGAGCGCGGCGAACAGCCCGTTGAACAGCACCGCATCGCTGCCGGGACGCAGCGGCAGATGCAGATCTGCCCCCTCGCACGTGGCGGTGCGGCGCGGATCGATCACGACGATGCGGCAGGCCGGGTTCTTCTCCCTGGCCGCCGTCATGCGCTGGTGCAGCACGGGATGGCACCAGGCCGCATTGGAGCCGACGAGGATCAGGAGGTCGGCAAGCTCAAGGTCCTCATAGCAGCCCGGCACCGTGTCGCTGCCAAAGGCGCGCTTGTGGCCGGCGACACTGGAGGCCATGCAGAGCCGCGAATTGGTGTCGATATTGGCGGTGCCGCAAAAGCCCTTGGCGAGCTTGTTGACGACGTAATAGTCCTCGGTGAGCAGCTGCCCGGAGACGTAGAAGGCGACCGCGTCAGGTCCGTGCTCGCGGATGGTCCGCGAAAAGCCTTCCGCGACCAGATCGAGCGCGGCATCCCAGTCTGTCTCCTGCCCGTCGACCATGGGCGCGAGCAGCCGCCCCTCAAGGCCGACGGTGTCGGCCAGCGCCGCGCCCTTCGAACACAGCTTGCCGAAATTGGCGGGGTGCATGGGATCGCCGGTAACGCTGGCCTTACCCGCCGTGTCGGTGCCAGCGATCACGCCGCAACCGACGCCGCAATAGGGGCAGGTGGTCTTGACCGGCATTTCCCTCACCAGGTCAGGCAGCGGCGCTTTGCCGAACCGACAGCCATACGATTCCGTTCTCCACCTTGGCCGGATGCGAACGGGTGCAGCCCTCGTCCGGCGCCACCGCCTGTCCGCTGTCGAGCTCGATGACGAAATTATGCAGCGGACAGGTCACGCGGCGGTTGTGCACGATGCCCTGCGACAGCGGTCCCCCTTTGTGCGGGCAGCGGTCGTCGAGCGCGAATACCTCGTCATTCTCGGTGCGGAACACCGCGATGTTGCCGGTTGCCGTGCGCACCACGCGCGAGCCGAGGCGCGGAATGTCCTTTAGCGCGCCGATTTCGATCCAGTTGCTCATGCGGGCTCCATGACGGCCAGTTCGGCCATCGGCCGGAACTCGTTGCTGTCGACGCCGCGGCGCGCGCGGGCCGCCCACGGATCGTCCTGCGCGAATTTTTGCGAATAGGCAAAGCGGTCATAGAGCGCCTTGCGGCCCGCGAGGTCGTCGACGACGGCCTTGCGGATCTGCTCGAGACCGACGCGATCGCACCATTTGTACATGCGCTCCAGATACCAGCCCTGCTCCCGGTAGAGCTGGGTCAGCGCCGCGATCACCTCGATGGTCTCCGCCTCGGTCTCGACCTTGCAGAGGAACTCGGTGCCCTTGATGTGCAGGCCTGCCGCGCCGGCGAAGTGGATCTCGTAGCCGGAGTCGACGCAGATCACGCCGACGTCCTTGCAGGTCGCCTCCGCGCAGTTGCGCGGGCAGCCGGAGACGCCGAGTTTCACCTTGGCCGGCGTCCACGAGCCCCACATGAATTTCTCGATCTTGATGCCGAGGCCGGTGGAGTCCTGCGTACCGAAGCGGCACCATTCGGAGCCGACGCAGGTCTTCACCGTGCGCAGCCCCTTGGCGTAGGCGTGACCGGAGACCATGCCGGCATCGTTGAGGTCCGCCCACACCGCGGGCAAATCCTCCTTCTTCACACCCAGCAGGTCGATGCGCTGGCCGCCGGTGACCTTCACCGTCGGAATCTTGAACTTGTCGGCGACATCGGCAATGGCGCGGAGCTCGTCCGGCGTGGTGACGCCGCCCCACATCCGCGGCACCACCGAGTAGGTGCCATCCTTCTGGATGTTGGCGTGGACGCGCTCGTTGATGTAGCGCGACTGCTGGTCGTCCTTGTACTCGCCCGGCCAGGTCGAGAGCAGATAATAGTTCAGCGCCGGTCGGCAGGAATGGCAGCCGTTGGCGGTCTTCCACTCCATGAACTTCATGACATCGGGAATGGTCTTCAGGGAATTCTCGACGATGACGCGGCGGACGTCGTCATGGCTGTGGTCGGTGCACTTGCACAGCGGCTTGACCTTGGGCGCGGCCGAATAGTCGCCGCCGAGCGTGAAGGCCAGCACCTGCTCGACGAGGCCGGTGCAGGAGCCGCAGGACGAGGACGCCTTGGTGTGGGCGCGCACGTCATCGAGCGTGAACAGCTTCTTTTCCGCGATCGCCTTGACGATGGTGCCCTTGCAGACGCCATTGCAGCCGCAGATTTCGGTGGCGTCGCTCATGGCGGCGACGGAGTTCTGGCCGGCATGGCCGCCGTCGCCGAGATTGGCGGCGCCAAACACCAGGCGCTCGCGCATCGCCGAGACGTCGGTGCCGTCGCGCAGATGCTGGAAGTACCAGGGACCGTCGACGGTGTCGCCATACAGCACGGCGCCGACGATCTTCTTGTCCTTCAGGACGATGCGCTTGTAGACGCCGCGGTTGGCGTCCTGCAGCACGATCTCCTCCTTGTCCGGGCCGGGCGCGAAGTCGCCGGCCGAGAACAGGTCGATGCCGGTCACCTTCAGCTTGGTCGACGTGACCGAGCCGTCATAGGTGGCGAAACCCTTCTCCGCGAGATGATTGGCGCAGACCTTGGCTTGCTCGAACAGCGGGGCCACCAGGCCGTAGACCTGGCGGCGGTGCTGCACGCACTCGCCGACCGCATAGATGCGGCCGTCAAAGGTCTGCATGGTGTCGGAGACGACGATGCCGCGCTCGCAATGCAGCCCCGCCTTCTTGGCGAGCTCGATATTGGGGCGGATGCCGACCGCCATCACGACGATGTCGGCGGGCAGTTCCGTTCCGTCCTTGAAGCGCACGCCGGTAACGTGATCCTCGCCGAGGATGCATTCGGTCTGGGCCGGCATCTTGAACACCATGCCGCGCTCTTCCAGCGACTTGCGCAGCAGGCCGCCGGCCACCGTATCGAGCTGGCGCTCCATCAGCGTGTCCAGGAGATGCACGACGGTCACGTTCATGCCGCGCTTCATCAGCCCGTTGGCGGCTTCAAGGCCAAGTAGACCGCCGCCGATCACCACCGCATGGCGCCGTGTGGTCGAGGCCTCGACCATCTGCTCGACATCCCGGATGTCGCGAAAGCCGATCACGCCCTTCAGATCGTTGCCGGGAATCGGCAGCATGATCGGGTTCGAGCCGGTAGCGATCAGCAGGCGGTCATAAGGCACGCGCGCGCCGTCCGAAGTGACGACCTCGCAGCTGCGGCGGTCGATCATGGTGACGGTCTCGCCCTTGCGCAGGATGATGCCGTTGTCTTCGTACCACTGCTCGGTGTTGAGCATGATGTCGTTGACGGTCTTCTCGCCGGCCAGCACGGGCGAGAGCAGGATGCGGTTGTAGTTGCCGTAAGGCTCGGCGCCGAACACGGTGATCCGGTAGAGATCGGGCGCGCGTTCCAGCAGCGTCTCGACGGTGCGGATGCCGGCCATGCCGTTGCCGATCACCACCAATTTCTGCTTCGCTAGTCTTTCGAGCATGGTCTGCCTTTCAGGTCCGACGGCTCCGCCTCACGACGCAGCAGGCATCGTTTGGGCGGGCGATTTGTCTGGGAGTTTGCGAGGCCCTGCAGCGGGCGCCGGCCGTCGGCACTGGCGGCTCTATCAGCCAATCATTCAAGACGCATGCCAATCAGGGCCCTTCAGTTTGCCTTGGTAAATCAGCATCTTATAGGAAGGCTTGAACCTGTATCCTGCACGGGCAAGCGCCGTCTCCGCCCAAAACTTCGGCGCGACAGATCATCTGTTGTGCAGCGCGGCCGCGAGCCGCCACAGCATTGAAGCCCGATGCACGCGCCCGCCAGCAACGCGCGTGAAGACCGAACCCGCGCAACCCTTCGTCGTCTTATGATCGCGATCATGCAAACACGCGGTGCCCGCGCATCCGAACGACCTCACCTTGAGTCGGATTGACGGCGGTGTTGCGTCGCTTCCATAATCTCCAGCAAGTGCACATCACTAACCCAACACGAGTGCACAGGTTGGGGGTAGGGCTTGTCGGCATCGCGGCGTCCCATGTTCGGCGAGCAACAGCGCTTTGTGCTGCTCCTGATCGCGCCGGCAGCGTTGTTGATGCTGCTGTTCCAGGTGATCCCCATCGTGATCGGCGCCAATGCCAGCTTCCGCGACTGGGCGCTCTACAATCCCAAGAAGACCTGGGTCGGCCTTGCGCATTATCACTCCGTGATCACCGACCCGGCCTTCCTCTATGTCGTGCTGCCCAACACGTTCATCTTCATGATCGTCAGCGTGCTGGGCGCGCTGGCCACGGGACTGGCGCTCGCCCTGCTGCTCAACCGCCCTTTCCCCGGGCAGAAGGTCGTGCAGACCATCCTGCTGGTGCCGCTGATGGTGGCGCCGGTGGTGGCCGCGATCATGATCCGCTGGATATTCAACGACCAGTTCGGCATCGCCAATGTGGTGCTGGAAGCGCTCGGCTTCGAGGGCCAGCCCTGGCTGGTGCAGCGCTGGAGCGCCTTTTCCATCATCGTAATGACGGACATCTGGCTGTGGACGCCGTGGTTCACGCTGCTGCTCCTCGCAGGATTGCAGAGCCTGCCCAAGGAGCCGTTCGAGGCCGCCGCGATCGACGGCACCTCGACCTGGCGCGTGTTTCGGTACCTCACGCTGCCGATGCTGCGGCCGGTGATCGTGGTCTGCGTCGTGATCCGCGCCATCGACGCCTTCCGCACCTTCGACATCGTCTGGACCCTGACCGGCGGCGGGCCCGGCCGCTCCACCGAGCTGTTCAGCCTTTATGCCTATGTGCTCGCCTTCCTCAACCTCGACCTCGGCCGCGGTTCGGCGGCGGCCATCGTCGGCGGGTTGATCATCCTCGTGCTCGGCGTCGTGATGTACCGCGTCGTCGACCGCATCGCGAAGGCCTGACCCCATGGCGATGGTGACCCGCCCGCAATTCCTCCCCGGCCTGCCGAACTGGAGCCGCAAGACCTTGTTTGCGCTTGCGCTGGCCGCGATCTGCCTTGCCTTCGCCTTTCCGGTGCTGTGGCTGATCCTGACCTCGCTGCGGCCGGAATCCGGCGTCTATTACGTGCATCGCGGCACCGAGTTCACGCTCGGCAATTTCAGGGAAGTGCTGGGACAGGAGCGCATCGTCGAGGCCTTCATCAACAGTGCCGTCATCTCGACGCTGGCGACGGTCTTTTCCCTGCTGGTGACGGTATCGAGCGGCTACATGCTGTCGCGCTTCACCGGCCCTGCCTCGCGCATGTGGTTCGGCACCATCTATGTGTTCCGCTGCGTGCCCTACATCTCCTGGGTTCTGCCGCTCTACTTCGTGGTGCAGAGCTGGGGCATCTACGACACCTATGTCGGGCTGCTGCTGCCGCACATCGCCGTGCACATCTGCTTCTTCTCATGGCTGATGAAGGGATTCTTCGACGGCATCGATCCCTCGATGGAATATGCCGCGATGATCGACGGCTGCAGCCGATGGGGCGCGTTCATCCGCGTTGCCATTCCCTCGGCCCTGCCCGCCATCTCGGCGCTTGCGGTACTGTGCTGGCTGTTCACCTGGAACGAGTTCCTGTTCGCGCTGATCCTGACCGGCAACCGCGTGCCCGTGATCACGGTGGTGATGGCGCAGTTCGTCACCGAAATGGGCCTGCACTGGAACCTGATGGCGGCAACCGCCGTGATGGCGCTGCTGCCGGCCTTCCTGATTGCGCTGTTCGGCCAGAAATATGTGATCCAGGGTTTGCGTATCTGACGAAGAGAGACAGAACGACAATAACGACAACCACAACAGCGAGGAGGAAGGCCATGCAGGGAATGGCAAGATGGACGTTGGGAGCGCTAGCCGCGATGGCGGTGACCACCGCCCAGGCGCAGGTGAAGGAACTGCGGATCGGCTACCAGCCGAGCCCGATCCAGGACGCCTCGATCGCGATGTTCGAGGCCTGGGGCGCCAAGAACGGCGTCAAGATCGTCAAGGTGCCGAATTCCTATGGCGTCTACGTCGAGAAGATGACGGCGTCGCTGACCTCCAACTCCGACCAGTACGACGTGATCTGGCACAATGACGACTGGGGCCAGACCTGGGCGCACCTGCTCGAGCCGACCGACGACGTCGAGGCGAACAAGTTCGCCGAGAAGTGGGGCATGGACAAGATCGTGTTCGGCAACGCGCAGGGCCAGAACACGGTGGTGCCGATGGGCCAGACCTTCAGCGTGTTCTTCTACCGCTCCGACCTCGTCGCGCCGGAGGAAGTGCCGAAGACGCTCGATGAAATGGTCGCCATGAGCAAGAAACTGCAGGCCGACGGCAAGGTGAAGTTCGGCTATGTCGGCGGCATGGCGATGAACCACTCCTGGTTCTCCTGGTTCTGGTCGATGTGGGCCAACAGCTGCGACGTGCTGCTGCCGGCCTATGAGCGCGACAACAAGAAGCTGGCGGAGAATGGCTGGAAGGCGGGCATGACCGACCCCTGCACGCAGAAGACCGTCGAGTTCTGGTGGGACGCCATCAACACCCACAAGATCGTGCCGCGCGGCATGCCGGCCTATGACCGCAACGAGGCCAACGCCATCTTCATGGCCGGCGATGCCGCCTTCACGGTTGCGGATACGCTGTGGTGGGGCACCTTCAACGACGCCAACAAGTCGAAGGTCGCCGGCAAGGTCGCCGCCGCGCGCTTCCCGCTCGGGCCGGACCGCAAGAAGCCGTTCGCGTGGGACGACATCTGGGGCTGGGCCATCCCGAAATCGATTCCCGAGGAGCGCAAGAAGCTCGCCAAGCAGATGCTGAACGCGATGATGCTCGACGAGGAAGGCCAGACCAAGATGTTCAAGGCGACCGGCGCGCCGCCGCCCAACACGACGTTCTGGCCGAAGATCGCCGAGCAGGACCCGTTCATGAAGCTGCTCAAGGAAGCGGTGCTGGATTCTCCCGACAAGGTGCGCGGCGCCTACTATTTCCCGCAATGGCCCGCCGTGCACAAGGCTTACAACGACACCGTGACCAAGGCAGTCACCGGCAAGCGCGAGGACATTGCGAAGGTTCTGGCCGAAGGTGCGCCGCTGGTCAGCAAGGCCGCGCAGCAATGACGGCGAAAGCCCGCCGCGGCGTATCGCGGCGGGCTCCCCTTTCAGGCAACGGGTTCAATCATCGATGGCAGCGATCAGCCTAAGCAAACTCAACAAGCATTACGGGTCGCTGTTTCACGCCGTGAAGGATGTCGATCTCGAAATCGCCGACAAGGAGTTCGTCGCCCTTGTCGGCCCGTCCGGCTGCGGCAAGTCCACCACGCTGCGCATGATCGCGGGGCTGGAGGACATCTCCAGCGGCGAAATCCGCATCGGCGGCAGGCTGGTCAACGACCTGCCGCCGCGCGACCGCGACGTCGCCATGGTGTTCCAGAACTACGCGCTCTACCAGCATATGAGCGTCTACGACAATCTGGCCTTTGGCCTGCGCAACAAGCGCGTGGCGGAGAGCGAGATCAAGGGCGCGATCGATCGCGCCGCCGACATCCTCGGCCTGCACGAACTGCTGCAGCGCAAGCCGAAGCAATTGTCGGGCGGCCAGCAGCAGCGCGTCGCGCTCGGCCGCTGCATCGTGCGCAATCCGCAGGTGTTCCTGTTCGACGAGCCGCTGTCCAACCTCGATGCCAAGCTGCGCGCGCGGATGCGGGTCGAGATCAAGCGGCTGCATGCGCAGATCCCGACCACCTCGGTGTTCGTCACCCACGACCAGATCGAGGCGATGACGCTCGGCGACCGCGTCGTCATCATGCGCGACGGACACGTGCAGCAGGTCGGCTCGCCACTCGCGGTCTACGAGAAGCCCGCCAACAAATTCGTCGCCGGCTTCATCGGCGCGCCCGCCATGAATTTTGTCGACGTCACCGTGCGCGGCGGCAACGTCGAGACCGCGGGCCTGAAGCTCAGCCCTGACCGCCCACTGGCGGCCCACGACGGCAAGCCGCTCGTCATGGGCATCCGCCCCGAGCATCTCGCCGTCGGCGAAGGCGCGCCCGGCTCCAGCTTCGATGCCCGCGTCGAAGTCGTCGAGCAACTCGGCTCGGAAATCCTGCTGGAGACCCGCGTCGGCGCCGACAGCATCACCGTCGCCCGCGTGCCCGCGGAAATGAAGGTCGCACCCGGCGACCAGGTCCGCCTCTCGGCGCAGCCCGGCCGCCTGCACTTCTTCGATCCCGGCACAGAGCTGCCGATTGCGGGGTAGGAATTCCCTCGACCGTCATTGCGAGCGAGGCGAAGCAATCCACCTGTCCATTTGCCGCGCGAATGGATTGCTTCGCCGCCTTGCGGCCCGCAATGGCGGTGAGAACGACGGCCGCTACTTCGTCATATCGGCTTCCATCAGCGGGTTTGCCGCGACCGCGGGGCCACCACCGAATAGATGCGCCAACTGACGCGTGCGCCTGGTGTCTATGCTGACATAGGCCGTCATGCCCGCGCGCAGTTGCGGCTCGCCGGGCTGCTCGATCAGCCGCAGCCTCACCGGCAGGCGCTGCACCACCTTTACCCAGTTGCCGGAGGCGTTTTGCGCGGGCAGCACCGCGAACTCGGCGCCGGTCGCCGGGCTGATGCTTTCGACCACGGCATCCCAGGTGACGTCGGGATGCATGTCGAGCACGACCTTGGCCTTCTGGCCAACCTTGACGTAAGTGAGCTCGGTCTCCTTGAAATTGGCTTCCAGCCATGGCCTGCGGTCGGTCACGATGGCAAACAGCGGGGTCTGCGGCCTGACCTGCTCGCCAAGCTGCAGGCGGAAATTGACCACGACGCCCGACTTCGGCGCCTTGATCTCGGTGTAGGACAGATCAAGCGCGGCGCGATCGCGCAGCGCCATCTTCTCGCGCACGGCGGCGAACTCGTCGGTCTGCCGGTCCGGCTTGCCGCCGAGCGCGGCCTCCACGCGGGCAATGCGCTGATGCAGGACCGCAAGACGATCCTCGCCCTCCTGCTCCTCGCTGGTGACCTGCTCGAGCCGTGCCACCGAAGCCACGCCGGTGCGGGACAAATCCCGCTGACGCCTCGCCTGTGTTCTGAGATACTCCAGCTTGTTCTCGGCCTCCCTGGCTTCGGCCCGGATCTCGCGCAGGTTGGCCTTCATCTGCTCGACCGAGGCACGCGCGGAGTCGACTTCCGCTTCCGCCTTGGCGAGCGCGAGTTGATAGGTCGCGGGATCGAGCCGCATCAATACCTGCCCCGCGGTGACGGCCGAATGGTCCTGGATGCGAAGCTCCATGATGCGGCCGGGAACTTCGCTGGCGATCTGGGCGATGTCGGCCTTGACGAAGGCGTTCTCCGTCGACATGTGGCGGCCGCCCTGCAGCCAGAGCATCAGCGCGCCGACGGCGACCAGGATGGGCACGCCGATCAGCGCCAGCCGCTGCATCCGCTTGCTCATGGCGCTGCCCTGCCGTTGTGCCGTCCGTTGCCGTTCAATGCGCGCTTGCGCGTGCCGGCTTGGATATCTCCGCCATCCGTCGCGACCAGCGTGGTCTTGATGCGCTGCAGCAAGGACATCAGCTGCCGGCTCTCCCGTGCCGAGAGATCGGCAAGCGCCGACTCGACCGTCTGTTCCGCCACGCGCCAGATACGCTTGTGCACGCGCTCGGCATCGGCGGTAAGAAAAACCCGCTTGACGCGGCGGTCGTCGCGCGCGGTACGGCGCTCGACCCAGCCATTGGCGACCAGCCGATCGATCATGCGCCCGGCGGTCGCCTTCTCCACTTCCATCATTTCGGCGAGTTCGGACAGCGAGGCGCCCGGACGGCGGTGCAGGCGGGTCAATACCAGCCACTGGGCGCGGGTGATGCCGAGGCGCCGTACGCGGCGATCGAACTCCGTCCGCAGCAGCCGCGCCACGTCGGAGATCACGACGCCAATATATTCCTCGGTATTGGGCACGGCGCCGTTGTATCCACCCTGATTGGTAAGCTAGGTTATTATTATTGGTAAGCTAGGTTATTAACCGGCCGACAATCAAGGGAAAACGCCTTGAGTTCTGTGAGCCTGGAGGCGGAGGAAGCAGCCGGCGGCCTGACCCCGGCGCAGCGCTATTTGACGCTGACGACGGTGGTGCTCGGCTCCTCGCTGTACGGCACCGCGCTGCTCACCACGTCAACCATCCTGCCGCAGATGCAGGGCGCGCTGTCGGCGACCCAGGACGAGATCGCCTGGGTGATGACCTTCAACATCCTCGCCACCGCCGTCGTCACCCCGATGACCGGCTGGCTGGTGTCGCGCTTCGGCTCCAAGCGCGTCATGGTCTGGTCGATCGCCCTCTTCACGGTGGCGACCCTGCTGTGCGGCATGGCGCAGTCGCTGGAGACGCTGGTGCTGTGGCGCATCGTGCAGGGCGGCACCGGCGCGCCGGTGACGCCGCTGTCGCAGTCGATCCTGTTCGATACCTTCCCGCGCCGCCAGCACACGCTCGTCATGTCGATCTTCGGCATGGCGGTCGCGGTCGCGCCGGCGTTCGGCCCGGTGTTCGGCGGCTATCTTTCCGAGATCTACAGCTGGCGCTGGTCGTTCTACATGCTGGTGCCGATCGGGGTCGCATCGACGATCGGGATGGCCCTTACCTTGCCGGCCGACAAGCTGCTGAGCAAAGTCCGCTTCGACTGGACCGGCTTTGTCGCGCTTGCGACCGCGCTTGCGGCCGTCCAGCTCGTGCTGGCGCGCGGTGTCCGGCTGGACTGGTTCGAATCGACCGAAATCGTGATCGAAAGCCTGGTCGCGGCAATCGCCTTCTACATCTTCCTCGTCCACAGCCTCAGCGTCAGCAACCCGTTCGTGAACCTGAAACTGCTGGCCGACCGCAATTATGCGATCGGGCTTGCGCTGGTGACGATCTACGGCATGCTCAATTTCACGCCGATGGTGCTGCTGCCCCCTCTGCTGCAGCAGCAGGCCGGCTTTCCCGACATGCTGGTCGGCCAGGTGATCGGATGCCGCGGCCTCGGCATGCTCGTGGGATTCATGACAGCCGGCTTCATGAGCCGGATCGACCCGCGCATCAGCATGGCGTTCGGCTTCGGCCTGCAGACGGTTGCCGGCCTCTGGATGCTGACCTTCGATCTCAACGTCAACCCGGAGATCCTGTTCGCCAACAGCGCCATCCAGGGCTTTGCGGTCGGCGTGGTCTGGGTGCCGATCACGGCCGTGGCATTCGGCACCCTGGATGCAAGATACTACGCGGAAGCCTCCGCGATCTTCCATCTGCTGCGCAACATCGGATCGAGCTTCTTCATCTCGCTGTCGATCGCCGAGATCGTGCGCACCACCGGCGCCAATTACAGCCGCATGACGGAAATGATCACGCCCTACAACCGCGCACTCGCAATGCCGGACGTGACGGGCGCCTGGAGCTTCGACACCGTGCAGGGCCTTGCCCGCATCGCCAGGGAGATCACGCGGCAGGCGACGATGATCGGCTACCTCAACGCCTTCACGATGTACACGGTCGCCTCGGGCCTTGCGGTCGTGTTCGCGCTGCTCGCCCGCGGCCGCAAGGCGGCGTGAGGTGACGTGTCTCGCCGTCATTGCGACGCGCGAGGCAAATCCAAATAGTAGACCCTCACCCTGAGGAGCGCGCTCTGGCGCGCGTCTCGAAGGGCGAGGCCACCAGTGGGGCCTTCATCCTTCGAGACGCGCGTTCCGCGCTCCTCAGGAAGAGGATTGGCAGACGGGTTCGCTGCACTCGCAATGACGGGATAGGCCTTCGCCCTTATCCAGAAAGATCATACTGCCTGCTGAGGTGATCGCCGATCTGCACCAGCATGGCGACGCATTCGGGATAGCCCGCCTTGGCCGCGGTCGCTTCATCCGCGCCCGCGCGGAATTCCCAGCTGTCGCCGTCGCGGAGCACGGAAATGACCATGCCGTCGGGACAATCGGCATGGACCTTCAATTCGGCGCGCGCCATCGCGATCAGTTCGGCTTCGGTCTTCTGCGGCTTGCTCATGACATCTCCCCGGCTTGGCGGGATGTAAATTGCCGGTTTGCCGTGCGCCTGTCGAGGGGACCGGGCGCCCTCTTTTCTTGAGCATGATCCGGTCCGAAAACCGGCCCGCTTTTCGGGATCATGCTCTAACGGCGCGCCGGCTTGACCTTCTTGAATCCGACGATTTCAGGCAAGGAACCGGTCGAGTCCGGATCGGTCCGCGCCGTCTCGGGCGCCAGCGGCGCGCGGGCGCTCATGTCGGGGAAGCGGGTCTTCATCTCGCGCAGGAAGCCTTCCAGCGTGTCGACGCTCGCCGCAATCTTGGCGATCTCGGCAAATTCGGCGTTGTTGCCGTTGGCCGGCGTGCCCGCGACGTCGAAGGCGATGCGGTCGGATTCCCCGCTCATCAGCGGTGCATATTTTTCGCGGAAGCGCGCCAGCCCGATCGCGTCCTCGGCCAGCGCATAGCCGACCACGGCGCGGATCAGGTCGCTCTTCTCGTTCGAATTCAGCGGCTTGAAGTCCTTCCAGCGATCACCGTAATAGAGTTCGACCTGCTCGGCCGACTCGCGCCAGTTCCGCGACGCCCAGTAGATGTCGGAGCGCAGCCGCACCGCTTCGCGCCCGCTGATATTGGAGATGATGTCGAGCGCAAGATCATGCCGGCCGACGTCGCTCTGCGCGCGCGCCTCCAGCAGCAGCCGCTGCGTGCGCAATTCGCCCGACAGATCGGCGATGCGGGTGGCGCGCAGCGCCGAGATGGCGCGGTCCGGCTTGCGGTTGCTCAGGTAAACCATGGCAAGGCGCGCGGCGACCTGCGCGCGCGCGGCGCCCTCGAGCCGCCTGTCGATCTGGTACTGCAGGAGCTCGGCGGCCTGATCGAGCAGATCGATCGCCACCAGGCGATCGGCCAGCCTGCGGATCATCTCGTCGCCGCGCCGGCCGATCGGGGTCAGGTCGCGGAATTCGTAGAACATGGCGAGCGCGTCGACGGGCGGCAGGTCGTCGCCCTTCGGGGTCAGAAACAGCTCGGAGAACAGCGCCGAGCCCATGTCCTGCGCCTGGCGCGACACTTCCGAATTCGGCTGCAGCCGCGTCGCGGTGCGCACCGCCTGCAGCGACTCATTGTAGCGGCCGGTCTGCGCGTAGATGTCGGCCATCAGCTGCAGCGCCTTGACTTCGATCGCATCGCCGCGCCAGCTCACCGACAGGGTTTCCAGCTCGGCCAGCGCGTCGGCCTGCTTCACCTCGTCCCGCTTCTGCCGCAGTATGATGTCGCGCAGCTTGGCCTCGGCCGCGGATTTGCGGTCCTCGGAGGAGATTGCGGTCCAGTAGTCGTTCATGGCGTCGCGATCATGGCCGAGCGCTTCGGCGAGCCGCCCACGCAGCACCGACACCGCCGGCCGCAACTCCGCGGGCACGCCGACGACATCGAGATCGCTGCGGCGCCGCGCGGCGCCGGAATAATCCTTCACCTCCAGCGAGGCGCGCATGGCGTCCAGCAGCACGATCCGCTGCAGTTCCGGCGGCAGCGAGGCGATGGCGAATTCGACGTTCTTGAACTTCTCGCGCGCTTCCGCCCATTTGCCCTGGCGCGCCTTGGCAAGGCCCTGCCACAGCTGCGAGTCGTAATTGTTGCCGATGATGGGATTGGCGAGATCGTGCAGGCCGGCGGTGGGGCGGCCGATGATGATGTGCGCAACCGCACGGAGCAGCAGCGCGCCGGGATCTTCGGAGCCCGGCTTGGATTCATCCAGCACGAAATCGGCCATGCCTTTGGCTTCGTGGTACATGCCGCGCGCCATGTAGAAGCGCGCCAGGTCCAGGCGCGCGCGCTGCCTTTGCTCGATCGAAGTATTGGCGTTCGCAACGGCCTGCATCAGGGCGTCCTGACGCTCGATGTAGGGACCGGCCTGGTTCTTGCGCCACTCCTCCATGTCGAACTGCGAGCGCGCCGCGGTCGCCGCCCGCTCCGCCGCGACCTCGGCCGACGACAGCGTCAGCCCGCCAGGCTTGCCCAGCCTGATCTTGTCGGTGGCGATCTCGGCGGTGACGTCGTCGGAATTCGGCCGTACCGCGACGCCGTGGATCGATTCCAGCAGCGTCAGCTCGACGAAGTCCTGGCGCTTGATCAGGCCGCGGATCGGCGGCAGTGCGGTGACGACGAACAGCGTGTCGCCGGCGTCCGGATCGCTGAACTGGTGCAGCAGGCCGGGATTGGCGAGCGGTATCGAGACGTTGGCGACCGAAGGCTCGGCGATGTTGCGCACGGCGACCAGCGGCAGCGGCGGGGCACCGATGACATCGGCGAAAGTCAGCGTCCAGATCGAGCCGCCATTGCTTTGCTCGCCGCTCAGCGACGGCAGCTGCGGCCGGTTGAGGCGGATGCGGACCGCCTGCCCTTTCGGGATTGACAGGCTGCTGACCTCGGCGACGAGCGCGCCGCCCTTGCTGCGGATGGCGTCGATCGCAACCGGATTGGCCGAGTCGAACACCAGCCACACCGTGTCGGCACGGCGGAACAGCGCCGCCGGCGTCGTGGCGGCAAAGGAGAAGGTGACGCGCAGCCCGTCGGCATCGCGCTGGGCGGTCACGGTGGAAAGCTTGTCGCCGGCAACGCCGGGCTGGCTCGCCGGCGCCGCGGCCGCGGGCCTGGCGCTCGGCGTTTCGACGCCCGCAGCCGCAGCCGCCGGGGTTGGCGCCGGCGGCTTTGCCGCCTCGGCCGCAGCCGGCATCGCGGGCGCTGCTTCCGCGGCGGGCCTGGCGGACTCGCCTTTGATTTCGATCTTGGCCTGCTCGGCGATCGTCTCCGAGGTCGGCGGCGGCACGTCCGGCGCTTCGGGCCTGGCCGGCGCCGCGGGATTCACCGATGCCTCCGGCGCGAGCCTGATCGCAGCAAGTGGCGCGGCGGCCGGTGCCGGCGGCGCCGGCGCGCGCGCCTGCGGCTGTGCTTTCGCGGGCGGTGCGGCCGGCTTGTCGGGCTGCTGGAAGGCGACGTCGATGATGTAGCTTCTCTCCTCGCGGAACGAATGCACGTCGACGTCGCCGATCAGTTCGGCCTCCACCAGGCTCTTGTCGCCGTCGATGCGCTGGTTGATCGAGGCGACGTTGGGCGGCGCGGCCACCTTGGCGTCCGCGAGGTCGAAGGTCAGCGGCGCATTGAAGGACAGCGACAGTTTCTGCTCGTTCAGCACCGAGGAGACGCCCACCCCATCGGGCATCTCGAAGATGAAGCGCACGAAGGTCGGCTGCACCGACGTCCGGACGCGCACCGGCGGCCGCCGGCGTGCCGCGTCATCGGCCTTTTGCTGCCGTAGGGCGCGCTCGGCGGCGCGGGCGCGCTCGGAGAGTTCGCGCACGACCTCGCTCGGCAACGGCGGCGGCGGCCCGCTCCAGCTATCCGGCAACAGATCGACGAACAGCCGCTCGCCCGCCGTCATGGTGTTGATGGTCACCCGCCGCGCCAGCGACAGGCGGATCGCCGCGCCATCGGGGTCGGAGCGGGCGGAGGAAACATAGTCCGGCGCGGCATCGCCGAGCTTGCCGACCCCGACCGCCACCGGGCGCTTGAAGCGGATCACGATGATCTGGCCGGCCGCCGTCACCTGGCTGTCGACGTCTTCAGCCAATTTGATGGTCAGCCGGGCAAAGCCGGCATTGGCCTGCAGCACGGCCTCGCCGCGCACCGGCTCGGCCTGGCCGAGCGCGGAAGTCGTCTGTCCTGCGACCGGCATCGCGGCGACGAACACCAGCGCCGCGTGACGGCAGCACCGCACCATCCTCGCCGCAGCGCGGCGGAGCGAACCAAAATCCCTTCGCGCCAGGCGTGTCATCAGCGTCAACGGTCCGGTCGTCGGCGGAAGACAGATTCCGCCGTTTTCGACTGTAGAATTGGCGGTCTTAAGGGTCTGTTAAATATGCGTGTTAATTGGGCTTCGGGTTCATCATCTTGCCCTCGATCTTGGGCAGTTCGGCGGACTGCTTGTCGCCGCCGCTGGCGCGGCGGGCGAGCTCCACCGTCAGCCGCTCGGCGGCTTCCGGCTGCATCAGGCCCATGATGTCGCTCATCTTGCGCGGGGCGATCTGCGAGGCGATCTCGATCAGCACGCCCATCTCCAGCCGGTCGAACACCTTGGCGGCATCCTTCGGCTTCATGTTCTCGTACATGGTGATGATGCCCTTGAAGCGCGCGGCCTCCTGCTCGTTGCGCTGGCCGGCCGCACTGGCAGCCTTGCCCTCCACGGACTTCAGTTCCTCGACCTTGCTCTCGATGCGCTTCTCGGCGGCCTTGAGCAGGCTTTCGCGAATTTCGATCTCGCGGGCACGCTGGTCCAGCTCCTGGCGGCGATTCTGCAGCCGCTCCAGGATCGCGCGCTCGGACTCCGACACCCGCGGCGTCTGGTCGGGAAACACCACGGTGCCGCCTTCGGGCTTGGGCGGCTCGGGTGGCGGCGCGGCGGGCTTTGCCGGCGCGCTGTGCGACGATCCCGTGATGTCCGCGGAGTCGCCTCTTGGGCCGCCCGGGAAGTTCAGATTCTCCTGCGCCCAGGACGCCTTCGTCGTCGCCGGCTTGGAGATCTGATAGTCGAACACATAACCGCCATCGAGCACGAGCCCGGCGATCTTCAGCACCACGAGGCCGAAGATCGCAACCAGCACGACGGGAATGACGCGGATGTCACGGAACGAATTCATGCAGCAAGACCATTAGCCCTTCGGCGTTCGGAAAAAGCCTGCGCCGCTTCGGCAACCGCCTTTGCGGACGAGGCTCTGGGTGCGGGGGTCGGCTCCGGAGCCGTTGCTTCCTCGCGCAGCTCGGATGACGGCCGCGCGGCGGAAGTGATCTTGGCCAGGCGGCGTACCACCGCGTCGCCTTCGGCGAGCTGGTGCTTGAGATGCGCCGACATCTGCGTCGCCGCCGAGAGCTGGTTGCCGAGATTCTCGTTGACGTCGCGCACCGTTTGCTTGAGGCCGCCGATCGCCCGCTCCGCGATTTCGGTCGCGGTGATCAATTCGCCGATCGTGGCCTTCAGCGAGTGTTCGTCGGCCTTCAGCCGCTGCAGCCGCTTGTTGAGGACGATGCAATAGGCGATTGTCAGCAGCAGCAAGACCGCCACAAGACTCTCGATTGCCATTCCCATTACATGGCTCATTGTGCCTCCAACATCTTGGTTTGCTCGTCGGCTTTCTCGAACATGGCGAGCGTCGTCTTGGGTTTACGCAATTGCTTGGTCACCCGGATGGCTACGCGGTCGCCGACCCTGCCCATCCTTCCCTCGGTCAGCGTAACATCGCCGCAGCGAACGGTAACGAGCGCGTCGGCCTTCATCTCGAGCGGCAGGGTGTCGCCGACTTTCAGCGTCATCAATTGCTTCAAGGGAATATCGGCCTCATAGAGCACCGCATCGACGGAAATCTCGGCCTGCGAAACCTCGGTCGCAAAATGGCCTTCCCAGATCGGGTCACGGCCGAATTTTTCGCCCATGAACATCTGCAGCAGCACGCTGCGGATCGGTTCGATGGTCGCATAGGGCAGCAGCAGCTCGATGTTGCCGCCGCGCTCTTCCATGTCGATGCGCAGCCGCACCAGGATCGCGGCGTTCGCCGGCCGGCTGATCGCGGCAAAGCGCGGGTTGGTCTCGAGACGATCGATGCTGAAGGCAACGGGCGACAGCGGCCGGAACGCCAGCTCGGCGTCGGCCAGCACGACCTCGATCAGCCGCTTCACCAGATTGGTTTCGATCGTGGTGTAGGGCCGGCCCTCGATGCGCAGCGAGGTCTGGCCGCGGCGTCCGCCGAGCAGCACGTCGATAATGGAATAGATCAGGCTGGAATCGACGGTGGCGAGCCCGAAATTCTCCCACTCCTCCGCCTTGAACACGCACAGCACGGCCGGCAGCGGTATGGAATTCATGTAGTCGCCGAAGCGGACCGAGGTGATGCGGTCGAGCGAGACTTCGACGTTGTCCGAGGTGAAGTTGCGCAAGCTGGTCGTCATCAGCCGCACCAGGCGGTCGAAGACGATTTCCAGCATCGGCAGGCGCTCATAGGACACCATCGCGGAATCGATGATGGCGCGGATGCCGGAATGATCGTCGACATTGATCTCGCCGGCGGTGAAGCCGAGCAGATTGTCGATTTCCTCCTGCGAGAGCACGCGCTCGCCGGAGCCCTTGGCGTTGCCGAAGTCGCGGCTGCCGTCCTCGACCATGGCGGCCCATTGCAACGCCATGGTGCCGGATATTTCGTTGGCCGCGGCCGCCTTTTCGGCTTCAGCGGGATCCTCGTTGGCCATCGACGCTTCCCATTGCGCAGCAATGGCGTCTTGGTCCATTTGGTCGTTGCCAGCCATGGTGAGAGGATCCGCCCCTTTACTGGATCACGATTTCCTTGAACAGCACCGCGCTGACCTGCTGCGGCGCCACCGCGGCGTTGACGCGCCGGGTCAGCTCTTCCTTGAGACGGAACAGCCCGGCCGAGCCGTTGAGATCGCCGGCGCGCAGCTCGCGCATGTAGGTCTGGAAGATGTCGGAGACGCGCGGCATACTCGGCTTGATCGCCTCGACCTGCTTCTCCTCCTTCACTTCGAGGACCAGCTTGACCTTGAGATACTGCACCCGCTCGCCCGGCAGGCTGACGAGATTGACCATGATCTCCGGCACGTCGACATAGGACGGCGGCTTGGCGTGCGCCGCCTCGGCGTGCTTCTCCTCGCCATGACCGCCGCCGGACATCAGCAGCCAGCCGCCGATGCCGCCGCCGATGATGACGAGGAAACCGGCGGCCGCGATGATCAGCTTGAGTTTGCCTTTTTTTGACGGCGCGCCCTCGCCGGCATCGGCTGCTGCGCCGCCTTCCGCTTCGTTCTCAGCCATGGCCCCGCCCTTATTGATCCCCCGTAGGGCGCGAAAATGCTGCCAGCTGTTGACCGTGACGCGATACGAATGCCGCTGGCGCAAACGCGCGCCCCTAATGACGGCAACGCTACGGTAACAATGGTTAACGGTTTCTTTCTTTTGGTTCCCGGCTAGGAAAAATCTGCCGGGCAAACATGGTCAACAAGACCTTTCTGCCGCGCACCCGCCACCCCGGCATAACAACCAACACCCTGATATCCCCCGCTTTTCCGACTTGGCACGGCTTTCGCTGAGAGGAAGGCGAACCCTCCCCGGTTTGGGAGAGCCAGGAGGGTTCGTTCGGTCCGGCAGCAGGTTTGGGAGAACCGGCCGGCGGATCATCACTCAGGGGAGAACTGACCGGTGGAGAATACGCTTCTCATCGGACTTTCGCGGCAAGTGACGCTGGAACGGCAGATGGATGTCATCGCCAACAACGTCGCCAACGTGAATACCAATGGCTTCAAGGCCGACAAGTCGCTGTTTCAGGAATACCTGATGCCGACCGCGCGCGAGGACAATTTCGTCGCCGGCCGCGACCGCAGGCTCAGCCATGTGATGGACCGCGCCACCTTCCACGATTTCGCGCAAGGCTCGCCCGATCCGACCAAGAACCCGCTCGACGTCGCGATCGGCGGCGACGGCTTCTTCGTGGTGCAGACCCCGGCCGGCGAGCGCTATACCCGCGACGGCGGCTTCCAGATCGATAATCAAGGCCAGCTGGTCACCGCCTCCGGCTATCCGGTATTGGGCAACAACGGCCCGATCCGCTTCCAGCAGACCGACAAGGAAATCAACATCGCCGCCGACGGCACCATCACGGTGCTGGAAGGCACCAACCGCATCGACTCGATCCGCGCCAAGCTGCGCATCGTCAATTTTTCGCAGCCGCAGCGGCTGCGGAAAGAAGGCTCCAACCTCTATTCGATCGGCGAAGGCAACGCCGCGCAGCCCGACACCAGGTCGGTGGTCCACCAGGGCTTCATCGAGCGCTCGAACGTCAACGCGATCACCGAGATGAGCCGGCTGATCGAGGTCAGCCGCACCTATACGCAAATCGCATCGATGCTGCAGCAGCAGCACGACCTGCACCGCTCGGCGATCGACAAGCTCGCCGAAGTACCGGCCTGATAGGGAGATATTGAGATGCGCGCAGTCATCACCGCAGCGACCGGCATGGCGGCACAGGAACTCAACGTTCAGGTGATCTCCAACAACATCGCCAACCTCCGCACCACCGGCTACAAGAAGCAGCGGGCGGCATTCCAGGACCTGATCTACGACCATGTGCGCCGCGTCGGCGCGCAGGCTTCCGACCAGGGCACCATCCTGCCCGTCGGCGTCGATCTCGGCGGCGGCGTCAAGACCGTCGGCACGCCGCGCCTGATGGGCCAGGGCACGCTGCTGCCGACCGGCAACGAGCTCGACGTCGCGATCCGCGGCGAAGGCTTCTTCAAGATCCAGATGCCGGACGGCACCTACGCCTATTCCCGCGACGGCTCCTTCATGATGGACGCGCAGGGACGCATCGTGAATGCGCAGGGCAATCCGGTGCAGCCGACCATCACGCTGCCGCAGAACTCCTCGGGCCTCACCATCAACGCGCAGGGCCAGGTCTCGGTGACGCTGCCGGGCTCGACCACGCCGACCACGGTCGGCCAGATCGGCCTCACCCGCTTCATCAACAAGGCCGGCCTCAAGCCGATCGGCGACAACCTGTTCCAGGACACGCCCGCCTCGGGCGCGCCGCAGGACGGCATCGCCAACACCGACGGCTTCGGCGACATGCAGCAGTCCAATCTCGAGCAGTCCAATGTCGAGGTCGTCACCGAAATCTCCGACCTGATCGCGGCGCAGCGCGCCTACGAGATGAACGCCAAGGTCGTCTCCGCAGCCGACCAGATGCTGCAAGCCACCAGCCAGATGTTCCGCTGAGGAATCACGGTCATGATCGCCCGCTTCCTTCTCATCGCCGCCGCCCTGCTCGCGCCGGTTGCCGGCGCTGCCGCACAAGATCGAAGCGATGTCATCGCCTCGCCGGTGCTGCGCGCCAATGTCGTCGTCACCTCCGATATCGTGCGGATCGGCGATGTCATCGACAATGCCGGCGCCTTCGGGCGCATCGCGATCTATCGCGCGCCCGATCCGGGCACCACGGGCACGCTGCCGGTTGCCCAGGTCATCAGCGCGCTGCGCGCCCATCAGGTGATCGGCGTGGACACGCTGAACCTGCGCGAAATCTCGGTGACGCGGCGGGCACGCAGCATCGATGCAACGGAGATCGAGCAGGCCGTCGCCCGCGCCCTGGAGCGGCGCAACGGCCTGGGCGAAGCCGCGAACATCAGCCTCACCTTCGACCGCGCGCCCGCCGATATCCGGTTCGACGCCGGCAACAGCGGCGCGCTGAACCCGGTCGCCGTGCGTTACGACCAGCGCCTCGGCCGCTTTGATGTGACATTCGAGATCGCCAACGAAGCGGGACTCGCGCCGGTCAGGCTGCGCTACAGCGGCACCGCGGTCGAGACCGTGGAAACAGCGGTGCTGGCGCGCAGCCTCGAGCGCAACGACATGATCAAATCCTCCGACATCCTGATGGAGCGTCGGCCGAAGGTCGAGGTCGGGCCGGACGGGATGACCCGCGACCGCGCGATCGGCATGCAGGCACGCCGCCAGCTGCGCGCCGGCCAGGCGCTGAAAGGCGCTGACATCGCCAAGCCCGATTACGTTCAGCGCGACCAGAGCGTGACGCTGATCTACGAGACCGCAGGAGTATATCTCACCGTGCTCGGCAAGGCGCTCGACAGCGGCACCGAGGGCGACATCGTCAACGTGATGAACCTGCAGTCCAAGCGCACGGTGTCCGGCGTCGTGGTCGGCCGCGGCCGCGTCGCGATCGTGGTCGCCTCGCGCCCGGAGGCCGTCGAGCCAAAACTCCAGGACAGGCTATCCGACAGCACCTCCTCGCCCGGCGCGGTCCCCGCCGCCGTCTCTCTTGCCAATGCCGCCGCGCAAGCCGCGGCCAAACCCGAGTAACGTAAATGTCCCGCTTTGCAGGCCCCCGTATCGTCAAGTTCACCGTGCTGTTTGCGATCCTGAGCCTGGCCGGCGGCTGCTCCGCCGTCGACCGCCTGTCGCAGATCGGCGAGCAGCCAAAACTCTCGGCGATCGAGAACCCGACCGCGCAGCCCGGCTACAAGCCGGTGCAGATGCCGATGCCCAAGCCCGAGGTGGCGTCCTACAACGCCAACTCGCTGTGGCGGAACGGGTCGCGCGCCTTCTTCAAGGACCAGCGCGCGGCGCGCGTCGGCGATCTCCTGACCGTCATGGTCAACATCACCGACAAGGCCAACATCGCCAACGAGACCCAGCGCAGCCGCACCGCCAAGGAGAATTCCAACGTTACCGACTTCCTGGGCGCCAAGACCATCACGCAGTCCAACAAGATCCTGCCGGGCAACCTGCTGGCCACCGACTCCTCTTCGTCGGCCGACGGCAAGGGCTCGGTCAACCGCCAGGAGCAACTGACGACGAATGTCGCCGCGGTGGTGACCCAGGTGCTGGCCAACGGCAATCTCGTGGTCGAGGGCAAGCAGGAGATCCGCGTCAACTACGAAATCCGCGAACTGGTCGTCGCCGGCGTGGTGCGACCGGAGGACATCCAGAGCGACAACACCATCGACTCCACCAAGATCGCGCAGGCCCGCATCGCCTATGGCGGCCGCGGCCAGATCATGGACGTGCAACAGCCGCGCTACGGCCAGCAGGTGGTAGACGTGCTGCTGCCGTTCTAGGCATGATCCCGAAAAGTGGAAACCGGTTTTCGGAATCAGATCATGCTCAAATAAAGAGTCTTCTTCCGAGCTCCCACACCTCGTCTGCGAACCTAGGCGCTGGCGAAGTGTTCCAACGCGGCCTCCGGTAGCTCCCCTGCCGGAGGCCGTGGCGTTGGGCAGGACGATAAGGCCAAATTGCTAGGGGCTTAGCCTGCCCGGGCAGGCTTCCTGTCACCGCCGGTTTTCGCCCAAAAGTTGCTTACGGACAAATTGCCTTCCACCCGGAGGACAAGGCCCGGTCACGCCGGATGCCGACGCCAAGACGCGCTTTGTCATGATCGATGCCGTCGGCGTGTCGGAAAGCCTCAAGACCATCTCGCAGCCGCTGGAGCGCAATCGCGCCATCTCCTTCGACAGGGTCAGGGCGCGGGCGCTGGTCGGCGCGCGGTTGCCGAAGCTGCTCGATGAGTTGACCGGCACGCTTGTGGCATGATATATATCAATGGTATCTACCCTCGTGAGGAGGCGACCATGGGTGCCATCGGCAAAATATTCAAGCACGGCCGCAGCCAGGCAGTCCGCCTGCCGAAGGAGTTCCGGTTCGAAGGCAAGCAGGTACGCCTCAGCAAGGTCGGGGATAAAGTGATCATGGAACCGCTCAGCAAGAAGCCGTTCGATGCGGCGGCGTGGCTGGCCGAACTCGATCGATATCGCAACATTCCGTTCATGGAGGATGGCCGGGAGCAGGGTGCCGTTATCGATAATGCGAACACGGCAGAACTAACATGTTGAAGCGAACCCCCACGAGCGCGACCGCCAAAGTCTTCATGCACGGCCGCAGCCAGGCCGTCCGCCTGCCCAAGGAATTCCGCTTCGAGGGTAGCGAAGTCCGGGTGAGCAAAGTGGGCAACAAGGTCATCCTGGAGCCGCTCGCGCGAACCGAGGCTGAGATGGCTGCCGTTTGGGCTGAAATCGACGCCCTGCGAAACGGCGAAGATCTGTTTCCCGAAGGCGGCTTCGATGATCCGCCCTCGAAGCCCGACCCGCGCAAATTCTTCGACGACTGAAACATGATCGGGAACAGTGGACCCCGGTTTTCCGAAAAGATCATGTTGAACCAAAAATGTTCTGTCTCGACACCAACATCGTAATTTCGACGATCAACCGTCGGCCGACGCACATCCGGGCCCGGCTCGAGTCCGAACTTGCATCAGGCGTGGTGGTCGGCGTTCCCGCCGTCGTTCTCTTCGAGATGCATTACGGTGCAGCCAAGAGCGACCGTCGCGAGCGCAGCGAGGCTGCCCTCGATGCTTTCCTGTCGCTGGCAGTAACGCCGTGGCCTTTCGAACCCGATGACGCCGCGCATGCCGGCGACATCCGCGCCACGCTCGAGGCCGCCGGCACGCCGATCGGCGCCTATGATTGCCTGATCGCGGCGCAGGCCCGCCGCCGCGGCGCTACGCTGGTGACGGCGAACAGCCGCGAGTTCGCGCGTGTGACGGGTCTGCTGCTGACGGATTGGGCTGCGTGATGGATACGGCGGTGGCGGCCCATTTGGACAACACGACCGACGAGCCTTGGTCTCTTCCTGAAAGGCTGGATGTGGGTGAGGCTAAAGCATCTCGCAAGCTTCATAGGACGGGGGCGAGGACCCAAATATGTCGAGAGCGGCGGCGTCCCGGTCATTAATCAGAGGTGTATCCTGGGACGAAGTCGCCGCCGACATCGTCGATAGCCTGCAAACCGCGCGCGACCGCTTCAGGGGTGTCGCCAAGGCGCTCGGCGGGGCGCCGTGATCCGCCCGACGGGCAAATCACTTCGAAATATCATAATTGAATGTCAAGCCCCTCATAGCGGAAAATTTCGCTTTACCAGAACCCCAAATCGGTGGCATAACTCCCTCACCCCGGGCCCAACGGAGGGACGTATCATGATCGTCACGTTACGCGGGCACGGGATGCGGTGGACGCATGCGGCTGCAGGCGCGCGATGAGCGCGCCGGACGAAACAGCCGCAGCGTACGGCAAAACCGTGTGGTCCTGGCGCCGCGACCCTGGCGTCAAGCGGGTGGTAAGGCCCATTCCGCGACGGGGGCAAAAGAGGCCGCTCCCCGGGGAGAGCACGGCATAAGCCGTAAAGCCATTGCGCGGGGAAAGCCGGGATGTCCTGGCTGTACCTGTCAAATCCGTGTGCGTTTTTGTCTACCCATTGCACACGGTGCTGCGGGCGCAGTCGGCGCCCGGCTTTCCCTGCGCCCTCTGTCTTTCGGAGGGGCATGAATTGCGCAAAACCCGGACGCATGGCGTCGCGGGAACGATACCTCGCACCCTCGCTGTTTGACAATCCGATTGGATGCCAGCTCCCTGATTGCGACGAGCAGGCGACGAAGCAATCCAGCTTTGTCCCTGCAAGAAAGGAAGCTGGTTTGCTTCGCTTGCTCGCAATGACCCTGAGGCGAGTTCAAGCGAACGTCGCCTCGACCTCACCTAATCCATCCAACTCCATCCGCACGTGGTCGCCGGCGGCAAGCCACACGGTCTTCACCAGGCTTCCCGTCAGCACGATCTCGCCGGCATGCAGCCCCCTGCCCTCGCCGGCGAGATGATTGGCGAGCCAGGCGAGCGCATGGTGGGGGTGGCCGAGCACGTCGGCGCCGGAGCCGCGGCCTTCCTCGTTGCCGTTGATGATGGCGCGGCCGGCCACTTTCAACAGGTCCGGCACGCGCGCGCGGGCGACCGGCTTTCCGAGCACGCAGCCGGCCGCGAAGAAATCGTCGGCAACCAGCGTCGGCGCGCCCAAGGCCTCCCATTTCACATAGCGGTCGTCGACGATTTCGATCGCGGGAAAGTACGCCTCGACCGCCTCGCCCACCTTCTCCGCCGTGAAAGGCGCCTCGGTCGGCAGGAGGTCATGCGCCAGCCTGACCGCGATCTCGCATTCGACGCCGACGCGGACATAGTCGGACGCGGCGAGCTTGACGCCGCTCGCATGCACGCCCTTCTCGAACACCCCGCCGCCGCACGGATGCGGGATATCAAGATATTCCTGCATCACCTTGCTGGTGCAGCCGATCTTGTAGCCGACGAGGCTGCCGATTTGCGGGCGCATCAGCTCATGCAGCGCGCGCTGCACCTTGTAGCCTTCGGCTTCGTCCGTGGGGATACTGCCGGCCGGCAGCGCGGCAAGTGGCGCACGGCTGCGGCGGGCAGCGGCAATGAATTGGGCGGCCGCGAGAATTTTGTCCATCGGCGGCTCCATTTGTTCACCGGCAGAGACTGCCGGCAAACCCTACTCGTCCCGGTACACCTTCTCGCGCTTCTCATGGCGCTCCTGGGCTTCCACCGAAAGCGTCGCGATCGGGCGGGCCTCGAGGCGCTTGAGCGAGATCGGTTCGCCCGTCTCCTCGCAATAGCCGTAGGTGTTATCCTCGATTCGCTGCAGCGCCGCGTCGATCTTCGAGATCAGCTTGCGCTGGCGGTCGCGGGCGCGAAGCTCGATGGCGCGGTCGGTCTCCGAGGAGGCGCGGTCCGCCAGATCGGGATGATTGACGTTCTCCTCCTGCAGCGCCTGCAACGTGAGCTTGGACTCGCGCAGAATCTCGTCTTTCCAGGCCAGCAGCTTGGCCCGGAAATACTCCTTCTGCCGATCGTTCATGAAAGGCTCTTTTTCGGAAGGCCGGTAGTTTTTCAACTTTTCCAAGGGCATCCCATCTTGTTTGGCGGGCGAAAAGTTCCCGTCCGCGCGCGCCTTATATAGCGGCGCCAAGTGACAGACAATATGACGCGGGGCCAAAGCAGACCTCCCCAAGGCCTTGCACAGGCAAGTTTATCTGTTTTGGCCGGGAGCGGCGCCACCGGGCCGTCCGCCGCCCCCGGGGGGCGTCAATAGCCGACCGTGAAACGCCTGCGGATATGGGCCGGACGCTCGATCTCGTCGGCAAGGCCGCGGCATAGTCCTCGAAACTGATCCGGCTCTTGCCGTCGGGCGCGGTCAGGAGCTGGCGGTGCCGAGGCGGAACTTGCCGGTCCGCTCCCCGCGACCGTTCCGGTGACGGCCGAATATTCGATCACGCCGCTGGGCACGGCGCTCGCCGCCGCCGTCGATCCCCTGCGCGACCGGGGCCGAGCGATATCTGAAAGAAGGGCTGGCCGCCCAGCGCCGCCACGACGCGCAGAGGACCGCAAAGGCGGCGTGAGGACGAGAACAAAGAGGGTCAGTACCGTCCGGCCTTGGCGAGCTCGACTTCGACGCGAAGCTCGATTTCCGACAGCACGACATCGAGGCCGGGATCGCCGGAGGACGACTTCAGGTTGGCGGCGGCATCGCGCAGCCGGTTGACGGTGGACGCATCGAGATTGCCGGAGAGCAGACCGATCTTGAGATCGTCGAGCACGTCGAGCGCGCCGCGTCCGCGGGCGACGGAGCGCTTGCGGCGCTCGGCCGGGTCCTCCTCCACGCCCTGCAGCGCCAGCAGCGCATCGATATTGGCGGCGGCCCTGGGCGGGGCGGATGAGCGCGTCTCGGTGGTGGATGCCGCATCGGGCAGCGAGAACCCGGTGGACGAAGTGCGACGCGCATTGCCCGCCGGCGTGCCCAGCGTCGTGCCGTTCGGTCCGTAGATGCGCATGGTCTTGCCCCGCGAGTAGCCCGGGCGGAACCATCGCCGCTTTATGGTTAACGATGCGTAAATGGCCCGGCAAAAACTGCCGCACACGGCAGTTTTGCTTGTGTCGGCGTGAACGCAGGGTTGCGCGCTGCCCGCAAATTTTCCAACGAAATCAATCGATTGAATCCGAAGCCGGGCGTGGCACGGCGCTCGCATGGGGAAAGGCGTGGACAGCGCGTCATGGGAGTGTCGAGCCGTCCAGCGAATTTCCAGGGGAGTGGTGGGATGCCCGGCATCCGCAAGGCAAATTGGTTGTGGGCGGCGTGCGCGGCGGTCGCGCTGGCAACGTCAGTGCTTCCCGCCAGCGCGACATCGCGCATCAAGGATCTCGCCAATATCGAGGGCGTGCGGCAGAACCAGCTGATCGGCTATGGCCTGGTCGTCGGCCTCAACGGCACCGGCGACACGCTGAACAACATCCCCTTCACCAAGCAGTCGCTGCAGGCGATGCTCGAGCGCATGGGCGTCAACATCCGCGGCGCCACTATCCGCACCGGCAACGTCGCCGCCGTCATGGTCACCGGCAACTTGCCGGCGTTCGGCACCCAGGGCACGCGAATGGACGTCACCGTCTCCGCGCTCGGCGACGCCAAGAACCTCACCGGCGGCACCCTGCTCGTCACGCCCCTGCTCGGCGCCGACGGCAACGTCTATGCCGTCGCCCAGGGCTCGGTCGCCATCTCCGGCTTCCAGGCCGAGGGCGACGCCGCAAAAATCGTCCGCGGCGTGCCGACGGTCGGCCGCATCGCCAACGGCGCCATCATCGAGCGCGAGATCGAGTTCGCGCTCAACCGCCTGCCCAACGTACGGCTGGCGCTGCGCAACGCCGATTTCACCACCGCCAAGCGCATCGCGGCCGCCGTCAACGACTATCTCGGCGTCAAGACCGCCGAGCCGATCGATCCCTCCACCGTGCAGCTCTCCATTCCGCCCGAATTCAAGGGCAACGTCGTCGCCTTCCTGACGGAAATCGAACAGCTGCAGGTCGATCCGGATCTGGCGGCGCGGATCGTGATCGACGAACGCTCCGGCGTCATCGTGATGGGCCGCGACGTCCGCGTCTCCACGGTGGCGGTCGCGCAAGGCAACCTTACCGTGACGATCTCCGAAAGCGCGCAAGTTAGCCAGCCCAACGCGTTTTCACGCGGCCGCACCGTCGTGACGCCGCGCAGCAGCGTCGGCGTGGTCGAGGACGGCAAGAAGCTCGCGGTCGTCAAGGACGGCATCTCGCTGCAGCAGCTCGTCGACGGGCTCAACGGGCTCGGCATCGGCCCGCGCGACATGATCAGCATTCTGCAGGCCATCAAGGCCGCCGGCGCCATCCAGGCCGATATCGAGGTGATGTAATGCAAGGCGGCGTCATCAATTCCATCACCACCTACGCGCATCCCGCCTCGACCAAACGCGCCGATCCGCTGCTTGCGGAGGCGCTGACCAGGGTGCCGGCCGCCACGCAGAAGAAGCTGCGCGGCCAGGCGCAGGACTTCGAGGCGATGTTCCTCAACCAGATGTTCTCGCAGATGACCAGCGGCATCAAGGGCGAAGGCCCGTTCGGCGACACGCCGGGCACCGGCGTGTGGCGCTCGATGCTGACGGACGAGTATTCGAAATCCTTCGCCAAGGCCGGCGGCGTCGGCATTTCCAACGATGTGTTCCGCACGCTGATCCTGCAGCAGGCGAAGCGCGGCTGATCAAGGGGGTTTTTCGCATGAGCCAGCAACCGCAAGCAAAGCAATCGCCGCCTCCCCGCCTGCCGA
The DNA here is from genome assembly GCA_035575905.1 of Bradyrhizobium sp. GTDB lineage: Bacteria > Pseudomonadota > Alphaproteobacteria > Rhizobiales > Xanthobacteraceae > Bradyrhizobium. The sequence continues at coordinate 2,151 of DATLXL010000036.1, read as the reverse complement.
TCGCGACACCGGCGGATGCGCGCAAGCTTGCCGAGGAGATGCTGGACGTGATGAGCAGGCTGCTCGCCATCGTCGAGCAGGAGACCGAGTTCGTGCGCGCCGGCAAGGTGCGCGAGGCGATAGAGCTGGAGCCGCAGAAGACGGCGCTGACCGGCCGCTATGTCACCGCGGTCGAGACGCTGCGCGTCGCGCAACAGCATCTGTCGCAGATCGCGCCCGATCTGCTTGCGTCATTGAAGCGTCACCACGAGACGTTCCGCGCCATGCTGCAGATCAATCTCACGGTGCTCGCCACCGCGCATGCGGTGTCGGAAGGCATCGTGCGCGGCGTCAACGCGGAAGTGCAACGCCGCAACATGCCCAATGCCTACACCGCCGGCGGCCAGCGCGCGGCGCCCTCGCCGCGCCAGGTCAGGCCGCTCGCCGTCAGCCGCTCGCTGTAGGCTGTCCACGCGAACAATTTGAATCAAAATCTCGCGCTGCCGTCAGCGCGGGATTCAGCGCGTTTTCTAACGGCCTGTTGAGAGCTGTCGGGCATAGTTGCCCCTTGGGACGGGTTGGGATTTGACTCTAGGCGCACCAGGAGGGCTGCCATGAGTACGGATTTCAGCATCAAGCCGGTCGGGGCCCCGGTTGCAACGCCAATCGTTCAGCCGGTCAGTGAGGCGGCTGAACAGGCCGTCGCGACCGAGTTGCCCGCGAGCCAGACCGTGACAGCACCGGAGCCGGCGCCGCCGCCGCGCCTCAATTCCGGCGCGGTGACGCGTTCGGTGTCGAACCAGGTTGTGATCGACAAAGACGCCGCGTCGATCGTCTACCAGACCGTCGACACCCGCACGAGCCAGGTGGTCGAGCAGTTCCCCGAAGAGGCGGTGCTGCGGCGCCGCGCCTATTTCAACACGCTGGATTTGACCAAGGCGGGTCCGAACCGGATGCGCGCCACGGACCGCAGCGCGTAAATCCGCCTCGGCTCATGCTCCCGTCGGAAAGACCGGCTCCCTGATTTCGGGAGCGCTTGGCTATTTGCGTGAAGCCATCGCCTGGTCGAGATAGGTCGATCCGTTCGCGGGATCGGTGACCACGTTCTTGATCAGCGCCTGGCCGTTGGCCTGCAGGGTGAACTTGGCGTCGCCGATCCGGAACGCGTTGTCCTTGATCAGCACTTCCTGATACTTGTTGGTGCCGTTCGAGGAGTACGACACCTTGGCGCGGAAACCCTCGATTTGCGACACCTTGATCGTGAACGCCTTGTTGTCGGCCCACTTGCCGGTCCACGTCCCCTCGTAGAGGGTGGGATCCACGGCCACATAAGGCGTCCTGGATGGAACGGTGAGTCCCGCCGTCTTGTAGCTCGACGCCAGGATGCTCATCACGTCAGCCATAGCGACTGCTCCGATGCGCTGGCGTTATCCGCGGCCAGCCAGGCCGGCGGCGAGATTGCAGTTGATATCGATCAGCGACTTCAGCTTGGCCGGATCCGGGTTGAGCTGCATGTCGACCGTCTGCTTCATCACGAACACGCCAATATTTGCGATGTTCTGGCGAACCTCGAGCGGCTGCGGATTTTCGGCGGCTTCGGCAGCGCTCATGAAAATCGACCACAAGCGACGATTGAACAGCAGCGCGTGCTCCATGTCTTTGGTGGGCCCCTGCCAGTTGGTCTGCACTTCCTGAAGCTGCCGCGCGGCCTTGAGCAGCGCCTGCGCCTCGATCTCGCGAGGGGAGGAAGTCGCTTGGGACGTACGAGCGTAGGCTTGGGCAGCGTTGGACATTCATTAACCTCGGTGGAAGCGGCGCGCACGACCGCGATGACTTGAAAAACTGCCCAACTTTCATACAGGTAGCGCGTTTAAATATGGTTAGCGAGCGTTACCAATTGTGATCGAGTTGGGCAAAATCGTAAAAGTCCAGCACGCCCTGCCCGACCGCGCCAACGCCAACACCACGCGAACCTGAAAACGAAAACGGCGGGGTTTCCCCCGCCGTTCGTTAACTTCGATGCTATTTCGCTTAGCGGAGCAGCTGCAGCACGCTCTGCTGCGACTGGTTGGCGAGCGCGAGCGCGGACACCGCGATCGACTGGCGGGTCGACAGCGCCTGGCTGTTGGCCGCTTCCTCGTTGGTGTCGGCCAGCGTCAGGTTCGACGAGCC
>DATLXL010000035.1:0-233486 GCA_035575905.1 Bradyrhizobium sp. | reverse complement strand
GCATGCGCAAGGTCGACGGTTGGCAAACCCTCGCCACAAAACCCATCGACCAGCCGATTGACCTTGCCGCCTGAAACGATAACTTCATGCTACCCGGAGACGCGCCTCAGCGAATTCCAACCAAATTCCGGACGGCACCTCGATCCGATCGCGCCCGCAATGAAGCCGAGATAGATCCCGGCATTCTCCGGCTCCTTGAAGGTCTGGGAGTGGAACAGCACCCGCACGGCCGCGGGAACGTGGGCGTAATCCGGCTTGGCGCGGTAGTTATAGATCCACTGCTGCACCACGCCGAGCGAGGCGCGCGGATCAACCTCCGGCGGCTTCTCTGCCCGCGCGGGCTGGACCAGCATGATCGCCGCCGCGATGAGAGCTAGGTAACGCATTTGATGCTCCTGGCGAGCGTCGGCACCCGCAGCGCCAAGCCCTCCGGCTACTTCGTCTGGCGAGACATGAGGCGCGCAATGCGACATTTCTGAGAAATCGCACGTTAAGCTTCACGTTCAAAATGTGGCCAAGGCTGCCTGCAACTCTCCCTAAGTCAGACATTCTTTTGCCCCGCCGCGGTTCTTGCATCGCAGCTGGACAGGCAGGAGTCCGGCAGGGACGTGAGCAACAGACGCAGTATTTATCGCCGGCGCGCCCGGCGGCTGCTGACGATGGGCGGGGTATTGGCCGCGACCGTTGCGATGATGTCGATCGCGATGGCGGCGGAGGCCATCGACATCGAAGGTAATCGTCGCGTCGATGCCGACACCATCCGCTCCCATTTTCATGCCGGCCCCGGCGGCCGCTATGATGAAGCGGCGCGCGATGCTGCGCTGAAATCGCTTGTTGGGACCGGCCTGTTCGAGACCGTCGCGGTCGACCGAGCCGGCGAAAACCTGATCGTTCGCGTAACCGAAGCGCCGGTGCTGGCGCGCGTCGCGTTCGAAGGCAACAGGAAGGTCAAGGACGCCGACCTTGCCGCTGCAATCGAATCCAAGCCGCGCGGCGGGCTGCAGCGCGCCACGGTCCAGTCCGACGCGAACCGGATCGTCGAGGTCTACCGGCGCAGCGGGCGCGACGAGGTCAGCGTCAAGCCCGAGATCATCGACCGCGGCAATGGCAGCGTTGACCTCGTCTACACGATCACGGAAGGCATCAAGACGCCGGTGCGCACGGTTCAATTCACCGGCAACCGGGCTTTCGGGGCCCGCCAGCTCAACGCGATCATCAAGACTTCCGCACATTCCATGCTGAGCTTCTTCACCGGCGGCGACACCTATGACCCCGACCGCGTCGCTCAGGACCGGGAGCTCATCCGCACTTACTATCGCAGCAAGGGCTACGCCGACGCCGGCGTCACCTCGGCCACCGCAGAGTACGATCCCGCGCAGAAGGGATTTACAGTGACCTTCGCGATCGACGAGGGTCCGCTTTACAAGTTCGGCAACGCCGACGTCATCTGCAATATTCCCGGCGTCGATTGCAGACAGATGTCCCAGTCGCTGCTGATCCGGAGCGGCGCGTTGTTCGACGGCAATGCCGTCGACAAGACGACCGACCGTCTCGCCATCGAACTGTCGAAGCTTGGCTATCCCTTTGCACATGCAACGCCGCGGCTTTCCCGCGACCTCGCCGCGCAGCGCATCGATATTGCGTATGTGATCGACCAGGGCCCGCGCGTCTATGTCGAGCGTATCGAAATCCATGGAAATGCGCGCACCCGCGACTACGTGATCCGCCGCGAGTTCGACTTCGGTGAGGGCGATGCCTACAACAAGACCCTGATCGATCGCGCCGAACGGCGCCTGAAGAACCTGAACTACTTCAAGACCGTCAAGATCACGAGCCGCCCGGGCTCGTCGCCGGACCGCGTCGTGCTCGACGTCGAAACCATCGATCAGCCGACCGGCGACATCAACTGGGCCGGCGGCTATGGCACGAGCGACGGCTGGATGGGCGAACTCAAACTGAGCGAGCGCAACCTTTACGGTACCGGCAACAGCGTGCAGGCGTCGGCAACGCTCGGCCAGTACGCGCGCAGCATCAATCTTTCAGCGTCGGAGCCCTACTTCCTGGGCACGCGGGTCGCCGCTGGCGTCGAGCTGTTCGGGCGGCAGCAGGATGCGACAAGCTACCAATCCTATGGCAGCCAAACCTATGGCGGCGGCGTGCTGTTCGGCACGCCTCTCACCGAGCAGCTCGGCGTGCAGTGGCGCTATTCGCTCTACAACCAGAACATCACGCTGTCGCCGAACGGCAGCGGCCTTGTCCCGTCGCTGGCGGTGCAGCAGGCTGCTGCGGCCGGCCCTGCCCTGGTCTCGCAGGCCGGAACCGCCACCACCTTCAGCACGCTCGACGACAACAAGAGCCCGACCAGCGGTATCCGCTCGCAGCTCAGCCAGGACATCGCCGGCCTCGGCGGCGACGTCCGTTTCCTCCGCACCAGCAACGACACCCGCTACTATCGCCAGATCAATAGCGACGTGGTCGCCATGGTGCGCGGACAGGGCGGTTACATCACCGGCTGGGGCGGTTCGCAGGTGCCGCTGTTGAACAACTTCTTCGGTGGTCCGACCATGGTGCGCGGCTTTGCGCCCTACGGCTTCGGTCCGCGCGACGTGACGGCGGGCTCCTCGCGGGACAATCTCGGCGGCAGCATGTATTTCGCGACCACCGCCGAGCTGCAGAGCAGCATCCCCGGCGTGCCGGATGAATACGGGCTGAAGGCGTCCACTTTCGTCGACGCCGGCAGCGTGTTCGGCTACCGCGGCCCGACGTCGTTCGGCGGTCAATCGATCCAGGTCGCCGACAAGAACATCGTTCGCTCTTCGGTCGGTGTCGGCCTGACCTGGGCCTCGCCGTTCGGTGCGCTGACCGTCGACTACGCGGTCCCGCTCAGCAAGGCCGCCTATGACGTGGTGCAGCCACTGCGGTTCAGCGCGGGAGGCTTTTGACGGGAATGCGCGCCGGCGCCGCGAATCCGTAAGCCAACGCAAGCCGGTCCAGGCATTCCCCGAAGCGCCGCGCAAAGTAGTCCTTCCAGCGCTGGGTGATCAGGCCGCGCCGCTCGCCGACCTGCTGCATGGTCATGCCGAGGATCAGCACTTCATGAACCAGCGCGGTACCGTCAGCGCCAAGCTCATGCTCGATCCGGTTCAGCCGCACGACCGCCCGCCTCTGTGCTTCCGTGATCGACTCGCGCATCTGGCCGCCATCGATACGCTCGCGGGTGGGATCGACCGCCCGCGGTCCGCGCTCGGCCTTCTCCCAATCGTTCTGGAACGCGCGTCCGCCGCGATACTGGGCTTCGTCGATCTGGCCGTGGGTATGCAGCTTCGCGAGCGGGTCGCCGCGCGTGGAACGCAGCGCTATGACCTTGTCGCCAGGTTCAAGCGCCAGCGGATCGTCGATTTCGACCGGCGCCACCTCGGCGTTGAGCGGCAGATCCTGCGCGCGTCGGTCATAAGCCCTTGACGGATCGTGCGCATTCCTTCGCTTCCGGCGGCTCATGCAAATCCTCCTTCTCCATTCGGACTGGTTCAGACCGTTTCGACCAGGCGCAGCGATGCAGTGCTCGCGGGTCGCGCGGTTGCAACGTCAGGATTCCGCGAGAGATGAAAATGCGGCGTGCAGTAGCTTGAGCCCCTTCGGCGCGGATGCCCGCAAAAGGTGATGGCCTCGCCGTCCGTGTCGCCTCCATAGGGGTAACGGCAGTCGCCGCGCCCGAGCTCGACGAGCGTCAGATGACGGGGCTCGATTTCCACGCAGCGGAGCGGCGCCCGGTCGACCCGTCCGAACGCCGGGGGATGCCGCAAGAACTCCAACGGCCTGAAATCGTCCGTCCGCCTTCGTATCTGGAGCAGCGGCAACCGGACCTCTGCGTACGGCAGCTCGCTGGGTTGCTGCTCCGCGAGACGCATCCGCCGCGCCCGCCCAAGGGCGGCGCTGCGTGAATACGCGGTGCCGAATCGCGCGTTGATCGCGTCGGCGGCGTCCGCATAGGACAACCCGTTGGCGACATGTTCTTTCAAGGCCTCGCAATGCGAGGCCGGCCAGTTCACCGGTTCCATCTGTCTCGTTCCCGCTTCTTTTCACTGGCCGCCACCCTTCCCGTCTATTACGCTATTCCGAAAACAAGGTCAAGTGATATTTCTGATAAACGGCATTGCTTTCCTTTATGAAATTCGGAATAGATGGAAAATCGCAGAGGGGAATCGCCATGCTTGACGTCAAAATGATCGAACGCGGACTGAAAAAGACCGGCAAATCAAAGGGCGGCTTGGCCGCCGCCATGGGCGTGCGCCCGGGCGCGGTGTCGGAAATCTTCTCCGGAATCAGGCTGATCAAGGCCTCCGAGGTCGAGCCCATCATGGACTATCTCCGGCTCAACTTCGTGCCGGTCATGGGACGCGTCGGCGCCGGGGCCACCATCGAGCCGGAGTACGAGCAGGTACCGCCGGAAGGCCTCGGCGAGGTCGAACTGCCGTTCCCGTGCTACGACGACACCATCGCCTTCGAAGTTACCGGCGATTCGATGCTGCCAAAGTACGAAAACGGAGACGTTATCGTGGTTTACAAGGACCAGCGGCACCCGATCTCGGCCTTCTATGGCGAGGAGGCCGTGGTGCGGCTGAAGACCGGCGAGCGCTATCTGAAGACCATCGAGAAGGGAAAATCGCCCACCCAGGTCAACCTGGTCAGTTTTAATGCCAAAGCGATCAATGGGGTGAAGCCAGAGTGGATCGGCGAGATCTTCCTTACCCTGCCGCGCGGCCAGATTCAGCGCATGCGCGCCAAGGCGGCCAAGCGGACCAAGAAAGGCGCACGGTAGCCGGATCGGGTAACCCGCCCCAGAAGGCTCCCCGATTCGGGTCAACCGGACAGCCGGCGCCGCGGCCACCGCGGCGCCTTTCATTTTTCAGAATTCGATGCTTGACTTTATTCCGTTTTTCAGCAATAATGGCATGGATGGTGTTTTCCGCCACGGCCAGGGCCTGATGCAGTATTTCGTTGTCATGATCGACTACGGGCGACGCGGCCGCGAGGCCATCGTCGATCCGGAGATTACCCGGCGCGAAGTCGTCGCCCGCGTGACGTCGGGTGAGTACACGAACATCAGCTTCATTCACGAAATCGACGGCTCATCGGTCGAGGACATCACCGCCGATATTCTCTCCGCAGCCGCACTCCCCGAGACCGAAGCACAAGAAGTCGACCTGCAGGCTGCCCGCTTCGATCATCTCCGCGACCTTCGCAAGGCTAGTGTCGGTTAAGCAATGCTGAACGGTTCCGAGGAAATTCTTCCCGATCAGATCGATTCCGGCATCAAAATGAAGTGACGGCGCGTTACCGCACGTTGAATGCGGGTCGAACTCTCGTCCCGCTTCGGTCGCATGATCTTCACACAGCCTCGGTAACAGCTCGAGCAAGCAACGGCCATGATTCGCTCGAGGCAAGATGACCGCTGAATTCGACTGCGATCTGACCCCGGAACAATGGGAAACGCTGAAGGCGCTTCGTGCGCCGGCTGCCCGTCCACGCAGCCGCTACGTCGTTGACAGCCTGGTTGCGCTCGACCTCGTCTGCATCGATGCGGGCCTTCCCGTCATGACCGCGCGGGGACGACGCGTCCTGGTCAGGGGCTCGTCCCGCCTGCTGGACGTCGCCGCTTAACCGATCCCCGGCTGGACCGCCTTTACGGCGGCAGCCAGATGTGGCTCAACTTCCCCGTCAAACAATAAGCAGGCTCCGGGGCGCTCATGCGCCACAGGAGCCGACGGGGAGAAAAAATGGCCCGCCTGCCCTATCTGGAGGCCGATCAGGTCGCGCCCGAGTATCGCGACATGCTCAAGCGCAACACCAATCTGCACAAGCTGCTGGTGAATTCGCCCGACATGGCGCGCGCCTTCAGCGGGCTCGGCGGCCATATCCGACACAACAGCAAGCTCGATCCGCGCCTGCGCGAGCTGGCGATCCTGCAGGTCGGCTGGCTCGAACGGTCGGAATACGAGTTCACTCATCACGTGAAGATCGGCAAGGAATTCGGCGTTACCGATGACGATATTGCCGGGCTGATCGCAGAGACCGAGAGGAAGCCCTCGAAGCTCGAGCCGCTCGCAAAAGCGATCCTGAGAGGCGCACGCGAGATGGCGCGGGAGCTCGCGATGTCGGAGGCGACCTTTGCCGAGATCAAGCGCGAGCTCTCCGACGAGCACATGACCGATCTCGTGGTGACCATTGCCTTCTATTGCGCCGTCGTCCGCGTGCTGGCGACGATGAAGATCGACAACGAGCCCTATTACAAAGAAGTACTGCAGCAGTATCCGATCCCGGGAGTGAACTGACATGCGCCTTCAGGATCGCATCGCGCTTGTGGTCGGCGCCGGCCAGAGCCCCGGCGAAGGCATCGGCAACGGCCGCGCCACCGCGCTGACCTTCGCGCGCGAGGGTGCCAAGGTCCTGTGCGTCGATCACAACCGCATTTCCGCACAGGAAACGGCGGATATGATCGCGGCCAAGGGCGGCACGGCCGTTGCCTTCAAGGCCGACGTCACCAGGGATGCCGACATCAAGGCCATGGTTGCCGACGCGCACGGCCGCTGGGGCCGCATCGACATTCTCCACAACAATGTCGGCGTCAGCCTTTCGGGCGGCGACGCCGAGTTGCTCGCGATCACCGAAGAAGCCTTCGATCGCTGCGTGTCGATCAACCTCAAGAGCTGCATACTGGCGGCGAGGTACGTCATCCCGATCATGCGCGAGCAGCGCAGCGGCGCCATCATCAACATCTCTTCGATGGCGGCGATCACGACCTACCCCTATGTCGCCTACAAGGCCACGAAGTCGGCGATGATCGCCTTCACCGAGCAACTCGCCTACCAGAATGCCGAATACGGCATCCGTGCCAACGTCATCCTGCCCGGTCTGATGAACACGCCGATGGCGGTCGACACCCGTGCGCGCGAGTTCAAGAAGAGCCGCGCCGAGGTCGAGGCGGAGCGCGACAGCAAGGTGCCGCTGCGCCGGAAGATGGGCACCGGCTGGGACGTCGCCAATGCGGCGCTGTTCCTGGCGTCCGACGAAGCGAGCTTCATCACCGGCGTGACCCTGCCGGTCGACGGCGGCGCCAGCGTCCGGCGCGGCTAGAGCACCCCTATCCCGGCTTGCGCATCAGCGCCTCGCCGGCGCGAACCCGCGCGCCTTCGGTGACATGAGCGCCAAACTCGAAATCACCGGGCGCGAGAATGATGATGGTCGAGCCATGCTCGAACCAGCCGAGCTCATCGCCCTTGCGCACATCGACATCGCAGGGGAAAACCGTCGGCCCCTTGGTCTGCGCGTTGAGCGTGAGGTCGAGGAAATGCAGCCGAACGCTGGCGACAAGGATCGCCGCCACCGGCACCAGCGTGAAGGCCTCGCCGCCCGGCAGGCGGGTGCGGATCACCGCGCGCTCGTTCTTGCAGAACAGCCGCTCCACGCGCTTTAGCGCAATCGGATTGACGTTCCAGGTATCGCCATGGATCAAGGTGACCCGCTCGATGTGGGCATCGTACGGCGCGTGGAAGCGGTGATACATGCTGGAAGTCAGCCGCAGCGTGATAAAGCGGCCATTGCGGTGCTGCTCCACCAGCTGCGGATCGCCAAGCAGGTCGAGCAGCGAATACGGCGCGCCCTTGACCTGAAACATCTCGGTGCCGGCGATCTGGCCGAAGGCGCCGACGATGCCGTCGCTGGGGCTCGCCACCACCGCGGGGTCCGGGTCAAAGGGCCGCAGGCCGGGCTTCAGCTCCCGCGTAAAGCAGTCGTGCAGGCTCTTGAATTCGCTCTTGTTCGCCTCGGACAGGTCGAGGTCCGAGAACAGCCGCCAGCAGGCAATGGAGCAATCCCGGACGATCGGGTTCTCGATCTTGCTGAACCAGCCCATGAAGCGGGTGACGGCCGCCCGGGGGATGCGGTTGGTCAACAGGAAGTTGATGTCCTCCTGCTGGGTGAAGGTCGAGATGAGGCTTTTGACTGTCATGAATTTGTCAGAAGGACTGGTTAGCGCTGGTTGCCATGGATTCGCCCACTCTGATTCTCTCCCTATCCACCGCCGCTGGCGCTGCCGCCGCGGTATTCCCCAAATTGTCGGCTCGTCTGGCGCTGTCGCGCGCCAAGCATCGATCGCTGGCCGGCCATTCCAAGATGTCGAAGCGGGTGGCGCGGTTGCTCCCGCATTACGAGTTCGACATCGACGATTTCTTCCGTTCCGACGGTGCGCCGGCTGATATCGCCGCCAAGCGCCAGGACGCCTTTTTCCGGCTTAGCAAGCTCTATGCCGAGCGGTTTCCCAAGGGCCGCGCGCTGACGGCTGAGGCCGCGGAACGTATTTCCGACCTGCAATTCACCAAGGCATACCGGGTACCGTTCCAGTACAGCCGCCTGGTGCAGGAATATCTCGGCACCAGCTCCTTCGTGGAATCCTCGTCCGGCGTCACCATCACCGATGTCGACGGCAACGTCTTCTACGACCTCACCGGCTCCTACGGAGTCAATATCTTCGGTTATGACTTCTACAAGGAATGCATCGCCAAGGCTGCGGACCGCGCGCATGCACTCGGTCCGGTGCTCGGCAACTATCATCCCAGCGTCGCCGACAACGCCAGGCGGCTGTGCGAGATCTCCGGACTTGACGAGGTCTCCTTCCACATGTCCGGCACCGAGGCCGTCATGCAGGCGGTGCGGCTGGCGCGCTACCACACCAAGCGCTCTCAACTTGTCCGCTTCGCCGGCGCTTACCACGGCTGGTGGGGCGACGTGCAGCCCGGTGTCGGCAACCCCGCGCCGCAGAACGAGACCTATACGCTCGCCGAGATGTCGGAAAAGACCCTGCATGTGCTGCGCACGCGCAAGGACATCGCTTGCGTCCTCGTCAATCCGCTGCAGGCCCTGCATCCCAACGGCAACGCGCCCAGCGATTCCTCGCTGGTCGACAGCTCCCGCGTCGGCAAATACGACCGCGCCGCCTACACCGCCTGGCTGAAGCAGCTGCGCGAGGTCTGCACCGAGCGCGGCATCGTGCTGGTCTTCGACGAGGTCTTCGTCGGCTTCCGCCTCGCGGCCGGCGGCGCCCAGGAATATTTCGGCGTCCGCGCCGACATGGTGACCTATGGCAAGAGCCTCGCGGGCGGCCTGCCGATCGGCGTGGTCTGCGGCCGCAGCGACCTGATGCGGCGCTTCCGCAAAGATCGTCCCGCCGACGTCTGCTTTGCCCGCGGCACCTTCAACTCGCATCCCTACGTCATGACGGCCATGGACGAGTTCCTGACCCGGATGGCCGATCCAGCCTTCCGCACCGTCTATGACGGCCTCGATGAACTCTACAATGCGCGGGCGCAGCGGCTGAACGAGATGATGGTTGCCGCCGACCTGCCGGTCCGGTTCAGCAACCTCTCCTCGATATGGATGGTCCATTATAACGAGCCGTCCCGCTACAACTGGATGCTTCAATATTATCTGCGCGCCGAAGGGCTCGCGCTGAGCTGGATCGGCACCGGCCGCCTGATCTTCAGTCTGAACTACAGCGATGCCGACTTTGCCGTGGTCGCCGAGCGCTTCGTCGCGGCGGCCGGCAAGATGAAGGCGGACGGCTGGTGGTGGCACGATGCGGGGCTGACCAACAAGAGCATTCGCCGCCAGATCCTGAAAGAGATGCTGACAAGAAAACGGCTGCGGTAGAACCGCAGCCGCTCTTCGTCGCCTACTCAACTTCACGCGTGCTTGACGTGCTTCTCGAGGCCGGGGTCGATCAGTTCGCCCTTGAGCAACGCAATCGGCGCCTTGTAGTAGAGTTTGAAATCGTTGAAGGGGTCGGTGACGATCTTCGTCATCCAGACTAGGCCGGTCTCGACATCGCGGATGAAGAACAGGTGCACGGTGCGGAACAGCAGCCCGCCAATGCCGACCGCGAGCCAGATCTTGGCGACCTGACGGGCAAAGTCGGTAAACGTGACCCAGGGCTTGAACAGACCGAACAGCGTCGGGTCGAGCATCAGCACGATCGGCGACAGCGCCCAGATCGTCATCAGCACGACCTTGCGCTGCAGGTTGTAGCCGACCTTGATGTCTTCCTTGTGCTCGTGGGTCGCCTGGTTGACGTGGTCATACCCCTTCGGCTCGAAGAAGAAGTGACCGGCCTGACGCGTCGTCATGGATACCAGCCAGCCGACCAGCGCGGAGACCACGGGATCGATGAACAGCATCGCATAGGCGAAAAGAAAGCTGATCGCGCTGACGAAGTGCAAGCTCTGATTAATGCGGCTGTGGTGATAGTAGCGATGGTCATCCCAGCGCTGGGTCCGCAATTCCTGCAGGAAATTCTGGATCATTTGGTCTCCCCTAGGTCTGTCATGATTCTTATACACAGGTTGGATGTAAGGAATATGACATCATCTAAATGTCACATAGCATTGCCCAGCGACGCAATGACGCAACAGAGCCTCTGCCTCGCCGCTCTCTCAGGCGGCGGCAGCGATGTCGATTTTGCGGAAGCGGACGAGCGAGAAATGGCCCAGCGGAGGCACCAGGCGGCGCTCCACGAGCTCCATTCCCTTGGCGGTCGCCAGCCACTTGGCGTAGCGCGACCAGGCGAACTCGGCCGTGCGGAAGCCGAGCGGGCGAACCACCGGCTGCAGCCGCTGCTCGATGAACCGGCGCATGCCGGCATCGGCGCTCACCCGCGTCAGGATGATCAGTTCGCCGCCCGGGCGGACCACGCGCGCAAATTCGTCAAGCGCGGCCTCCGGATTCGGCACGGCGGTGACGACATATTGCGCCATTACGACGTCGAATGAGTTATCGGGAAATTCCAGCTTTTCAGCATCCATCACCGCCAGCCCCTCGACATTCTTGAGGTCGAACTCGGTGACACGCTTCTTCGCCTTCTCCAGCATGGCTTCGGAAATGTCGGTGCCGAAGATGCGCAGATGCGGTGCGTATTGCGGCAGCGAGATGCCGGTGCCGACGCCGACTTCGAGCACGCGCCCGCCGATACGGTTGGTCGCGGCAATCGCGGCCTTGCGGCCCTTGCTGAACACGCCGCCAAAAACGAGATCGTAGATAGGAGCCCAGCGGTCATACGCCTGCTCGACCGTCGAACGGTCGAAATCGAGTTGCTGCCTGCCGTTGAGCTTGATGATGTCTGCCATGATTTAGGTTACCTTGTTTAACTCAATGTTCAATTAGCCTTGCACAGCGCTTCGGCCGGCGACGTGGCGGACTGGCCGCAGCGAACGCGTAGGCTGGAGCGCCGTCAGATTACCGAGGAACTGCCGGGCGCTGTTCTCCCAAGAGCGCGCCAGCGCGAAATTCCGGCAAGTCTCTCGCGACATGGTGAGCGCGCGCAAGCAAGCGGCGCGCAAGTCGCGATCGATCGCACCGATCGGGTGATCGGCGATAACGTCGAGCGGACCGGTGACCGGAAAGGCGGCAACAGGCGTGCCACAAGCCAGCGCCTCGAGCTGAACGACGCCGAAGGTGTCGGTGAGGCTCGGGAAAACGAAAACATCCGCGGCAGCCAGATGCGACGTCAGATCCTTGCCCTTCTTCTCGCCGAGGAAGTGGACATTGGGGAATTTGCGCTCCAGCTCGGCCTTCTGCGGACCGTCGCCGACGACGACCTTGGAGCCCGGCAAATCGAGGGACAGGAAAGCCTCGAGATTCTTCTCAACAGCGACGCGGCCCATGGTCATGAAAATCGGGCGCGGCAGATCAAGCTTCGCTGGATCATCCGGGTTAAAAAGCTCCGTATTGACGCCGCGCGTCCAGTAACCAAGCCGCTTGAATCCGCGCTCGGCCAACTCACGGCGCAGCGAGTCGGTTGCCACCATCACCATGGATGAGGCAGAGTGAAACCGCCGCATCACCGCATAACCGACACTTTCCGGAATGCCGGTGCGCACCGAGACGTATTCGGGAAACCGTGTAGTATAGGAGGTCGTGAAAGCCAGCTTGTGGCGGAGGCAATAGGCCCGAACCGCCCAGCCAATCGGCCCTTCCGTTGCGATGTGGATCGCATCGGGGGAAACCGCCTCGATCCGGCGAGCGATCTCGCGGCGGTTCGTCAGCGCGACCCGGATGCCGGGATAGGTCGGAAGCGGGAAGGAACGGAAGCCTTCCGGGGTCAGAAATTCAATTTCTTCGCCAAGCGCAGACGCGCTATTGGCGAGCGAAGTCAGCGTCCGGACGACGCCGTTAACCTGAGGATGCCAGGCGTCGGTCGCGATCAATATCGGCATGTCCCACCTTGGGATTGCGTTGATTCTTAATTCCGACGTTCGGACATCAATATTTCATGCGTGTGACGTCATGCGCCTGTCAGGTTCTTTTCCGATCCCTTAACGCCCCCTTTTCGGGTAGTATGACAAAACGATGTCAGAGGTAGACAAGAGTTCCCGGGCTTCCCGCCGGCGGCGGCAGCGAAAAGGCTATGCGCTTCTAATCCTCGCAGCGGGCATTTTCCTGTTCGGGGTCGCCGCGGGCACCCTTTACCTGTTTCTGCGGCCGACCACCCTGCGCATTGCCGTGGGGCCGCCCAACAGCGACGATCAGAACCTGGTCCAGACGCTCGCCCAGATCTTTGCCACCGAGCGCAGCCCCGTCAGACTGACACCAATCACCAGCGACGGCGCCGTGGAGAGCATCGCATTGCTCTCGGCAGGCAAGACCGACCTTGCCGTGGCGCGCGGCGATTTGAGCCTGCCAGCCGACGCCGAGTCCGTCCTGATCCTGCGCAAGAACGTCGTGGTGCTGTGGGCGCCGTCCGGCGTTGCGCCAAAGGGGACCAAGCGCAAGCCGGCGCCAAAGGTCAAATCGATCGAAGAACTCGCCGGCCATCGCATCGGCGTCATTGGCCGGACAGAGGCCAACGTGAAGCTGCTGCGGGTGATCCTGACGGAATCCGGACTTGACCCGGACAAGGTGGCAGTCACCCAATTCGGCGTCAACCAGCTCACCGAGATGGCGCGGGATGCATCGCTCGATGCCTACATGGCGGTCGGCCCGCTCGACAGCAAGATCACCAAGGATGCGATCGCGGCGACGGCTGCGAGCCGTGGCGAGCCGAAATTCCTGCCGATCGATGTTTCCGAAACGATCGCCAAGAAGTTTCCGATTTACGATTCCGAGGAAATCCCCGCGAGCATATTCAGCTCGTCGCCGGCGCGGCCCGAGGACAAGATCGATACCCTCAGCGTAAATCATTTGATCATCGCCCGGCGCACGCTCTCCGACACGAAGGTGGGCGCCTTCGCAAGGCAGGTATTCAGCGTCCGTCAGCAGCTTGCCCGTGAACTGCCGAACGCGCCCAAGATCGAGAAGCCCGATACCGACAAAGATGCCGCCCTGCCCGCGCACGAAGGCGCTGCGGCATATTTCGACGGCAACGAGCGGACGTTCCTGGAAAAGTACACCGACTATCTCTGGGGCATCGTCCTGGTGCTGTCGGGCCTCGGATCGGCCGGCGCGTGGCTGCGGCACTATTGGAGGCGGGACGAGCGCGAGGCGTACGAGACTCACCGCGACGATCTTCTGGCGCTCATCTCGAGGGCGCGCCGGGCGGAATCGCACGAGGCGCTGTCGGAGATGCAGAACCGCGCCGACGAGGTGCTGCGCGAGGCGCTCGATTGCTACGAAGACGGCGCGATCGAGGAAGGCGATCTGTCCGCGATCAGCCTCGCGCTCGAGCAATTCCATCGGGCCACGACGGACCGCCGGACCACGCTTGGTCCTGATGCGGCCGACCTGCCGCGCATGCGGGCGATGTGAAAGTTTGAAGCTGGCCGCGATGGGCATCGAGACCGAAATCAAGTTTGAAGTGACTCCGGCCGATCTGCAGAAGATTGCCGCCTCACGCAGCCTTCGGCCCACCGACGGACAGCTCGCCGAGCATCAGCATCTCGTCTCCACCTATTTCGACACGCCAAGCCATCTGCTCAGGCGCCACGGCATCTCGCTGCGCATCAGGCGAGCCGGCAAGAAGCGCATCCAGACCATCAAGACCGCGGCCAGCGGTTTCGCCGTCGAGCGCGGCGAGTGGGAGAAACGTATCGACGGCGATGGACCCGACCTGCGGGCGGCGCGCGGCACGCCGCTGCACCGGCTGCTGTCCAAGCGGACGAAGAACGATCTCGATGCGGTGTTCTCGACCCATGTCCATCGCACGGTGGTGCCGCTGCGTCCGGGCAACAGCCGGGTGGAGCTCGCGCTCGATGAAGGACATATCCGCGCCGGGCTCTACTCCAGTCCGCTCGCCGAGGTCGAGCTCGAACTGAAGAGCGGATCGATCGCCGATCTCTTCAAGACGGCGCGCATCGTCGCACGCCTCGTCCCTGCAAGGCTGGCGCTGAAGGCAAAGTCGCAGCAGGGCTACGATCTGATCACCGATCAGCCGATAACCTCGGTGTCGGCGGCCAAGATCACCCTGCCCCGCAAGGCCAGCTTGCCGACCGCCTTCCAGGTCATCGCCCGCTCCGCCCTGCATCATGTCGCCGCCAACGAGCCGGCCGTGCTGGCCGGCCTGCCCGAGGGCGTGCACCAGATGCGCGTCGGCGTGCGCCGCTTGCGCGCAGCACTATGGGTGTTCTCCGAACTGCTTCGCTGCAAGCAGACTGACGGGATCAAGAACGATCTCAAATGGCTGGCGGACAAGCTAGGTCCGGTCCGCGACCTCGATGTCTTCCTCGCAACCCGCGTCAAGCGCCTGGAGGAGGCGGACCCGCCGATTGCGGGCCTTGGCGATCTCGTTGCCGAACTCGAGTACCGCCGGACGGTGGCAGCCGAAGCCGCGAAGGCCGCCATTGCCAGTGCCCGCTACCGGCTACTGATCCTGAATGCGCTGGAATGGATCGAGGGTGGCGCCTGGCTGAAGCTGCGGCCGGCGCTGCGCCAGCAGCGGATCAGGCCGTTTGCCGCGGATCTGCTGCATCGGCGCATCGCAAAGATCAAGAAGCGCGCCCGGGAGATCGGCAAGCTGAACGTGCCCGACCGCCACAAGCTGCGCATCGCCATGAAGAAGGTGCGCTACAGCATCTATTTCTTCGAAAGCCTGTTCGACGGTCATGGCAGCCAAAAAGCGCTCGCCCACCACAAGAAATGTCTCGGCAGCCTGCAGGACAGCCTGGGCGCCCTCAACGATATCGCGGTGCACCAACGAATGGTCACGCGCTTCAGGAACGATATCGAGAACCGGAAATCGGAGCCGGTGGCCTTCGCCGCCGGGGCGGTGGTGGGCACCGAGCGCAGCGAAACCGAAAAGCTGCTCGCCACAGCCGAAAAGGCCGCCCGGCAGCTGCAACGCGCAAAGAAGTTCTGGAGCTGAGCCTCCCGCTGGCAAATGCCGGCGGTTGCGCTAGTCTTCCCGTCGCGGAGGGCACACAATGAATGAAAACGCCGGCGTCCGGACATCACCGGATTATCCGATCCCCGCCCGGATGAAGGCCTGGGTGCTCGGCGGTCCGGACGAGCTTTCGCTGCGCGACAAGCCGGTGCCAATGCCGGGCCGCGCCGAAGTACTGGTCCGCATCGACGCGGTGGCGATTTGCGCCACCGATCTCGAAATAATCCATTACGGCACGCCAGCGAGCATTCAGGGTGGCCTGCCCTTCAACAAGAACTTTACGCCGGGCCACGAGTATATGGGCACGGTCGTCGCGCTCGGCCCTGCTGTCGACGAATACAAGATCGGCGAGCGGATCAGCGTGGAAATCCACGCCGGCTGCGGCCAGTGCAAGCGCTGCCGCCAGGGTATGTACACCTCGTGCCTCAACTACGGCAAACCCGAGAAGGGTCACCGCGCCAACGGCTTCACCACCGACGGCGGCTTCACCGAATATGCGGTCAACCACATCAACACGCTGGCCCGCGTGCCCGGCAGCATAAGCGATGCCGAGGCAACGCTGGTCGTCACCGCAGGCACGTCGATGTATGGATTGACCGAACTCGGCGGCCTCGTTGCCGGCGAAAGCGTGGTCGTGATCGGACCCGGCCCGATCGGATTATTGGCGGTCGCGGTCGCGAAAGCGATCGGCGCGAGCCCGGTGATCCTCACGGGTACGCGCAACAAGCGCCTTGCCATCGGCAAGGAACTCGGTGCCGACCGCACCATCAACATCAACGAGGAAGATGCCGTCGCCGTGGTGAAGGAGCTCACCGGCGGAGTCGGCGCCGACTACGTCGTCGAATGCGCCGGCACCGAGCCGACGATCGACCAGGCCA
The DNA here is from genome assembly GCA_035575905.1 of Bradyrhizobium sp. Lineage (GTDB taxonomy): Bacteria > Pseudomonadota > Alphaproteobacteria > Rhizobiales > Xanthobacteraceae > Bradyrhizobium. Next base: position 217,247 of record DATLXL010000035.1, on the reverse strand, counting down.
TCCGCATGACCAATCGCGGCGGCAAGATCTGCCTTGCCGCGTTCCCGCACGAGAAGGTCACGCTCGACATCGCGCAGCTCGCCAAGAACAACATCTATCTCTACGGCATCCGTGGCGAGGGCCGCAGCGCCACCCGCCGCGCCATGGCGCTGATGGCGGAAAAGCGCTTCGACGCGACGAAGGTCCACACCCACACGTTTCCGCTCACCGATCTGCCGACGGCGCTCCGCTACGCCCGCGAGCGGATCGATGACGCCATCAAGGTGGTCGTCACCACCCGACAAGCCGCGGCCGTCGCCCGCGCGGCCGAATAGCGACCGCAAGGGTCAGGCGGCGCCGCCGAGATAGAGCCGCTTGACGATGTCGTTGCCTCGAAGATCGTCGACCGAAGCGGCGGCGACGACGATTTCACCGTGGACGATGATGTATCCGCGGCTCGCGATCCGGATCGCCTGGTTGAAATTCTGCTCCGCCATCAGCACCGTCAGGCCGAGGTTCCGGTTGAGCTCGCCGATCTTGGTGATGGTCTGCGCGACCAGGAGCGGCGACAGGCCGACCGACGGCTCATCCACCAGCAGCAGGCGCGGCGAGGACATCAGCGCGCGCGCAATCGCCAGCATCTGCTGCTGCCCGCCGGACATGGTGCCGGCGAGCTGACTTTCCCGTTCCTTCAGCAACGGGAAGGTTTCGAAGGCGACCGCGAGATTGCGGTCGATACTGCGCCGCGCCGCCTTGCGGAAGGCGCCGAGCATCAGGTTCTCCAGCACGGTGAGCCGCGGAAACAACCGCCTTCCCTCCGGCACCATGGCCACGCCGAGATCGACGATATCCTCCGCCGACAGTTTCGACAGGTCGTGCGCGGCACCGTCGATGGTGAGCATGATGCTGCCGCGCTGCGGCCGCACCAGCCCCGCGATGCACTTCATCAGCGTGCTCTTGCCGTTGCCGTTGGTGCCGAGCAGCGCCACGGTCTCGCCGGCCTTCACCTCGAGCGAGACGCCGCGCAGCGCCTTCACGGCGCCGTAGCCGGCGTCGAGACTGTTGATGGCCAGGCTAAGCGCCAAGATAAGCCTCCTGCACGCGCTGGTTGGCCATGACTTCGGACGGCTTGCCGATCGCGATGATCCTGCCGGCGTCGAGGCACATGACGCGGTCGGAGAACCGCATTACGGCCTGCATGATGTGTTCGATCATGATGATGGTGATGTTCTGGCCGGCAAGGCTGATCAACAGATCCAGCACCTCGTCGACCTCGGAGCTGGACAGCCCGGCCATCGCCTCGTCGGAGATCAGCAGCCTCGGCTGCGTCGCCATGGCACGCGCAAGCTCCATCTTGCGCAGCTCCACCTGGCTGAGCTGCGTGGCCGACGCGTTGGCCTTCGACGCCAGCCCCATCTGCGTCAGGATCGACATCATGGTGTCGCGCCGTTGCCCCACCGAGACGTGCTCGTGGGCGGCAAAGTCGAGCGCGACCATGAGATTTTCTGCAACCGTCATGCTGCGGAACGGTCGCGGGATCTGGAAGCTGCGCGCGATGCCGCGGCGGGTGCGCAGATGCGGCTGCAGCGGCGTGATGTCCTCGTCACGGAACATGACGGTGCCGGGTTCGGTGCGAAACGCCCCGGAAATGCAGTTGATCAGCGTGGTCTTTCCCGAGCCGTTCGGGCCGATCAGGCCAAAACGCTCGCCTTGCGGAATCTCGACATTGACATTGTCGAGCGCCGTGAAGCCGCCAAAACGCTTGGTGAGTGAGACGATCCGCAGCAGCGGTGCAAGGGTTTCGAAGGTCATGATTGCTCCCCCTTGCTGCGGCCGGCGATAATGCGCCGGACGAGCCCGATGATGCCTTCCGGGGCTCCCACCACGAACAGCACCAGCATCACGCCGAGCACCAGCACGTTCACTTCGGATGAGATCGTCACCGTCAGCACCTGCTGGGTGGTGCCAAGCAATATCGCGCCGATGATCGGTCCGGACCAATGAGCGGTGCCGCCAATCAGCGACATCGCCAGCGTCGAGACCGAATAGTTGAGATTGAACGCGGATTCCGGGTTTGCAAACTGGAGGTACATCGCCGACGGGGCGCCTACCGCGCACAGCAGCGCCCCCGAGATGACGCAGGCCAGCAGTTTCAGCCGCAGCGTCGGCACACCCGAGCATTCGGCCGCAAGCTCGTCATCCCTGAGCGCCTGCAGCCCGCGGCCGATCCAGGAATACTGGATGTAGCGCGAGATGGCCATCGCCAGCACCACGAGCAGCGCCTGCACAAAGAACAGCATCTGCACATAGTTGTCGAACGGCGGCGTCACCGGCGGCCGCTGGATCTGAATGCCGGCCGCGCCGCCGACATAGCGCCAGTTCGTCACCGCCGTCTCGATGATGATCGTCAGCGCGATGGTGGCGATCGAGAAGAAGATGCCCTGCATGCGAAGCGTCAACAGGCCAAGGGCGAATCCCATCACCGCACCGATGGCGGCGGCAGTCAGTATCTGAACCGGCAGCGGCGCGCCGAACGCCTTGACCAGGAATACGGAACTGTAGACGCCGACGCCGAAGAAGGCGCTGGTGCCGAAGTTCACATAGCCGGCATAGCCGCCGAGGATGCTCCATGCCACCGCAAGCGCGACGAACTGCAGGATCACGTAGCCGGCAAAGAACGGGTACTGGTTGCCGACAACCTTGGTCATGATGAAGGCTGCGGCGAGAAAGACCGCTGCGCCGACCCAGAAGGCGATGCCGCCGCGCTTCATGACCGCCTTCCGAACAAGCCCTGCGGCCGCACTGCAAGAACGACCAGCAGCATCGCAAAGGAAATGGCAGGAGCCCAGGAAGCGCCGAACGACGTCATCACGATCGACTCGGCCACACCGAGGATGATGGCGGCAACCAGCGTGCCACTCATGCTCCCGAGCCCCGCCATCACGACGACGCAGAAGGTGCGCCCGATATAGGCGCGGTCGAGGGTCGGCTCGACGGGGGCGACGATGATGAGCAGCGCCCCGGCTATGCCGAGCACGGCGGTCGCGATGCCGAACGCCCACTGCTTCACCTTGATGGGATTGGCGCCCATCAGGCGCAACGCTTCCTGATCCTGAGCGACGGCCCGGATCGCACGTCCCATGAACGTTTTCGACAGATAGAGCGTCAGCACCATCGTCAGCACAGCGGCAACCCCGAAGGCGACCAGCATCCGGTACGGAATCCGCATGTCCCCGAACCGCCAGGCCTTGCCGATATACGTCGCGGTGACCGAGCGCTGGTCCACCCCGAACTGCATGATGATCAACACTTCGATGATGAAGGCAACGCCGAAGAAGAACGCGATGCCGCGCACGCCGGCATCGCTGCCGCGCCTCTCGAACGTTTCGTAATAGAGGCGATAGGCGACGAGGCCGAACACGAAGAACAGCGGCGTGATCAGGAGCCCCGCGACCAGCGGATCGATACCATAGTGCTCATTGATGACGAAGACGCCATAGGATGCCAGCACCAGAAACGCCGGATGCGCCACATGGGGAACGTCAAGCAGACCGAACGACACGGACAGGCCGAGGCTGACGGCGCCGTAGAAGCAGCCGAGCAACACCCCGATCACCACCGCATCGAGCAGCAGTTCCAACGAAAACAACAGAGCCCCCTTGATCCGGCCGGAGCCATCCTCGCCCGGGATCGTTCACGGCGATCCCGGGCAGCGCATCATGTCCGCTTACTTCCGGGCGGCCTCGAATGGCGCGACCAGGTCGCCGGATTTCAGCGCTTCCGGGAACAGGATCACCTGCTTGCCCGCGCTGCGGAACTGCTCGATGTTCTTGTCGACCACACCGCGGAACTGGGCTTGCAGCACCGCCGTCTCCTTGCGCTCGCCATCGGCCGAAAACGCGATCGGGCCAACGATGGTCTTGTGCGTGTTCTCGCGCAGGTATTTCGCGAGGCCCTTTTGGTCGAGCGACTTGGTCGCGTTGATGGCCTGCTCGACCAGCTGGCCGCTGGCATAACCGAACGGCGCGAGATAGTAGCCGAGCGGATCGACCTTCGCGTCAACGGCGCGCTTGGTGTATTTCTCGAAGAACTCCTTGGTGCCGTCGAAATACATGCTCTTTTCCGGCAGCCACGAATTGTAGTTGACGACGCCGTTGAGCAGCGAGCCCAGGTTTTCCATGACCGCGCCGAACTGCAGGCCAACCATGCCGCCGCCAAAGATCTTGACGTTGTCGCCGATCCCGATCTCGTTCACCGCGCGCAGGATGCCGGCCGAGTCCGGCGGATAGGATGCGACATAGACGATGTCCGGCTTGGTCGCCTTCAGCGCACGGATGATGCTGGAGAACTCCACCGTGTTCGGCGGGTAGGCCTGGTCGAACAAAATCGGCATGTTGCGCTTCTTGGCTACGTCACGCGCGGTCAGCGCGAGATTTTGCGCGAACTCCTGGTCTGCCGCGAGAAGCGCGATGCTCTTGCCGCCGGCCTTCTCCGCGATATCCAGGAACGAGGACGCCCAGCTGTCCGACGGACCCCACGGCGCATTGTTGAACCACATGTCGTGGCCGACCTTGCTGTTGACCTGGAACGAGAAGTTGCCGATCAGCAGCAGCCCGCGCTGCTTGACCAGCGGCATGATCGGCGCCGTCGGCACGGTCGCATATGGCGCGAACAGGAGATCGACCTTGTCGACGTCGATCAGCTTGGAATAGATCGCCGGCGTTTCCGAAGCGCTCGACTTGTCGTCATAGACGACGAGTTCGACCTTGCGGCCGAGCAGGCCACCCTTGGCGTTGACGTCGTCTTTCCAGATTTCGATGCCGAGCAACGATGGCTTGCCGCCGCCCGCAAGGCCGCCGGTCTGGGCGATGCCCATGCCGATCTTGATCTGCGGTTGCTGCGCGTGCAGCAGGTTTGCGCCGAGCGGCGAGGCCGCCAGCGCTGCGCTTGCGCCCGCGGTTGCGAGCAAGCGGCGGCGGGAAATCGACCCTGACTCGGAGATCTTTCTTGACATCTGTTTGTTTCCTTCCCTTGATTTTGCTGTTTTGGCGCAACTCTATTTGGTTTTTCCGGTGACGTCCCTCATCAGATTCGCCCCAAGGCTGTCAGCACGACCTGCGGCGTCAGGGGAATCTCCGTTATGATCGTCCCGAACGGCCTGAGCGCGTCATTGACCGCGTTGGCCACGGCAGCCGCCGCGCCTGCTGTTCCGGCCTCGCCCGCGCCCTTGGCGCCGAGCTCGGACTCGCGCGTCGGCGAGACGACATGGCCGACATCGATGTCCGGCATCTCGCCGGACATCGGCACCAGATAGTCCGCCATATTGGCGTTGGTCAGCTGCCCGCGCTCATCATAGATGCACTTCTCGAACAGCGCGGCGCCAAGTCCCTGCACAACCCCACCCCTGATCTGCTCATCGACCAGCTGCGGGTTGATGATGGTGCCGCAATCCTCCACCACCCAATGCCTGAGCAGCTTCACAAAGCCGGTGTCGGTGTCGACCTCAATCCACGCCGCCTGGACGCCATTGGTGAAAGCGAACGGATATTCGCGCGGCACGAAGTGCTTTGTGGCCATCAATTCCGGCTGGATGCCGGGCGGCAGCGTGTCCGGGCGAAAATAGACGATGCGGGCGAGTTCATTGAGCTCGATGCGCGGCGCGCCGTCGCTGATATTGACCACCTGATTGTTCACGATGTCGAGTTCGGCCGGGGTGGACTGCAGGATCACGGCGGCAACATCGAGGATGTTCTTGCGCAACGCCTTCGTTGCCTGCAGCGCCGCCTCGCCGCCGATGCCGGCGCCGCGGGAGGCCCAGGTGCCGCCGCCATAGGGCGTCATGTCGGTATCGCCGAGGACGACCCGTACCCGGTCCATGGAGACGCCGAGCACACTGCCCGCGATCTGCGCCGTCAGCGATTCGGAGCCCTGCCCCTGCTCGGTGATGCTGGTCGCGCAGATCACCGAGCCCTGCGCGTCCAGCCGAACCGCAACGCCATCCTGCGACGAGATCTTTGCACCGCCGACGCCGTAAAACGCGGCGCTGGGATTGGTCACCTCGATGAAACTGGCAATGCCGATGCCGCGATGGATGCCCTTCTTGCGCAGCGCCGCCTGCTCGGCTCGCAGCGTGTCGTAGCCCATCATCTCGACCAGCCTGTTCAGCGAAGCATGGTGCGACAATTGCTCGAACCGCAGGCCCGACGGGGAAGCACAGGGATAGGCATCGTCCGCAATCAGGTTGCGGCGGCGGATTTCGATCGGGTCCATGCCGATCTTCATGGCGGCAAGATCGACCAGCCCCTCCGTCACCGAGCAGGCGATGGGATGGCCGACCGCGCGGTACTGGCACATCACGTTCTTGTTCTGGAACACCACGCGCGCCCGCGCGCGATAATTCTTGCTGGCGTAGGGCCCGCCGACGAGATTCACGACCTGGTTGGCCTCGATCGCGCTGGTGCGCGGATACATCGAATACGGCCCGATCCCGGTGAGATCGTCGATCTCGAACGCGGTGATGGTGCCGTCGTGCCTGACGCCGATCTTGCCCTTGCAGCGATGGTCGCGGGCATGGATGTCGGTGTTGAAACTCTCGACACGGTCGGCGACGAACTTGACCGGCCGCCGCAGCAGTTTCGACAGCGCATAGGTCGCCATCTCGTCGGCGTAGATGTGCACCTTGATGCCGAAGGAGCCGCCGACGTCCTTGCAGACGACCCGGACCTGGGATTCGCGCAGGCCGAGATGCAGCGCGGCGATATTCTGCACCATGTGCGGCGCCTGGGTGCCCTGGTAGATGGTGAGCCGGGCTTCACCGGCATTCCAGTCGGCGACGACGGATCGCGGTTCCAGCGTTACGCCCGTGTGCCGGCCAAAGATGAATTCGGCTTCGACCACCGCGTCGGAGTCGGCGAAGGCCTTGTCAACCTCGCCGGCACTGTGGACGCGCTCGAATGCCAGATTGTCGCCGAGCGACGCATGGATGATTGGCGTAGCCAAATCGAGCGCCGTCCGCATGTCCGTCGCGGCTTCGAGTTCTTCATATTCGACCGCGACATGCTCCGCTGCATCCTCGGCAGCGGCGCGGCTGGTGGCGACGACGGCGGCCACCGCCTCGCCCTGCCAGCACACGCGGTCGGTCGCGAGTGCTGATTGCGGCGCGGATTTGAGGCCCTTCAAATGCGAGAGCACGCCAACCCACGGCGTGATGACAACCGCAAGCTCCGCGCCCGTGACGACGGCGATCACCCCGCTCATCCGCTTTGCTGCCGCGGTGTCGATGCTTGCGATCTTCGCATGCGCATGCGGCGAGCGCAGGAACGCAACATGCGCCATCCGCGGCAGCTCCAGGTCGCTGACATAGCTGCCGCGTCCCTGCAGCAGGCGGTCGAGATTGGGCCGCGGCACCGTCTTGCCGATATAGGAATTCGGCCGGTCCAGCACCGACAGCGATTCCGGATTGACTCGGATCGAGCTCATGCCTTCAGCTCCATCCGCGCCTTGGCAGTGTTCTCGACCGCATCGACAATGGCCTGATAGCCGGTGCAGCGGCAGTAATTGCCCGAAAGATGCTCGCGGATCTCCTCGCGCGCGGGCCTGCGGTTCTCCCGCAGCAGATCCTGGGCTGCCATCAGCATGCCCGGCGTGCAGAAGCCGCACTGCAGCGCGTTGCGGTCGCGGAACGCAGCTTGCAGATCGGCGATCTCGCCGGAATCGGAGAGCCCCTCGATGGTCTCGACCGATGCGCCGTCCACCTGCACCGCCAGCATAAGGCAGGAGCGGACGATCTCGCCTTCGACGCGCACCGTGCAAGCCCCGCATACGCCGTGTTCACATCCGACATGCGTGCCGGTCAAACTCAGATGCTCGCGCAGGAAGTCCGCCAGATTAAGCCGCGGCAAGACGTCCGCCTCGACGCGCTCATTGTTGACCATGAGCGAGATCGCCACCGGAGCCGTCACGTATCGCCTCCGGTGTGGAGATCGGGACGGTTCAGCAGCGTCGCCACGCATCGCCTCAGCAAGACCTTTGCAAGGTGCCGCCGCATCGTGCTGGTTGCCTGCTGGTCCTCATGCGGATCAAGTTCGTCGGAGAGCTCGGCGGACGCCGCGGCGAGCACCGCTGGCGTGACCGCAGCACCCGTGAGCTTTGCCGCTACATTCGCAAGCACCGGCCTGTCGCCGACAGCGAAATAGCCGAGCCGGAGATCGGCGAACGTGCCGCGCTCCAGCACCGCCTGGGCTGCGAGCCCAACGATCGCGTAGTCACCATGGCGCCGTGCAAACTCCTGGAAGAAATGCGCCGACCCCTTGCGGCCGACCGGTATTTCGACGGCTAGCAGCAGGTCCTGCGGCGCGAGCTTCGTCTCGTAAATCCCGGTGAAGAAATCCGCTGCGGCAATCCGCCGCTCGCCCCTGGGGCCGCGCACGACGATGGTCGCGCCGAGCGCCAGCACGCAGGCCGGCAGTTCGGAGGCAGGATCGGCCTGCGCAAGACTGCCGCCGATGGTGCCGCGGTTGCGGATCGCCGGATGGGCGACGTGCGCGACAGCGGCGGCCAGCAACGGCGCGCATTTCGCGATGTCGGATGATCTCAAGAGATCAGCGTGCCGCGTCAGCGCACCGATGACGAGCGTCTCGTCCCTCACAGCGATGCCGCGCAGTTCCCTTATGTCGCTGATATCGACGAGCAGTGCCGGCGAAACCAGCCGCAGGTTCATTGCGGGAATCAGGCTTTGCCCGCCCGACAGCACCTTTGCGTTCTCGCCATGCACGGCAAGCAGTTCCAGCGCATTGGCAACGCTGGTCGCGCGTGCGTAAGCGAAAGCCGAGGCTTTCATTCAGGCGAGCCCTCCCCGGCCCGTGCTTTTCTGCTTTTGAGGGATTAGAGGGCGTGACTTTTCAAAGGTCAAGCTGCCTGAATTTGCAGCCGTTTCGACTTTCGGACTTGCCTTGATCGATTTGGCGACGCACCCTCCCGGCAACCAGGAATGGCTGCCTTTTGGGGAGGCACAATAATCATGAAGCTCGGGTTCTTCACGATGCCGATCCATCCCTTGGAAAAGGATTGGCGGCAATCCCTGAAGGAGGACCGGGAAGCCTTCCTGCTGGCGGACGAGCTGGGATTTTCAGAAGCCTATGTCGGTGAGCACGTCACCGACAGGGCCGAAAACATCACCTCCTGCGTCACATTCGTCGCCTGGCTTGCCGCCGCAACCAAGCAGATCAGGCTCGGCACCGGCACCGTCAACATGCCCAACAGTCACCCGGCCGCGGTTGCCGCTTCCATCGCCATGCTCGATCACATGCTCGACGGGCGGCTGATCTTCGGCATCAGCCCCGGTGGGCTGCTGTCCGATGCCGAACTGTTCGGCAATCTGGATGCTGACCGCAACGCCATGTTCCTCGAGGCGATCAACCAGGTGCTGGCGATCTGGGAGGGCAAGCCGCCCTATAATATCGCCGGCAGGTACTGGAACATCTCGGTCGAAAAGACCCTGATCGAGGACATCGGTCAGGGCTTTATCGCAAAGCCGCTGCAGCGCCCGCATCCACCGATCGTCGTCACTGCAGTAGCGCCGTTCTCCAAAGGCGTGACGGAAGCCGCCGCGCGCGGCTGGGATCTGATCTCCGCCAACTTCCTGATGCCGGCCTGGGTGAAGAGCCACTGGCCGAAATATGTCGAAGGCTGCCAGCGCGCCGGCCGTCCTGCCGATCCCGCCAACTGGCGCGTGGCAAAGAGCGTGTTCGTCGCCAGGGACGCCGCGACCGCCAAGGCCTATGCCACCGATCCCGATGGGCCGTATGTCTATTACTATCGCTCGCTCTTCACCAAGCTGAAGCGCGGCGGTCGCATCGAGCTGTTCAAGACAAGGCGCGACCAGCCCGACGACGAGGTCACGCTGGAGTCGATCTGCGATCGCCTGATCATCCACGGCACGCCGGACAGCGTCGCCGAGCAGCTGCTCGCCTTCCAGGACGAGGTCGGCAAGTTCGGCACCCTGCTCTATGCCGGGAAGGACTGGCGGGACCGCGAGCTCGGCCGCCGCTCGATGATCCTGATGGCCGAACAGGTCATGCCCCGCGTGAACGCCGCCGGCGCACGCCGCTCCGACGCCGCCGGTTAGCGACATGGCCCTCTCCGACCGCATTCCCTATCAGGCGCAAATCGACCGGCCGAAGCTGAAGCTTCCCGGCGGCAAGCGGCTTGCGGTGTGGGTCATCCTCAATGTCGAGGAATGGCGGATCGAGAACGCGATGCCGCGCACGGTGCTGTCACCTCCGATGGGACAACCGCTGCTGCCCGATGTGCCGAACTGGTCGTGGCACGAATACGGCATGCGCGCGGGCTTCTGGCGGCAGTTCAAGGCGCTTACCGAGCGCAAGATGCCGGTGACGCTGGCAATCAACGGCAATGTCTGCAATTCCTATCCGCGCGTCGCGTCCGCCGCGCTGGAAGCCGGCTTCGAGTTCATGGGACACGGCTTCCTGCAGGGGCCGATGCACAAGCTCGACAATCAGGCCGACGCCATCAGGCGCGCCGTCGATGCCATCGCCAAATTCGCCGGCAAGCCGCCACGTTCATGGGAGAGCCCGGGCCTTACCGAGACCGAAGAGACGCTCGACCTGCTATGCCTCAACGGCATCGAGTATGTCGCAGACTGGGTGATCGACGACCTGCCGCAGGACATCGCCACGCCGCATGGCGCCATCACCACCATCCCCTATTCGGTGGAGACCAACGACATCGTCATCCACGCCCTGCAGCACCTGCCGTCCGAGCATTTCTTGAAGCGCTGCACCGATCAGTTCGATCGCCTTTATCTGGAGGGCGCCGACAACGCGCGGGTGATGGCGATTTCGATCCATCCCTACATCACCGGGGTGCCGCACCGCATCAAATATCTGGAAGCACTGCTCGATTATGTGATCGGCCATGACGGCGTGGCGCTGATGACCGCGAGCGAAATCGGCGACTGGTATCGCGCCGAGATGAAGGGAAAATAGCCCGACCTATTTGTCGCCGGGGACAAATTTTCCAAAGCCCCCGCGCGCGAACAGCAGCGGCTCCTGCCCGGTGTAGGAATAGGCTTCGACCGCACCGAGGAAGATGATGTGGTCGCCGCCATAGTAGCGGTTGACGGCACGGCACTGAAACTGGGCGACACTGCCGGCAATGACCGGCGCGTTGCCCAGCCCCGGCTTCCAATCCACGCCAGCGAACTTCTCGCCGGACGATTTGGCGAACTGAAGCGCCAGCGCCTGCTGCGGCGCGCCGAGCACGTTCACGGTAAAATGGCTGGCGTTCTGGAAGATCGGCAAGCCCTGCGAGAACATGCCGAGGCTCCACAGCACCAGCGGCGGGTTCAGCGACACCGAAGCAAACGAGTTACAGGTCACGCCGTACGGCTTGCCGTCAGCGGACATCGCCGTGACGATGGTGACGCCGGTGCCGAACGTGCCGAGCGCGTTGCGAAAATCGCGCGGATCGATCGGCGAGTTGTCGGTGGCGAACTCGTTGGCCGGATCGGCCGGATGCTTGGGGACGTCGGACATCCAGCGGCCTCAGAGCGTCAGGTTCTCGGACGGCAGGCCGAGCGCGACGCGCCCGTAATTGGTGCCAGCCGCATCGAAGTTGAAGGCAAGGTGCGAGTTGACGGCGTGCGCATCGCGGAACTGGCGCTGCAAGGTGCCCGAGGTGAACAGGCTGCGCGCGCCGCTCGCGGTGAACAATAGCGACACCGCCTCCGTGCAAAGGTTGACGGCGAACGCGCCGTCGCGCCGCAGCCGCGTCTTGTCGGCGATGTCAGGGACATGGCCATGCCGCGCATCGGCCATGGCGCCGACGCAGTTGGTGCGCATCAGGAGCCGCGCGGTTTCCACCTTGACGGAGGCTTCCGCGATCTTGATTTGCGTCGTCTGCATGTCGCCTAGCTTGGCGCGGTTGTAGGTCGAGGCGCGATGCCGCGTGAGTTCGACATAGTCGTCGAGGCAAGCCTGTGCATTGCCAAGGCCCACGCCCGACAGCACGTAGGGAAACAGCGAAAATACCGGAAGCGCGTACAGCGCATTCGGATTGACGGCGCTGCCGGGTGTCGGCCCGCCGGTGAGATCGTTAACCGCAATCGACATGTGGTCGGCGACGAAGGCGTCGACCACCTTCACGTCGTTCGAGCCGGTGCCGCACAGGCCCGTGGCGTTCCAGGTGTCGTTGATCTTGTAGTCGCCGCGGTTGAGCAGGAAGATGCGGTACTCGATGCCGTCAGCCTCGTCATCGGTGGCGACCACGCCGGCGAGCATGTTCCACTCGCAGGATCCCACGCCTGACGAAAACGGCCAGTGGCCGGTCAGCGTGTAGCCGCCCTTGGTCTTGCGGGCCCGACCGGCGGGGAAGATGAAGGATGACGCAATCAGCGCATTGACATCCTGCTTCCACACCGCGTCCTGCGCGCGTGGATCGAACATGCCGAGCATCCAGTGATGGCTGGCCAGGTTGGCGAAGTTCCATGCGACCGACGCATCCGCCTGGCCGAGCGCGTCGGCGCAGTCGACCAGCGCGACATAATCCAGTTCGCTGCCGCCGACCCGCTTCGGCTGCAGGATCCGGAACAGCCCGGCATCGTGCAGGTCGCGCTCGGTCTCCGGCGGCAGGCGCCGCAGCGCCTCGGTTCGGGGGGCGCGCTCGCGCAGTTCCGGGATCAGCGCGCGGGCGCGCTCGACCATGTCGGCATAGCCGTCCGCCTCCTGCCCGGAGACAAGGCGGACGTCGGGCTTGCGTGTGCTACCGGCCATCAGCGTTTCCTCGCCCGGCGCGGCTCAGCCGGACCGGTGCAGTCTATCCCGGGAGTTCATCCAAGCAAGGGAGCCGCCAGCATACCTACTCGGCGTGGTTGGCCATTCGTTTCCGATCCCGCACGGAAAGCCGATTCAGCCGGGCTTCGCTCGCATGCAGCATGGTGGCATCGAGCCTTGCTCGCCCGGCCGCCGCCGCAGCACAGGCGAAAATCCGGTAGAATTGCGCGCCGTCGAACGCGACCAGCAACAGGTCAACGCCCGCATTGAGCGCCTCGACCACGGCGGTGCAGACATTATGTTGATAGATCGCGCCCATCACCAGGTCGTCGGTGACGATAACGCCCTGATAGCTCCATTGCCGGCGGAGGATACCGTCGATCACTTTCTTCGCGTGCGACGCGGCGCGATCCGGGTCGGCTGCGGTCAGCCTGACATGACCGACCATCAGCATCGATCGTGAGCCTGCGAGCGTCTTCCGGAACGGGCGCCAGTCGGAGGCTTCAAGCTCCTCAAGCGGCGTCGCGAGATCGGCGCTGAAATGATGGGTGTCGCCGCTCACGCGCCCCAGCCCCGGGAAATGCTTGACCGTTGCGACGACACCGTGGGTTTCGAGACCGTGGATATAGGGCAGCGCCACATCAGCTACCTTCGCCGGATCACCCGAGATCGCCCGGCGGCCGATCAGGGTATTGAAATCGAAGCGCGTGATTTTCGTCTGCGGCCGCAGATCGAGCACGGGCGCAAAATTGACGTTGACGCCGAGCGCCGCCAATTCACGGCCGTGAATGCGGCCATATTCCTCGGCCATTCGGTTGCGCAAGTCGGGGGGCAAATCCGCCAGCGTCGAAAGCCCCGGCAACTCGGTGAGCACTGGCGCGAGATGGGAGACGATGCCGCCCTCCTGATCGGCCGCGACAATCAGCGGCGGCAGGTTCGCCGCGAGCCGCCGCGCCTGCAACGCTGCGATTTCCGATTTCAGCGCCTCCGCGCCTTGGCCCCCGAGATTGTGCCGCGTGACATAGACGCCGGCAATCAGTCCCTTCTCCGCCAACACCGCCACTTCGTCGAACGATGAGTAGCCGACAATGAAGTGCCGGCCGAGCCTGTGGGCCGTGACAGTCTCGGTGTGGAGCACGTCGTGCTTCCGCCATTCAAAACGCAGATGCGCCGCGAGCATCGACAGCGGGACCATGCACCAGAGCAGCACGAGGATTTTTCCCGTCACACGTCTCCAGTATCCGCGCCGGATCAGCACTGCGGCAATGACAATACCGATGGCGACGACCGCGATGTTTCCGCCGCCGCGCAGCGCAATCAGATAGGGATCGTTCTTGTTGAAGCCGACAAACAGAAAGGCCAGCGCGAGAGGCCACAACAGCGCGCTGCCGATACGTCTGACCATGTAGCAGTTTGCCCCGGTGAGTGAGCCCCGGATCGGGGACTGCCCGTTTCGCAATGGTCGCCATCCCGAAGCGCCAGCGAATAACCGCGCCTGCACAATATCTGCAAACAATACCTGAACTCCTGCAGACATCGCTCCCGGCAATTGCACGAGCGCCGTTCAGTGTGGCGAGCGCAACTGCAGCGATCGATTCTCCATGCCCGTTCCCTCACGATTAGCCAACGACGGATGGTGGCTGTGCGACAGCCCGCTGGTCGCTTCCATTGCCGTCCGCATCACCCAGAGAGGCCCTGCCGCCATGACGAACCTTGCTCGGTCGGAATCCATCGCCACTCCCCTGCGGACCAACATCGTCTCGCTGCGGTTGGCAGCGGCAACCGGTCTGGCGGCGCTTGCCGACTGGCTGTTCTACAACGAGTACCTCGGCATCTCCGTCGTCATCTTCGCGATCGCGCTTGCCGTATGCTCGCTGGTGACCAACCTCGCCACGCTGGACCGCCGGCGGCTTCTCGCCGCCGGGCTCGTCCTGATCGCGGGCCTCGTCCCGGCCGTCGAAGACGTCAACGCGCTGTCGGTGGGCTTCGTCCTGCTCGCATTGGGCGTTGCCGCGGCGATGCTGACCAATCCCGGCTTCGACGGCCTATCCGACCGCGCCCGCGCCCTGCGCGAACTGTACCTCGTTGCGCCGTTCAGGCTGATACGAGACGCCGTTGGTGCGCTGAACCTGCCCGGCATCTCCTCCGGCATTGCCGTCTGGGTCGTACCGGTGCTGATGAGCTGCGTTTTTCTCCTGCTGTTCGCATCGGCCAATCCGTTGATCGAGAAATGGATGTCCGCGGCCAACCTGTCCAAATTCGCCGCGAATCTCAGCGTGCCGAGAATCCTGTTCTGGCTGCTCGCGCTCTGCCTGGTCTGGCCATTCATCTATCTTCGCTGGCTCGGCAAGCCGGCGAAGACGCAGCCGACCGCGGCCGGCGTGACCGAATTCCTCCCCGCGGGCACGGTGCTGCGCTCGCTGATCCTGTTCAACCTGCTGTTTGCGGTGCAGACCATCCTTGACGCCGTCTATCTCTGGGGCCACGCGGCGCTACCCGCCGGCATCAACTACGCAAGCTACGCCCATCGAGGTGCCTACCCGCTGATCGTGACCGCGCTTCTTGCGGCGGGCTTTGTGCTGGTGGCGATGCGGCCGGGCGGGCCGGCCGAGCAGTCGAGGGCGATCCGCTCGCTGGTCTATCTCTGGGTGGCGCAGAACGTGCTCCTCGTCATCTCGTCCATCCTGCGCCTCGAACTTTATGTCGAGGTCTATCTGCTGACCACCTGGCGGATCGCGGCCTTCATCTGGATGCTGCTGGTCGCGACCGGCCTCGTCCTGATCGTCGCCCGAATCGCCCTGCGGCGCAGCAACGGCTGGCTGATCCGCCTTAACCTGATCGCAGCCTTGTTAACGCTTTACATCTGTTCTCTGACGAATTTTGCCGCCATCATTGCCGACTACAATGTCACCCACGGCAGCGAAACGTCGCGAAAGGGCGTTCGGATCGACATCAATTACCTGTTCGGTCTCGGGCCCCAGGTCCTGCCGGCCATCGACAAATCCGCGCGGATTGGCGCCGGGGAGCCCACGCTTGTTTCCCGCCGCGATTGCCTCTTAAACAGGTTCCAGCGCGAGACGGCTTCCTGGCGGGCATGGGGTCTGCGAGACTGGCGGTTGAAGCGATATCTGAGCGAGCAGCAGAAGCGTGCGGCAAGTTGAGCAACCATCGATCGGAACATGCACGTGACGCACCGTATCCTCATTGTCGATGATGACCTGCACATCCGCGAGGTCATCCGCGTCGCGCTCAGGAAAGCCGGAATGACCATCGTGGAGGCGCGCGACGGCAAGGAAGCGCTGAGCCGCTTTGCCAACGACCGGCCCGATCTCGTCGTGCTCGACATCGGCATGCCCGAATTCGACGGGCTCGATGTCTGCCGCGAGATCCGAAAATCCTCCGACGTGCCGATCCTGTTCCTCTCCGCCCGCGACGAGGAGATCGACCGCATTCTGGGACTTGAGATCGGCGGCGACGACTACGTCACGAAACCGTTCAGCCCGCGTGAGCTGGTCGCGCGCATCAATGTCATCCTGCGCCGCGCCGCGGCGCGGGCGATCAGTTCGAACGGCCAGCACGCGGCGCTGGCGCAAGGCCAGCTCTCGGTCGATCCGGAACAGCACTTTGCCGCGTTTGCCGGCACGCCGCTTCGGCTCACCGCGATCGAGTTCGGTATCCTCCGCGCGTTCCTCACGCGCCCCTCCTCGGTGTTCAGCCGCGACCAGATCATGGCGGCGGCCTATCAGCTCAACATCCAGGTTTCCGACCGGACCATCGACAGCCATATCCGCAACATCCGCGCCAAGCTGGCGGCGGTGAATTGCGACAACGTGATCGAGACGATTCATGGCGTCGGCTTCAAGCTCGGGCGCTGCGAGCCGCAGGCATGAGCGATGTGTCGATACGCGACAAATGGCGACCCTCGCTTGGCCTCGTCATCTTTGCCGTGCTGGCCTCGGTAGCGACGCTGCCGCTGGTCGGCCTGTTCTTCTTCCGTCTCTACGATAACCAGCTCATTCGCCAAACCCAATCCGAACTGATCGCGCAAAGCCGCGTGCTCGCGGCCGTCTATGCCCGCGAGGCCGAGGCGCGGCTCGACAAGGGCCTCGTGCTCGGCGCCGAGTTGCCGGTGGCGGCGCGCCCCGACCCGCAAGACAAGGTCACGCCGATCCGGCCCGCGCTCGATCTGGCCGGCAACGACCTCCTGATGCGCCGCCCCGATGCGCGGCCGGCCACGACACCGGCCGATCCGCTTTATCTCGAGATCGGCGCGCAGCTGATGCCGATCCTGCTGGAGACGCAGAAGGTCACGCTCGCCGGCTTTCGCATTCTCGACCCCAACGGGGTCGTCATTGCCGGCCGGCAGGAAATGGGCGAGTCGCTCGCGCATATCGAGGAAGTCGCGGCGGCGCTGAAGGGGCAGTATCACGCCGCCTTGCGCATCCGCATCCCCGACAAGAGGCCGCCGCCGATCTACTCCATCAGCCGCGGCGTCGGCATGCACGTGTTCTCCGCGATGCCGGTGCTGGTCAACGATCGCGTGGCCGGCGTGATCTACACCTCGCGGACGCCGAGCAACATCTTCGAACATCTCTACCAGGAGCGCGGCAAGTTCATCCTCGCAACGCTGACCGTCATTGCCGGCACGATGACCATCGGCCTCGTGTTCTCCCGCACCATCACCGGCCCCATGCACGAACTCGTCAACCGCGTCGAGCGCATCGGCCGCGGCGACCGCGACGCCTTCAGGCCGCTGGCGCATTACGGCACCCGCGAATTCGCGCAGCTCTCGAAGAGCTTTCTCGGCATGGCCGAGCAGCTGTCGCGGCGTTCGGACTATATCGCCACCTTTTCGGCGCATCTCACCCACGAACTGAAGTCCCCCCTCACCTCCATCAAGGGCGCGGCCGAGCTGCTGCTGGAATCTCTGCAGCAGCCTGCGGCGACGCTGACACGGATGGAACAGAAGAATTTCGTCTCCAACATCCTCGGCGATGCCGAGCGGCTCGATGCGATGACGCAGCGGCTGCGCGAACTGGCGCGGGCGGAAAACGCGCCGCCGCCAAGCGAGAGCAGCGAGCTCGGCAGCGTCGTCAGCGGGCTGAAGAGCCGCTTCCCCACCCGCGCGATTGCAGCCAGCGGCTGCCTCGACCGCTCGATCGGCATGTCGGCGGAGAAGGCGCTGATCGTGCTCACCCATCTCACCGACAATGCCATCCGCCACAACGCCAAGCACATCCGCCTCGAGGCCGCCAATGACGACGCGGCGATCCGCATGACCGTCAGCAATGACGGCGATGCGATCTCGGAAGCCAACCGCGACCGCATCTTTGACGCCTTCTTCACCACCCGCCGCGACACCGGCGGCACCGGCATGGGGCTCGCCATCGTCCGCGCCATCATGACAAGCCATGGCGGCTCGATTAGGCTCAAGGCGAGCGAGCAAGGCACCGCCTTCGAGCTGCAGTTTCCGGCGGCTTAACCGTCACACCCGCTCGACGATGATCGCAGGCGCCATGCCGCCGGCGGCGCACATCGTCACCAGCCCGCGTCTCAGATCGCGCCGCTCCAGTTCGTCCAGCACGGTGCCGATCAGGATCGAGCCGGTCGCGCCGATGGGATGGCCGAGCGCAATCGACCCGCCATTGACGTTGACCTTGGCGCGGTCGAGCCTGAGATCGCGGATGTATTTTTCCGCGACCACCGCGAAGGCCTCGTTGATCTCGAACAGGTCGATGTCCTCGATGGTCAGCCCCGCCTTGGCCAGCACCTTGCGCGTCGCCGGCACCGGCGCGTTCAGCATCAAGGTCGGGGAGTCGCCCATATTGGCGGTCGCCACCACGCGGGCGCGCGGCTTCAGCCCGTGCTTGCTGGCATATTCCGGCGATGCCAGGAGGATCGCGGCAGAGCCGTCGACCACGCCGGAGGAATTGCCCGCATGGTGCACGAAGTCGATGTCGAGATCGGGGTACTTGTCGAGGATCAGCTTGCGGTAGGTCGTGCCCTTGTCGTCGAGCGCATAATCGGCGATCGCCGGGAATGCCGGCTTGAGCTGCGACAGCGCCTCCATCGTGGTCTGCGGCCGCGGATATTCCTCGCGGTCGAGCGCGAGCGTGCCGTCCTCGCGGTGGACGGGGACGAGGCTTTTCTTGAAGTAGCCGCCCTTGATCGCAGCATCCGCTCGCTTCTGGCTCTCCAGCCCGAGCTCGTCGACGGCTTGCCGCGAGATGCCCTCCATCGTCGCGATCGCGTCGGCGCAAACGCCCTGATGCGACTGCGGATGCCGGGCGCGGAGGCGAAGGTTGCCGGAGTCCATCATCATCGGCCCGCCGCCGCGGCGGCCTTCCATCGACATCATCTCGGTGCCGCCGGCGATCACGAGATCCTCGGCGCCCGCCATGATGGAGTTGGCCGCCATGTTGACGCTGGTGATGCCCGAACCGCAGAAGCGATCGAGCGTAACGGCGCTGGCGCGCACGTCATAGCCGGCGTCGAGCGCCGACATGCGCCCCAGATCGCCGCTTTGCGTTGCGACCTGCGCGCTGCAGCCCCAGACGATGTCGTCGACATCAGCGGTGTTGATGCCGGTGCGGTCGGCCAGCGCGCGCAGCACGGTGGCGCCGAGCTGCTGCGGATGAATGCCCGACAGCGCGCCCTTGCCGGCCTTGCCGACGCCGCGCGGCGTGCGGCATGCGTCGATGATCAATGCGTCAGCCATGGGTCGTTTCCTCTGGTTGCTCTTGTTGGCGACAGTTCAGCGGATCTTGCGGAAATAGTCCCGCACCTCGTTGATGTACAGATCGGGCTGTTCGAATGCCGCGAAATGACCGCCCTTCGGCATCTCGCTCCAGTGGGTGATATTGGTGTAACTGGCTTCCATCCACTTGCGCACAGGCGTCACGATCTCCCTGGGGAACACGGCAACGCCGGTCGGCACCTTGACGGTAACGGCCGGCCGCCGTTTCGGCCCAAAGCTTTCCCAGTACAGCCGCGCCGATGAGGCCGCGGTTTCCGTAACCCAATACAGCATGACATTGTCGAGCAGCTCGTCGCGGGTGAGGATGTTCTCGGGGTGGCCGTTGCAATCGGTCCAGGCCCAGAACTTCTCCAAAATCCACGCGGCCTGCCCGCTCGGCGAATCCGTCAGCGCGTAGCCGAGCGTCTGCGGCCGCGTGGACTGCTGCTTGGAATAGCCGGAATCCCAATCCGCATAGTACTTCATGCCTTCGAGCGCGCGCGCCTCCGCGGGCGTCGGCGCGCCCTCGACATTGGGCCGCGTCGCCATCGCGAGCGTGATGTGGATGCCGGCGCAGTGTTCGGCATCGAGCGCGCCGAGCGCCGTCGTCACCGCCGAGCCCCAGTCGCCGCCCTGCGCGCCATAACGCGCGTAGCCGAGCCGGTCCATCAGCACGGCCCAGGTCTGCGCGATCTTGCCGACACCCCAGCCGGTGATGGTCGGTTTGGCCGAGAAGCCAAAGCCGGGCAGCGAGGGACACACGACATGAAACGCGTCGTCGGCGCTGCCGCCATGGGCGACGGGGTCGACCAGCGGCTCGATCACCTTGTGAAACTCGACCACCGAGCCCGGCCAGCCATGGGTGATGATCAGCGGCATCGCCTGCGGATGCGGCGAGCGCGCGTGAATAAAATGAATGCCGAGCCCGTCGATCTCGGTGGTGAACTGCGCGAAACGGTTGAGCGCGGCCTCCCGCTGGCGCCAGTCATATTGCTCGGCCCAATAGCCGCAGACGTCCTTGATCCATTGCAGCGGCGCGCCCTGGCTCCAGTCGTCGACCAGTTCGGCCTCAGGCCAGCGCGTATTGCGCAGCCGCGACTTGAGATCGTCAAGGACCGCATCAGGAACGGCGATGCGAAACGGGCTGACCACTTCGTTCATCGGCAGGACCTTTGCCCCGGATACGGGTAACAGCATTTCACCGTAGAATTACTCCCCCGCAAGAATACGGAATGCGCCACGGCAGTCCAGCTGCAATGCTGCTGATTCGCAGTAAGAATCGCGGTTTCGCACGATCGAAGACAGTGGTCCCTCTTAACTCGACCGTAAGCGCGTCGCTTTACCTTGTTGCGTGAACGACATGATTTTCCGCTCCCCGCGAGCACGAGATTCGTCGCACCCCAAACCGCCATCGAGCCGTTATCATGACCAATGCAACCGGAATTGCCAGGCGCCTGGACTTCAACCGCATCGACGATGCAACGCTCGCCTCGTTGCGCGAAGCGCGGCCCTTCGTCCTGGAGGCGATGCCCGCGATCCTCGACAGGTTCTACGACCATATCGGCCGTTTCGATGAGACCATGAAGTTCTTTCGCAACCGCGAACACATGATGCATGCCAAGCAAATGCAGATCAAGCACTGGGCGATCATCATGCAGGGGCAGTTCGACGAGACCTATGAAGCGTCGGTGACGCGGATCGGCGAGGTGCACAACAAACTTGGCCTGGAGCCCCGCTGGTACATTGGCGGATACAATGCGCTGGTCACCGACCTGCTCGAGGCCGTTGCACTGCGGTTGCCGCACGGCGCGTTCGACCGGGGCGTGCCGGAGAAAAAGGCACGAATCCAGAAGGCCATCGTCAAGGCGGCGATGCTCGACATGGATCTTGCGATCTGCGTCTATATCGAAGCCGGCCGGCGCGAGCGCCGCGCGCTGCTGCAGGAACTGGCAGGCCGCTTCGAGGGCGCAGTCGGCGGCGTCGTCAACATCGTGGCGTCGGCGGCAACGGAACTGCAAGCCTCCTCGCAAACCCTGCGGGCCGCGACGGGCCGCACGTCGGAACAGGCGGGCTCCGCCACCTCCGCCTCGCAGCAGGCGCTGTCCAGCGTCAACGCGGTTGCGGCCGCATCCGAAGAACTCACCGGCTCGATCGCCGAGATCAGCCGCCGGGTCAGCGAGTCCGCCAGCGTGGCGGGCCGCGCCGCGCAAGGCGCCGACCAGGCCACCGAGACCATGAACAAGCTCTCCGAAGCGGCGCAGCGCATTGGCGCGATCATCGACCTCATCACCAACATCGCCTCGCAAACCAACCTGCTCGCGCTCAATGCCACCATCGAGGCGGCGCGCGCCGGCGAAGCGGGACGCGGCTTTGCGGTCGTGGCCTCGGAAGTGAAAGGCCTTGCCGAGCAAACGGCGAAGGCCACGGCCGACATCGCCGCGCAGATCGGCGACATCCAGCAATCCACCTCCGATTCCGTTACCACCATCAACGGGGTGACGGAAATCATCCGCTCGATGTCGGAAATTTCGACCGCGATCGCATCGGCGGTCGAAGAACAGAACGCCGCGACCGGGGAAATCTCGCGCAGCGCGCAGCAGGCGGCGTCGGGCACCAACGGTGTAGCCAGGAACATTTCCGAGGTCACCCAGGCGGCCGCAGAAGCCGGCAATACCGCGGGCGACGTGATGAACGCCGCTGCGGAGCTGTCCAAGCAGTCGGAGATCCTGCGCGCAGAGGTCTCCAGATTTCTCGACACCGTGCGGGCCGCGTAGGGTCACTTCTCTTCCTTGAGCATCGCCAGGATACGGTCCGCCTCGAGGCGCCAGTCGGCGCTGCGGGCGAATTCCTTGCTGCCCCTTGCGCCGAACAGGCCGTCGTCGGCGAGATCGGCCACCCAGGCCTGGCGCTTGGCGGTGCCCTGCGCGGACCACGGCGTCAGCCCGGCCTCGCGCACGGTCTCGGCGACTTCGCGCACTTCCTCGGCGCGGCGCCGGCCGTGCTCGATCACGCGCTGGAAGAAATAGGCGCCCTGCTTCTCCCAGTCGATGCCGGGATAGGTTTCCTTCAGCGAAGCCAGCACGGCGTCCTCGACGCCATAGGCACGCGCGGTGGTGAAACTCTCGATCACCATCGCCTCCAGCCCCTTGATCATGATGCTGCGGCACATCTTGACGGCGGAAGCCACGCCAAGCTGCTCGCTCGACACTTTTGCGTCGAAGCCGAGCGCCACCAGCGACGGCGCAAGCTCGCGCGCCCCGCCCCCGCCGAGCAGCAGCGGCACCTTGATGCGATACGGCGGCACCGAGGTCATCACCGCGCCTTCGACATACCGGCCATGGGCGTCGTCGATCAGCGCGGCCGCGCGCTGTTTGGCGCCGGGCGAAGCCGAGTTGAAATCGAGATACCAGGTGCCTTGCCGGACCGCGGGCGCGCAGGCTTCAGCGACCGGAACGGCCTGGCTGGCCGTGACCGCGGAAATGATCAGGTCGCATTGGCCGGCGAGGTCGGCATGCGATTTGGCCAGCTGAGCGCCGATGGCGGCGGCGTGCTCGCGCAGCGGCCCGGCCCGATCGTCATCGAGCTTGACGTCGTAGGCTGTAACCACAACGCCCGCCTTGCGCAGATCTTCGGAAAGGATGCGGCCGACTTCGCCATAGCCGACGAGACCGACTTTCCAGCTTTTGGGATCACCAGACATTATACCCGACCGCCTCCGCCATTTTGCCGGACCGTAGCCGCATTGGCGGGCAAGATCGAGCGGCGAGCTATGCGGCCAGCACGCGGCAAATCTTCAGCGCATCCGCCGCAACCGCATCGACGCTGCGCGCATAGCCGCTCCTGATCCATTCCTTGGCGATCTGCACCACGCCGCCGACCACGCCGGCGCGCACCAGCTCGCCCGGCTTCGGCTTGATGTCGCTGCCCGGCGCCATCATGCGCGCCAGCACCTCGCCGCATTGCTGCAGCAGCGCACCCCAGACCGCGTCGACCGCCGGGCCGACGCGGGCAATCTCGATCACGAACAGCCGCGCACCATCCGGGTCGTCCTTCAGCATCTGGTAGTACGCCCGCAGCACGGCGTGGCCGCATGCGTCGGCGGTGCCCCCGCTGCTCTGCTTGCGGACTTGCTCCAGGCAATTGAACACCCGCCGCGAGACTGTCTCGAAGGCCGCCACCAGCAGCGCCTCGCTGTTGGCAAAGGATTCGTAGAAATACCGCTCGGTGAGGCCGGCCTCCTCGCATACCGCTTTCACCGTGGTGTTGCGGTAGCCGAACTCGCCATAGGCCCGGATCGCGCCTTCGATCAGCCGCTCGCGCCGTGCCAGCCGGCGTTCGTCGGCCGACAGGCCCGCGTAATTCCTTGCTCTCGCGATGGTCATGCTGTTCCCAAAAGCTACGCTTGACATGATATATTGTCAGATGGTCTATTCTGACAATACCACGTGTCAAAATCAAAACGTCATAGGACAGGACACGCTTAGCCTGATCGAGGGAGGGAGTGAACCTATGCAGGAGCAAGCATCGGAGCGGAACCTGGCTGCCGCCGGTTCCAACGTCACCCCCTTCAAGACGTCGGCACAAACCGATTTCGATGTCGTCATCGTCGGCGCCGGCCTGTCCGGCATCGGGGCCGCGTTTCACCTGCAGCGCGACTGTCCGAAAAAATCCTTCGTCATCCTCGAGGGGCGCGACGCGCTCGGCGGCACCTGGGACCTGTTTCGCTATCCCGGCATTCGCTCGGATTCCGACATGAACACGCTCGGCTTCCGCTTCCGCCCCTGGCGCGGCGAGAAGGCGATTGCCGACGGCCCCTCCATCCTCGCCTATCTGAACGACACCGCGCGCGAATACGACATCGATCGCAGGATCCGCTACCATCACAAGGTCAAGCGCGCCTCCTGGTCGACCCGGCAGGCGCGATGGACGCTCGATGTCGAAGGCCCTGACGGCCCCCTCGCCTTCACCTGCAACTTCCTGCAGATGTGCAGCGGCTATTACGATTACGATGGCGGCTACATGCCCGGATGGCCCGGCATGGATCGCTTCAAGGGGCAAACCGTTCACCCGCAGCAATGGCCTGAAGACCTCGACTACGCCGGCAAGCGCGTGGTGGTGATCGGCAGCGGCGCCACCGCCGTGACGCTGGTGCCGGCGATGGCCGACACGGCAGCGCATGTCACGATGCTGCAGCGCTCGCCGACCTACATGGTGTCGCGCCCGGCCAGGGACGCGATCGCCAACTGGCTGCGCGCCAAACTGCCGGACAAGCTCGCCTACGGCCTGACGCGCTGGAAGAACATCCTCTTGCAGATGTACTTCTACAATCTGGCGCGCAAGAAGCCCGAGGGCGCCAAGAAGCGGCTGATCGAGATGGCCAGGGCCGAGCTCGGCGATGGCTTCGACATGGAGAAGCACTTCACGCCGCGTTACAACCCGTGGGACCAGCGGCTGTGCCTGCTGCCCGACGGCGACATGTTCAAGGTCATCCGCGAAGGCAAGGCCTCCGTGGTCACCGACGAGATCGAGACGTTCACGGAAACCGGCATCAAGCTGAAGTCCGGGCAGGAACTGCCGGCCGATATCATCGTCACCGCGACAGGGCTGGTGATGCGCCTGATGGGCGGCGCGCAGATCACGGTCGACGGCAAGATCATCGATCCCGGCACGACCATGAGCTACAAGGGCATGATGTTCTCCGACATCCCGAACCTTGCCTCGACCTTCGGCTACACCAACGCGTCCTGGACGCTGAAGGCCGATCTCACCGCCGAATACATGTGCCGCATCCTCAATCATATGGACCGGAACGGCTATGCGTATTGCACGCCGCGCAATGTCGATCCCGAGGTGACGGCGGACGCGACGCCGCCGCTGTCGTCCGGATACATGCAGCGCGCCCGGGACGTATTGCCCAAGAACGGATCGAAGCGGCCGTGGAAACTGTACCAGAACTACGCCAAGGACATGGTGGCGCTGCGCTTCGGCAAGGTCGATGACGGGGTGTTGATCTTCGGCAAGGCCGAGCAGCCTGCCAAGGAGCGCCTGCGCGCGTAGGTTTGGTTCGCCGCGTACATGCCGCGCGGCCATGCTGATGCTGTCTCCTGGAGAGGACTTCCCATGGCTTTCTTTCTCGGGCTGATCCTGCTGCTTGCCCTTGTCATCGCCGGCCTCGTCTTTTTTACGTCCAGCACCGCCAAAAAGGTCGAGGCGCTGCTGCCTCCGCGCGGCCAGTTCATGGACATCGACGGGCAGCGCATCCATTACACCGACAGCGGCGGCACGAAACCCGCGGTCGTCATGATCCACGGACTCGGCGGCAACATGCTGCATTTCGGCTACGCCATGGCCGACAAGCTCGCCAACGATTTTCGCGTCGTCCTGGTCGACCGGCCCGGCTCGGGCTATTCGACCCGCCCCGACGATGCGCCGGCGACACTGACCGCCCAGGCCGGAACGATCGCCACGCTGATCCGCCGCCTCGACCTCAAGCAGCCGCTTGTGGTCGGACACTCGCTCGGCGGCGCGCTGTCGCTGGCGATCGCGCTCGATCATCCCGACTGCGCCGGCGGCCTTGTGCTGATCGCGCCGCTCACCCACGCCGTTGAATCGGCGCCCGAGGTCTTCAAGAGTATCGAGATCCCCTCGCCGCTGATGCGCAAGATCGTCGCCTGGACCGTGGCGACGCCGCTCGGCATCCGCCGGGGACCCGTCTTGCTGAAGGAAGTGTTCGCGCCGGAGGCAGCGCCCGCCGATTTTCCGATCCGCGCGGGTGGATTGCTCGGTCTCCGGCCAACGGCGTTCTACGCCACCTCCTCCGACATGATGGCGGTGGCCGACGTGCTGCCAGGCTACATGGCCCGCTACAAGAGCCTTGATATTCCCATGGCGATGCTGTTCGGCCGCGGCGACCGGCTGCTCGACTATCGCGCCCAGGGCGAGGCGATGAAGATCGTCTGCCCGGCGCTTGATCTCGAACTGACGGAAGGCGGCCACATGCTGCCGATGACGCAAGCCGACCGCTGCGTTGCGCTGGTGAAGCGCGTTGCCGAGCGGATCGGCAAGGCGCAGGCGGCGTAAGGAACGCGACACTTTCCTCACCGTCATCGCGAGCGAAGCAAAGCGTGTGCCCGCATGCCCCCGAAGCCAGGCACGCTTCGCTTTGCCACCATACGGCTTGTCGCGATGACGCCAGACACGCGCTGTCGTTCTCACGGCGCGATTTCACCTGAGCTTTGCCGATCGTTGCCCTCTTTCGGAATCGAGGGCGCAGGGAAAGCCGGGCGCTGGATGCACCCGCATCGCCGTGTGCAATGGGTAGAGTAGAAACGCACACGGGTTTGACAGGTACAGCCGAGACATCCCGGCTTTCCCCGCGCAATGGCTTTACGGCTTATACGAGCTCTCCCCGGGGAACGGCCTTTCTTGCCCCCGTTGCCGTTCCCGCACAGGCAGGAACGGATAGACGCCAGGGTCGCGGCGCCAGGACCACACGACTTCGCCGTACGCCGCTGCGTTTCGTCCGCGCGATTTGCATCGCACTGGCGCAGCCGGCGTCCATCGCAACCCGCACCACGTTTCGTGACGACCGCGAAGCGTCCCTTTCGGCGGCACGGGCTGGGCGCGTCATAGCCGGCAAATCACTTCCGATAAAGCGAAATATTTTCGCCGCGCGATCTGGACGACCCAAATCAGCTTGAAATTGCTCAGGAAATCAGTTTTCACGCGCACGCATTCACTGCGCCAGTACCCCTCACGCCCGACCGCAAGGAACTGGAGCGCCGGGCCCGCGGGGTAGCCGCGCTGTTCCTGACTCACGGTTTTCCGGATCATGCCCCAGGCCAACGATAAAAGGCGCGACGACCGATCATCGCCGCGCCTTGTCGCAAGAAAGTTGATATCGGCAGATCAGGCCAGCCGTCAGGCCGCGCGGACCGCAGCCAGGAAGCTGCGCACCTCGTCCTTGAGGCGCGTGCTGTCGCCGGCGAGCATCTTGGCGGCGGCCAACACCTGCGAGGAGGCCGAGCCGGTTTCGACGGCGCTGCGCTGCACCTCGGTGATGTTGGAGGAGACCTCCTGGGTGCCCTGCGAGGCATGCTGCACATTGCGGGAGATTTCCTGGGTGGCAGCGCCCTGCTGCTCGACGGCCGCCGCGATGGCGGACGAGACTTCCGAGAACCGTTCGATGGTACGGCTGATCTCCGCAATCGCGGTGACCGATTCCCCGGTGGCGGACTGGATGCCGGAGACCTGCTGGCCGATCTCGCCGGTCGCCTTGGCGGTCTGCTCGGCCAGCGCCTTGACCTCGGAGGCCACCACGGCAAAGCCGCGGCCGGCCTCGCCGGCGCGCGCGGCCTCGATGGTGGCGTTGAGCGCCAGCAGGTTGGTCTGCCCGGCGATCGTGCTGATGAGCTCGACGACGTCGCCGATGCGGGCGGCGGCCTGCGACAGCGCATTGACGCGATCGTTGGTCCGCGCCGCCTGGTCCACGGCCTCGGTCGCCATGCGCGAGGACTCCTGCACGCGGCGGCTGATCTCATGGATCGAGGACGACAATTGCTCGGTGGCGGAAGCGACCGACTGCACGTTGGTCGAAGCTTCCTCCGACGCCGACGCGACGACGGTGGCCAGTTCCTGCCCAAGCGACGCGGTGCCGCTCAGCGTGTGCGCCGAAGCCTCCAGTTCGGTCGATGCCGAGGAGACCGTCTCGACGATCTCGCCGATCATCGTTTCGAAATTGCGCGTGATCTGGTCGACGCGGCGACCGCGCTCGATCTTGACCTCGGCATCGTGCGCGGCGGCCTCGTCGGCCTCCTTCTTGGCGATCAGCGCCAGCTTGAAGATCTGCAGGGCATCGGCCATCGAACCGATCTCGGTCTTCTCGCCGCGGTGCGGCACCTCGGCCGACAGGTCGCCCTCGCCGAGCGCCTGCATCGGACGGACGATCGAGGCAATGCCGCGCGAGACGTCGCGGACGAGGTAATAGGCGGCGCCGATGGCGAGCAGCACGCTGGCGACAATGATGCCGACGAGGATTGCCAGGATACTGCTGTAGCTTTCCGCCGCTTTCTTGGTCGTTTGCTCGGCACCTTGATTGTTGAGCTCGATGTCGCGCTGCAGCAGGGGATCCGCGGCCTGGGCGAGCTTGGCGGCCTTGGTCTGCAACATCTCGTTAGCTTCGGTCGGGAAGCGGCCCGTGCTCTTGCTCGAGAGCGACAGCACCTCGTCCAGAGCGGCCAGGTATTCCGTCCAGCCTTTCGCCCACTGCTCGTACAGCGACTGTTCTTCCGGCGAGGTGATCAGCTGCTCGTACTGCTTGCGTGTCTTTCCGACCCGGTCGAGCAGCCCTTCCAGGCGCTTCGCCGCGGCTTGCTTGCCCTCGGCGGTGTCCTGCATCAGATGCAAGCGGACCACGACGCGGATCTCGTTGATGTCTGCGCGCAGCGAGCCCAGCGCGCGAACGCTCGGCAGCCAGCTTTCGGCGATCTCCACGGTGTAGCTGTTGAGGTTCCGCATTGTCCCGATCGCCATCGCGCCAACGGCTGCAAGGGCCACCACGAGAAAGACAAGCACCGAGATGATCTTGAAACGGATCGATAGTTTTGCCATGGCAATGTTCCGGCAACAGCGGTCGACCCTCCGTGCGCAGGGGCGCAAGACGGCAACCAGCGTTTCGATGGGAGTGTTCTGGATCGCGCCGGAAGCGCCGGCTTGATCGGATTTGGCGAAAATGTACCGATGGAACCTTCAGCGGCGGTTAACAAATCTAACGGAAAAGCTGCACCGTAGTTCTACGGCCCCCACGCCGCTTCTGAATTACCTCAGGCGGCGCAGGCCGCCTGTTTTGCCCCGCGGATGCGCGGCCTCTACACTGCGCGCACCTTGTCCCCCATCGAGTGAAATTGGAGCCTCTTATGAAGACACGTGCAGCCGTCGCGTTCGAAGCCAGGAAGCCGCTCGAAATCGTCGAGGTCGATCTCGACGGACCGAAGTTCGGCGAAGTGCTGGTCGAGATCAAGGCGACCGGCATCTGCCACACCGATGCCTATACGCTCGACGGTTTCGACAGCGAGGGCATCTTCCCCTCGATCCTCGGCCATGAGGGCGCCGGCATCGTGCGCGAGATCGGCCCGGGCGTGACCTCGGTGAAGCCGGGCGATCACGTCATTCCGCTCTACACGCCGGAGTGCCGGCAATGCAAGAGCTGCCTCAGCCAGAAGACCAATCTGTGCACGTCGATCCGCGCCACCCAGGGCAAGGGCGTGATGCCCGACGGCACCAGCCGCTTCTCGTATAAGGGCAAGCCGGTCTACCATTACATGGGCTGCTCGACCTTTTCGAACTTCACCGTGCTGCCGGAGATCGCGGTGGCGAAGATTCGGCAGGACGCCCCGTTCGACAAGAGCTGCTACATCGGCTGCGGCGTGACCACCGGCGTCGGCGCCGTCGTCAACACCGCCAAGGTGACGCCCGGCTCCAACGTCGTGGTGTTCGGGCTCGGCGGCATCGGCCTCAATGTCATCCAGGGCGCCAAAATGGTCGGGGCCGACAAGATCATCGGCGTCGACATCAACGACGCTAAGGAGGAATGGGGCCGCAAATTCGGCATGACGCACTTCGTCAATCCCGGGAAAGTCGACGGCGATATCGTCGCCCATCTCGTTGCGCTGACCGATGGCGGCGCCGACTACACCTTCGACTGCACCGGCAATGTCACGGTGATGCGCCAGGCGCTGGAATGCTGCCACCGCGGCTGGGGCGTTTCGGTCATCATCGGCGTTGCCGAATCCGGCAAGGAGATCGCCACCCGCCCGTTCCAGCTGGTGACCGGCCGCGTCTGGAAGGGCACGGCGTTCGGCGGCGCCCGCGGCCGCACCGATGTGCCGAAGATCGTCGACTGGTACATGGACGGAAAGATCCAGATCGACCCCATGATCACCCATGTCCTCAAGCTGGAGGACATCAACAAGGCTTTCGATCTCATGCACGAGGGCAAGTCGATCCGCTCGGTCGTCGTGTTCTGATCCGCTCGTACCGGCGGGCGGAGTTGCCCTCGCGCGCCCTCCTTGCGCTGCCTCAAGGCCGGCTTGGCCAAAAATGGCAAACGTGGCGGGCATCCGTATGGATCCCGTTCCCACATGGCCGAACCTTTCTGGAGCAAACCCACCGATGCGTTGCTGGCCAGCCTGGGCTCCGACAAAGGAGGCCTTTCGGGGGCCGACGCGGCGCAACGGCTTCGGTTGGCTGGACCCAACCGGCTGGAGGCGGGCCGGCGCCTGTCCATCCTGCGCAAACTTGGCCAGCGACTGCTCAACCCGCTGGTAGCAATCCTGTTGTTTGCGGCGGCGATTTCCGGCTTCACGGGCGACGTCGCCAGCTTCGTCATAATCGCTTCCGCCATAGCGATCTCGCTCGCTCTCGACATCGTGCAGGAGCACCGGGCCGAACTCGCCGCAGACGCGCTGCGACAGTCGGTTGCGATTCATGCGGACGTGGTTCGCGACGGCGCCGTCGTCATTCTTCCGGTTTCGAACATCGTGCCAGGTGACATTGTGCGCTTGCGCACCGGAGACCTGGTGCCCGCCGACGGCGTTGTGCTGGAAGCAAACGGACTGCAGGTCAACGAGGCGCTGCTGACGGGGGAGCCCTTCCCGGCCGCCAAGGAGGTGGGACCGTGTGCCGCGACACAGCCGGCCGAGGCGCACAATGCGTTGTTCTCCGGCACTTCGGTGGTAGGCGGCGACGGCGTGATCCTGGTCGTGGAGACCGGGAACAGGACGCGGTTTGGCGCGATTGCGGCGGCGCTGGCAGCCCAGGCGCCGCCGAGCGCGATCGAGGACGGCGTACGGCGGCTCGGAACGCTCATCCTGTATCTCACGGTCTTCCTCACCCTTTTCGTTCTTGCCGCGAACCTGGCCGCACATCGTCCGGCGATGGAGTCGTTTCTCTTCGCGGTTGCCCTCGCCGTCGGGCTGACCCCCGAACTCTTGCCCATGATCATGACGGTGACGCTCGCCCACGGCGCGCAGCGCATGTCGCTCCGGAAGGTTATCGTCAAGAGACTCTCGGCAATCCACGATCTCGGCGCAATGGACGTGCTGTGCGTCGACAAGACCGGCACGCTGACCGAGGCAAAGATAACGCTCGAAGGGCACGTCAACGCCGAAGGCAAGCCGAGCGCGCAGGTGCTGGCACTCGCTGGACTGAACAGCGCCTTCCAGGCCGGCGTACGCAGCCCGATGGACGATGCGCTGCTGGCGGCCGCCCCGCAGCCGCCGGCTGGCTGGACCTGCCTGTCCGAAGTCCCCTTTGACTTTCAGCGCCGCTGCCTTTCCGTGCTGGCCGGATGCGGGCACGACAGGATTCTCATCGTCAAGGGCGCGCCGGAAGCCATCATCGCGCGCGCGGTCGCCGTCGAAATCGATGGACTTCCGAGACCGCTCAGTCCCGAGTGGATCGAGCGGATCACAAAACTCCAGGACGACTTCGCTCGAGACGGGTTTCGACTGTTGGGGGTTGCCGTCAAGTCCCTGCCGGAGCATCAGTGCAAAGCCACGGTCGAGGACGAGCGCGGCCTTACGCTTGTCGGCTTCTGTATCTTCGCCGATCCGCCCAAGCGCGACGCCGGACGAATTATGGCGAGCCTGGCTGCCGCGGGCGTTCAGCTGAAGATCATTTCCGGCGACCATGCCGCGGTCGTCGACCACGTTGCCGCCGCGGTCGGATTGACGTCCCGCCGGACACTCACCGGCCCTGAAATCGCCGAACTGTCGGACAGCGGCCTCCTCGTCAAGGTCGATGACGTCGACCTGTTTGCGCGGGTGGATCCCGACCAGAAGAGGCGGATCATCCAGGCCTTGCGTCTGCGCGGTCATGTCGTCGGCTTCCTCGGTGACGGTGTGAACGATGCGCCCGCCATTCACGCTGCCCATGTCGGACTTTCCGTATCGGGAGCAACCGAGGTCGCCCGCGCTGCCGCCGATATCATTCTGCTGGAGCGGGACCTTCTGGTGCTGGAAGCGGGCGTGCTCGAGGGCCGGAGAACGTTTGCCAACATCCTGAAGTATGTCCGGATGGGCGCGAGTTCGAACTTCGGCAACATGCTTTCCATGGCGCTGGCATCGGTGGCGCTTCCTTTCCTGCCCATGTTGCCGCTGCAAATCCTGCTCAACAATCTGCTGTACGACTTGTCCGAGATCGGGATTCCCTTCGATGACGTTGACAAGGAAGACCTCGCCCAACCGCACCGCTGGGACATGGCCGCGATCCTGCGTTTCACCCTCGTCATGGGAGCGATATCGTCGATCTTCGATGCGGCAACTTTCATGCTGCTATTGAAGGTTTTCGATACGGACGCGGCTCTGTTCCAGACCGGCTGGTTCCTCGAGTCGATTGCCACCCAGATTCTCGTGATCTTCCTGGTCCGCTCGCGCCGGCCGCTGGCGCTCGCCAATCGGCCGGCTTACGTGCTGATGGCGACCTCCCTGGGTGCCCTTGGCGCTGCGATATTGCTCGCGGCGGGGCCGTTCAGATCGCTGTTTGGATTTGTGCCGATCCCCACCCCTCTCGCCATCGCCCTTGCATTGGTCACATGCGGCTATCTTGCGACTACCGAAGCCGCCAAGCGCACCGTGCTGGCGGGCTTGCGCTAGGCGCGTGCCGATTTGCAACCCGCTGGCGCAGATCCTTTGCGGGAGGCAGGTCGTTCCGCGCCGTTTCGAACTTCTCCTTGATGTCGATCAACCGGGCCGGCATGCACTCACGTACGGTTGGCTGCATCCCGGAGCTTTCGCGACGCCGGCACGCGATGGCGACCACGGCTCCCGAACTCGAACCGGCTCCCTACAGCCATGACGATTACGCTTGTCGTGACTTCGGCGCTCTCCATCAGCTCGCGCAAGATCACGGCCGCACCCGGCAACCTGCACGTCAAGCATTGAGGCGCCTCAAAACGGCGTTCGCAGGCGGTGGTACGGTCATGCGAACCGTTTCGGCAAAGGGACGCCGCGTTGAAGGCGCGAACGACTTCGATGAAGCCATTCATGCTGATCCTGTCCGCAACGATAGTCCTTTTGTGGAGTACCGTGGCCTGCGCACGCGATGGGGAACAGCGGCAGGGCAAGGAAATATTGCAAGAGCTGTGCGCCCGCTGTCACGCGATTGGCAGGACCGGCCCGAGCCCGAACAAGCGAGCACCACCGTTTCGCAGCTTCAGCGAAACCAAGCTTTACGACAGTGACTTCAGGCAACGGCTGGAGACCGGTCTTACCAGCATCCATCCCTTCATGCCGACCTTTCGCTTCAGCCCGGAGGAAGCGGGCGAGGTGCTCGGCTACTTGAGGTCAATCCAGGAACGACCCAAGCCAGCCGGTCAGTAGAGCTGGTTTCGCACCACGGCGTCGCCCGCTTCGGCAAATGCCGCAGCGATCGAGGAACGCGTCGCGGCCTTCCCTCAGACATAGCCGAGCCAGCGCCAATAGGTCGCGCCCAGCAGCAGCGTGAGCAAATAGGCAAGGATCGTGATCACAACGCCGGTCCGGACGAAGTCGCGCGCGTCGAACGCACCGGTACCGTAAGCGACCATTCCTTGAGGCGAGTTCACCGGAAGGATGAAGCCAAAGCTGACCACAAACTGCAGTACCAGCGTCATGCCGAGCACATTGATGCCGGGCGTCTCCACCTTCTGCAGGACCGCGATGACGATGGGAATCATCGACGACGCCAGCGCCGTGGCGCTTGCGAAACCGAGATGAACGATGATCAGGAAAGCCGCCAGTATGGCGACGATCGCGAAAGCCGGAAGCTGATTGAGGCCAAACCACGCCACGATCAGGTTCGCCAGCCATTGCGCAGCCTGGGTTTGCAGCAGGGCGGTGCCGAGGCTGATGCCGATTCCGAACAGCACGATCGTGCCCCAGGGAATCAGCGGATTCGCCGTCTTCCACTCCATCACGCCGATGCCCGGCAGAAACAACAGCGCGACGGCAATCGTCGTGGTCGTCGAGCTGTCGAAGGAATGCAGCACGCCTTCCGTCGACCAAAACGCCAGCAGGGTGAGCGAGACCGCCAGCAGGCGGATCTCGCGTCCGGTCATCGGGCCGAGCTCGCTGAGCGACTTCCTGACCGTTGCCTCGCCGCCCGGCAGTTCCTTCATTTCCGGCGGCATCATCAGCATCATGGTCCCGTAAAGGCCGACCGAGAGCAGGAACGAAAACGGCGCCGCGGCTATCAGCCAATTCAGCCACGTGACATCCTGTCCCAGGAGCTTCTGGATGAAGCCGATGGCGACCATGTTCTGCGCCGCGGCCGTCTTGATGCCGACGTTCCAGATGCTCACGGCCTGAACCGTCGTAATCATCAGAAGTCCGGCGAAGCGGCTCTTCTTGTCGACACCGAATGCGACGATGATGCCCATGATGATGGGGATCACGGCCGCCGCCCGCGCGGTCGCGCTCGGCACCAGCAGAGCCAGCACCGTGGACACCACAATCGCGCCGATCACAATCCGGCTGGTTCTTGCGCCGACCCGCGACAGGATCACGAGCGCGATGCGCCGGTCGAGACCGGTGATGGTCATGGCCGCAGCAAGAAACAGAGCGGCCGCAACAAGTGTCAGGGCCGTATTGCCGAACCCGCTCACTGCGGTGGTCAAGCCCTTTACCGAACCAAACAGCACCTTGGGATTTGCGATGTCGGGGGAAATACCCAGAAGAAACGCCATCAGTGCCGCAATGACGACGGCGCTGACCGCATAGTCGAGCGCATCCGTTATCCAGACAACCACTGCAAAGCCGAACACGGCCAGCATCCGGTGTCCTGCGACGGACAATCCCGCCGGCGTCGGCAGGAACAGGATGAACAGAAGAACAAAGGCCGCCAGCAGCAGACCCCAGTTTGCCCTGATCCAGGACCTCTGCTCAACCTGCGCAACGGGGTGCGAAGCTTGCCCTGCAATCGACATCGTGTCCTCCCTGTTTGGGAGAACATCGCAGAATCCGGCAGGACGCATTTGCTGCAAATCAACGGCAGCACCGGAAAGATGCTGCGTCGCAGACGCCGAATTTGCAGGTGTGCAGAGGGCACACCGGACTTCGGGCCCTCGCACGCGGGCGGCGGGGCTTGCCTGTCTTGCGCGGGGAAATTCCGGTCGGAATCGTCACGCGCACGGACCCGGCCCGCGCCCTCAGCAGGCGAGCCAGGCCGAGGCTCGGCTGCGAGCAGCCGTTGCGTCTAATCGACGGCGTATTCTGCCTTGGCCAACTCTTGAAATTGCTCGTAGGCCGCGATGGCATCGGCAGCGTACATCAGAGACGGCCCGCCGCCCATGTAAACCGCCATGGCCAGCACCTCGTCCACCTCCTTGCGCGAGGCGCCGAGCTTAACCAGCGTTTCGGCATGGTATCCGATGCAACCGTCGCAATGCGCCGCAACGCCGAGCGCGAGTGCGATCAACTCCTTCGTTTTCTTGTCCAGTGCGCCCGAACGCGTGGCGGCCTGCGACAGCGACGCGAACGCCTTGAGGGCGTCGGGCATGTCCTCGCGAAAAGTCCTGAGGTTGTTCGAAATGCGCTTTGTGATGGCCGGGAAGTCCTTGTGCATTGGAACCGCCTTCGTTGATCGATTTGATAGCATTTGTTCGACACTAGGAGCGCGGTCCGCAACGTCGTTGATTTGCCTCAAGCGTGCCGTGTCGGACACGTGGATCGAGAGTGACATTGTTTGATGAAGATCAACGCGCGAGTTGAGCACGACCCTACCTTGCGCGCTCATTCACGCCAACCCGGGAGAAGTTCAATGGCAGACGCTGCTACGAAGTTGCCCGTCAAGACCGAAACGACGTCACCGCCCTCCGCGCCCGCGCAGGAGTGGCGTCCGTTCGAGAGCCTGCGCAGTCAGGTCGATCGCCTGTTTCACGATTTCGAGACGGGCTTCCTGAAATCGCCGTTCTATCGCGACGTCGACAATTTCTGGCGCCGCGATCTGGCTTTCCCGGTCACGCCGGCCGTCGACGTCGTCGAAAAGGACAACGCATTCGAACTCACCGCGGAGATACCGGGACTTGACGCCAAGAACATCGAGCTCAGCCTCGCGGATGACGTTCTGACCATCAAGGGCGAGAAAAACGAGGAGAAGGAGGAAAAGACGAAAGACCGCTACATATCCGAGCGGCGTTACGGCTCCTTCCGCCGTTCGCTCCAGCTTCCCTCCAGCGTCGACCCGACCAGGATCGAGGCCAACTACAGGAGCGGCGTGCTCACCGTAACGCTGCCGAAATCGGCGGAAGCCAGGAAGAAGCAAACGCTCATTCCGATCTCGGCCAAGTAAAGCTGTATCCGCCCCGCCATCCATCGATGGCGGGGCTCCGTTTCGACGGAGCGCGCAAGACGACCTGCGATGCCTATGAGAGCCAAGCGCTCGAAAAGCTTGGTGGGCGCACCAGGGCTCGAACCTGGGACCCGCTGATTAAGAGTCAGCTGCTCTACCAACTGAGCTATGCGCCCGGAACCCGTCCCGGGAAAGCCTTTGCGAGGGGCGTCGTTTAGCAAAGCACCCCCCCATTGTCCAGCAAGGGAGAGGAAGTTTTCCCGGCCTTCGGCGACCGCCCCGAACGGCGAAAAGCCGCCGGATTCCAGCGGCTTCTCGCGATGCCCGTAACTGTACCCTGCGCGGTCAGAGCCGCCCGCCGTCGCCCCCGCCCCCGCCCGGCATATCGTCGCGATCGAACCGGTCATGGCGGAAACCGCGGTGCTCGGGGCCATCGTCGCGGTCCATCATGCGCTGGCGCCAGCCGCCAAACCTGCCGTCCATCCGGGTGAGAACGGCCAGACGGCGCTTCTGGCCCTCATCGAGGGTCTTGTAGAGGGGATCGGCGGCATCGGCGATCTTCTTCATCGCGGACGCGTTGGCGGCCATGACGTCGGCATGCTCGCGCAGGCGCGTGACCGGGTCGGGCCGAGGGGCGTCGGCCGGTGCGTTCATCCGCGCATTGGCGCGCTCGATGCGCAGCTGGGCAAATTCTCGCACTGCGCTCTCGACCGGCGGCCACAGCCGCTCCTGGTCCGCGTTCAGCCTCAGCCCGGCATGCACCGCGGCGATCCGCGCATCGACATAGGCCGCCCGGTCTTCCGGCGCCATCCGCGTCTGGCCGAAGTGGCGGTGATGCTGGGCATAAACCGCGGTCGAACCGGCGATGGCGAGCGCGGCAACGGCGGCGATCCAGAAATTCCTCATGCGAACCTCCATGCAAGAAGCCGCAAGGATGGCACGTGGCCGCCCCGTTTCAACTTACGGATTGTACAGGAGGCCTTCTCTTACCAAGATGTAATGTGTCGCGGCGGATGCAAGGCGGCCGCAGCCGCCGCAACTTGACGAAATCTAGAGCATCCCGAGCATGCGCGGCAGCCACAGCGACAGCTCCGGCACGTACGTCACGATGCCGAGGAAGATCAGCATGGTGAGCAGCCACGGCCACACCGCGATGGTCAGCTCGGTGATGCCCATCTTGGCTATCCCCGAGGCGACGTAGAGGTTGAGTCCCACAGGGGGATGGCACATGCCGACCTCCATGTTGACCACCATCAGGATGCCGAGATGCACCGGATGGATGCCGAGCTTGACCGCCACGGGAAACAGGATCGGCGCCATGATCAGCACGATCGAGGACGGCTCCATGAAGTTGCCGGCCAGCAGCAAGAGCACGTTGACGATCAGGAGGAAGATGATCCAGTTGACGCCGATCGAGGTGATCCAGTTGGCGATCGCCTGCGGAATGTTCTCGTTCGCCATCAGGAACGAGAACAGCACCGCATTGGTGATGATGTAGAGGATCATCGCGCTCATATTGGCGGAGCCGAGCAGCACCCTCGGCACGTCCTTCAGCGACATGTCGCGGTAGACGAACACGGCGATGACGAAGGCATAGACCGCGCTGATCGCGGCGGCTTCCGTCGGCGTGAAGACGCCGGCATAAATGCCGCCGAGCACGATAAAGATCAGCAGCAATCCCCACATGCATTTGCGAAAGGCGGCGATCCGCTCGCCCCAGCTCGCCCTCGGCATGCGCGGATAGTCGTTCTTCCAGGCGCGATAGAAGGTGGTGAGGCCGAGCAGCGTCGCCAGCATCAGGCCGGGGATAACACCGGCCATGAACATCTGGCCGACGGAAGCCGACGAGACGCGTTGGCCGGTCGGACCGAGCGCAATGCTGCCGCCCGTCGCCACGCAATAGATCACCATCACGATCGAGGGCGGGATCAGGATGCCGAGCGCGCCCGACGTCGTGATGACGCCGGCGCCGAAGCGTTTGGGGAAGCCCGCCTTGAGCATCGCCGGCAGCATGATCGCGCCGATCGCGATCACGGTCGCGGGCGAGGAGCCGGACACGGCGGCGAACAGCGCGCAGGCCATCACGCCGGCCAGGCCAAGCCCGCCATACCAGTGCCCGACCATCGAGGTGGCGAAATCGATCATGCGTCTGGCGACGCCGCCATGGGTCAGGAAGTTGCCGGCCAGGATGAAGAACGGGATCGCCATGATCTCGAAATTGTCGATGCCGGTGAAAAGCTTCAGCGCCACCGACTCGGTCGGCACGTTGGTCATCGTGTAGATGAAGGTGAGCACGGTCAGGCCGAGCGCGATCGAGATCGGCATGCCCGTCAGCATCAGCAGGATCAGCAGGCCGAAGATGATGAGGGCGGTCATCGCGTCACCTCGGCAGCGCCGATCCCCGGCTCGGTGACGTCGACGCCCTCGACATGGGCGTGGTCATGGTGCGGCAGCTCGCCGGTGAAGAAGTAGTTCCAGGCGACCTGCAGGAAACGGAAGCACATCAGATAGGAGCCGAGCGGGATGCAGAGGTAGACGAACCAGCTCGGGATCTCGAGGTCGGGCGACACCTGGTCGGTGAAGTAGAGCCCGTAGACGAAATGCGCGCCCATGGTGCCGATCACGGCGGTGAAGAAGGCGCCGCACAGCAGGCCGAACATGACGATGGCATTCTTCCAGGGCGACTTGAGCTGGTTGACCACGACGTCGACGCCGACATGGATGCCGGTACGCACGCCGTATGCCGCGCCGAATTTCGCGACCCAGACGAACATGTAGATGCAGAGCTCCTGCGCCCAGGACAGGTTGATCGGGAACAGGATGGGAAACAGGAAGGGAACGCCGAGCAGGTAGCGATGGACCACGGCGACGAAGATGATGAGGGTCGCGAGCGCCATCAGCGTCGCGATCAATATCTCCTCCAGCCGGTCGAGGATGCGAAGCAGTATCGACATTGTCCCCTACTCTACCCCCTTCGTCATGCCGGGGCTTGACCCGGGCATCCACGCCGTCCTTGTGCGCCAAAGACGTGGATGGCCGGGTCAAGCCAGGCCATGACGCGCACTCAATGTTGCCGTCGACAAAAGCTCCGACGACAGCAGTCCCCTCAGTTCGTCGCGCCGGTGGCGGCCTTCATGAACTCGTCGATCAGGCCTTGCCCGACGCGGCCGGCGACGTCCTTGTAGACCGGCTCCATCGCCTTGCGCATCGCGGCGTCCTGCTCCGGCGTCAGCTTGATGATCTCGCTCTTGCCGGTCTTGACGATCTCGGCGAGCGCGTCGTCGTTTTCCTTCTGCGACTGGCCGTTGCCGTAGGCGGTGGCCTCCTTCATCGCCTTGTCGCACTGCTCGCGAATGTCGGCCGGCAGGCCATCCCAGAACTTCTTGTTCACGACCACGATGTAGCCAATGTAGCCGTGGTTGGTGTTGGTGATGTACTTCTGCACCTCGTGCATCTTCTGGGTATAGATGTTCGACCAGGTGTTCTCCTGGCCGTCGACGACGCCGGTCTGCAGCGCCTGATAGACTTCCGAGAACGCCATCACCTGCGGCACCACGCCGAGCGTGCGGAACTGGGCTTCCAGCACCTTCGACGACTGGATGCGGAATTTCAGCCCGCGATAGTCGGCCGGCGCGATCAGCTTCTTGTTGGCGCTCATCTGCTTGAAGCCGTTGTCCCAGTACGCGAGACCGATCATGCCCTTCGGCTCGAGCAGTTTCAGCATGCGCTGGCCGAGCGCACCGTCGGTGACCTTGCGCAGCGTCGGCAGGTCAGGCAGCACGTAGGGAAGATCGAACACTTCGAATTCCCTGACGCCGATCGGGCCGAACTTGGCGTTCGACGGCGCCAGCATCTGCACCGCGCCGAGCTGCAGCGCTTCGAGCTCTTCCTTGTCCTTGTAGAGCTGCGAGTTCGGATAGACCTCGACCTTCACCTTGCCGCCCGTGTACTTCTCGGCGAGTTCCTTGAACTTCTCCGCCGCCAGCCCCTTCGGCGTGTTGCTTGCCACGACGTGGCTGAACTTGATGACGATCGGCGATTGCGCCGCAGCCGGTCCGACCAGGGCAAAGGCCGCGATCGATGCCGCCGCCAGCAGGATTTTCCGCATTCAGTCCTCCCGAGTTTCTTGTCGGGGTTGGTCCCCGCACTCATCCTGCCGCATCCATACAGGCGATTGGCATGCAAGGCTATTGCCCGTTAGCAGCACCGTTGCAGGCAATGCTGCGACGCAATATGCGACATTCTGGCGTTAACTCATGCACGAGGCTACACTCGCGGTCCGCGCAAGAAACTCAAATCACGCGCGAGGCGGCGACGGATTGGGAAACCATCGCGGAAATCCGGGCCGCGCGGTGAGTTCGTTCCATCGCATCAGAGAACAAAAGCCCCTGCCCTCGGAATGCAAAACGCGGCGCCGAAGCGCCGCGTCTTAACTATTGCCCATCGCGCAGGCAGCTTCAGCTTGCCGCCGCCGTCGAGGCCGCCGTGTCGCGCTGGCGTTTCATGACGATCTTGTTCAGCGCGCCGAGATAGGCTTTTGCGGAAGCCACCAGCGTGTCCGGGTCCGCCGCCCGCGCCGTCATCGAGCGGCCCTCGTGGGCAAGTCGCACGGAGACCTCCGCCTGCGCGTCGGTGCCTTCGGTCACCGCGTGCACCTGATACAGTTCGAGCTTGGCCTCGTGCGGCACCAGGCGCTTGATGCAGTTGAAGACCGCATCGACCGGGCCGTTGCCCTCGGCCTCCTCGATCCTGATCTGGCCGTCGACGTCGAGCTTCATGGTGGCGCGCTGCGGCCCGTGGGTGCCCGCGATCACCGTCAGCGAGGTCAGCTTGATGCGGTCATGCGAAGCCGCCATCTCCTCGTCGACCAGCGCCTCGATGTCCTCGTCGTAGATGTCCTTCTTGCGGTCGGCCAGCGCCTTCATGCGGTTGAACGCATCTTCCAGCTGGTTGGCGCCGAGCTTGTAGCCCATCTCCTCCAGCTTGTGCACGAAGGCATGGCGGCCGGAATGCTTGCCGAGCACGAGCGAGGACTGCTTCAGGCCGACCATTTCCGGCTTCATGATCTCGTAGGTCGAGGCATCCTTCAGCACGCCGTCCTGGTGGATGCCGCTCTCATGCGCGAAGGCATTACGGCCGACGATCGCCTTGTTGTACTGCACCGGGAACGAGGTCGCCGCCGATACCAGCTTCGAGGCCGAGGTCAGCTTGGTGGTGTCGATGTTGTTCCACCACGGAAATTTGTCGTTGCGCACATTCATCGCCATCACGACTTCTTCCAGCGCGGCATTGCCGGCGCGCTCGCCGATGCCGTTGACGGTGCATTCGATCTGGCGTGCGCCGCCGGAAATGCCGGCGAGCGAATTCGCCACCGCCATGCCGAGGTCGTTGTGGCAGTGCACCGAGAACACCGCCTTGTCGGAGTTCGGCACCCGCTCGATCAGCGTACGCATGAAGACGGCGTATTCCTCGGGCGTGGTGTAGCCGACGGTGTCGGGAATGTTCACCGTGGTGGCGCCGGCCTTGATGACGGCCTCGACGATGCGGCAGAGGTAGTCCATCTCGCTGCGGGTGGCGTCCTCGGCCGACCATTCGACGTCGTCGATATGGTTGCGGGCGCGGGTGACGTTGGCGATCGAAAGCTCCAGCACCTGCTCCGGCGTCATGTTCAGCTTGACGCGCATATGCAGCGGCGAGGTCGCGATCACGGTGTGGACGCGGCCGCGCCTGGCGAACTTCACGGCTTCGGCGCAGCGATCGATGTCCTTGGGATTGGCGCGCGAGAGGCCGGCGATGACGGCGTTCCTGGAGCGGCGGGCGATCTCGCTGACCGCCTGGAAGTCGCCTTCCGAGGTGATCGGAAAGCCGGCCTCGATGATGTCGACACCCATGTCGTCGAGCATCTCGGCGACCTCGATCTTTTCCTCGAAGGTCATGGTCGCACCGGGGCACTGCTCGCCATCGCGCAGCGTGGTGTCGAAAATGATCACGCGGTCCTTTTCGGACTTGTTGACGGGTTTCATCTCTGCAAATTCCTTTTGGGTCGGGCGCCGGTCACTGGGCGCTGAAGGGTTTTCTCGATCTCACGCGAACCCCTGAGTGCCCAGGCGCATATGCCCAGACGGCCCTCAGGGGCCGATAAGAAGCAGAAGCCCGCCAAGAAGGAGGGTCGGCAGGGACGCAGCCGCAATCGCAGGGGCGCGGACGGCGCCGGCCACCCCACCCGAGAACCCGCAATTTTCGCCGCGAATCGACATTGCCCGACCCTGAAGATGCGGAATCCTCGGCCAAAACCGTTGACGGTTCGTTGCAAAGTGCCCCGCGCGGGGCCGTTCTAGACGAGAACGGCCAATGCCCGCAATGGCTAAGAAGGGGCAGCAAGGGTGACCTTTCTTCCGGGCTTGAAGGCCTGTCCATCGCCATCGCCCGGTGAATACACCTGGACGCCGCGACGGCCATCGCAGCCCGGCCATATCCATCCCGCGACCAAATCCGGCTGTGAGCTGCTTCACATGCTCGAACCTTTTGCTGGCGCTATTCAACAAAGCAGGAATATGGCGGGAAGCAGGAATGACGTTCGAGCACGAACACTTCCGGATCGGGGACCGGGTGCAACTGAGCGAGTTGGGCAGGGAGCGAATGCCCCGCAGCAAGTCCAGGACCGCCAAGGTTGTCGGCTTCGGGCGCTCGGAGACCAGAATTCGCGTCGTGTTCGACGGCTCGTCCTATCCCGTCAGCATTCACGTCAGCTATCTGGAACGGGAAAAATAGCGGCGCCGGCAAACGGGGACGTTTCAACTCGGTCGCCCTCCCCTTGCCCCGCCAAGCTGCACAGCAAAACGCGGCGCCGTCAGCTGCCAGTCGCAAATCTTTCTGATCGGTGCCCGGGATTTAGGAACGACGGCCTTGCCGCTCCGTTGTCCTGTACCGCGTGAGCGACGCTGGTGGTGCTGTTCCTTCAGCAGCCC
The DNA here is from genome assembly GCA_035575905.1 of Bradyrhizobium sp. Taxonomy (GTDB): domain Bacteria; phylum Pseudomonadota; class Alphaproteobacteria; order Rhizobiales; family Xanthobacteraceae; genus Bradyrhizobium. The sequence continues at coordinate 173,448 of DATLXL010000035.1, read as the reverse complement.
GATCCACCTGCTTCGAGCATTTCTCCCGAGAACCTGGCCGCCCCGCGCAAGCTGGGGCGGCCGATTTTTGCAAAGCCCTGCAAGGAAGCGACATGGCGTCCGAAGATCAGATCCGGAATTACGCGCATCAGCTCTGGGAAAAGGCCGGAAAACCCTCCGGCAGAGACGCGGAGTTCTGGCATGCGGCGGAAGCAGAATTGGCCGCCGCAGACGAGAATCCCGATGCGGCCAACGCCCCCGAAGCGGCCGGCCAGCCCAACCAGAAGACGGTGCCGGGCTAGGCCTGCCTGTCGGCGCTGTCAGCATCGCCGGGACGTCCGAGGGCGACGGCGGTCGGGCGGTGCGTCGCCCGGCGCGAACCGAGGCCGCCGAAACAGGCGAATTCCCTGAACTTGACGAAGCCCGGCCGCGGACTGCATGAGTCCGGTCGAACTACTCTGCTTGACCCAGCTCAACGCGATCTCCGGCAGGATGGTTCTAGCTGATCATCAAGCGGAGGCCTGCCCATCAGCGAGATCACGCATTTCATTGCCATGCCGTTCGACTTCGCCGGTCGCGAGCTTGCGCCGGGCGAGCAGGTCAAATGCGCGAGCCCTGCGGCTGCGATCGAGCGGGCGCAGGGCATGTGGCGGGTGCTCGGCCATGCCGGCGCGGCGGCGCTCGTGCGCACCGGCTATCCGGAAAGCCGAACCACCGTGCTGCGGACGTTCGGCAGCGTGCCGGAAGATTTCGAGGCGTGACAGGCGCCTGGCCGGCTCGAAGCTGAAAGCCCCGCTGCGGCCGTAACGGCGCAATCGCGGCGGCCTACATGCGCGCGGGCTCGAACGCCGGTGCGAGGCCGAGCGACTCCGCCATCGCAACCGCCTCGCGGTTGACGGCGGCACGTCGAGGCAGCCAGAACGCCGTTGCCCACCCTGCGCCTTCCGATCTCACCTGCCCTTTGCCGCGCCGTTGGTTTTCACCGCCTTCTGCTTGTCCTCGTCCAGCAGCGCCTGGCGGACCAGCTTGAACTCGCTGCGCTCGGCCTTGTCGACTTTCGGGAAATGCAAATCGAGCTTGTCGAGCGCCGACACGATGGTGGAGCCGATCACGACGCGCGCGAACCATTTGTGATCGGCCGGCACGATGTGCCAGGGCGCGTGGCGCGTTCCGGTATGGCGGATCATGTCCTGATAGGCCGCCTGGTATTTCGCCCACAGCTGGCGTTCGGAGACATCGTCCATGTTGAACTTCCAGTTCTTCGCCGGGTCCTCCAGCCGCTCGAGAAAACGCTCGCGCTGCTTCTCCTTGGAGACGTTGAGGAAGAACTTCAGGATGACGGTACCGTTGCGGGCAAGGTGGCGCTCGAAGGCTGAGATATCCTCGAAACGCTCGCGCCAGATGTCGCGCGTCAACAGCTTTTGCGGCAGCTTCTGTCTGGCGAGGATCTCCGGGTGCACGCGCACCACGAGGCATTCCTCATAGTGCGAGCGATTGAAGATGCCGATGCGGCCGCGCTCGGGCAGCGCAATCGCGGCGCGCCACAGGTAATCATGGTCGAGTTCCTTCGACGATGGCTGCTTGAAGGCATGAACCTCGCAGCCCTGCGGATTGACGCCGTCGAACACGCTCTTGATCGCGGAATCCTTGCCGGCGGCGTCCATGCCCTGGAAGATCAGCAGCATCGACCAGTTGTCCTGGGCGTAGAGTTTTTCCTGAAACTCGGACAGGCGCTTGCGGTTGGCTTCGATGATCTTCTCCGCCTTCTCCTTGTCGAGATCGCCCCTTTCGGCGGTGTTGTACGACTTGAGATGAAACTCGCCCGCGCCGTCATAGCGGAACGGCGTGATGAACGGCCTCAGCCGGTCCGCCAGCGATTTCGAAGATTGCTTGCCCATGCAACAAAATGCTCCGGTTGAGGCGGCCCCGATGGCTTTTCGGGAATCTCCGCGGCGTCGCGCCGACGATAGACCATCAGCATCAGCGGCGCGAGGCGGCGGAGCATGCCATGCGCGACATAGGGCAAAGGCTCGGTAAACGGCAGCGCGAGGTCCTGCGCGGCAACGCCCTGCGCCGCCCTGGCGAGTTCCTGCCCGATGGCGATGGAGAGCGCCACCGCGCGGCCGTTGCAGCCGGCCCACGCGAACGCATCAGGGCCGAGGCGGTGGATGCGCGGCAGGAAATCGGTGGTCATGCCGACATAGCCGTTCCAGACATAGTCGAACCTGACCTCGCCGATCTGCGGCCACAGCCGCTTCAGGCGCGCGCCGACGTCGGCCTTGAGCTGCCCGGTGTCGGTCCCGATCAGCGCGCCGCCGGTAACGAGGCGGTTGCGCGCATCGTAGCGCGCGAAATAGAGCTCGCCATGGGTGTCCGACATCGCCTGCCGGCCGGGAATGACGGTTTTCCGCGCGGCATCGGACAACGGCTCGGTCGCCATCTGCCAGGAGCGCACCGGCATCACCTCGCGCGCGATGTCGGGCGCGAGCTGCGGGGCGAACTCGCCGGTGTAGGCGTTGGTGGCAAGGATCAGCGCGCGGCCGCTGATCTCGCCTTGCGGCGTGGTGACGATCCAGCGGCCATGCTTGCGCTCGAAGTGCGTTGCCGGCGAGCGGGCAAAGATGCGCGCGCCGCGATCGATGGCGGCGCGCGCCATCCCGCGCGACAGGGCGAGCGGATTGATATGGCCGCCGCTCCGGTTCCAGAAGCCGCCGAACCAGGCATCCGAGCCGAGCATCCTTGTCACTTCCTCGCGCGACAGCAATTCGACCGGCGCGCCGGCCTTCGACCATTGCCGCACGCGGCGCTCGGCGATCTTGATGCGGCCCGGCGAATGCACCGGCTGGATCCAGCCGGCCTGCTCCTGCTCGGCCTGGATCTGGTAGCGCCGCGCCAGATCGAACAGGGTGGAGGCGCAGCCGCGCAGCAGCGCAACGAAGCGCTCGCCCGCCGCGCCGTGTTTGGCGATGACGTCTTCCGGATCGGGCCGCGTCAGGGTCGGAATCACCTGGCCGTTGTTGCGGCCCGAGCCGCCGAAGCCGGGCTCGGCGGCCTCCGCAATGGCGACGTCGACGCCGGCCTCGCGCAGATGCAGCGCGGTGGAAAGGCCGGTGAAGCCGGCGCCGATGATGACGACATCGGCCTGCGCGCTGCCGACGAGCTGCGGCAGCTCCGGACCCGGCGGCGTCACCGCGGCCCACAGCGAGTCCGGCATGCGGACGTCTCGGGATGACATTAGACTTCCTCTGGGCATGATCGTAGGATGGGCAGAGCGAAGCGGAACCCATCGCGAGCCCTGCAAATCTGCGGCAAACCGGATGGGTTTCGCAAGGGCTCAACCCATCCTACGGGCCAGGATCGCAGCGGGAACCAGCGTGACAATCAAAAGCATCGCCGGAATAGACCACGCCGTGATCGCGGTGAAAGACCTCGACGCGGCGGCGCAAAACTGGAAGCAGCTCGGCTTCACCATCTCGCCGCGCGGCACCCACAGCGCGCATATGGGGACCGGCAACTACACGATCATGCTGGGCGAGGACTATATGGAGCTGCTCGGCGTGCTCGCCGCCACCGAGCACAACGCGCCGACGCGGACCTATCTCGAGCGAACCGGCGGGGGCATCGAGCGCATCGCCTTCACGACGCTGAGCGCTGCCGCGGGCGCGGCGGAGATCCGCGCCATGGGTTATGCGCCGATCGGCCCGACCGATTTCGAGCGTCCGGTGACCATGCCCGACGGCCACAAGGCCGCGGCGAAGTTCGCAACCTTCATGTGGCCGACCAACGAGGCGCCGGGCGGCGTGCGGCTGTTCGCCTGCCAGCACAAGACGCGCGAGACGGTGTGGATCCCCGAGCTGCAGCAGCACGCCAACACCGCGGCGCGCATCGCGCGGGTGTTTGTGGTGACGCCGAAGGCGGAGGAAGATGCAAGGCACCTGGCAAAGATGATTGCGGGCGAGGTGCGCGCCGGCAGCGACGGATCGGCCGAGGTGCCGAGCGGGTTTGGCCGCGCGGATTTCGTGTTTCTCGGCCGCGAGGCGCTGGGCCGGCGATATCCCGGCGTCGATGTCAGCACCCTGCCCGATCGCGCCGGCGCCGGGCTTGAGCTTGGCGCCAACGATCTTTCCGCCGCGCAGCGCGCGATCGGCGCTAAGGCCGTGGCAAGCGGCGGCGCCCTGGTGGTGCCGCCGGCCGCGGCAAATGGCGTGCTGCTTGCGTTTGTGGCGGGCTAGCCCGTACCATCCGGGCCTGCATGGTTCGAGACGCACGGCGTTGCCGTGCTCCTCACCATGAGGGTCTATCCCCTCATCCTGAGGAGCCGCGAAGCGGCGTCTCGAAGGATGAAGGCCACTGGCCTCGAGGCTTACGCCTTCTTGAATTTCAGCCGCTCGGCGATGCTGCCCAGAATGCCCTTGGGCAGGAAGATGATGAACAGCACCAGGAGCACGCCGTAGACGAGGTTGTCCCAGCCAACCGCCTTGGTGCCGAAGCCGATGCGCAGGGTTTCCGCCAGCAGGATGGTGATGATGGCGCCGATGGTCGGGCCGAGCGAGACATAGAGCCCGCCGACGATGACGGCGAACACCATCTGCAGCGACACCGCGATGCCGCTCACCGTGTCGGGCGAGATGAACATCTGGTACTGGCAGTAGATGGCGCCGGCCAGCGCGGTCATCAGCGCCGAGATCAGCGTGATCTTCAGCTTCTCCGCGGTGACGTTGACGCCGGCGGCAGCCGCGGCGTCCTCGTCTTCCGAGATCGCCTCCATGGCGTAGCGCGCCATGCTGCGGTCGATCAGGCGCCAGACGACGAGGCCGACCACCCAGACGCCGAGCGCGATCAGATACCATGTGGTCTTGTCGTCGAACTGCAGCGCCCAAAGGCCCTGGCCGCTCTTGGCGCGGTTCGGCGTATAGCCGAGCGAGCCGCCGGTCCAGTCGCGCGTGGCGGTGATGACCTGCAGCACGATGCCGGACAACGCCAGCGTCACCAGCACGAAATAGTGCCCGGTGATGCGGAAGCGGAAACAGGGATAGGCGACGATCAGCGCCAGGATTCCGGCCGCCACCATGCTGACCGGGATGCCGATCCAGGGCGAGACGCCGAGGTGATTCCAGAGCAGCGCGGTGACATAGGCGCCGACGCCCATGAAACCGCCATGGCCGAGCGAGACGAGACCGAAGCGGCCCATGATCGACCACGACGTATAGGCAAACGACCAGATCAGGATCAGCACCAGCAGATGCAGGTGATACGGGTCGCGGTAGAGGAACGGCAGCGCGATCAGCGCGGCGAGGCCGACGGCCCAGGCGGCATAACGGGAGTTCACGAGCGCCTCGACATAAGGCCCGCGGGCCGGATGAACATCATGACGATGAAGAAGGCGAAGGCCAGCACGTAGCCCCACTCCAGATCGGAGAACAGGCCGCCGAGCGAGATGATCTCCGCGAACACAAAGGCCGCGATGAAGCCGCCGATGAAATTGCCGAGGCCGCCGAGCACGCAGATCAGGAAGGTGATCGGGCCGAAGGACAGGCCGACGAAGGGATGCACGTCATACTGCAGCACCAGCAGGCACGCGGCGAGGCCCGCGAGCCCGCCGCCGATCGCCGACGTGATCAGGTAGATCCGCTTGGTGTCGACGCCCATCAGCGACATGATCTGGCGGTCCTGCGCGATGGCGCGGATCGCGGTGCCGGTGAAGGTGCGCGTCATGAAGAGATAGACGACGGCCATGCCGACCAGCGCGGTGCCGAAGGCGAGCAGGCGCGAATAGCTGAAGTTCATGTCGCCCAGCGCCAGCACCGGCAGGCGGATGCCGAGGTTGCGGAAGTCGATGCCGAACGCGACGGTGGCAAAGCTCTGCAGGATGAACAGCACGCCGCCGGTCGCGAGCAGCTGGTTGATCGGCGGCGCGGTCAACAGCGGCGCGATGACGAGATGGTGCAGCAGCGCCCCGAGCGCGGCCACCAGCATGATCGCGAACGGGGCGGCGGCCCAGTACGGCAGGCCGAACACCTGCACCATGTAGTACATGCCGTACATGCCGATCATGACGAGCTCTGCATAGCAGATCCAGGTGACGTCGATGACGCCGAAGATCAGATTGAGCCCGAGCGCCAGCAGCGCCAGCACGCCGCCGAGCAGGATGCCGTTGATCACGGCCTCCAGCAGGTAAATGTCGAAGATGTCGAGAAAGCCCTGCATCACACCCCCAGATACGCCTGCTTGATGGTGTCGGTCTTCATCATCTCCTCCGAGGTGCCGGACGCGCGGATTGATCCCGCTTCGAGCAGGTACGCGCGGTCGACCACCTTCAGCACCTGCTGCACGTTCTGCTCGACGATCAGCACCGTCAGCCCGGACGCGCGGATGCGCTTGACCAGTTCGAACACCTGCTGCACCACGACCGGCGCAAGGCCGGCCGACGGTTCGTCCAGCAACAGCAGTTTTGGATCGCTCATCAGCGCGCGGCCGATGGCGCACATCTGCTGCTCGCCGCCGGACATGGTGCCGGCCATCTGGTGGCGGCGCTCCTTCATGCGCGGGAACAGATCGAACACGAAGTCCAAGCGCTCGGCATATTTGGCGCGCGCGCCGGGCATGTAGGCGCCCATCTTGAGATTGTCGTCGACGGAAAGACGCGGAAACAGCCGGCGGTTTTCCGGCACGTGCGCAATGCCGAGACTGACGATCTTGTGCGCCGGCGTCGCCACGACGTCCGTGCCTTCCATCGTGATGTCGCCCCTGGCCGGTCGGATCAGGCCGGAGATCACGCGCATCAAGGTGGTCTTGCCGGCCCCGTTGGGGCCGATCACGCCGACGGCCTCGCCGGCATTGACGTTCAGATTGACGCCGAACAGCGCCTGGAAGGTGCCGTAACCCGCATCGACCGATCGGAGCTGGAGCATCGCCTACACCCCTGCCCGGCGGCGCGCTTCGGCCGCGGCAGCCGCAGCCTGGCTCGCATCCGCATCGGTGCCGAGATAGACCTCGATCACGCGCGGATCGCTCGCCACCTCGCCCGGCAGGCCTTCCGAAATCTTCACGCCGTGGTCGAGCACCATGACGCGGTCGACCACGCGCATCAGAACCCCCATGATGTGCTCGACCCAGATGATGGTGATGCCGAGTTCGTCGCGGATGTTGCGCAGCATCCCGGCGGCCTGGTCCATCTCGTGCTCGTCGAGACCGCCGAGGCTTTCATCGGCGAGCAAAAGCTTTGGCCCGGTAGCGAGCGCTTTCGCCAGTTCGAGCTTCTTGAGGCCCGCCGCGCCCAGACCGTCGACACTGGCGTTGCGGTCGGTCGGCAGGCCGACGAGATGCAGGGCGCGTTCGGCTGCCTCGTCCGCTTTCTTGCGGCTGTGGCGGCCCTGGCCGTAGAAGCCGGCGAGTTCGACATTCTCGAACAGCGTCAGGCGATGGAACGGCCGCGGGATCTGGAAGGTGCGGCCGATGCCGCTATTGATGATGCCGTGCGGCGAGTGGCCTGCGATCTCATGCCCGTCGAACAGGATCGAACCTGCCGTGGGCACGAGCGTGCCCGACAGCATGTTGAAGATCGTGCTCTTGCCGGAGCCGTTCGGGCCGATCAGGCCGAGAATCTCGCCCTTCTCGACCTTGAACGACACGTTGTTGACCGCGGTGAAGCCGCCAAAGCGCTTCACCAGACCGTTCACGACAAGCACCGCGAATGCTCCTAACCGGCGTCCAGCCTATTGCGGGCTGAACGTCGTGCCCTTGGGGAACGGCAGCACGGCATCGCGCTGCGCCTGACTCTTCGGCCATACCACATACGATTTGTCGTCGATGTATTGCAGCACGACCGGGAACGAGCGCTCGTTCTGGCCCGCCATCGGCGTACCTTCACCGAAAAATTTCACGCCGAAGCCGAGCATGGTGCCGCCTTCCGGCAGGTCGACTTCGAGCGCCGCCTTGCGCAGGGCATCCGGATCGACGCCGCCATACTTCTTGATGGCGCGCGGCAGCACCTCGTTCATGAAGACGTAGATGTTGGAGGCGGCGATGCCGACGTGGGCGGAGCGGATGGCGACGCCCGGCCTGATCTTGTCGAACTCCTCGCCGATCATCTTGATGACCGGCAGCAGCTTCGGATCGAGGCCCTTGGGATTGGCGAGCCAGATCGAGATCGGATCGGTGTTGAAGAGATACTGCGCGTCCGTGCCGAGGCCTTCCTTCAGCTTCTCGTACACGCCGTAGCCGGCGCCGTGGCCGACCAGCGCGCCGAACTTCAGGCCCTGCTCGCGCGCCTGACGCACAAAGAGAGTGATGTCGGGATTGTAGCCGGTGTGGAAGATCACGTCCGGCCGCGCGCGCTTCAGCTTGGTCACCAGCGCCGAAAGATCGGGCGCGGTGGCGGAATAGCCTTCCTTCAGCACGACCTGGAAGCCGGCCTTCTTGGCGCCGGCCTCGTTGCCCTTGGAGACGTCGACGCCATAGGAGCCGTCCTCGTGGATGATGGCGACGCGCAGATCCTTCGGTTCCTTGCCGAACTTCTCCCTGGAATTGGCGGCGATGAACTCCATCGTCATCTGGCCGAACTGGTCGCCGCTCGCCTGCGGGCGGAACACATATTTGTAGTTCTTGTCGTTGAACACGGCCGAGGAGATGCAGGTGGTCATCCACATGAACTTCTTGAGCTGCTCGACGCGCGCGGCCACCGGCACGCACTGCGCCGAGGAGAAGAAGCCGAGCACCATGTCGACTTTTTCCTGCTCGAGCAGGCGGACCGATTCGTTGATGGCGATGTCGGGTTTGCTCTGCGCGTCGGCATAGACCGCCTCGACCTTGTAACCCTCGACGCCCGTCTTGGTATATTGGTCGAGCATGATCTTGGCGCCGATATAGCCGAGCTCGGAACCGCCGCCGGCCAGCGGGCCGGTGAGGTCGTAGATGACGCCGATCTTGATTTTCTTTTCCTGGGCGGCGGCGGTGACCGCCGCTCCCAGCATTGCCGCACCCAGTGTCGCGATCGCGGCGAACAGCCCAACAAACAGGCGCGCAGCCCTGTGCCCCGGCATCAAATCCTCCCTGAAATTGTGCATTGCGTTCTTGGTTGTTTATTGCCGCCTATCACATTGATAGTGCGGACCGATGTCAAGCGCATTGCATGGGCGGTGAGCCGCCGCGCGGAAGCATCGCCTCGGGCCTTTCGGCAAAGTGCAATTGGCGCGTGCAGAAGCGGTCAGGCGGGCAATTGTGCTTCCAGCCATGCCGTGACAAAACGCGGCATTGCGCCGGTAAGATCGCTGCGCTTGCGGACAAGATGGATGGCGGAAAACTCGGGGCGCGCTTGCCGCGCCAGATTGGCCTCGATCTTCGCGCGCAGCACTTCGCCCGGCATATCGACATCGAGTTTTCGGATCATTGCGATCACCGCGCCCATGCGAATGCAGTCCCAATGCGCTGCGGCGCGATAATCATCCGGCGCTAGCCCTGTCTCCTCCTCCATCTCGCGCGCCATGCTTGCGGGAATGTCGAGCCGTCCGTCCCTGACATCGTCGAGATCAGGCGTACCCGAGGGGAAATAGACCCGGCCGGCGGTGGCGGTATGCCCGCCCATCTCGCCGAGCACGAAGGCGCCGTCGGCAGCGCGCAATGCGCCCATGCCGAAGCCGTTGAAGACGTCCCGGTCCGGAAAGCCCCAGTCGCGCCAGGCGAGGAAGCTGGCGAAATCCACGTCGAAATAGCGCGCGCTGAACCGCTCGCCAGCGAAGTCAGGCACTGATCCGATCAGCACGCGGCCGTTCCAGATATCCGGCCGCTCGCGCTTGCGCGCGGCAAAATGCGCCGCGATCTCGTCGCGCCGCGCCTCGGCGAACGGCCATGGCCGCGGCGCCACCTTGAGGTCAAGCTCGGTGACACGATGAATGGTCAGTGGCTCCACGGCAGTGAACGCTATTTCGTGCTTGCCCCGTTGGTCTTCGCCTTCTCCACGAAGGAATTGCTGTAGGTCTTGCTGACGTCGATGCCGGCCTTGGCAACCTCGGGCGATCCCTCGCTGAACACGGCGAGCACGGCGGCCGCGCCCTTCGGGTCCATCAGGCCGGTCTGCGAATACATCGGGATCGTGTTCTTCAGCGCGGCGAGATAAAGCTCCTTGTCCTTGCCGACCAGCTCTTCCGGCATCTTCGCCATGATCTCTTCCGGCGTGTGGGAATGAATCCAGGCGAGCGTGTTGAGGATCGCGCCCGTCAGCGCCTGCACTTCCTTTTCGTGGCTCTTGACCCAGGCCAGCGTCGAATAGAGCGCGCCGCCCGGATATTCGCCGCCGAGCATTTCGATCGTGTCTTTCTGCGTGCGCGTGTCGGCGAGGATTTTCAGTTCCTTGTACATGCCCTGCAGCACGGTGACGGAGGGATCGAGCATCACGGCCGCATCAATCTGGCCCTGCTGCATGGCGGCCACCGCGGTGGCGCCCAGGCCAACGCCGATCACGGCGGCACTGGTCGGATCGAGACCGTTCTTCTTCAGCAGGAACTTGAGAAAGAAATCGGTCGAGGAGCCCGGCGCGCTGACGCCGACCTTCTTGCCGGCGAGATCCTTGATCGAGTTGATCTCGCCGGTGTGTTTTGGCGAAACCACCAGCACGAGGCCCGGATAGCGATCGTAAACTACGAAGGACTGCAGTTCCTGCTTCTTGGCGGCGAGATTGACGCAATGGTCGAAATAGCCGGAAACCACGTCGGCGCTGCCGCCCAGCACCGCCTTGAGCGCATCCGAGCCGCCCTTGAGATCGACCAGTTCGACCGTCACGCCAGCCTTGTCGTACTCGCCAAGCTGGCGCGCCAGCACGGTCGGCAAATAGCAAAGACAGGCGCTGCCGCCGACGGCGATGGTGACCTTGCTTTGCGCTGCGGCGAGTGCCGTGCTCAGCGCCAGAGCCAGGAAAGCGCCGGTCAGCCGGACAAGGACGTTACGCATGAATGCCTCCAAATTCTGGCCGGACCATAGTGCAGCGCGCGAAGCTTGAGAAGGCGACTTCGGTGCCATAGAGCGGCCTGCAATGGTGCCCTTCGCGCCGTGCTGGCAGCACCTTGTTCCGAGGCGCGGCCGCGATCTTTTCGTTGCGCAGGCTGCCTCGCCTGCTGGTCAGCCGCGCCTTCGCGGCTTAGCATCATCAGCACAAGAAGAATCCGAGGGAGGATGCTCGCCTGAGCCTGCTGTGCGCCGGCAGCGACCGGATTGCTGCCTTGCAGCGTGGGCCAAAGCCCGGCGTAGCGACGCCATGCGCCGAAGTCGCCGGGTAGTGCCCGGCGTCACCCGCGATGAGCCTCGCAATAATCCGACCACATGCGCGCGTAGGCATCCTCGAGATCGGCGGCGAACTGCGTCGCATCCATCAGCGGCGATGCACGAAGCCGCTCGCGCAGCGTCGCGCGCAGCCCGGTGAGCGCGTCGATGTCTCGGGCGATGGCCGCCGCGATGTCGACATACTCGTCCTCCGTTCGCGCGATCAGCGACGTCAGGTTCATGTTGGACAGGATGCTGACGCCACCGCGTCCGACCACCGTTGGGCCGGCGAGAGTGACGACCGGCACCCCCATCCAGAGGCTGTCGAGCGTCGTGGTGTGACCCGGATACGGCGTGGTGTCGAGACAAAGGTCGATGCCGTCGTATAGGCGCCAATAATCGTCCGGCGCGACCCGCGCAATGAATCGGATCCGCCCGGCCGATACTCCCGCGTCCTCGAAGAGGCGCTGAACCGCCTGCCGATGAGAACCGGGCTGCGACAGGATGGTAAGGCGCGCATCGGGAACGGCGCGCAGCACGCGGCTCCACAGCAATAAGGTTTCGCGCGTGACCTTGTGGAAATTGTTGAAGCAGCCGAAGCTGAGTTCTCCGGTGCGCTGCGCCGGCAGGCCTGACACCTCCGGCGTCGGCCCGAGCGGCGCGTAGCACCAGAAGGTGTTGGGCAAGCGTATCGTCCGCTCGGAATAGACCGCATCGCTACCGCCAGCCGGGTCGAGATATGGGTCGCTCAGGCGATAATCGATCGACGTCAGTCCGGTCGTTCCGGGATAGCCAAGCCAGGTCACCTGTACCGGCGCCGGTTTGCGGGCAAAAGTCAGAAGCCGCGAGCCCTCCATGTGCAGGGCGATATCGACCAGAATGTCGATCTCGTCCGCGCGGATTTGCCGGGCCAGCGCGTCGTCGGCCAGACCGGCGACGTCGCGCCAGCTGTGGTTCATATCCTTGAAGGCCTGTGTCACGTCGTCAGGGAATTTCACGCCGGAATAGCAGAACACGATGACCCGGGCCGAGTCGTGACGGGAGAGCACCGGCAGCAGGAACTGCGCAGCAACGTGCCGGTGAAAATACGGCGCGACGTAGCCGACCCGCAGCGGACGATCCTTGCGGCGGTCATTGGTGTGAACGGCGATGGAGGACTGCAGCGGCGTTTCGTGCAGCTCGGCCCAGCGGCGATTTTCCCGCAGGATCGCGGCGGCATCGTAATTCGATGCGAACTGCACCGTGAAGGCCAGCGCGCTACGGATAATCTCGTCATCTGGCGTGAGGTCGAGGGCGGCCCGGTAGCTTCGGATGGCCTCGTCCAGCCTGCCCTGGTCGCGCAGGACGTTGCCGAGATAATGGTGCGCTTGAGCCAGCCCTGGGTCGAGCGCCAGCGCCTTGATGCATGCCGCGTGGGCAGCGTCGACCTCGCCCGCCTCCTGGCGCAGGCGAGCCAGCTCGCTGAACGCGTCCGCGCGCGCGGGATCGTCCTCCATCGCGCTTTGACAAGTCGCGATCGCCTCCTGCCTTCGGCCGAGTTCGGCCAGCAGCCGCACGAAATTGGTCAAAGCGCCGGCGAGGCCGGGCTGCAGCATGAATGCCTTCCGCGTCGCGTCGAGCGCCTCTTCATATCGTCCGAGGTCGACCAGAATTGTCCCACGATTGAGGTGCGAGAGCGCAGCGTCGGGCGCCTGTGCGATCGCCTCGTCGAGCGCGCACAGGGCCTCATGCGGCTCGCCGGTCTTGCGCAGCGCGATTGCGAGGTTGTTGCAGGCCGCGGCATCGCCCGGCCGCAGCGCGAGCACCTTCCTGTAAGCGTCGATCGCCTCGGAGGTACGCCGCTGGTCCATCAGGACGTTGCCGATCGCCGTTTGCGCCTCGGCAAAATCGGGACGAAGCGCGAGCGCCTGCTGGAACGAGGCGAATGCGGCCGGAAGGTCTCCTTTCCGGTAGAGCGCGTTGCCGAGGTTTAAATGCGCCTCAGCATAGCCGGGGCTCAGTGCGATCGCGCGGCCGTACTCGGCGATGGCCTCTTCGAGCGCGCCCCTGGCCAGCAGCGCATTGGCGAGATTGTAGCGATACGGGCCGAAGTCGGGCCGTCGGCGGACGACCTCGCCAAAGATTTCGGCGGCCTCGCCGAACTGCCCGCGCCCCTCCAGCAGGGCGCCGAGATTGGACATCGCACCCGCGCCGCCGTCCCGGCAGTTTCCCGCCGCGATGGCGCGGCGATAGGCGGCTTCCGCCTCGATTTGCCGCCCCATCGCTGAAAGCGCATTTCCGAGATTGAACAGGGTCTCGCCGGCGCCGGGCGCGCTTGTCACCGCGAGTTCGTAAACCGCCACCGCTTCTTCCAATCGGCCCGCCGCCTTGAGCGCGGCCCCCAGATTGGTCAACAGCCCGACATCGCCCTTTTTGGTGTCGGCGGCCTGGTGCAGGAACGATACGGCCTGATCCGGCCTTCCGGCGCGCAGCGCCGCTATCCCCATGCATTGCAGCGCGACGATATCCTTCGGGCGTCGCGCCAGTATCGGCCGGCACAACGCCTCGACCTCGTCGAGCCGTCCTGCCTTGAGGTGCGCGACGGCTTCGGTCAGCGCACTTTCCATCGGAGCCGCCTTCGTGTTTTCACGGCGGACTCATCGGACAGAATTGTTACAGGCTCACGAAATCCGGCACGCGCCCGGCTTGATCGCGCGCCCTATCCCCTGCCCTCCGCCGGCGCGGGCCGCCATACCAAGAGCCGCCGCTCCGCCAGCGTCACGCCGTAGTCGATGATCAGCACGAACACCGACAGCACGAACATGCCGGCGAACACGCCGGCGACATCGAACATGGCTTCGGCCTGCAGGATCAGATAGCCGAGGCCGGCGGCCGATCCCAGATATTCGCCGACGACCGCGCCGACCACGGCAAAGCCGACCGAGGTGTGCAGCGAGGAGAACATCCAGGACAGCGCCGACGGCCAGTAAACGTGCCGCATCAGCTGCCGGTCGTTCATGCCGAGCATGCGGCCGTTGTCGAGCACCGTGGTCGAGACTTCCTTGACGCCCTGGTAGACGTTGAAGAACACGATGAAGAAGACGAGCGTCACGCCGAGCGCGACCTTGGACCAGATGCCGAGCCCCAGCCACAGCGCAAAGATCGGCGCCAGCACCACGCGGGGCAGCGCGTTCGCCATCTTCACATAGGGATCGAACACCGCAGCAACCCGCGGCTGGCGCGCGAACCAGAAGCCCACGAGCACGCCGAGCGCCGAGCCGATCACGAAGGCAAGGATGGACTCCCACAACGTGATGGCAAGATGCTTCCAGATCGTGCCGGTCGAAAACCATTTGACGATCTGGGCGAACACGTCGGCGGGGTTGGAGAAGAAGAACGGCGGCAGCAGGATTTTTCCGAACACCTCGACGGTGGCGAAAAACTGCCACAGCGCAAGCACGACAACGGCGACGCCGATCTGCCAAGCGAGAAGCGTCGGTCGCGACATCAAACCGCCCTCGCCGCCTGCGCGGACTGCGCGTAGCCCTTCATCACCTCGTCCTTCAGCACGCTCCATATCTCCCGGTGCAAATCGTGGAACTCCTCCTGCATCCGCACCTCGGAAATGTCGCGCGGCCGCTCCAGCGGCACGCGCCAGTCGCCGATGATGCGCGCGGAAGGCCCGGCCGACATGATGACGACGCGGTCGGCGAGCGCGATCGCCTCCTCCAGATCATGGGTGACGAACAGCACCGCCTTGCGATCGGCGCTCCACAACTCCAGCAGCAGATTGCCCATGATCTGGCGGGTCTGGGCGTCGAGCGGGCCGAACGGCTCGTCCATCAGCAGAATCTTGGGATCGCGTATCAGCACCTGGGCAAGGCCGACGCGCTTTCGCTGGCCGCCCGAGAGCATGTGCGGGTAGCGGCCGGCGAACGCGCCCAGGCCGACAGAATCGAGAAAATCCTGCGCCCGCAGCCGCGCATCCATCTGCGACATGCCGCGAATCTCGAGCCCGATGGCGACATTGTCGATTGCGGTCTTCCAGGGGAATAGCGCATCCGCCTGAAACAGGTAACCGGCGTCGCGGTTCAGTCCGGCCAGCGGTTGCCCGAAGATGCGCACCGAGCCGGAGGCCGGCGCCAGCAGGCCGGCCGCGACATTGAGCAGCGTCGATTTTCCGCAGCCGGTCGGCCCGACGATGGCAACGAATTCACCGTTGGCGACGGACAGGCTGGCCTTTTCGACCGCGGTGTAGACGCGGGAGTCCGCAACGCGAAACGCCACCGTCGTATCATAGAGCGCAATCGCCGCAGGCTCTGCCGCCGCCACCTGATCCTCCATCTTCGGGAGGATGCCTTAGCGGTTTAAGGCGGCGAGTTCAACGCGGCGTTGCACGGCCCCGGCGGCGCGGTCGCGCTGAAAGAAGCCTGTGGGGTCTTCGCCAGATGCGCCGAGTCCGGCAGGCCCGGCCGCCGGGTTGTCCGCAGCCGCGGCCTCGATCAGGCGAAGGCGCGAAAACTCCTTCCAGTAGAGAAGCCACCAGCTCTTGTTCAGGCCGGCGAGAAATTCCAGTTCGCTACCCGTAAAGATCGACATGAGAGCGCCAGAGGGTCGAAGTCGGCCGCAACGCCGGGGCCCGCAGCGGGACACCGGACCACTATATTTTTTGCATTCCGGCAAAATGCCTGCCGCTGTACGGCCCGACATGCACGCCGGTCTGCATGCACTGCGCCTTTGCCGCCTGGCACATCCGCACATGGTCGGCGCGCTCGGTCGGATTGCGCGCGCATGAGGCGGCGTAGGCGCTGCAGGTGCGCGGAATGGCCGCCCGCCTGATCGCCATCCGGTGGCGGTAGGAGCGCCCGCCATCGGAGGACATGCAGCATTTGCCATCCATCCTGCCGGCCGACGCGGGCGTGGTGACGGACGGCAGGGCGATGGCGGAGATGGCGAGCAGCAGGGCAATGGCAGATGATTTCATGACGGGCTCCTTCATCAACCGACAAGTCCAGCGATCGGCGCAACGCCGGCGCTGTCCGGAAAAACCGTGGTCGCGAGCACGCCCTCATCGACCCGCAAATGATCCCGCAGCAGTCCCTTGAGGACGGCGCGCAGATCGGTGGTCGGCTTGAGGTCGCGCTGCTCATGAAGCTGGGCGTCCTTCAAACCCGGCCAGTCGGCAACGACACGGCCGCCCCGCAGCGCGCCGCCGGTCAGGAAGGCGACGGTGCCCGTGCCGTGATCGGTGCCATTGGTGCCGTTGATCTTGGCGGTGCGCCCGAACTCGGTGATGACGGCGACCACCGTCTCGCCCCAGGCATCGCCCATATTGGTCTCGATGGCGGCGAGCGCGCCGTCGAGCGCGCCGAGCAGATTGAAAAGCTGGCCGGAGGCCGCACCCTCGTTGATGTGGGTGTCCCAGCCGACAAAGCCCATCGCGCCGACCCGCGGGCCGTCGGCCCTGGCGAGATAACGCGCGGCGGTGCCGGCGGCTTCGGCAAAATAGGCGCGCACGCCAGCGATGCCGGCGGGTGGCGGAGCATCGCTGGGCTTCATCTCCATGCCGGCGCCACGTCCAATTTCGGCGAGGCGGATCCGCGCATCGAGTGCGACGGCGAGCTTTGGATCGGTGTGCTTGTACAGGTCAAGCAAGCGGGCCTGCGTGTCCTCGCTCGCCGCCAGCAATTGCTGCGGCGCCCAGGTCATGACCGGCGCATGGCCGCGCACCACCAGCGGGGTGACCGAGCCGATGCCGAGCACGCGGCTGCCGCGCGGATCGACCCGGCCTTCCGACGGCATTTCGAGCAGCGCACGATTGAGCCAGCCGGTGTCGGTGGCGCCGGGCCGCGCAATGCCGCTCTCCAGCACATCCTGTCCGTCGAAATGCGATCGCTCGCGATAGGGCGTCGCCGTGGCATGCACGATGGTGGCCTGATGCGCCTTGTAGAGACGGTGCAGATTGGGCATCGCCGGGTTCAGCGCGAAGAAGCCGTCGAGCGGCAAGGCCGCCGGCTTGCCGTCGAGAAGCAGCGCGCGGTCGCCGCGCAGGCTGATCCAGTCGGGATCGCCGGCCGGCGCCACGGCGCCGAGCCCGTCGAGCGCGCCACGGAGCACGATGACAAGCAGGCGCGGATCGCGCCCGGCGGCGCGCGCCACCCTCGGCATTTGGCTCCACGCAAACAGCGCGCCGGCGCCGAGCAGAGCCTCGCGACGGCTGGGCAGATGATGGGAGAAGGTCATGGTCACCTCCGCTGGAATTCGGCCGACATGAACAGCAGCGCCAGCGCCTGCTGGCGGCTCTCGGCGCGGCCGACCGCCTGCTTCACCTCGCCCGACACGGTCGAGGCGAACACGGTTTCGATGATGTCCCGGGGATCGGCAGTGCCGACCACACGCTCGGCGAAATTGTTGGCGACGTCGAGCCGCCGCCCCATGCCGTCGATCCACGATGCCTCGTCGTCCGGAAAGCCTTTTGGCGATCCGGGCCGCCACAGCGGCTCGCCCAGCAGCGCCTGGCCCTGGGTGAAGCGCCTGGGGTCGGCCTGCGCGATGCCGGTCGCGCGCACCATGCCGACGACCCATTCGCCGGGACGCTTGAGCTTTGTCGCCGGCAGCGCCCAGGATTCCGGTGACGATACCATCGTCTTGGCGACTTGCTTGAGGTCGCCGCCGGTGTCGAGGAATGTCTTCGCCATCCGCTCGACCAGCGGCGCCGGCGGCTCATCGGCAATGAAATGGCGCGCCAGCTTGTTTGCGACATGCGCAGCGGTTGCCGGCTGCACCGCGAGATCACGCAGCACCGCACGTCCCTGCTCTGCGTCCTCCTGAGCGTAGACCTTTCCGATTACCTTCTGCGGACCGGGCTCGTGCAGCCGCGGATTGAAGCTGAATTCGCCGCCATGCTCGGGATTGTCGCCCGGCGGCAGGAAAGTCCACCCGGTCAGCACATTGGCAAATGCAATGACGTCGTCCTGGGTGTAGCCGCTGCGCACACCGAGCGTATGCAGCTCGAGAATCTCGCGCGCGAGATTCTCGTTGAGGCCGCGGGTGCGATTGATGCCGGCGATGGAGTTCGCGCCCATCGAGGCTGATTGGTCGAGATAGAACAGCATCGCCGGATGGCCTTCGACGGCCAGCAGCATGTCGACGAACTTGCCCTGCACGTGCGGGCGGATGGCCTCGCGCTCATAGGCGCCGGACATGCTCTGGATCTTGTTCGCCGAGATGCAGAAATGGTTCGACCAGAACCACACCAGCCGCTCGGCGAATCCGATCTCGGCGCCGAGCGCGGCCTCGGTGCGCAGCTTGACTTCCTGCAGATAGATCGGTCGGCCGGGATCGGGGACGGCTTCGGCAGCCATCTTCTCGGCCGCCGCGCTCATGCCGGGGGCGGTCCCCTCCTCCATGGCGGGCGCTTCGGCCATCTGCCTGGCGGCTTCCTTCTGGGCCTTGGTGGCCAGTATCGCCTTGGCCTGCCGCTTCGCATTGGCATCGGCAACGACGCGGAACGCTTTTGCGCTCGACGGCAGCAGGGATGCCTCGACATGCGCCGCCGAGGGCCGCTCCAGCTCGGCGAGCAGCGCGCCGCGCGGATCGGACGCGATGGCCGCAACCGATCCCGGGCGCGGGCCCATGCCGAAGCGGTGAAGGGCCAGCACGGCCTGAGCCTTTGCGTTTTCGGAACCGATCATGGCGTTGCCTCGAATGGACGCTACGTCCCGTAGTGTTACCTATTGTAGCATTTAAGTCCCGCCGGCGCAAGCGGCGGGTGGGTATGCTGGAATCAGGTTCAGGTGTCGCAACGAAGTAACTGCGCGTCAGGACTGCGGGCCGAGGGCAATGCGGCCGATCGCGCCGTCCTTGACGAGGCCGATCCGCCATTCCGCCGAGCCGTTGGCGAAATGGGCGACGTAGACATCACTGTCCATTCCCGACACGGCGCGGAACGTCACGGAGCGCAGCGCGCCGAGACGGGCCAGGATGGCCTGGTTGAACGGAAGCTGCTGGCGCGTCTGCGCCGCCACTTCCGCGGTCATGTGGTCATAGTCCGGCTCGCCGCGCGCCAGCGCCTCGATGTACCGGCGCAGCGCCGCCTCGCTGCCGGCCTGCGGCGCGGTGCGGCGCGACACCGCGGGTTCGCCGTCGGCCTGGTGCTCGCCGACCGAAAGAACGCGCGCGCGCTGTCCGGGCAGCACGATCTCCAGGCATTTCCCGGAAGCATCGGCAACCACCCACGGGATGCCGACGGTGGTCAAGACCGGCGCCGACGTGTCCTGCCCGATCGTGGAGTGGGCGCGGCGCCTGCCGTCGGCATCCAGCCGGTAAAGCTGAAGGTCCGCGCCGCTGCCGTTATAGATGAACAGCTTGATCGGCGCGCCGTTGTCGCGGGACCTCAAGCCGGTTTCAGCCGAACAAGCGGCGATGCTGCCGGGCGTCTCGTCGCCATCGGGGCGGAAGATGACGTCGTCGGCCTTGCCGTCCAAGCCCAGCAGAACGCGAAACTCGGCAGAGCCTTTCGCAAATTTCACGCCGTAGATGTCGTAGCCGCCGGGGCCGACGCCGCGGAAGAAGATCGACTCGACCACACCGAAGGCGTTGAGCTGGGCTTCCAGTTCGCTCGCCTGCCGACGAATTCTCGTCGCCAATGATGCGCTCATCCGCTCATAGTTCGGCGCACCGCGCTGCAGATCGGCGATGCCACGCAGGATGGCGTCCTTGCTCCCGGGCTGCGGCGTCTGATCGCGGAAGCGATCCGGCACGTCGGCCATGCGCCGCTTGAATTCCTGCTGTAGCGTCTTCGCGCGCTCCGGCGTGACCCAACGTGCAAGGCCGGCGCCGAACGCAGGCTCCTGCAGCAGCACCTGCTTCACCTTGCCCTGCTCGTTGCGCAGGAACATCACGAGATGGCCGTCGTCTCCCGCAAAGGCATCGGCGCCGCGCGGTTTCACCTCGAACTTCGGCCGCCCGCTCTCCTCGACAAGAAGGCGGCCGCCGTCGCGCGTCACTGCGAGCACGCGGCTCGGCGTCAGTTCGTACCAGCCGACATAGGCATCGAGCGCGTTCGCATCGACAGCCGTGTCACGCCATGCCAGCTCGGCAATCCGCGCGGCGCGCAGCGCACGGCCGTTCTGGCTCAGCGTCAGCTCGGACTTTCGCGCCTCGTCGGCGGCGAACGTGATCCGGCCGCCCGGGGCCGGATAGGACCATGCGCCATCGCCGGCGGACGCCAGCCGCATCTTGCGCTGCCCGGAGAGTTGGCCAAACAGCTCATCCCCGGCGCGGGAGACGGCGAAGATCGAGCCGCGGCCGAGCGAATAGAATGTGACGAGCTCCGGCGTCGGCATCGCGGCCTGCTCCGATGCGCCGGCGACCCCAGCGTCCTGCGCCGGTGCGCGGCTGTAGGCGACGCTCACGGCGGAGGCGACGGCGAGCGGCAGAACGATCGCCGCCGTTCCAACCCGCTTGCGCCAGCCGAGACGCGCGGGCGGCGCTGCCGCCGCAAGGACACGGTCGACGCGCGAGCGCAAGGTGCAGGCGCGCGCCATTTCCAGCCCGGCCGGCGCGTGGCGCACCCGCTGCACCAGATCGAGCAGGATCTCGGCATAGGAGCATCTGTCCTCGACCACTTCGACCGCCCGTGCATCGCTGATCACTTCGGCAAGCTCGGCGAGCTGCGCGAGGTGCCACCAGGCAAACGGGCTGAACCAGAACACCGCGCGATTGAGCGAAGCCAACAACAGCACGTGGAAGTCGCGGTTGGCGACATGGGCGCCCTCATGGGCGAGCACGGCCTGCCGCTTGCGAACGTCCCAGTCGCGGTAGTGCGGCGGCAGCAGGATGGTCGAGCCGAAGGTGACGGGGCCGCCGACCAGGTGACTGACACGCACCCGCCAGCCGCCTGTCCAGGGCTCATCGAGCGGCGCTGCGGCGCGCAGGATACGCCAGGTGAGGAAGACGCCGATCGCGATGCGGAACAGGAGCATGCCGGCAATCACTGCATAGACAGTGGTCGCGAGCAGGACCCAGTCGATCGTCCAATGGCTCGCGGCGGGCGCAGCGACGGCGTCGGGCTGCAGGGCCGGCTCCGGCAGCAGCGAGGAATTGAGCGGCTCCAGCGCCGGAGACGCCGGCCAGAACCGTTCGGCGACCGGCAGCGGCAATGCCTTCAGCGTGACGGTCACCGTGGTCCAGTGCATCAGAAGCGGCATCGCCAACGAAGCTCCCAGCACGGCGACCCAGCAGGTCATGTGGATGTGCGGGTTGCGCACGCGGAAAAGATTCAAGCCGATCCACACGACACCTCCCAGCAGCAGGGAGCGCAGCGCCGACTCCGCAAGAATCGCGAGGATCATTTTCTTCTCCCCCTCACCTTGGCCCGCGCCACCTGATCGGCGAGCGCACGGAGCTGCTTCTGGTCGAGCATGGCATGGTCGACCATGCCGACCAGCACCTCTTCGACGGAGCCGTTGCAGAACCAGTCGACGATGCGCTGCACGGCCCTGGCCGCCACGCGCCCGCGCTCCTCGGCCGCCCGGTAGACGAAGGTCCGGCCGTCGACCGTATGCGTCGTGTAGCCCTTCTCTTCCAGGCGGCGCAGCACGGTGCGGACCGTCGATTCCTTGAGCGGGCGCGACAGCTTTTCGCGCACGGCTTCCGCCGTCACCGGCCCATGGGCCCAAACAAGCTGCATCACCTCGCGCTCGAGGTCCCCCAGTTCGGGCAGGGTGTCGTGCATGGCGCTGACCTTGCTGTGCGTGGCCGTCTGTAATGTTACAGAGCGTCGCATATGCCGCCCCGCGCCGCAATGACAATTGTGCCGGGAACAGCCACTATGGCCGTGGATTAAGAGTCGTTAAGGCCCGATGGAATGCCCGCAACACCCATGATCGCCTATGCCAACGTGGCAAAACGCTTCGGCGGCGGACGCGTGGTGGCCGTGGACGACGTCTCGCTGCAGGTGGCCGAGGGGGAGTTTCTCGCCATCGTCGGCGGCTCCGGCTCGGGCAAGACCACGCTGCTGCGGCTGGCGAACCGGCTGATCGAGCCGGACAGCGGCAGCATCGCCGTCGAGGGCGAGGATGTGCGCAAGGCCGATCCGATCAGCCTGCGCCGGCGCATCGGCTACGTCTTCCAGAGCGGCGGGCTGTTTCCGCATATCAGCGTGGCCGACAATATCGGGATCACGCCGAAACTGCTCGGCTGGCCGGCGCAGGAGATTTCGGCGCGGGTCGACGCGCTGCTCGACCTGGTGCGGCTGGAACGCGCGCCCTACCGGGACCGCCTGCCCCATGAGCTTTCCGGTGGCCAGCGCCAGCGCGTCGGGGTGGCGCGGGCGCTCGCCGCGAAACCGCGCATCGTGCTGATGGACGAGCCGTTCGGCGCGCTCGACCCGCTGACCCGCGACGCCCTCGGCGACGATTATCGCGGCCTGCACCAGAAATTCGGGCTGACCACGGTCATGATCACGCACGACATGATCGAGGCGATCCTGCTCGCCGACCGCATCGCGGTGATGCGGGCCGGCAAGGTGCTGGCGCAGGGCACGCCGGCCGAGCTCGCCGCAAGCAGCGACCCTTACGTGGGCGAACTGCTGCGCACGCCGCGGCGGCAGGTCGAGCGGCTGGGCGAAGCGCTGCCACGGGGACGCGCATGAGCCTGTTCACCGATCCGCGCTGGGGCGAGGCGCTGACGCATCTGCCCGACTATCTCGGCAATCATGTGCGCGTCAGCGTCACGGCGCTGGCGCTGGGCCTGGCGGCAAGCCTGCCGCTTGCGATCCTCTCGCGCCACCGGCCAGTGCTTCGCGGCGCGCTGCTTGGCGTTGCCAGCGTAGTGCAGACCGTGCCGGGGCTGGCGCTGCTGGCGCTGTTCTATCCGCTGCTGCTGGCGCTCGCCGCGCTGACGTTGTCATGGTTCGGCTTCACGTTCTCCGCCTTCGGCTTCCTGCCGGCGGTGCTGGCGCTCGCGCTCTATTCCATGCTGCCGGTGCTGCGCAACACCATCACCGGGCTGAACGGCGTCGATGCTGGCCTCCTCGAGGCCGCGCAAGGCGTCGGCATGACGCCGCGGCAGTCGCTTGCGATGGTGGAGCTGCCGCTGGCGCTGCCGGTGATGATGGCGGGCATCCGCACCGCGGCGGTCTGGGTGATCGGAACCGCGACGCTGTCTACGCCGATCGGCCAGACCAGCCTCGGCAATTACATCTTTGCGGGACTGCAGACCCAGAACTGGGTGTTCGTGCTGTTCGGCTGTTTTGCCGCCGCCGCGCTGGCGCTGCTGGTCGATCAGTTGCTGGCGCTGATCGAAAGCGGCTTGCGTAGCCGCAAGCGCCTGCGCGCGGTGCTCGGCGGCGCCGGCATCGCCACGCTGGTCGCGGCAACGCTGGTGCCGGCCATGGCGCGGTCGCCATCGAGCTATCTCGTCGGCGCAAAAACCTTTGCCGAGCAATATGTGCTCTCCGCGCTGATGGCGCAGCGGTTGCGCGCGACAGGGCTTTCGGCGGCAACCCGCGAAGGGCTCGGCTCCAACGTGATTTTCGACGCGCTGGCCGCCAACGACATCGACGTCTATGTCGATTATTCCGGCACGCTATGGGTCAACCAGTTCCACCACGCCGACATCAAGCCACGCGAAGAACTGCTCGCGGAGCTGAAGACCATCCTGGCGAAGCAGAACATCACGCTGTTCGGCGACCTCGGCTTCGAAAACGCCTATGCGCTGGTGATGCCGCGGAGACGCGCCACCGAGCTCGGCGTGAAGACGATCGCCGATCTTGCCGCCCGGTCTTCATCGATGTCGATCGCCGGCGACTATGAATTCTTTTCGCGGCCGGAATGGGCGGCGCTGCAGGAAACTTACAGGCTTTCCTTTCGCAACCAGCGGACCATGCAGCCGGATTTCATGTATGCGGCGGTCGCCTCCGGCGAGGTCGACGTGATCGCCGGCTACACCAGCGACGGGCTGATCGCGAAATACGACCTTGTCGTGCTGGAGGATGCCAAGCGCGCGATCCCGCCCTACGACGCGATCGTGCTGCTGGCGCCCAGGCGCGGCGGCGACGAGAAGCTCAAGGCAGCGCTGCGGCCGCTGCTGGGGAAGATTGATATCGCCGATATGCGCGAGGCGAACCTGCGCGCGGCCGGCAACGATGCGTCCTCCTCACCGGATGCGGTGGCGCGCTGGCTGTGGCAGAGGGTCGGCAAGCCCTGACCTTTCCGCGTCATGGCGCGCGATGCCTGGAGATAAAGAGATCGAGAACGCCTGCCGCGATGCGGTCGCTATCGGCCGCGGCGACGCCCCAGCGCGGGAAGTGCCCGTCGATCGCGATGCGGCGGCATCCGCGGCGGCGCCGGCTGCGGGCAGCGCAGCTCAAGGGCCGTTCCCGCGTGGTTAACGTTTGGTTGCTTCGCAGAATTACATGCCTGCCTGCAGGCACGCGTTAAGGCTGCGTTTCTCATGTATTGCAGCGGGTTCCGTTCTTAACGCCGACGTAAGGCCGGCACGCAATTGTTTGCTGAAACCGTTGCAAGAACAAGCAGACCTGACCGTGCTACAGCCCGAATTGTCCCTTATTTCCGAGCTCGAAGATGCCGTCTCGAACGGCTCGGCGGCCAAGCGCGTCTCCACGCTGAGGCGGGTGACGGACCTCTTTCTGCATGACGGTGAGCGGCTCAACGACGAGCAGGTCAAGGTCTTCGACGACGTTCTCTGCTTCCTCGTCGCCCGGGTCGAAACCCGTGCGCGGGCAGAACTCGCCAAGCGCCTCGCGCCGGTCGACTACGCGCCGTTCGAAGTGATCCAGCATCTCGCCTTCGATGACAAGATCGAAGTCGCCGCCGACGTGCTGACCAATTCCAGCCGGCTCGGCACCGACACGCTGGTCAAGATCGCGAGCACCAAGAGCCAGGAACACCTGCTGGCCATTTCGGGCCGCGCCAACCTGCCGGAAGTCGTGACCGACGTCATCGTCGACCGCGGCGAGCGCAAGGTGATCCGGCGGCTGGCCAACAATGCCAGCGCCCGCTTTTCGGAAGCCGGCTTCACCGGCATGGTCGCCCATGCCGAGCGAGACGACGAACTGACCGAGATTCTCGGGCTACGCATCGACCTGCCGATCAAGCTGCTGCGCGATCTCTTGCGCCGGGCCAAGGACGCCGTGCGCGACCGGCTGCTCGCCATCGCCCCGCAGTCGGTCAAGGATGAGATCCTGCGGGTGCTTGGGCAGATCGCCAGGGAGCCCGAAAAACCCGCCCGCGACTTCTCGGTGGCGGAGGAGCTGGTGAAGCTGTTGAAGAGCCTCGGCGAGCTCGACGAGGCCGCGATCGCCAAATTCGCTGCCTCCGGCAAGATCGACGAGATCTCGGCCGCGATCGCCTTGCTCAATGGCGTGCCGACCGAACTGATGGCGCGGGTTGTCGAAGGCACCCGGGCCGATCTGCTCCTGATCCCCTGCAAGGCGATCGGCCTTGGGTGGACGACGGTCGACAGCATCCTGCGTCAGCGGCCGTCGATCCCCCCGGTCGACGACAAGACCATGCGGCAGGCCCAGCTCGATTACGGCCGGCTGAGCCTGGAGACGGCACAGCGCACCGTGCGCTTCTGGCAGCTGCATAACCGGATCGAGAAGTAGCGCGAAAGCCAGCGCGGCGTCGCGCAAGAACCCGGATCAAATCCCCGCTCTTTGCCTTGTCGGCCAGCACGCCCTTCTTGATCATCGAAATTGCACAGGCGCGATCTCGCCACGTGAGATGTAGATCAAGCCCTGAAGCGCGATGATATCTGGATGAATCACCATCGCGCTTTAGGTTGTTGTTTGAGCATGATCTTTTCGGAAAAGCGCTTCACACTTTTCCGGATCAAGCCCTAGTTCTTCGTCTTGTCGACCAGCGCGCCCTTCTTGATCCACGGCATCATGTCGCGGAGCTTGGCGCCGACTTCCTCGATCGGATGCTCGGCGAGCTTGGCGCGGGTCGCCTTGAACGAGGTCTGGTTGACCTTGTTCTCCAGCATCCAGTCGCGGGCGAACTTGCCGGACTGGATGTCGGCCAGCACCTTGCGCATTTCCTTCTTGGTCTCGTCGGTGACGATGCGCGGGCCGGTGACGTATTCGCCGTACTCGGCCGTGTTGGAGATCGAGTAGTTCATGTTGGCGATGCCGCCTTCGTAGATCAGGTCGACGATCAGCTTCACCTCGTGCAGGCACTCGAAATAGGCCATCTCGGGCGCGTAGCCGGCTTCGACCAGCGTCTCGTAGCCGCCCTTGATCAGTTCGACCAGGCCGCCGCAGAGCACGACCTGCTCGCCGAACAGGTCGGTCTCGCATTCCTCTTTGAACGTGGTTTCGATGATGCCGGCACGGCCGCCGCCAATGGCCGACGCATAGGACAGGCCGAGGTCATGGGCGTTGCCGGAAGAATCCTTGGCGATCGCGATCAGGCAAGGCACGCCGCCGCCGCGCTGATATTCCGAGCGCACGGTGTGGCCGGGGCCCTTCGGCGCGATCATCAGCACGTCGAGATCGGCGCGCGGGTCGAGCAGGTTGAAGTGGACGTTGAGGCCGTGGGCGAACACCAGCGCTGCGCCCTTTTTCATATTGTCGTGCAGGTGCTCGCGGTAGATGTCGCCCTGCAGTTCGTCCGGGGTGAGCATCATGACGAGGTCGGCCCACTTGGCGGCTTCGGCGACTTCCATCACCTTGAAGCCGGCGTTCTCCGCCTTCTTGGCCGAGGCCGAACCCTTGCGCAGCGCAATGGCGACTTCCTTGACGCCGGAGTCCTTCAGATTGAGCGCATGGGCATGGCCCTGGCTGCCGTAGCCGACGATGACGACCTTCTTGCCCTTGATCAGGTTCAGGTCGGCGTCGCGATCGTAGTAAACACGCATAGTCGTTTCCTCTTGAAGGGAGGCCGGAAGTCGGCCGTTAAATCAGTCTGCTGCAGGCAAAACCAGCCGGGTCGCCCGTGAATTCCGGCCGTTGTCTAGAGCATTTTCCTCCCCATGGGAAACCCGTTTCTGCATGGCGCGGCGCGGCATCATGCGTCCATGAAGACGGGATAGAGGGAGGCGAGCAGCAGGATCGCCATCACGATGTTGAAGGCGCGCACCGCCCTTGGCGAGGTCAGGATCGGCCGCAGCGCCGTGCCGAAGAGGGTCCAGGCCACCGTGGAGACCGTGCCCATGGCGAGGCTGACGGCGGTCTGGATCAGGATATTCCAGGGAAAGGCAGCAATTGCGGCATAGGCCGTGATGGTGCCGATCACCATCACCCAGCCCTTGGCGTTGACCCATTGGAAGAGCGCGGCGCCCCAGAAAGTCATGGGGCCGCGGCTGTTGTCCTGCTCGGGGGCCTCCGGTTCGGCCGTGCCGATCTGCAAGGCCAGGTAGATCAGGTAGGCGGCGCCGACATATTTCAGGATGGTCTGCAGCGCCGGAAAGGCAATGAAGACGGTCCCAAGCCCGAAGCCGACGGCGGCGACCATGAAGGCGAAGCCGACGGTGATCCCCGCGATATGCGGGATGGTGCGGCGGAAGCCGTAGGTGAGGCCCGACGAGAGCACCATGATGTTGTTCGGCCCCGGGGTGAAGAACATCACCAGGGCGAACATCAGGAAGGCGACGAAGAGCGAATGCGACATCGTCCCCTCAGGCGACCTTCGGCAGCGCCTGCGGGCGTCTCGCCAGCAGCATGACGGCAATGCCACCGACCACCGTGATCATGCCGGCGAGCCGCAGCGGGCCGAAGGTCTCGCCGAACGCGATGCTGGACGCCGCGGAGCCGACGAACGGCACCAGCAGCGCGAACGGCACCACCTGCGCCGCCGGATAGTCGCGCAATAGCCGGCCCCACAGCCAGTAGGCCACGCTGGTGGTGATGCCGCCGAGGAACAGCATGCAGACAAGCGCCGTCGGCGAAGCGTGCGTCAGCTCTTGCCAGGTCGGCGCGGGCCCGTTGATGGCGAGCGTGATCACCCACAACGGAACGGCCGCCGTGAGACAAAGCCAAGCGAACAGATCGTACATCGGCGCGCCGCTGGCCTTGCGCAGCGAAAGATTGCCGACCGCAAACGCGACCGGCGAAATCATCATGGTTGCGAACGCGCCGACGCTGAAATCATATCCGACCGTGCCGCAGATCATCAAAAGGCCCGCGGTGGAGATGGCGATGCCGACGCCCTGCATCGCGGTCGGCACCTCGCGGAAAATCGCTGCGGCGAGCGCGATGGTGAACAGCGCCTGGCTCTGCACGATCACGCTGGAGAGGCCCACCGGCACACCATGCGCAATACCGTAGGCCTGCGCCAGGAACTGGCCGAGGAACAGCGAGAAGCTGATGGCGATCAGCACCGGCCACGAAACGCCGGGCTTGCGCAGGAACAGGCACGGCAGCGCCGCGATGGTAAAGCGCAGCGTGGTCATCAGTTCGGGCGAGAACTCGTTGAGCACGAGGCGGCTGGCGATAAAGCCAAATCCCCAGGTGACCGCCACCAGGACAGCGATGCAGATATCGGCCGGCTTCATTTTATTGGCTCTGTTATTGGGCGGTATCGAAGGCCTTGTTTCAGCTCTGTTCGCCGGCTTTCGGTTTTCGAAGGAGGTAAGTCCCGTGGAGGGGGGCGTGGTAGTCGACCGACACGGTCTGGAAGCCGACATCGGTCAGCATGCGCTCGATCACCCAGGAGAAGGTGGAGTACTCGTCGCGCATATGGGTGATGACGCTCTCGCGGTCGAATTCGTGGTTCTTGATGGAAAAATCCGCCCAGCCCTCGACGTCGCGCTCGAGACCGTCGGGCATGCCGACAAAGACGATGTCGCGAAGATAGAAATTCGAGCCGGGCTTGAGCGCATTGAAGATGCGCGACAGCGCCACCGCCTTCCAGAAGTCGGGCAGATGATGCAGCGCGAATTCGCTGACGATCAGGTCATACGAATTGGGCTTGTAGGCGAAGCTGAGCAGCCCGGCGAATTGCGTGCGGATCTTGACCTTGCGGTCGCGCGCCAGGATTTCGGCGAGCGCCAGCATCGCCGGGGAGATGTCGATGGCGTCGACCTCGGCGCCCATCGCCGCAGCCTCGCAGGCCAGCACGCCGTTGCCGCAGCCGATGTCGGCGATGCGCCAGCCCGGCCTGAGGCCGAGCATGGTCAGCGCGGCGTTGGCGCGGCTGTCGCTGTTGTCGTGGCGGTCATACAGCGCCGCGACGGCAGAATCGATGCCGACCCGCCGCCGCTCGGTATAGTACCAGTCGCGCGCCAGCATGTTGTTACATCCCTTCTGGCCCGCGCGCGATCGCGGCGACGCCGGTGCGCGACACCTCGACAAGGCCGAGCGGGCGCATCAGGTCGATAAACTGCGTGATCTTGGCCGAGTTGCCTGTGATCTCGAACACAAAGCTCTCGATGGTGGCGTCGATGACGCGGGCGCGGAAGGCATCCGCCAACCGCAGCGCCTCGACGCGGTGATCGCCGCTGCCGCGCACCTTGACCATGGCAAGCTCGCGTTCGATCGAGCGGCCGGTCAGCGTCATGTCGACGACGCGAAACACCGGGATCATGCGGTCGAGCTGGTGCTTGATCTGCTCGATCACCATCGGGGTGCCCGTGGTGACGATGGTAATGCGCGAGACGTGTTTCTGGCTCTCTGTCTCCGAAACCGTGAGACTGTCGATGTTGTAGCCGCGCCCGGAGAACAGGCCGATCACGCGGGCGAGCACGCCGGGCTCGTTCTGCACCAGCACCGACAGCGTGTGGGTTTCGTTCGGATCGTGGCGATCCTCCATGAAGTAGGCCGACGCCGGCTGGTTCGCGGCCTGACTGGAAGGCTGGTTCATTGTCGTCCCCTCAAACTCCTTGCGCCACCGCCCGCGCACCGGGCGCGGGTGTGGCATCCGTTCCGACCCATCGCCGGAACAGATCAAAATCGATATTGCCGCCGCTCAGGATCAGGCCGACGCGCCTGCCCTGCAGCTTGTTCTTTTCCGACAGCGCCGCGGCAAGCGCGGCTGCGCCGGCGCCTTCGGCGAGGTTATGCGTATCGGTCCAGTAGGCGCGGATCGCAGCACCAATCTCGTCATCGGTGACCTGCACGATGCGCGAGGCGCCCTTGCGGATGATGTCGAGCGCTTCCTGGTCGGGGACCCGGGTCGCCAATCCGTCGGCACGGGTATCGCTGCTGTTGGTCTTCACCAGCGTGCCCGAGGCAAACGACAGCGCGTAGGCCGGGGCTTCCGTCGACTGCACGCCGACGACCTCGGTGCTGCGGCCGAGCAGGTCGCGCGCGAGGATGCAGCCGCAGATGCCGGAACCCTGCCCGACCGGCACATAAAGCAAGTCGAGATCGGGCGCGGCGCGCAGCAGCTCAAGTGCGTAGGTCGCAACACCGAGAACGAGATCGCGGTGGAACGACGGCACCATGTGCAGCCCCGCCCGCTCGGCCTCGCGCATCGACTCTTCGCGCGCCGCCTGAAAATCCTCGCCGTGCTCGACGAGCCTGGCGCCGAACGCCTGCATGGCGCGGTTCTTCTCGACCGAGTTGCCGTGGGGCACGTAGATCGTCGCGGGAACACCCGCGCGTTGTGCGGCAAACGCCAGGCTCTGGCCGTGATTGCCGCGGGTTGCGGAGATGATGCCCGGCACATCCGGCCGCTCGCGCTTGAGCCGGTCGAGATAGGTCAGCCCGCCGCGCACCTTGAAGGCGCCGGTCGGCGTATGGTTCTCGTGCTTGACCACGACCGACGTGCCGAGCCGCCGCGCCAGCAGCGGCCAGGCATGCGCCGGCGTCGGCGGCACCGCCGCCCCGACAATCTTGTGCGCCCGCTCCAGCTCGGCGAGATCAAACATGGCTACCTCGGCATGGACGATGAGCCCCGCTCACCCGCGCCTTCGGCGCCAACTCTCCCCGCAGGCGGGGCAAGGTGAAGAGACAGCGCTGTCCGTGAAGATTCATGCTGCCTCACACCAGCGCCTTGCCGCCGGAGAACGCCTTGGCGGTAGCCTCGTCCGTCGCTTCCTCCGGCAACAGCATCTCGTTATGCGCCTTGCCGGACGGGATCATCGGGAAGCAGTTTTCCAGCGCGGCGACGCGGCAGTCGAACAGCACCGGACGCTTGACCTTGATCATCTCCTTGATGGCGCCGTCGAGATCGGCCGGCTTGGTGGCCTGCAGGCCGATGCAGCCATAGGCATCCGCCAGCTTGACGAAGTCAGGCAGCGCCTCGCTGTAGGAGTGAGACAGGCGGTTGCCGTGCAAGAGCTGCTGCCACTGCCGCACCATGCCCATGTACTGGTTGTTGAGGATGAAGATCTTGATCGGCAGCTCGTACTGCACCGCCGTCGACATTTCCTGGATCGTCATCTGCACCGAGGCATCGCCCGCGATGTCGATGACGAGGCTGTCGGGATGGGCGACCTGCACGCCGAGCGCCGCCGGCAGGCCGTAACCCATGGTGCCGAGGCCGCCCGACGTCATCCAGCGGTGCGGCTCCTCGAAGCCGAAGAACTGCGCGGCCCACATCTGGTGCTGGCCGACTTCGGTGGTGATGTAGGTGTCCTTGCCGCGCGTGGCATGGAACAGGCTCTGGATCGCCTGCTGCGGCAGGATGATGTCGTCGTTCTTGCGGTAGGACAGAGAGTTGCGCGCGCGCCATTGTGCGATCTGCTGCCACCACGCCTTGATGTCGGGCTTCCTGGCCTCGGCCTTGAAGACCTGCAGGAGATCGCCGAGCACGTTGCCGCAATCGCCGATGATCGGCACGTCGACGCGGATGTTCTTGTTGATCGAGGATGGGTCGATATCGATATGGATCTTCTTCGAGCCCGGCGAAAACGCATCGAGGCGGCCGGTGATGCGGTCGTCGAAGCGCGCGCCGACGCACAGCATGACGTCGCAATCATGCATGCTCATGTTGGCTTCGTAAGTGCCGTGCATTCCGAGCATGCCGAGCCAGTTCTTGCCCGAGGCCGGATAGGCGCCCAGCCCCATCAGGGTCGAGGTGATCGGAAAGCCCGTGACATCGACCAGCTCGCGCAGCAGCTTTGAGGCTTCCGGCCCCGAATTGATGACGCCGCCGCCGCTGTAGATCACCGGACGCCGCGCGCCGGCCAGCATCGCAACCGCCTTGCGGATCTGCGCGGCATCGCCCTTTACCCGCGGCGTGTAGGACACATGCACGTCGTCCTTGCGCGGCGGATGGTAGGTGCCGGTGGCGAACTGCACGTCCTTGGGAACGTCGACCAGAACCGGACCGGGTCGGCCCGTGGTCGCGACGTAGAACGCCTCGTGCAGCACTTTGGCCAGATCATTGACGTCGCGCACCAGCCAGTTGTGCTTGGTGCAGGGCCGAGTGATGCCGACGGTGTCGCACTCCTGGAACGCGTCATTGCCGATCAGGTGCGTCGGCACCTGCCCAGTGATGCAGACCAGCGGAATGGAATCCATCAGCGCATCTGTCAGCGGCGTCACCATGTTGGTGGCGCCGGGACCCGAGGTCACCAGAACGACGCCGGGCTTGCCGGTGGAACGGGCATAGCCTTCGGCCGCGTGGCCGGCACCCTGCTCGTGGCGCACCAGGATGTGCTCGACTTCGCTCTGCTGGAAAATCTCGTCGTAGATCGGCAGCACGGCGCCGCCGGGATAACCGAAGAGGTGCTGCACGCCGTGATCGATCAGCGCGCGGACGATCATCGCGGCTCCCGTCATCTGGTTCGGATCGTGGCTCTGGCTGCTCATTGGCTTGCTCCGGTGCGCTCTTCGTGGCGCGGTCTTCGTTGGTTGGCTTTGGGAAATAAAAAAGGGCCCGAAGAGGCCCCATGTGCACCGCCTGACTATGAATGGCCTCAGCCACCCGGGGCGATGCACCTGGGTACTACGACGATAAGGAGTTTGGCAATAATATTGCGCATTGGCCCGCTCAGGCTTCCCAAAGGTTGCGCGAACATAGCCAGCTAGCCTCGAATGTCAAGGCAGGGGCGCTTTCCGCACGACTTTTGCCAGACTAGCGGGCTTCCGGGCATTCGGCGAGTGCCAAAATGCTGCATTGGCGCAAAAGCGCGTTACGGAACGGCGGCCCGCGACTCCAGCCAGCGCATCGCCGCTTCCGGCGCCACCCATTCGAACTCCGGCAACTGGTGCCGAAACCAGGTGAACTGCCGCTTGGCGTAGTGTCGCGTGTCGGCGCGGCCGATTTCGGACGCGACTTCGCGGGTGATCTCGCCGCGCAGGAACCGGATCAGGGCCGGCACCCCATGGGCCTTCATGGCCGGGAGCAGCGGATCGAGCTGCCGCTTCTCCAGCGCCGCGGCCTCCTCGATGGCACCGGACGCCAGCATCGCATCGAAGCGCGCGTCGATCCGCGCATAGAGTGCATCTCGCTCCGGCGCGAGGAACAGCGCGGAAAATTCCTCCGGCGGCAGCAGCGGCGGCAGGCCTTCGCGATGCCAGTCCGGCAACGCCCGGCCGGTCGCTTCGATCACCTCGAGCGCGCGGGCGATGCGGGTGCGGTCGCGGACCTTGAGCCGCTCTGCTGAAACAGGATCGCGGCGTGACAGCTCGGCATGCAGCGCCTCGACGCCGTCGCGCTCGAGCCGCGCGCGGACCGCCTCGCGAGTCTCCGTGGGGATCGGCGGCACCGCCGACAGCCCGCGCGTCAGCGCCTTGAAATAAAGGCCGGAGCCGCCGACGAAGATCGGCAGTTTTTCACGCGTCCGCGCCTCAGCCAGCGCCTTTGCCGCATCAGTGACCCACGCGCCGGCAGAGAAATTGATGGCGGCATCGACATGGCCGTACAGGCGATGCGGCACGCGCGCCTCCTCCTCCGCAGCCGGGCGCGCGGTGAGGACGCGCAGGTCGCGGTAGACCTGCATGGAGTCGGTATTGATGACGATGCCATCGGTCTTTTGCGCCAGGTCGAGCGCCAGCGCCGACTTGCCGCTGGCGGTCGGCCCTGCGATAAGCACGGCCTTGCGCAACCCTTGAAGACCTGCCTGCATGTCCCTCGTCGCCAGCCTCATTTGCAATCCGGCCAATCCCGCGCTCGACAGCACGATCGTCGACGGCGCCCTCGCCGTGCTGCCCGCGCCA
This sequence comes from Bradyrhizobium sp., assembly GCA_035575905.1. Lineage (GTDB taxonomy): Bacteria > Pseudomonadota > Alphaproteobacteria > Rhizobiales > Xanthobacteraceae > Bradyrhizobium. Next base: position 139,163 of record DATLXL010000035.1, on the reverse strand, counting down.
GGCGAGGCACGGTGGCTGTTTGGCGAAGTCGCCGTCGATATCCCCTTCACGGGCAGCGAGGACGTCAAGGCCGTGGAAACCCGCCTGCGCGCCGCGCGCGGCGACCTGCCGATCGACATCGTGGTGCAGCCTGCCGCCTTCCGGCGCAAGAAGCTTTTTCTCGCCGATATGGATTCCACCATGATCGGGCAGGAATGCATCGATGAGCTCGCGGACTTTGCCGGGCTGAAGGCGCATGTTGCGGCCATCACCGAGCGCGCCATGCGCGGCGAGATCGAGTTCGAGCCGGCGCTGCGCGAGCGCGTCGCGCTGCTCAGGAGCATGCCGGTCGGCGTGGTGGACGAGGTGCTGAAGACGCGCATCACCCCGACGCCGGGCGGCCGCGAACTGGTGATGACCATGCGCGCCCATGGCGCCTACACCTGCCTGATCTCCGGCGGCTTCACGCTGTTCACCAATGCGGTGGCGGCCATGATCGGCTTCCAGGAGAACCGCGCCAACGAGTTGATCGTGCAGGACGGCAGGTTTGCCGGCGAAGTGCGCGAGCCGATCCTCGGCCGCGCCGCGAAACTGCAGGCGCTGATTGACCTGACGGAATCCTTCGACCTCGACGACATCGACACGCTGGTCGCGGGCGATGGCGCCAACGATCTCGGCATGATCCAGCATGCAGGACTGGGCGTGGCGTATCATGCCAAGCCGGCCGTGGCCGCGGCGGCCGCGGCGCGGATCGATCACGGCGACCTCACCGCGCTGCTCTATGCGCAGGGGTACCACAGGGATGAGTTCGTGGAGGGATAGGAAGCGATCCCGACCTCTCTGCGACGGGGACCGCTGCGGCCCGATCACCGGGCGCGGCGGTCCGCCGGTCGTTACTGCACGCCGAGCGCGACGAAGCGCACTTCGCCCTCGCCGTTGACGACCATCAGCAGCACGCTCTTCTTGCCGTCCTTCTTGACCTGCTCGACGCGCTTCTTGACGTCGGCGGGGTTGGTCACGGCTTCCTGCGCGACTTCGACGATGACGTCGCCGGCGGAAAGGCGCTCGGTGCCGGCAGAGCTGTTGTCCACGCCGGTGATGACGACGCCCTTGACGCTTTCCTTGATCTTGTACCTGGTGCGCAGATCCTTGCTTAGCGCAGCGAGATCAAGGCCCAGCGCCTTCTGCGTCACCGGCTTCTCGGCCGGCTCGTCCTTGCTTTTGAGCGAGGCTTCCTTCTTTTCGTTGTCCTCGAGGCGGCCGAGCGTGACCTTGCGGGTCTCCTCCTTGCCCTTGCGGATGACGACGACTTCGACGTCCTTGCCGACCGCGGTGTCGGCGACGACGCGCGAAAGATCCTTGGGATCCTTGACGTCCTTGCCGTCGAAGCGGACCACGACGTCGCCCGGCTCGATGCCGGCCGGCTTTGCCGGGCCCTTGTCGTCGACGCCGGCAACCAGCGCGCCCCGCGCCGGCTTGATGCTCAGGCTTTCGGCGATCTCCTCGGTGACGGGCTGGATGCGCACGCCGAGCCAGCCGCGGCGCAGCTCGCCGAATTTCTGCAGCTGGTCGACGACGACGGAGACCGTCTTCGACGGCACCGCAAAGCCGAGACCGATCGAGCCGCCGGTCGGCGAGATGATCAGCGTGTTGACGCCGACGACCTCGCCTTCGAGATTGAACAGCGGACCGCCGGAATTGCCGCGGTTGATGGAGGCATCGGTCTGGATGTAGTTGTCATACGGCCCCTGGCTGATGTCGCGGTTGCGCGCCGAGACGATGCCGGCCGTCACCGAGCCGCCGAGGCTGAAGGGATTGCCGATCGCGATTACCCATTCGCCGAGCCGCAGCTTGTCGGAGTCGCCGAACTTGACCGCGGTCAGCGGCTTGGTCGGCTTGAACTTGAGCACCGCAAGGTCGGTCTTCTTGTCGACGCCGACCAGTTCGGCCTTGATCTTGGTGCCGTCGTTGAGGATGACGTTGATCTCGTCGGCGTCCGCAATGACGTGATTGTTGGTGACGACGACGCCCGCGGTATCGATGATGAACCCGGAGCCGAGCGAATTGGTCTTGCGCGGCTGGAACTCGCGGTTACCCTCGCCTCCCCCGCCCTTGCTGCCCGGGCCGCGGCGGTTCTTGAAGAAGTCGTCGAAGAATTCCTCGAACGGCGAGCCCGGCGGCAGCTGCGGCATCGCGCCGCCACCTCCGCCGCCGCCCTTGGCCTCGACGGTCTGCGAGGTCGAGATGTTGACGACGGCGTCGATCACCTTCTCGGCGATGTCGGCGATGCCGTCGGGGCCGCGCGCCAGGGCCGGCGCAGACGCCACGACGCTCGCGGCGCCGATCGTCAGCGCTGCCGCCAGGTGGCGCAGGCGGCGGCTGAGGGCGGGTTGGGCACCGGTCATGTCGGTTTCTCTCCAGGAAAATCGGCAACAAATCTCTGATGACAGTGCGCCCGAACCGGGCCGCGGCGCAAGCATTTGAGACGGGCAATCCGGCGAAAAACCGGTCTGCCCCGGCTCACGATTGCGTTGGTTTCGGGCCTTGTTCTAGCGCCGCACCAGCCAGATCAGGATCAGGCCCGCGACCGCCGAAACGAGACCGACCGTGCGCAGGATGTTGTCGGGCATCTCCATCGCGCTCTTCATGGCCCTGCGCATGAACGCCGGGCTTGCCGCGAACAGGATGCCTTCCAGCACGAACAGGATTCCGATGCCGATGAGGAAGTCGATGAACCCAAGGGACCTCATCGGACCTCAGCCTCCCGAATGGTTTTCTTGTTATGGGTCCGGGGGGCGAAGCGGAACCGCCTCGCCCCCCGTCGAGATTACTGCTTCGGCGCCGCCGGCGCGGCGGCCGCGCCGCTGATCTTGCCGGAGGCGCTGCCGAAGAAGCGGAAGAAATCCGAATCCGGACGCAGCAGGAAGCGGGTTTCGCCTGCCTTCAGCCCCTGCTCGTAGGCGGACATCGAGCGATAGAACGCGAAGAAATCCGGGTCCCTGCCATAGGCTTCGGCAAACAGGCGGTTGCGTTCGGCATCGCCGGTACCGCGGACCTGCTCGGCCGTCGAATTGGCGTCGGCGATGATCACGGTCGCCTCGCGATCCGCCCTCGACCTGATCTCCTGCGCCTTCTGGCCGCCCTGGGCGCGGAACTCGGCGGCCTCGCGCTGACGCTCGGTCTGCATGCGCTGATACACGGCCTGGCTGTTGGCATCCGGCAGGTCGGCACGGCGGATGCGCACGTCGACCACCTCGATGCCGTAGCCCTCGGCCTCGCGATCGAGCTGACCGCGGATCTTGGCCATCAGCCCCTCGCGTTCGTCGCGCACGACGGCGATGAAGGTGACTTCGCCGAGCACGCGCCGCAGCGCCGCGTTGAGCAGCGTGGTGAGCTGCAGATTGGCGGCCTGGATCGTGCCGACGCTCTGATAGAAGCGCAGCGGATCCTTGATCCGGTAGCGCGCGAAGGCGTCGACCACCAGCCGCTTCTGGTCGGAAGCGATGACTTCCTGCGACGGATTCTCGAGATCGAGAATTCGCTTGTCGATGCTGATGACGCTGTCGACGAAAGGCGCCTTGAAGTTCAGGCCCGGCTGCGACACCACGTCGACCGGGCGGCCGAGCCGCACCACGAGCGCCTGTTCGGTCTGCTGCACGGTGAAGAGCGAACTGTAACCGACGATCGCGAGCAGGAACAGCAGGACCAGAACGACGATACCAGTGACCGGAGATTTCATCGCGTGCCTCCGCTCTGCTGCTGGCCGGACGTCGCGGGCGAAGCCTGACGGGGCGGGCTCAGCTCGTTGAGGGGCAGATAGGGCACGATGTTCGATCCGTTCGGCCCGCCGTCATAGACGAGCTTCTGCGAGCTGCCGAGGATGCGCTCCATGGTCTCGAGATAGATGCGCTGCCGCGTCACGTCCTTGGCCTTGGCGTATTCCTCGTACACTTTGGTAAAGCGCGCACTTTGACCCTTGGCCTCTGCCACCGCCTGCTCCTTGTAGCCCTCGGCCACCTGCAGGATTTGCGCGGCACGGCCGCGGGCGTCGGGCACCACGCGGTTGGCATAAGTCTGGGCCTCGTTCTGCAGACGCTCGAGATCGGCGCGCGCCGCTTGCACGTCGCGGAACGCCTCGATCACCTGCGCCGGCGGGTCGACCTTCTGCATCTGCACCTGCGCGATCTGAACGCCGGCGCCGTAGGAGTCGAGCACCTTCTGCATCAATTCCTGCACGTTCTGCTCGATGGTATTGCGGGCGCCGGTCAGGATCGGCTGGATCGGCGAGCGGCCGATCACCTCGCGCATGGCGCTTTCGGCAACCGCTTTCACCGTGCCTTCCGGATTCTGGATGTTGAACAGGAAATTGCCGACGCCGTCGGGCTTGATGCGCCAAAGCACGGTGAAGTCGACGTCGACGATATTCTCGTCACCGGTGAGCATCAGGCTCTCCTCCGGGACGTCGCGCATGGTGCGGCCGCGACGTACCGGATCTTCGATCAGCTGCATGCCGATCGAAATGGTGGAGACGCGCAGCGCCTTCGGCAGCAGCACGGTCTCGATCGGATAAGGCAGGTGATAGTTGAGGCCCGGCTGCACGGTGCGGACGTGCTTGCCGAACCGCAGCACCACGCCGAGCTCTTCGGACTGCACACGGAAGAAGCCGGAGAGGCCCCAGATCACCAGCGCAACGGCGAGGATCAGCGCGATGCCCATGCCGCTGAGATGGCCGCCGGGCAGCAGCTGCTGCATCTTGTCCTGGCCGCGGCGCAGCAGGTCTTCAAGGTCCGGCGGCCGTGGCCCGACCGATTGCGGGCCTTGGCCCCACGGTCCTTTCGGACCCGAGCCCCACGGGCCCCCGCCTTGATTCTTCCACGCCATTCGAACCTCTCCTCCGCGGGGCCGGTCCGGCTAGGACCGCCTCGCCTCGCAAACTCAGCCCGGCTTTATAGGGGACCGCAAAAGCCGTTACAACGCGCCGCCCGGTCTCAAAGCAGCTAGGCTTGGGGTTGGAAAAGTCAATGTAAACATTGGCTAGCGCGGTTAACGTGATCCGCGCCGACGATATGTCACATAGGAAAAGTCGGCGCTATCGTCGAGGCCGGCCGGATTCCTGGCACGCGAGACTTCTTGCCATATTGCAGGATCGATCGCGGCAAAGCGCGTGTCGCCCTCGGGCCGGGCATGCACCTCGGTGACGTCGAGGCGATCGGCGGCATCCATCCATTGCGCGTAGATTTCCGCGCCGCCGATCACGGCGATTTCGGTGGCGAAACGCCGCAGCGCATCGCCCAGCGCCACCGCATACGTCTGTTCGAACGAATTCGTGACGATCGCGCCCGCCGCCCGGTAGAGGGCGTCGCGCGTGACCACGATGTTGGTGCGCCCCCGCAGCGGCCCGGGCAGCGATTCGAAGGTCTTGCGCCCCATCACGACGGGCTTGTTCAGGGTGACCGCCTTGAAATGCTGCATGTCGGATTTCAGCCGCCACGGGATCGAACCATCGGCACCGATCACGCCGTTCTCGGCAACCGCAACAACAAAGACGATTTGCGGGCGGGCGGTGGCCGTCGCGGTCACACCGCGACCTCGGCCTTGATGTGCGGATGCGGGTCGTAGTTTTCGAGCACGAAGTCCTCGTAGCGGAAGGAGAAGATGTCCTTCACGTCGGGATTGATCTTCATGGTCGGCAGCGGCCGCGTCGGGCGCGTCAGTTGCAGCCGCGCCTGCTCCAGATGGTTGGAATAGAGATGCGCATCGCCCAGCGAATGAACGAAGTCGCCCGGCTTCAGGCCCGTGACCTGCGCCACCATCATGGTGAGCAGCGCATAGGAGGCGATGTTGAAGGGCACGCCGAGGAAGACGTCGCCGGAGCGCTGGTAGAGCTGGCAGGACAGCTTGCCGTTCGCCACGTAGAACTGGAACAGGCAGTGGCACGGCGGCAGCGCCATCTTGTCGACCTCGGCCGGATTCCAGGCGCTGACGATCAGGCGGCGGGAGTCCGGATTGCGCTTGATCATGTCGACGACACCGGCGATCTGGTCGATCTGGCGGCCATCGGCCGCGGGCCATGAACGCCATTGCGAGCCATACACCGGGCCGAGATCGCCGTTCTCGTCGGCCCATTCGTCCCAGATGCTGACGCCGTTGTCCTTCAGATATTTGATGTTGGTGTCGCCTTTGAGGAACCAGAGCAGCTCATGCACGATCGCCTTCAGCGGCAGGCGCTTGGTGGTCAGCATCGGAAAGCCCGACTGCAGATTGAAGCGCATCTGGTGGCCGAAGATCGACAGCGTGCCGGTGCCGGTGCGGTCGTGCTTCTCCGCGCCGTCGGCGAGAATGCGTTCGAGCAGGTCGTGATACTGGTTCATCGTCTCCGGCCAAGTCCTTCGGGGGAAGGCGAATGTAACGGCCGGGCCCGGCTCTCGACAGGCCAACTCGGGCGTCACCCGCCGATTATACAGGGGAAAATGTTCACCCGCCCCGTCAACGACAAGGGGCGGAACTCGCGTCCCGCCCCGTTCGAAGATCGGCCCAAGCGGTTCAATTTGCTGCGGGTTTGAGCACCGGCGTCCACTTGGCGATTTCGCTCTTCACGAGCGCCCCGAGGGCCTGCGGCGTACGCTCGGCGGGCGCCGGAATCACGCTGCCGAGCTCGAGCAGGCGCTTCTTGACGGTCTCGTCGTCCAGGGCCTTGGCAGCGGACGCGTTCAGCTTGGCGATGATGTCCGGCGATGTGCCCTTGGGCGCGAAGATCGCGTTCCAGGCCTGGGCCTGGAAGTCCGGCAGGCCGGCCTCCTTCGTGGTCGGCACGTCCGGCAGCGACGGGTTGCGCTCGGGCGTCGCTACCGCATAGGCCTTGATGGTGCCGGCATTGACCTGCGGCACGGCGTTGACGATCTGGTCGCACATGTAATCGACCTGGCCCGCCACCAGCGCGTTCATCGCCGGACCCGTGCCGTTGAAGGGCACGCCGACCGGCTTGATGCCGAGGATCGAGTTGAGCAGTTCGCAGGAGACATGCGACACTGAGCCGACTCCGGCATGGGCGGCGTTCACCTTCTCTGCGTTGGCTTTCACGTAAGCCACGAACTCCTTGAGATCCTTCGGCGGGAAATCCTTGCGCGCCAGGATCAGGATCGGCGTGCCGGCCAGCAGCGCGACGGGCTCGAAATCCTTTTCCGGGTGATAGGCAAGCTTCGGATAGAGCGGCACCGAGGCGGCGTGCGTGCCCATATGCCCGGTGATCAACGTATAGCCGTCATTGGCGGCGCGGGCCGCACGCGAGGCTCCCGTGGTGCCGCCGGCGCCGACAACGTTCTCGATGATGATGCTCTGGCCGAGGCCGGGCGCCATCTGGCCGGTGACGATGCGCGAAATCACGTCGGTCGGGCCGCCCGCCGCGAACGGCACGATCATGGTGATGTTGCGGGTCGGATAGGTTTGCGCCTGCGCGGCCGATGCGCCGATCGAGACGGCTGCAGCCAGAGTTGCCTGCGCAAATGCGCGACCGTACCAGTTCATTCGATCTCTCCGGAAAGGCCCGTTAACCAATAAAAACGCCGGCCCCTCGGGCCGACGTTCTCATTTGACCAGAGTGCTGCGAAAGTCGATTCGACTTTTGGCTTCGGCCTGCGGCTTGCCGCCGCAGGCAGCTACTCCACGAACACCTCGTCGCGCTTCTTGCGCAGCGAAGGCAGCACCGCGAGGATCAGCAGCGCCAGCGCCACCGCCATCAACACCGCCGACAGCGGACGGGTGACGAACACCGACCAGTCACCGCGCGAAATCAGGAGCGCACGGCGCAGGTTCTCTTCCATCAGCGGTCCGAGCACCATGCCGAGCAGCATCGGCGCCGGCTCGAAATCATGCTTGATCAGCCAGTAGCCGACCAGGCCAAAGGCGCCGGCAAGGATGACGTCGACGGGTGCGTTGTTCACCGAGTAGATGCCGATCGCACAGAACACCACGATGGAGGGGAACATCAGCCGGTAGGGCACCCGAAGCAGGCGCACCCAAATGCCGACCAGCGGCAGGTTGATGATGATCAGCATCAGATTGCCGAGCCACATCGAGGCGATCATGCCCCAGACGAGCTCGGGCTGCTTCTGCATCACCTGCGGACCCGGCACGATGCCGTGGATGGTCATGGCGCCGACCATCAAAGCCATCACCGCGTTCGGCGGAATGCCGAGCGTGAGCAGCGGAATGAAGGAGGTCTGCGCCGCGGCGTTGTTGGCGCTTTCCGGCCCCGCCACGCCTTCGATCGCGCCGCGGCCGAAGCGCGTGGGGTCCTTCGCGATCTTCTTCTCCAGCGTATAGGACGCAAAGGACGCGATGACGGCGCCGCCGCCCGGCAGGATGCCGAGGATCGAGCCGAGCACCGTGCCGCGGCCGATCGCGGGCGCGGAGTCGATCAGGTCCTTCCTGGTCGGCATCAGGCCGGTGATCTTCTGCTGCACCAGATCGCGGCTCATGCCGGCGCCGGCATCGAGATTGCGGATGATCTCCGCAAAGCCGAACACGCCCATCGCCACCGTGGCAAAGCCGAGACCGTCGGCCAGTTCCGGAATGTTGAAGGCCATGCGCGAGGCGCCGGTCTCGATGTCGGAGCCGACCATCGACAACAGGATGCCGAACGCGATCATGGCGATCGCCTTGAGCACCGAGCCCTTGGCCAGCACCACCGCGAAGATCAGGCCGAGCACCATCAGCGAGAAATATTCGGCCGGACCGAACGCGAGCGCCAGCTTGGTCAGGGGCGCGCCGAGCACGGCGATCAGCACGGTGGCGACGCAGCCGGCGAAGAACGAGCCGATCGCGGCGATGGCGAGCGCCGGACCGGCGCGGCCCTGCTTGGCCATCTGGTGGCCGTCGAGCGTGGTGACCACCGATGTCGCCTCGCCGGGAATGTTGACCAGGATCGACGTGGTCGAGCCGCCATACTGGGCGCCGTAATAGATGCCGGCCAGCATGATCAGCGCGCCGACCGGCGGCAGGCCAAAGGTGATCGGCAGCAGCATCGCGACGGTGGCGATGGTGCCGATGCCGGGCAGCACGCCGACCAGCGTGCCGACCAGCGCGCCGATCAGGCAGAGCATCAGGTTGACCGGCGAAAAGGCGACGCCGAAACCGAGGGCGAGATTTTGAAAGAGATCGGCCATCACACTCTCACTGAATCATGAAGCGCGGGAAGAGCTGGAAAGGCAGCCCCAGCGCATAGGGAAACAGCAGGCTGCAGCCGATGGTCAGACAGATACCCACAATGAGCGCCTCACCCCACCTCGTCTCCTCCGTGCCGAGGGCCGCGATCATGAAGCTCGCGAATGCGGAGACGACGAGACCCAGCGGACGGATCGTGAAGGCGAAGGACAGGATCGCCAGCGAAACGAAGAACGGTCCGCGATAATGAAATTTCTGAAGCGACGGCCCGTCGGCCAGCAGGCCCGTCATCGCCACGCCAAAGCCCAGCGCAAGCAGCAGCAAGGCGAACATGCGCGGCGCCGTTCCGGCACCGAACGAAAAGCCGTGCATGCCCTGCAGGTCGCGCGAGGCCCATAGCGCGAACAGCGCCAGCAACATCAGCGCGAGGCCGCCGATGAAATCCTGCGGTCCCTTGATCCATTTCGGCAGAATGGAATTGCCAGCCTCTTGGCTCGGCGTATCACTCATACTTCACTCCCCCGAAAGAAAGAAGGCGTCCCGCCCGTTTGCTTGGTTGGTTGTTATCCCGAGGACCTTGCTAGCGATTTTCTTTAGACGACGCCAGCAAAACCCAAAAGCCCTCCGGTAGCCAAAATCCAGAAAGGATTGAGCTTTGTGGCAAATGCCAGCGCGGCTGCGACAATTGTAAGCAGCGCGGCCCTCCAACTAAGGTCTGACGTCCGCGCCAGGATCAGTGCGCTCGCTCCCATCAGCCCGATGGAAAGCGGAACCAGTGCTGCCTGGATAATGGCGGGCCAGGGCGAGCCGCTGAAGCGCCGCATCAGGCCGCTGACATAATACGCAAGGATCGCCGTCGGCCCGCACATCGCGAGCGTGGCCGCCAGCGCCCCGAAAATCCCAGCGACGGAATATCCGATCAGGGTCACGATAAGTACATTGGGCCCCGGCGAAAGCTGCGAGATGGCGAACATGTCGGCGAATTCCGTGTCGTTCATCCAGTGATGCACGTCGACCGCGACGCGATGCATCTCGGGAATGGCCGAATTGGCCCCGCCAACCGCAAAAAAACGACATCAATCCGAACGTCCAGACCAACGTCCAGATTTGACCGACGCCGTTCATACGGCGTTCCGCCGCCGGAGAAACCACGTCTCCAGCAAGCTCAGCGGGATGCCGAGGATCAGCACGACCTGAAGCGGTAGCCGTAGCACGCCGATCGCGATGAACACGGCCACGAGCATGAGCAGCCCGGCCACGTCGCGCTTCTTGAGCAGCGGCATTGCCATGCGCAACACGACCGCGATCAGGAGCCCGACGGCCGCACAGGCGACGCCGGCGAGAATCCGCCGCAACGTCTCGATCTCGCCGAAATGCGCATAAAGCGCCGCCAGCCCGATCGCGACCAGCATCGGCGGGCCGATCAGGCCGGCGAAGGCAGCGAGCCCGCCGGCGAAACCCGCAAAGCGCGAGCCGAACACGAAGGAAAGGTTGACGATGTTCGGTCCGGGCAGGAAGTGACAAAGCGCAAAGGTCTCGTTGAACTCCTCCGCGGTCATCCAGCGGTGCTGGTCGACAATGCCGCGCCGCGCCCAGACCAGGACGCCGCCAAACCCGGCCAGCGACATCTTGGCAAAGGCGAAAAACAGCTCGGCCAGGCCGGGCGATGCGGGCGGGTTTGATCCGGAATCATCCGGTTCCGGATCAGTGATCGGCTGGGAATCGGGCGGCATGGCCATATCTAGAACGGCCGTTCGCGGACGGCCAAGCCCTTCCGGGGCGGGTCTGTTGGCCGGAAAAGCGTGGTTTTCCGGCACTGTTTTTCTCAATCCATGGGCCCTATATTGGGGGTGCCGGCTTGCCGGCTATGGAAATAAATGGCCGTCGCAATAAACCATTCGGACCCGGGGGCGGTACCCGGCGCCTCCACCCAAGCCCGTCTTTGCAGGACACCTTGCAAGATACCTTTCCCGGCGGGCTTCGGCGGGGGCGAAATAGGATCGACGAGGGCGTAAAGGGCGTGTTTTTTCCCGGTATTGTTCCGCCGTTATCGGGCTACTGCTATAGTTGCCAATGACAACTATGCTCCGGTTGCTCAGGCTGCGTAACGCAGTTTGAAAGACCACTTTAAAGTCCTAACGGGTTAAGCTCCGTTAGGCGGGGTTCGGAGGCACCTGGCAACAGAAGCCTCCACTTCCATCGTCCGTTTGCCCACCGAGACCCTTGCCGCTGCCCCAAATTCCGCCCTCCTCACCTGCTGACCTCGGCGTGCGGCCAGAGTAGCATGTCCCTCCGGGTCGAGTCGGAAGGACCGGCAGGCCTTCATCCGTATTGTTGATCCAACTGTTTGTAGATTTGCAGGATAGACCATGGCGACCGATCACATCCGATATGACGTATTGGCGCGCGATGCGCTGCGCGGAGTGCTCCGTCGCGTGCTGAGCGATGCGGCCGAGCACGGATTGCCGGGCGAGCACCATTTCTTCATCACCTTCCTGTCCACCGCCGACGGCGTCAAACTGTCGCCGCGGCTACTCGCGCAATATCCGGAGCAGATGACGATCATCCTGCAGCACCAGTTCTGGGATCTGGTGGTGACGGAAGATCGCTTCGAAGTCGGGCTGTCGTTCGGCGGCGTTCCAGAGCGGCTGGTTGTTCCCTTTGCCGCCATCAAGAGCTTCTTCGATCCCTCCGTGCAGTTCGGCCTGCAGTTCGAGCCGCAGGAGGCTGCGGAAACAGCCGCGGCAAAGCTGCCCGCCGTGGCGCCGTCCGCCGCTGTGCCGGCCGCGGAGCCGAACGCCGAAGACCCGCAGCAGGGCAACGACGGCGCCACCGTCGTGCGTTTTGACCGTTTCCGAAAGAAATAATCGGCGCGGCCGTTCATGGAGCGATACACTGACCGTCCCGCCCTTCCGTGCATGGACGTTCGTCATGGCCCGCCCTTCGAAATCAAGCTCCACCCGTACCGAGACCGACAGCTTCGGGCCGATCGAGGTTCCCTCGGACCGCTATTGGGGCGCACAGACGCAGCGCTCGCGGCAGAACTTCCGCATCGGCACCGACCGCATGCCGATCGCGATCATCCACGCGCTCGGCATCGTCAAGCTTGCCTCCGCCGAGACCAACCGCGCGCTCGGCCTGCTTGATGCCAAGCGCGCCGACGCCATCGCCCGCGCCGCAACCGAGGTGATCGAAGGCAAGCTCGACGGCGAATTTCCGCTGGTGGTCTGGCAGACCGGCTCCGGCACCCAGACCAACATGAATCTCAATGAAGTGATCGCCAACCGCGCCAACGAGCTGCTCGGCGGCAAGCGCGGCGCCAAGGAGCCGGTGCATCCCAACGATCACGTCAACATGAGCCAATCGTCGAACGATTCGTTCCCGACCGCGATGCATATCGCCGCAGCCCGCAACATCACCGCCGACCTCATTCCGGCGCTGGCCGAACTGCACGCCGCGCTGGCGGAGAAGGAGAAGGCTTTCGCCAACATCGTTAAGATCGGCCGCACCCACACCCAGGATGCGACGCCCCTGACGCTGGGCCAGGAATTTTCCGGCTACGCCGCGCAGGTCGAAAGCGGGCTCGCGCGGCTGAAAGTCGCGGTCAAGGAACTCTATCCCCTCGCGCAGGGCGGAACGGCGGTCGGCACCGGGCTCAACTCAAAGCCGAAATTCGCCAGATCGTTCGCGAGCGAGGTCGCCCGGATCACGAAGCTTCCGTTCACCAGCGCACCCAACAAGTTCGAGGCGCTGGCCTCCAACGACGCCTATGTCTCCGTGCACGGCGCGATCAATTCGGTCGCAACGGGGCTGTTCAAGATTGCCAACGACATCCGCCTGCTCGGCTCGGGCCCGCGCTCCGGCCTCGGCGAACTGATCCTTCCGGAAAACGAGCCGGGCTCTTCGATCATGCCGGGCAAGGTCAACCCGACCCAATGCGAGGCGATGACCATGGTTTGCTGCCAGGTGTTCGGCAATCACACCGCAATCACGGTCGCCGGGAGCCAGGGGCATTTCGAGCTTAACGTGTATAAGCCGTTATTGGCATATTGTATGATGCATTCCGTTCAATTGCTGGCGGACGCCGCACGCTCGTTCACCGAGAACTGCGTGAGCGGAATACGCGCAGACGAAAAACGCATCCGCGACCTAATGCAGCGGTCACTGATGCTGGTGACCGCGCTTGCGCCGAAGATCGGCTATGACAACGCCGCGAAGGTCGCCAAGGAAGCGCATGCGCGTGGCACCACGCTCAAGGAAGAAGCACTTCGGCTTGGCTTTGTAACGGCAGCGGAATTTGACCGTCTTGTACAGCCGGACAAAATGACGCGACCCGGCTAGGCAACGCGCCGATGCAGCAACGCGCATCGCGAAGGGTTGTTATAATTATGCATCATAACGGCTGAACGACGCGCCTTGTTTATTCAGCTATTGCCATCGCGTATGCGCGTGGTACAGCACCATAAGTTGGCTTTCGCAGTGCGAAATTCACATGTTGATGCTATCGGAAATGGGCATACGGGGATTCTGGATGGCTATTCAGTCCATTTTTGCGCGACGCTGTCGCTCTTTTTCTGCGGTCTTCGCATGATGGAGACAAGCATGGGTGATGTCGTCAATTTGAATCGCGCAAGGAAGCGCGCCGCCAGGGAGACGGCGGCGAAGCAGGCCGACGCCAATCGTGCGCGGTTTGGTCGCAGCAAGTCGGAGCGCGCGCAGGAAGAGCAGCGCAGCGAACGCGCGAAGGCGCAACTCGATCAGCATCGGCTTGACGACGGAGAGGCGTCATGAAGTCGCCCGTCGTCAAACGCTCGATCGTCGTCGCCGGCCACAAGACCAGCGTCAGCCTCGAGGAAGCATTCTGGAACGGCATGAAGGAAATCTCCGGCACGCGCGACATGACGTTGTCGGAGCTGGTCGGCGAGATCGACAGCAACCGCCAGCAGGGCAACCTGTCGTCGGCGATTCGCCTGTTCGTGCTCGACTACTTCCGCACGCGCGCCAATGGCGGCGGCACGGCGACTGCGGCCAGCGAGTCCCGGCCGCAGGCCTGATCCACGTCCATTCGCAAACGGCGCCCCGGCGACGTCCGGGCACCGCAGGTTTGAGCAATTTATAATCACTCTAAGCTCACGTGCGATTGCTAGTCATGTGCTTGACCTGCCGCCCTGCGGTTGAAATGACAGGTTATGACCGATGCAATCGACGCAGCCACGCACTTTCCGCTCGGGCAGGCCAAACGCGGCTATTCAGGCGTGGTCCGCCGCATCGCCGCCGACACCACGGGATCGGCGCTATCGGCTTCTGAACTCGAAAGCCGGCTGATCGAGCTTGGTTTCGTCGAGGGCGCGCGCGTGCAGGTTCTGCACGAGGGCGCGGTCGGCCGCGACCCCATCGCCGTGCGCGTCGAGAACATCACCATCGCCGTCCGCCGCCGCGAGGCCATGGCCATCATCGTCGGCTAGCAGTCAGGATCCGCGATCATGGAAGCGCCCTTGCTGCATCTCGCTTTGGTCGGCACACCCAACAGCGGCAAGACCTCGCTGTTCAATGCGCTGACCGGCAGCCGGCAGAAGGTCGCGAACTATCCCGGCGTCACCGTCGAGCGCAAGGAAGGCTTCTTCGTCACGCCGATGGGACGACAGGTCTCGCTGGTCGACCTTCCCGGCACCTATTCGCTGCGCGGCCGCAGCCCGGACGAAGAGATCACCCGCGACATGGTGCTGGGACGCGCGCCCGGCGAGGCGCTGCCCGATCTCGTGCTGTGCGTGGCGGATGCCACCAATCTGCGCCTCACCATTCGGCTCGTGCTCGAGCTGAAAGCGACCGGCCGCCCGCTGGCGCTGGTGCTCAACATGTTCGACATCGCCGCGCGCCGCGGCGTAACGGTGGACGTCCCCCGGTTGTCCGCCGCGCTCGGCATTCCCGTGGTCACCTCGATCGCGGTGCGCAGGGGCGGCACGGCCGAACTGCTGCGCCTCACCGACGAGATCGCGGCCGGCGAAAAGGCGACGGCGCAGGAGAACCGCTGGCAGCCGCTGACCGCCACACAGCTCCGCGCCACCCAGCGCGAGGCCGACCGCATCATCGGCGAGAGCGTCAGCCTGCCGGCGCGGCCCGATACCTGGACCGGACGGATCGACGCCGTCGTGCTGCACCCCGTGGCGGGCCTTTTGATCCTGGCGCTGATCCTGTTCGTGATGTTCCAGGCGGTATTCGCCTGGGCGCAGCCGCTGATGGAACTGCTGTCATCGAGCTTCGGCGCGCTCGGGCAACTGGTGCACGACAAGCTGCCCGAGGGACTGCTGCAAAGCTTCCTGCAGAACGGCCTGATCGCGGGCGTCGGCAGCGTCGTGGTGTTCCTGCCGCAGATCATCGTGATCTTCCTGTTCATCCTGCTGCTGGAAGATTTCGGCTACATGGCGCGCGCCGCATTCCTGATGGACCGCATCATGGGCGGCGCCGGGCTGCACGGCCGCGCCTTCATCCCGCTGCTGTCGAGCTTTGCCTGCGCCATCCCCGGCATCATGGCGACGCGGGTGATCGACAACCGCCGTGACCGCCTCACCACCATCCTGATCGCGCCGCTGATGACCTGCTCGGCGCGCATCCCCGTCTACACGCTGATCATCTCCGCCTTCATCCCGGACGAGCAGGTGTGGGGCTGGCTCAACGTCCGCGGCCTCGTGATGTTCGGCCTTTACGCCGCCGGCATCGCCAGCGCGCTGCTGATGTCGTTCCTGATCAAGTTCTTCATGCTGCGCGACTACCAGCCCGCGCCGTTCATGCTGGAGCTGCCGGACTACAAGCTGCCGCGGCTCAAGAGCATCGCGATCGGCACTTACACGCGGGCGGTGATGTTCCTGCAGCGCGCCGGCACCACCATCCTGTCCATGATGGTGCTGATCTGGTTCCTGGCCTCGTTCCCGCAGCCGCCGGAAGGCGCCACCGGGCCCGCGATCGACTACAGCATCGCCGCATGGGTCGGCAAGACGCTGGAGCCGCTGCTCGCGCCGGTCGGCTTCAACTGGCAGATCGCGGTCGCGCTGATCCCCGGCATGGCGGCGCGCGAAGTCGCGGTCGGCGCGCTCGGCACCGTCTACGCCATCGAGGGCGGCAAGGAAGCCGCCGAGCAGATCGGCCAGATGCTGTCGACCAGATGGAGCCTCGCCACCGCGCTGTCGTTCCTGGTCTGGTACATCTTCGCCCCGCAATGCGCCTCCACGCTGGCGGTGATCCGCCGCGAGACCGGCAGCTGGAAGTGGATGGCGGTTACCTTCTTCTACATGCTGACGCTGGCCTATCTGGCCAGCCTTCTCACCTACCAGATCGCGATCCGGCTCGGCGCGGGCTAGGCCGGTTCGACAGGCCATGCGGTGCATCGCAAGGCCCGGACTCAAGATCGCGAAAACAACCCCATGCAAAGTAAGCCAAAGCAGGCGCCCGCAGATACGACGCCGGTTCCCGAGGGCTGGTCTCGACCATATCGGCGATCATCATCCGGATCATCGCTTCGTCTTCGACAAGGAGAACAGGAAGGGTCATTCCCCCGGACCTTCCGGACCTGCGGGGCGGGGCAGGCCTTGCTCGAGCGCGGTTCGCACCGCATGCGCCAGTTCGGCCGGCAGGAAAGGCTTGCGCAGGAATGGCGCCTCTCCCATGGCGGCTTCCAGCGCCGCCGAATCGGCATAGCCGCTGACGAAGAGAACGGGCAGCGAAGGCTGTGTTTTCCGCGCGGCCTTGACGACCTCGGCGCCGTTGGTGCCGGGCATGGCGAAGTCGATGATCATCAATTGCGGCCGCAACTGCCTTTGCATGGCGAGCGCCGTGTCGCCGCGCTCGGCCTCGTGGACGACATAACCGATCTCGGTCAGGAAGCTCGTCATGATGGCGCGAACGTCGTGATCGTCGTCCACGACCAGAATGATTTCGGAATGCCCGGCCTCGGACGCGGGAGCCGCCTCGGTGGCGGTTTCGGAAGCGACCAGACCGCGGCGAAGATGAAGCCGGACGGAGGTGCCTTCGCCGGGCTGGCTGACGATGTCCACGTTGCCGCCCATCTGGCGCACGAGGCCATATACCTGGGAAAGCCCCAGGCCCGTGCCCTTGCCCGGCGGCTTGGTCGTGAAGAACGGATCAAAGGCGCGGGCGATCACATCGGGTGCCATGCCCGTCCCCGTATCGGTCACGGCGACCAAGACCTTGTGGGGGTCACCCGGATCGCTGCTTGTCGAAATCACCAGTCGTCCGCCGTCGGGCATCGCGTCCCTGGCATTGATGGCAAGGTTGAGAAAAGCGACCTCGAGCTGGTTACCGTCGGCAATGACCACAGGAGCGGCCGGATCGAGCGCGAGTTCGATCACCACGCCTGCGCCGAGCGACTGGTTCAGCAATTCGTACATTGCTTCGATCAGGCGATTGATGTCGATCGAACTGGTTGCGAGCTTCTGGGTCCGTGAAAACGCCAGGAGTTGCGCCGTCAATTTTGAACCACGTTCCGCGGCCTTGAACGCGTTCTCGGCGAGCCTTGTGATGCGAGGCTCGCTGGCGCGGGAGCGGATCAGGTCGAGGTTTCCGATGACTGCGGTCAGCAGATTGTTGAAGTCGTGCGCGAGTCCGCCGGTCAGCTGGCCGACCGCTTCCATCTTCTGCGCCTGCAACAGCTCCGCTTCGGCCTTCTGCCGCTGCGCCATCTCCAGCTTGAGTTGTCGATTGGTGTCGGCCAGCTCGGCCGTGCGCACCTGCACCTGCTTGTCCAGGGACGCGTTGAGGGCCCGCAAAGCGTCTTCAGTGCGCCGAATGCGCAGCAGCGCGTGAATCGCGGCAGCCAACTCCGTCGGCTCGGTCGGCTGGACCAGGTAGGAGTCGGCGCCGGCGTTCAGCCCGATGATGCGGTGCTGCGACGTCGTGAACGTCGCCGATGTCTGCAGCACCATCACCTCCGGCCACTTCTGCTTGATGAAGGCGCAGACCTCGAAGCCGTTGATGTCGGGCAACTGGACGTCCAGCAGCACGACGGGCGGCCTGTGCTTCTCGACCAGCCGCAGCGCTTCCGCGCCGGTTGTCGCCTCGATCACGTCGAATCCGACGGCGCGCAGGTCGCGCGTCTTCACGTATCGCTGCGCCTCGAGGTCGTCCACGTTCAGGACGACGATGTTTTCGTCCGCACTCATGGGCTGCCCCGAACTGCGTCGCGCAGGAACGAAGAGACGCTCTCGCGGGAAATCGCGTTCTTGGATATCAAGCGGATGCGATCGGGAAGGCGGGACCGCAGTGCGTCGTCGATCGTCATCGACGTCGACACGACGACCGGGATGGCACTGGTTCGCTCGTCCGCGCCGAGCTGCTGGAGCACGGTGAACCCGTCCACCGTCGGCATTTGCAGATCGAGAATAATCACGTCGGGCTTTCGCTCGCGGGCAAGCCTGAGGCCTTCATCCCCTCCGTCGGCTTCCATCAAGTCGTAGTGCGGTTCATTTCCCACGATCTGCCGCAGCACGTAGCGGAATGTCTCGTCGTCGTCGATCAGCAGCACGCTCTTGCTTTCCGTGCCGCGCGAGGACAGGCTGTCCCGATCGGGCTCGCCCATGATTGCCGGAATCTCCAGCGTGAAAACCGATCCTTGTCCCGGCACGCTTTCGACGGCGAGGTCGCCACCCAGAAGCTTTGCGAGCGAGCGCGACAACGGCAGGCCAAGGCCGGTGCCCTTCACCCTCTTTTGCAGGGGCGTATGGATCTGGGAGAACTCTTCGAATATGCGGTCGTGGTGTTCGGGCGCGATGCCGATACCGGTATCCCGCACGGCGAAGATGACGGACTGCCCGTCATTGCTCAGCCGCGCCGTCACCCGAACTTCGCCGTTTTCAGTGAATTTCAGCGCATTGGAGATCAGGTTGCGCAGTATCTGGGCGACCTTGGCCTCGTCGGTGTAAAGCGCAGGGACGTCCTCCGCCCAGTCGAACAGAAGTTCGACGGTTGAAGTCGTCAGCAACGGCTTCAGGGCGCCTCGCAGCGCACCGAACAGGCTGGTGACCGTAAAGCGCACCGGCTCGACGTCGGCCTTGCCCGCCTCGACCTTGGCAAGGTCGAGCATGTCGTTGACGAGTTCCAGCAGGCTTTCCGCGGAACGCTTGATATAGCCGACCTGCCGCTCCTGTTCGGACGTCAGCTCGCCGTCGATGCGGTCGAGCAGGAGCCGGGACAGCGCCAGCACCGAGTTCAGCGGCGTCCGGAATTCGTGGCTCATGTTCCACAGGAAGCGCGTCTTCAGTTCGCTGGCCTGCCGCAATTGTTCGGCGCGGCCGTCAAGCTCGGCGTAGAGCGCGACGACGCCGCGATTGGTGTCACCAAGCTCCTGATTGAGCTGCTTGCTCTCCTCCTCGCGGCGCCGCAGTTCTTCCAGGCTCTGCATCAGCTCGCGATTCTGCTCGCGCAGCGCGGTGAGCGGATCGGACGAGGTCTCCTGCTTCAGGTTGGTGACGATCTCGGTCAGCTTGGCACGCGGCCAGGGCTGCAGGCGGATCGGAAGCCTGTGTCCGACCTCGACCGTGGTGCCGGTGCCGATCTTCGAATCGATGTTGAACGTGTCCATCAGGCGCCGCGCGCCCACGAGGCCGAGGCCCATGCCGCTCGGGGAGCGGTACCTGCCATCAAGGATGGTCTGCAGGTCGGCGATCCCGGGTCCCTTGTCGCAGATGCGAATCACAAAGCGCTGCGGGACGGTGCTTGCATCGAGCGCGAATTCAGCGCGGCCACCGCCGGCATAGCCGAAGGCATTGCGCGCCAATTCGGAAACCGCTGTCGCAACGCGCGTCTGGTCCTGGCGTTCGAGTCCCAATAGCTCGGCAACGCGGTGCGCGCGCTGCCGGACCGCAACGACATCGCCCTCGTTCTCGATGGGCACCGTTACGATGGGCCAGAATTTGGAGAGCGCGGTCATGCCGTTCACCACTTGGCCACCAGCACCGTCGCGTCGTCGCGATGGCGGTTGAAGTCGCGATACAGGATCGCGGCGATCAACGAAGGGTGAAGGCTCGCAAGATTGGTGTAGCGGTCGAGCGTCCAGCTCGATGCGAGGCCGTCGGAATACAGGATCACGAGGCCGCGCTCGAACGGGTAGTCGAAGGACTGGATCTTTCGCGCGTTGAAGCCGGCGGTACCCGGCATCGTCACCATCCGCCTGGTTTCGCCGCCTGAGACGACCATTCCGGCGACATTGCCGATCCCCGAGAAAATGATCTTTCTTGCCGCAGCATCGAACCGCGCGATCGATACCGCAGCCCCACGCGTGGACCGAAGCCCGCCATGGACATAGTCCATCAAGTTAGGCACCGTGTGGCCTCCATAGCGATGAAACAGCCGGACGGCTTCGACGGAAGCTTCCGCCGCATCCGGTCCGTGGCCGAGGCCGTCGGCCAGCAGCAAGGTGCGAACGTTGCCCGCATCGGAAACGCTCCAGGCATCTCCACAAACTTCCTCGCCCGCCTTGGCGACGGAAACGCCGCCCCAGATCGGGGGAGCCGGCGGCCTGCCGGCCTGCGGCTTTCCCGGCGCGATCCGGGCCAGCACCGCGGTACCCAGCCCAGGCCACGATCCGATGTCGACGAAATGCGATTGGCGCACGACCGCGCCCAGGCCCCGCCCCGAGGTGCCTGCGCTGGAATAGCCGTCTTCGAGACAGGCTGCGACGTTGCTCATGCCGGCACCCTTGTCGAGTGCGATTATCTCGATACCCCTGCTCTCGCCGTCCTCGTAGGCGCCGACCAGAATCTCACCGCCAGAGCCGTGCTTGAGAAGGTTGGTCGATAGCTCGGTGGCGATCAGCGCCAGCTTGCCGGTATCGACCTCCGTAAACCCTGACTTGCCGGCAAGACCGGTCGCTGCCCGTCTTGCCTCCGAGACGCCGCTTTGGTCGCTGACGCCAACGGATTTCATTTCACTTCCAACGTGCGATTGTGACTTTGGTGCCTTCGCCTGGCTTGGAGGCAATGGAAAATTCGTTGCAGAGCCGCTTGGCCCCGCCGAGGCCAAGCCCCATGCCCCTGCCCGATGTGAAGCCATCCTTCAGCGCCTGTTCGATGTCGGCAATTCCCGGCCCCTTGTCCTCGAAAGTGAGACGCAGGCCGCGCCGTCCGCCCTGGTCGAGAACTTCCAGAACAGCTTCGCCGCCGCCGCCATAATCCAGCGTATTGCGCGCCAGCTCGCTCGAGGCGGTCACGATCTTGGTCTGGTCGACCAGGCTGAGCCCGATCTCGATGGCGAGGCTGCGCGTCTGCTGCCTGACCCGCACCACGTCGTCGGATCGTCTGATCTCAACCCGCTCAGTCTTCGTCGTCGGCATCGTCTGCCTCCGACCCGGAGAGGCGGCCTTGGATCAGGGCCATGCCCCGCTCGACATTCAGCGCGGTCCTGACGCCGGTCAGCGACAGCCCGAGCTCGACCAGCGTAATCGCCACCGCAGGCCTCATCCCGACCACCACCGTATCCGCATCCAGGATGCGGGAAACGGCTGCGATATTGTCCAGCATGCGGCCAATGAAGCTGTCGACGATCTCCAGCGCCGAAATATCGATCAGAACACCCCGCGCATTGTGCACGACGATCTGACTGGTCAGATCCTCTTCCAGCGCCGTCGCGAGCCGGTCGTGCATGTCGACCTGGATGGTAACGAGAAGCGCGCTCCCGAACTTCAGGATAGGAATGCGGTCCATCGTTACGCACCCTGCCCGCCAGACTTCCGCTCCAGATTGGTTTCAGTCCCGCCCCCCTTGATCTTGGTGACCGTGCGCCCGGTCTGGCGCAGGGCGAGCCCGAAGGCGTCCGCCAGGGTTGCCTTGGAGATGACGTTCAGTTCGACGCCGAGATGCACCATGGTTTGCGCGATCTGGGGCCGGATGCCGCTGATCATGCAATCCGCCCCCATCAGGCGGGCGGCCGCGACGGTCTTCAGAAGGTGCTGCGCGGTCAAGGTATCGACCGTCGGCACGCCGGTGATGTCGATGATGGCGATCTCGGCCTCGACGTCGACGATGGTCTGCAGCAGGTTTTCCATCACGACCTGGGTGCGATGGCTGTCCAGCGTGCCGATCAGCGGCAAAGCGAGAATACCGTCCCACAGCTTGACGACCGGCGTCGACAGCTCGGCGATTTCGCGCTGCTGGCGGATGATCACTTCTTCACGGCTCTTCTGGAATGCTTCCAGCGTGTAGAGGCCGAGTCCGTCGAGCAGCACGGTGAGCGTCCACGTCGTGGCGGCGACCTGCTCTGGCGAAACCTTGTCGCGGTTGAGTGCAGCGAACAACGGCTGCTTCAGCGAGAAGACGAAGGTGGCGGTCTCGGTCGGCGTAAATCCCTGCGAAGCGCGGGAGCGGGACAAATCGCCGAGCATCGTCCTGACCGCCTCATAAGCCGGATCGCTGGCGTCGCTTCCACCCCGGGCGAGGGCATCGCCAAGCAGATGAAGGAAGTTTTTCGATTGCGATTGCAGTTCGCCTTCGGAAATCCGGCCGGTGTTCAGCGTCCCCGCCTGTTTCTGCAAATCCAGCCATATCGGCAGGATGGCTTGTTCATTCCGGGACACCAGCGACGCAATGTCACTTCCCGCTGCGGCTGCCATCGGCAATCTCCTTCATTACGCGCACCTCAAACCGACGCGGCGAATGCCTCGTGGGCGGCCTATGTGTTTGATTTGGTGAAGTTCTCCAGCCGAAAGCGCGCTTTTAGGAAATGGGATGCCACGTGCTACTCGCCCCAAACACCCATGCTAAACCGCGTCAAACGCAAATGGTTCCATTTAGGTTCCGCCGAATGCCGACAAATAGCGAGGTGACGGGCCATGGATGCCGTTGGACGGGCCATGGATGCCGTTGATCGTTGAGGTCTTGCTGCTTTTTCAGTCGCCACAGGAACTACGGCAACAGGCGCGCATTGATGCCGGCAACCCTGGAGGCGTTCATGGCCAAAGACAAAGAATTGAAAGACCTGTTTCTCGACACCCTGAAGGACATCTATTTCGCCGAGAAGAAGATCCTCTCCGCGCTGCCCAAGATGGCGAAAGCGGCGCAATCGCCGAAATTGAAGGCGGCCTTCGAGAAGCATCACAACGAGACCGACGGTCAGGTCGACCGCCTCGAGCAGGTGTTTGCCTCGATCAACGAAACCGCAAGGGGCAAGACCTGCGATGCCATCATGGGCATTCTCGACGAGGGCAAGGAAATCATGTCCGAATACAAGGGCATGCCCGCATTGGACGCAGGCCTCCTCGCCGCTGCGCAAGCCGTCGAGCACTACGAGATATCCCGCTACGGTACCTTGAAAACCTGGGCGAACGAGCTTGGCTACAAGGATGCCGTGAAGCTGCTCGATGCCACCCTGAAGGAAGAGAAGAACACCGACAGCGCGCTCACCCAGCTCGCCGAGGCGGAAGTCAATCAGCACGCCGAAGCTGCAGAAGCTGCCTGAAACACAAGGGCCTCCGCAAACTCTTGGGGAGGCCCTTGCCTTGCGAATGCGGAAGGATCGCCGGCATTGGCGAAAGCTGCGTCGTCACCATAACAAGAGCCGGTGCGTGGTAAGGGATGATAAACAAGACCAAGCCGAGACCGACCGGCCCGATGAGCAATCAGCCGGCACAGCATGCCGCGATAGCCCCATCGCTGCCGTTAATGCCGTCGCCCGGAGGCCAGCGTCATGCTTCTGAAGCTGACATGCGGCCGTCGCGAACGGATGCGCTCGGCATGGCAAGGGCAGAGGTGAGCCGGCGGGCGTCATTGCGAAAGCAAAGGGAAAGCCTGAAGGCCAAGCGCGTTTAGCCGTCAGTTGCGCGAGTCGATATCCCGGTAAAATTTCTGAAGGTACGACAGCCCGTCCACTGTGAGACGGTGCTGGTCTTGTTCGCCTTCGATATACCTTTGCGCGAGATATTTCGACAGCAGGTCACGCACACCCTTTGTTTCGGAACGGTCTGCGAGGGCGCCATAGATGGCAAGTGCACGATCGACGGGCAGGTTGATCATTTGAGTTCTCGGATGTTCGAGCTGTTCGTCAAGTAAGCCGAGGCCGTCCGCATCGTTCCATGAAATCCCGACGTCGCCTGCTGAAACTTCAGGCGCGCCCGCTGCGACCGATGCAGCCAAGCCAGGAGAATGCGATCAGGTTCGTGAGCGCCTCAGCTCAATTCGGCGCGGCCGGGCGCGGCGGCGGGTTGGCAACCTGCGGCGTCAGTGCCAGCGGCGCCTTCGGCCTCGGCTTTGCCACGGCGCCCGGCGCCGGCCTGACGTCGATCGGTGGCGGCAGCGGCGCCACTTGCTGCTGGGCAGCCGGCGGGTGCGGCGCTGCGGTGGCCGGCGGCGCGGGACGCGGCGGCGCTGCCGCCTTCGGCTGCTTGCCGCGGCGCGGATCGCGGCCGGGCATCGGCACGGTGGCGAGCGGCTCGGACGGCGGAACGATATCCTCCACCGCCTCTTTCGGAATCGAGATCGGCGTCGGCGGCGGGGGCGGCGGCTCGCCGCGCTCGATCGCATCGAGCCGCCTCGTCTCCTGATCGATGGCGCGCACGGCGAGCCACGACGAAAGCGAGGCGACATCGACGCTGCGCGTCATTGCGTCGGGCGTGCCCGCCGCGAACAACTGGATCTCCGGGCGGCCGCTGGTGGATGTCGGCAGCGTCAGGGCCAGCGCGGCGCGAATGTCGGCCTGGTCGGCGGGAATGTCGTAGCCGCCGGAAATCACTGCGCGCACCGCGGGCGTATCGATGGTGGTGGGAGCCACCCGCATGCGGCCGTCGCGGATGGTGAAGGGCACCTGCACGGATTTGACCGCGAGCGCACCGGCGCCGAGCGCCGGCTCGACGATCTGCTTCAGCCGCGCCTCGTCCCGCCCCTGCCCGCCGTCGCTGGCTCGCACCGCAGCCTCGAAGGCGCGTGGGTCGAGCCCGGCGATCCGTGCGGATTCCAGCGTGACGGTGCCGCCGCCGGACAGCGCGCCGATCAGCGCCGCGGCGCTGCGGCCCTGGCTTGCCAGCGTCATCTGCACCGAGGCGCGGCCGGCCGGCATGGCGAGCGCGCGATAGCGCAACACGCTGCCGTCCACATTGCTGAGCGCAAGGCGCGCACTGATCGAGATGCCGTCGGCGCCCGGCCTTGCATCGACGGTTGCCGCCATCTCGCCGCCGCCGAGCGCGCCCTTGATGTCCTCGAACACCAGCGACTGCCCTTCGGCCCTCACCGTTCCACTCACCGGCTGCAGCTCGATGCCGCCCGGCAGCACGCCGCGCAGCGCCTGGAAGGCGATGCGGCCGCGCCACCCCTTCACCAGGCCCGCGCCGAGCGGCTCGGCCGAATCATGGCCCGCCGCGCCAATGGCCAGACCGAAGGCCGGCCCCAGTGCCAGCGCGTCGAGCCCGACCTCGCCATCGATCGATTTTTCCCCGTCCAGTGTCAGCGCCAGCCGTCCGCGCAGGCGCGAGCCGGCGACGGTGCTGTCGAGATCGTCGAGCCGCCATTTGCCGCCGGCAACCGTCAGCCGCGACGACAGGGCGACGTTCTGCGCCAGCGTATCGGCCGGCTTGAGATCGAGCAGCGGCGCGAGATTGGCGCTTCCGATCCGCAAATTGAGGCTGGCCTTCGCCTCCTGCGCGAACGGTTCCGCGGTGCCTTTCGCCTCCGCATCCAGCCCGGCGCCGGAGAGCTTCGCATCGATCTGCAGCGGCGCCCCCCAGGCGCCGGTTGCACTGCCGTCCAGACGCACCGGCCCCTCGCCCGCCACCATCGTGCGATCGAGGCCGAGCAGTTTCAACAATGCGTTGCCCTGCTCTGCCGACAGCTTCGCGTTGACGGCGAGCTCGGAACGCTTGAGCGCTTCCAGATCGAGGCCATTGACCGCCGACAGCGGCGGCTTGGCCGCGATCGTCGCGGTGCCCTTGAGCTGCGGCGCATCGAGATCGAGCATGAAGCGCGCATCGGCGCGGTCGGCAGTACCCCGCTCCAGCTCCAGTGTAAGTTTCGCGCGGGCCGGGCCGGAACCCGCGCCCATCGCATTCAGCCGCGCCGCAAGCGCGGGCGCGAACGGATTGAGCAGCGCCACGAGCTGACCGAACGATGCCGCGCTCGAATTCAGCGCCAGGCTGCCCGTGCCGGTGGCGCGGTTGAAGCTTCCGGTGCCGTCGAACACGGCGCTGTCGGCCTGTCCGATCTTCAATTGCTCCAGCGTGAGCGACTTCGGTCCATAGGTGAGCTTCGCCTGCAGCGGCCGCAGTTCCTGCCCCGCGGAGACGGCGCGGGCTATGTCCAGCGAGAGCCGACCTTCTTCCGGCCATTCGGCCTGCGGTCCGGCCAGCGAGCGCAGCAGCGCGGTGGCGGCATCGAGGTCGAGCCGTTCGGATCTCAAATCCGCCTCGAGCCTCATGCCGCTTTCGGTCCGCGGGTAAGAGACTGCAACCCGGCCCTCGACCGCGCCGCCGTCGAACTCGGCTTTCATGGCGCTGATCTCGACGCTGCGCGGCGCAACGTTGGCTTCGCCGCGCAGGTGCAGCGTCTTCTGGCTGCGAAACGCCTGATCGGTGCGGCCCTGCAGCCAGCTTACGAGCGCATCGGGGTCGGAGGAGTCGACGCTGAGCGCGGCCTTGAAGGTGTCGGTGCTTTGCGCGCTGGCGCCGCTGAACGAGACCCGCGTGGAGCCCGGCGCGCGGAATTCCAGCTTGCGCACGCTCCAGGCCGTGCTGTCGGCGCGCAGTTCGGCGGCGACATCCTGCACCGGACGCCCGCCGAGCGTGATCTGATCGGACGCCAGTTCGACCTGCACCGGCAGCGGCGCCGCTGGAATACCCGACAGCAGCCCGCGCATCGCCGGCAGCACGCGTACGGCCTCCGCATTGTCAGTCGCCACGAGACGATCGACGTCGAGCTGCCTGGCCGCAAGCTGCACGCGCAGCAGTGGCGAGGTTCCGAAAGCCGCATCGCCGCTACCCGCAAGACGCAGCGCGCGCTCCTCCGGGCCATAGCTCAAGTCGATCTGGTCAAACCTCGCCCCCGCATGATCGGCCTTGACCTTGGCGACGACCCGGTACGGCCCCGCCTCGTTCGCCTTCACGTTGGGCGCGACCACCGTCACCGTGCCGTCGAAGCGTGGCGCCCGCTGCACAAAGGCCACGAAGCCGTCGAGATCGATGGCAAGCGCGCGCCGATCGACGTTGAGATGCACGCGCGTGCCGTTGCCGTCCTGGGTTTGCCCCGACGACACCCTGAACGGATAGCGCGTGCCGCCGATCGTGAAACCGCCGTCGCCGCGGATCGAGCCGGCCAGCGAGCGCACGTCGCCGGAGAACGCGATGTCGTCGAGTTCCAGCGTGCCGCGGCTGGAAGCATCATGCAGCGAGACGCGGCCGGCGAGGTTGAGCTTGTCGATGGCGAGCTGGCCGAAATTGAAGGTGCCGGTCGATGCCGGCCAGTCGACCCGGCCGCGAGCATCGAGACCAAGGTCCAGCGCCAGGCCGCCGATGGTGAGCTCGGTGGCGCGCCACTCGCCGCGCATCAGCGAACCCAGGCTGAACTCGACGTCGAGCTTGTCCGCCCGCACCTTGCCGAGATCGTTGGCGCCGCCGACGGTGACCGAATGCAGCTGCAGCGAGGGCGCCGGCAGCAGCCGCGCGTCAAGCTTGCCGGCAACCCGTACCGGCGTGCCGACAATGCGGCTCGCCTCCGCCTCGAATTGCGGGCGCAACTGGTTCCAGTCGATGAAATACGGCCCGACGAGCGCTGCTATCAATGCAATGATGAAGGCGATCGCCAATCCGAGCAGCGTCGTCTGCACGGTCTCTCCTCTCGGGTGCCGCCGAACGCGGCCGCACCGTCGGGGGCCGGCGCCGGGACAGCCGGCAATATAGAGGCAAGTGTGGCGGAGTCACAGCGGCATCAACGGGATGTCGCCGGAAGTCACAAAAGTTCGCCCTACCAGCTGGCCGGCAGCCGCTTCAGCCCGCGCAGCACGAAAGTCGGGCGCCATTCGGGATTCTCCGCGTCATCCAGCCGCAGGTCGGGAATCCGGCGTAGCAGGGTGCTGATCGCGATCTCCGCCTCGATGCGCGCCAGCTGGGCCCCGAGACAGAAATGGATGCCGCCGCCGAAGGAGAGCGGCTTGACGTTCGCCCTGACGATGTCGAGCCGCTCGGGATGGTCGGGATAGACGGCCGGATCATGGTTGGCCGAGCCGAGCAGGCAAAGCACGGCCTCGCCCTTCGGAATGTGCCGGCCGCCGAGTTCGAGGTCTTCCATCGTGGTGCGGCCGGTCAGCTGCACCGAGGAGTCGTAGCGCAGGAATTCCTCGATCGCGTTGGTGATGAGTTCCGGCCTGGCCTTGAGCAGCGCGAGCTGGTCCGGGTTGCGGAACAGCGCCAGCAGGCCGTTGCCGATCAGGTTGACGGTGGTCTCGTGGCCGGCGCCGAACAGCAGGATGATGTTGGCGTAAAGCTCGTCATTGCTGAGCTTGCTGCCGGCCTCCTCGGCCTGCAGCAGCTGCGTCGTCAGATCGTCGCCGGGATCCTTGCGGCGCAGCTCGAACAGCTGCTCGAAATACATCTTGGCCATCGCCTGGCGGGCGTTGCCCTGCTTGATCTCCTCCGGCGTCAGCGGGACCGGCTCGAGGATGCGGCCGCTGTCGCGGGCGCCGGTGTAGAACATCTCGCGGTGCTCGGCGGGAATGCCGAGCATGTCGCAGATCACGGTGACCGGCAGGCGGAAGGCGAAGTCCTCGATCAGGTCCATCTTGCCCTGCGGAACGATGTGGTCAAGCGTCTCGTCGACGATCTGCTGAATGCGCGGGCGCATGTCCTCGACCCGGCGCGCCGTGAAGGCTTTCACCACGAGGCCGCGCAGGCGGGTGTGGTCGGGCGCATCCTGCTGCAGCATCGTCAGCGCGAAGTTGCGGATCATCGGCTCCTTCATGATGTCGGGGCCGTAGCGGCGCTCCATGCGCGCGGGGTAGTCCTTGCCGAAGCGCTTGTCGCGCAGCACCAGCGCGATGTCGGCGTGGCGGCTCGCCACGTACATGCCGTGCTCGGTCAGATGCACCGGATCGGTGGCGCGCATCTTCTCGTAATAGGGATAGGGATTGCGGATGAACTCCGGCGCGAGCGGGTCGAAAAGCGGCTCGCTGGTCGCGGCAGTCTGAACATGCTCGTTCATGGGAGCCTCGTTTGTTTCCGCGCTGCGATTCTTGTTCTAGTTCTGCAACTCGATACATTGTTGTATCGAGTTGCATTGTGCCCTAAACTGGCACGATGTCAAGAGTCCGCACCAGACCGACCCGGGACGATACCCGCGACAAGCTGTTCGAGGCGGCCGCGAGGGTATTCGAGGAACAGGGCATCAACGCGGCCAGCATCGAGGCGATTGCCGCGGCTGCGGGCTTCACGCGCGGGGCGTTCTACTCGAATTTCGCCAGCAAGGACGAACTGATCGTCGCGATGCTGGAGGATCACGTCGAACAGACGATCCGGCGCAACCTCGATCTCCTGGCCAAGCACCAGGACATGAAAGATTTCATCGCCGCGTTCAAGAACTTCGATCGGGCGCGGCATGACCCGCTGGGACGCGCGCCCCTGCTTCACATGGAAATGATCCTGTTCGTGGCGCGCGCGGAGAAGCGGCGGCCGGAACTCGCCAAGCGCCTGCGCGCGCGGCGGCAGATGCTCACCGAGATCGTCACGATCATTTCGAAGCATGAGGGCAAGAATTTCGAGAATCCGGGATGGGTGGCCGCAATCCTGCTGGCGCTGGAGGACGGCTTTCGCCTGCACCGCCTGATCGATCCCGACACCACGCCGGCCGACAGTTTCCTGCGCGCCCTCAACGAGCTGCAATACGCGATCGGCGATACGTTCGACGCGAAGTAGCGGCGCCCTACCCCTGCGGTATCCTGCCCGCGACGGCGCGGACCTTGCCGGGAGAGGCCTGCCAGATCGCAATCGCCGACAGCACGCTCACGACGATGCCGAGGGCAAAGGCGATGGTGTAGCTGCCGGTGAGATCATGCAGCGCGCCGGTGGCCCATGGCCCTGCCGCGCCGCCGGCAAGCGCGGCAAGCATGATGGTGCCGAAGATGCTGCCGTAATGCTTGCCCTGGAATATCTCCAGCACGACCGGCCCCATCACCGCGGTGAGACCGTAGCCGAGCGCGCCCTGCGTAAACACCATCAAATAGATCAGCCACAGGCTCGGCCAGTATTTCAGCGCGACCAGCGCAGTGAAGCAGATCGCAAAGCCGATGCAGCTGATCGCCCACACCCACTCGCGGCCGATGCGGTCGGAGAGATGGCCGAGCCAGATCTGGCCGGGAATGCCGAGCAGCGAGACCACGCCGAGCGCCCAGACGCCAACGGTGGGAGAGAAGCCGATATCGAGCAGGAATTTGGTCTGGTGCACCTGCACCGCATACCAAATGTACAGCCCGCAGAAATATCCGGTCGCGATCCACCAGAAGCGCGCGGTGCGCATCGCAAGAGCCAGCGTCCAGTCGGTATTCGCCCATACGGGATCGACGATGTTGGAGACCGGCCTGGGCGATGTCGCGGTCGGCGCGGGATCGCCGTCGGGCAGCAGGCCGATGTCTTCCGGGCGCTTGTGCAGCAACAGGTTGATCGGCGCCAGCACCACGACGATCAGGATGCCCATCGCCGTGCAGGCGGTGCGCCATCCGGTCTCTTCGATCATGTGCTGCACCCAGGGCAGCAGCGTCACCGAGCCGATGCCGACGCCGGCAAAGGCAATGCCGAGCGCAAGGCCGCGGCGGCGCACGAACCAGTTCGGCACGAACAGCGATTGCCCGGAGTAGCCGAGGCAGACGCTGCCGGCGCCGACCAGCACGCCGATGGTGAGGTAAAGCTGCCAGGGCTGCGTGGTCAGCGGCGCCAGCAGCATGCCGCCGCCCATCAGCGCGACGCCGAGCTCCATCACCCCGCGCGGGCCGGTGCGGTCCATCAGCCGGCCGATCAGCGGGCTCATCGCCGCCGACACGACAAAGCCGAAGGAGAACGCGCCGGCGGTGACGCCGCGGTCCCAGCCGAACTCGCCGATGATGGGCGGAAACAGCAACGAGAACGCGGTGCGCGCATTGACGCCGATCGCCATGGTGACGAACACCACGGCGACGATCATCCAGCCGTAATAGAAGGGCAGCTTGATCTTCATGTCGTTCCCGTTCGCCGCACGACACTCGGACCATCTGCGCGCGACCAGGTCAAGAGCCGCCGACGCAGCCCTTGCGTTCGCCAAAGGCGCGTCGCCGTTGCATGGCGACAGACGTAAGTACGGGCATTACGTGTATCGTCGCAGCAACGCTTACTTCGTCCGCGCCACGCTGGTGCCGTCCCAGCCTTCGGCCGTGGGATTTTCGATCTGCTGCTTGCAGCGCTCGATCATCAGCGTCGATGCGGCATCGTCCGGCCTCGACTTCGAAGCCTGCTCGAAATAACCGATGGCTTCGGCGAAATCGCCCGCGCGCCACGCCGCCAGACCCGATTCATATGTCGCGATCCAGCCGCGCAGTTCATCGCACTCGCCGGCCATGCCGAGCAGTTCGTAGATCTGCAGTCCCCCGGCGCGGCCGTAGACCGCGAGGCGATCGAGCTCGCGCACCACGATGCGCTCGCCCGCCAGGCGACGCGTCTCCGGGCCGATGAGAATGGTGGAGCCGTAGCTCTTGTTGGTGCTCTCGAGCCGGCTTGCGATATTCACGGCATCGCCGATCACCGTGTAGTTCAGGCGCACCTCCGATCCGATATTGCCGACCAGCATGTCGCCGGAATTGACCCCGATGCGGATTTTCACCTTCGCGCCGTGGTCATCGAGGAGGCCGGCCTCGTCCACCGCGCGCTGGCAGGCCAGCGCCGCGCGGCAACAATCGACGGCGTGATCGGCATTGGGCGCTGGCGCCCCCCAGAAGGCCATCACGGCATCGCCGATGAACTTGTCGATGGTGCCGCCGCATTCCTGGATCTGCGCCGAGACTACGTCGAAATAGCGCGAGAGCAGCGGGATGATGCGGTCGCCGAGCCGTTCGGACATGCCGGTGAAACCGGCAAGATCGATGAACATCACGCTCATCGGCCGCACGGCGCCGCCGAGCCGCGCGCCGTTGCCGTCGCTGATCAGCCGCCGCACGAGATCGGCGGGGATGTATTTGCGGAACGCGGCAAGTCCCTGCGCCATGTCGCCGATCGCCGCCGAAAGGTTGGATATCTCGGTCAGACGCGAGGAGTGCCGCTGCACCTTGTCGAGGTCGAAGCGTTCGACATGCCTGATCTCGTTCATCACCTTGATCAGCGGCGCCGCGATCAGCCGCTGCGCCAGCCACGCGGACACGAGGCCCGCGAAAACAATCAGGGCGGCGAGCCCGATCAGCAGGTTGCGGATGGTCGCCTGCACCGGCCCGAGAAATTCCGATTCCGGCACGACGGTCACCAGCGACCAGCCGGGAAACGAAATCGGCGTAAGCACGGTCTTGTAGGCCAGGCCGTCCCTGACGACGGCGGTGTTGAAGGGCTGCGAATTCGCCGGATCATACGCACCGCGCGCCTGCCGGATCGCATCGACGGCCACGGGAAACAACGGATGATCCGTCTTCAGCGGCGTAAGTTCGTCGGCATTGGCGTCGGGCGCGGCAATCGCAGCGCCTTGCGGATCGAGAATGAAAGCGCCCGCCGATTTCCCGACCGTGAGCTGCGACAGGAAATTCGACACCCGCGTCAGTTCGATGATGACCGCCAGCACGCCGGTGCGCTCGCCGTCGATGTCGATCGGCACGGCAAACGCCGCCGCCGGCCGCTCGCCGGTCGGATGCACCGTGAGCGTGGACCAGAGATCGGACCCGCTGTACCACTCTTGCGCGGTGACCAGATACTTTGTGTCCTCAATGCGACTGTCCTTGAGCTTCAGATCGCCCGCCTCGAACTCATACTGCTCGACCTTGAGCTTGCGATTGACGTCGATCTCCAGCGTTTCGACGGCGTTGTCGCCGAGCTTGTGGGCGGCGAAGAACGAATTGTCCGGGCGGCCGAACGCGACCCAGGAAATGGTGGGCTGGGCCTGCAACTGCGACAGGAACACGAACTTGCGCCGCCGCTCATCGCGGATGTCGAGCACCTTTTCGGTCAGAAGCGCGCGCACCGCGATCGAGGCGGATCGGGCTTCGGTCGTGATCGATTGCAACTGGTCGCCGACGGCCGAGACGATCTGGTCGTTGATGGTGTCGGCGAGCGTCTGGCTGACCTGGCTCGCGGTACGCCACCACAGCAAATGCACCACGATCGCGCTGACCACGATCGAGGTCAGCACGAGTGCGGATATGGCGCTGCGAATTCCGATACGCATCCGGCTTCCTGAACTGGGCAGGCTTGGTCACTTCCACGATACGCATCGCGAGAGGAAAAGTTACACACGGCCCCGTGACTGCAATAAAGCTCCGGCTCGCGCGAAACTACTGGAATGTTGCGCTCGTACGAGCCAATAGGATAGACGGTGCGGGTTTTTTCGAGGTGAGGCATGCACGACGTTTCGGTACCGGCGGCGGTTCTGGCGGGGTTGATCAGCTTCCTGTCGCCCTGCGTGCTGCCGCTGGTGCCGCCTTATCTGGTGTATCTCACGGGCGCCACCATCGAGCATGTCGCCAACGAGGAAAGCGCGCAGGCATCCCGGCGCGCGGTGATGACGTCCGCGCTGATGTTCGTGCTCGGCTTCTCCACGGTGTTCGTCGCACTCGGCGCCAGCGCCTCGCTGATCGGCGGCCTCATCCGGACATGGTCGGCAGAGCTGTCGATCCTCGCCGGCGTCATCATCATCGCCATGGGCCTGCATTTTCTCGGGCTGACCCGGATCGGCTTTCTGATGCGAGAGGGCCGTCTGCCGATCCCCAAGCCCGTCGGGCTCTGGGGCGCCTATGTGATGGGACTGGCCTTCGCGTTCGGGTGGACCCCCTGTATCGGGCCGATCCTGGCGGCGATCCTGTCGGTGGCCGCCGCGGAAGCCACCGTAACCAGGGGCGCGATGCTGCTCGCGGTTTATTCCCTCGGGCTGGGCATTCCCTTCCTGCTGGCCGCGTTTGCGGTCGAGCAGTTCTCGGAAATGTTCATGCGGATGAAGAAGCATCTCGCCCGCATCGAGCATGTCATGGGCGTGTTGATGGTCATAACCGGCGTTGCTTTCCTAACCGGCGCCATCTCCAATGTCAGCATTTGGTTGCTGGAGACGTTTCCGGCGTTGCAAAAATTCGGTTAGCCAGACGCAAAATTTCCATCGCCCCGTAACAAGCGGGTCGGCTTGCTCGAAACTCCGCCGGTCGGGGTCTTGGCCGGCGCATTCCAGACGGCGTCGAAGGATGGCCAATGGCCGGTCGTCCCTCAGAAGTTTCGAGAGGTTTAACCCATGAATTTTATCGTTAATCTGCTCATTCTGCTGCCCTCGCATATCGCCTCCCACTTCGTATGGGCCGGGCCGCTGATCATGCGTCTGGTGGTGGGCTACGTTTTCATGTTGAGCGGCTGGGGCAAGCTCAACAACCTGCCCCAGATCACACAGAACTTCGCCGAATGGGGCATCCTGTTTCCCAAGATCATGACGCCGTTCGTGTCGGGGGTGGAGTTCTTCGGAGGGATCATGCTGATCCTCGGCCTGTTCACCCGGATTCCCGCGGCGATGCTCGCGTTCACCATGCTGGTCGCCATCAAGTCGGCCAAATGGGAGTCGGTGGATTCGCTGGAGACATTGCTCGGCTTTGAGGAGGCGACGTACTTCGCCGGCTTTTTGTGGCTCGCCATCGCCGGGCCGGGTGCAGCATCGCTGGACCGGCTGCTGCTCAATGCCGCCGGGCAGCGCGAGGCGACGCCCTGAGCCGGCTCACGTTCCCGTGACATCCGGCCAGAGACCGAGCCGCCGAGCTGTCCCGCCACGTAGCTGGGCGGTGAACCGCACACGGGGAATGACATGAACCTGCTTCGCATCGCCGCAATCGCCGTTGCCGCACTCTGCGCCTTGCCTGCGTCGGCGGGTGAAGCGAAATGGAGCGATTGGAACGACGAGCTGTTTACCCGCGCGACGGCGGAGCAGCGTTTCGTCATTCTCGATCTCGAGGCGGTGTGGTGTCATTGGTGCCACGTGATGGAGAAGACGACCTACGCCGATCCCGAGGTGCAGGGGCTGCTCGCCGCAAAGTATATCCCGGTACGCGTCGACCAGGACGCCAATCCCGATCTCTCCGGCCGCTATGGCGATTGGGGCTGGCCTGCGACCATAGTGTTCGGTCCCGACGGCAGCGAGATCGCCAAGATCAGGGGCTATATCGAGCCGCTGCGCATGCAGGCGCTCTTGAAGGCCATCATCGACGATCCGTCGCCCGGGCCCTCCGTCACCGAAGCCTTCGCTGTGAAACCCGCGGCATCCGCCTTCCTCACCGAGGGGCAGCGCGGGGCGCTGTCGAAAACCTACGAGGAGTCGTACGACGAGAAACTCGGCGGCTGGGGTGAAGCGCAAAAATACATCGACGCCGACAGCATGGACCTCGCAATCACCCGTGCCGAAGCGGGCGATGCGATGGCGGGCCGGCGCGCGCGGCAGACGCTCGATGCCGCGCTGGCGCTGATCGATCCGGTATGGGGCGGCGCGTACCAGTACTCGGAAGCCGGCTCGTGGCAGAAGCCGCATTTCGAAAGAATCATGTCGTTCCAGGCGCAGTATCTGCGGCAGTACAGCCAGGCCTACGCGCTGTGGAAGGATCCGAAATACCTTGCCGCTGCGCGCGACATCGCACGCTACCTGGCGGCTTTCCTGCAGGATTCCGCGGGCGCGTTCTACGTCAGCCAGGACGCCGACCTCAATCACGACGTTGACGGACACAAGTATTATGCGCTTTCGGATGCCGGGCGGCGCGCGCTTGGCATGCCGCGCATCGACAAGAATCTCTACGCGCGGGAGAATGGCTGGGCGATCT
Organism: Bradyrhizobium sp.; assembly: GCA_035575905.1. Taxonomy (GTDB): domain Bacteria; phylum Pseudomonadota; class Alphaproteobacteria; order Rhizobiales; family Xanthobacteraceae; genus Bradyrhizobium. The sequence continues at coordinate 103,049 of DATLXL010000035.1, read as the reverse complement.
CCGGCCTCGCCGCCTACTACAGCGTGGCCCGCGATACCAAGGCGCTCTCGAGCGCCGAGCGTGCCGCAAAATGGGTGCTGGCCAACCGCGCGCGGCCCGATGGCGGCTTCGACCACGGCGCGAAAGACCGCGGCGGTCCGTTCATCGGCGATACGCTCGCCATGGGGCAGGCGTTCCTCGATCTCTATGCTGCCACCGGCAACCGCGACTGGTTGACATCGGCGGCCAGGGCCGGCGATTTCATCGCAACTTTTCGCGACGAGGCTGGCGGTTTCTTCACCGCAGCCAAACCGGAAGCGAGCACCGGCGTGTTTGCCAGGCCGGCGAAACTGGTCGAAGATCAGGTGCAGGTCGCCCGTTTCCTGAACCTGCTCAACCGCTATTTCGGCAACGCGTTGTATCGCGAACAGGCCTCGCACGCGATGCGTTATCTGGCGGGCGCATCGGACGAGATGATCCGCCCGCTGCCGGGGGTGTTGCTTGCCGACGAAGAACTGGCGATCGAGCCGACGCATGTGACCATCGTGGGTCACAAGGACGACAAGCGGGCGCAGGAGTTGCACACGGTGGCTCGCGCGCTTCCTGCCCGTTACAAGCGGCTGGAATGGCTGGACTTGCGCGAGGGCAAGCTGCCCAATCCCGACGTCGAATATCCCGATCTCGGCGAGCCCGCGGCTTTTGCCTGCAGCAATCGCATCTGTTCGTTCCCCTCGTTCCATGCCGAGGAGTTGGCGGCCACCGTCAAGCAGATGGCGAAGCTGAAGCCGCGACGCTCGGCGCAAAACTGAGGCAGCCCGAAAAGTCAGTGTGGCTGACCAAATACGCCCGCTGGGCAACGAAATACTGTTGTGCGGCCGGGGTTAGACACGGACGAGCTACGGATCGGGCGATCGACAAAATTTTCTTTCGAGCAACTGTAACCAAATCGCAGGCTGCTTCGTAGCTCGCTCTGGATGAGCATTCATCGAACCGGCTTCGGCCTTCGCGAAGCCGATCCGATAAATGGGCTTCCTTCCTTGTGCGGCTCGCGGGTCGAAACGATCCCTCGAGGCGCCATTGTCGTCAATCATTGAGGAGAACGTCATGAAGTTGGATTCCAAGTCGGGTGCCACGCTCGCCGCTGCCGCCGCCACGCTGTTCCTTGCCGGAACCGTGGTGTCGACGGTGTCGACCCCCGCGGCCGCCGCGCAGGGCAAGTGCATGGCCGCCAACGCCTGCAAGGGCCAGAGCGCATGCAAGAGCGCTTCCAATTCCTGCAAGGGCCTGAACGCCTGCAAGGGCCAGGGTTTCTCAATGGCGTCGGAAGCCGCCTGCAAGGCCAAGGGCGGCGCATTCGTCAAGAGCTGAGCCGAATCTTTGCCCATTCCGGAGGCTCGGCGGCTCGCCGGGCCTCCTTCTCTGGCAAGCGAAGAAATTCCCTGCGGCCGTGTAACCAGCGATGGTTTCCGTCCGTACCCTATCCGGTGCAGTCCCAACGAGGGCCGGCGCCTTCATTCGCCCAGGAGGAGAAACCCCATGAAGATGACGTCCAAGTCCGGTGCTGTTCTCGCCGCTGCCGCCGCCACCCTGTTCCTGGCGGGCACAACCGTGTCGACCACCACCTACGCCGCCGACGAGGGCAAGTGCGTGGGCGCCAACGCTTGCAAGGGCCAGAGCGCGTGCAAGAGCGCGTCCAACGCCTGCAAGGGCCAGAACGCCTGCAAGGGTCAGGGCTTTTCGGCCATGACCAAGGAAAAGTGCGCCGCTGCCAAGGGCAAGTTCACCCCGTCCTAGGGACGCAGCCGGAACGGGGTCCGGTAGGACCGGCCCCCGTTTCGTGATAGCTTTCCGTCTGACGCAGACGAGCGGAACTGGATGAACGTCGCAAGCAGATTGCCGGACACCTCGCGCAAGGACGGCCCATGGCCGTCCGCCAAGCCGCCGTTTCTCGGCTTCGGCCTTGGGCTGCGTCATCAGCATTACGACGAGATCCTGTCCGGCAACCCGCCAGTCGACTGGTTCGAGGTGATCAGCGAAAACTACATGGTGCCGGGCGGCCAGCCGCTGCGTACCTTAGAGCGGATCTGCGCGCGGTATCCGGTCGTGATGCACGGCGTGTCGCTGTCGATCGCATCCACCGCGCCGCCCAACTTCGAATATCTGCAATCCCTGAAAGACCTCGCCCGTCGCGTCGAGCCGAAATGGGTATCGGATCACCTGTGCTGGACCGGCGTGCATGGCAAGAACCTGCACGACCTGCTGCCGATCCCCTACACGCAGGAAGCGCTCGACCATGTCGTCGGCCGCGTCCAGCTGGTTCAGGATTTCCTCGGACGGGCCATCGCGCTCGAGAATGTCTCGACCTACGTTCAGTTCAGCAATTCCGAGATGAGCGAATGGGAGTTTCTCTCGGAGCTCTCGCGCCGTTCCGGCTGCTGGCTGCTGTTCGACGTCAACAACGTCTATGTCAGCGCGTTCAACCACGGGTACGACCCCCTCACCTTCCTGAACGGCATCCCGGCGGATCGCGTGGTACAGTTCCACATGGCCGGCCACAGCCACATGGGCACGCACATCATCGATACCCACGATCATCCGGTCTGCGAGGATGTCTGGGAGCTCTATGCGGCGGCCTTGCGGCGTTTCGGCCGCGTCTCGACCATGATCGAGCGGGACGACAACATTCCGCCGCTTCACGAGCTCGTTGCAGAAGTCGATCGCACCCGCGCGGTGGCCGAACAGGTGCTGGGCCCGGCGGCGCGATGAGCGACCTTGCCCGCCAGCAGGCCGAGTTTCAGCGCGGCATTCTCGACGGCGACGACACCGTGCTGGCCGAAATTCCCGACAGCCCCAGGGAGACGCGCGCGACGCTGTTCGGCGTCTATCGTCATGCCTACGGCTCGCGGCTGGTCGAGGCGTTGCGCAACGACCATGATTTGCTGCACGTCTATCTCGGCGACGAGATGTTCGACGAAATGGGGCACGCCTATGTCAAGGCACGGCCTTCCGGGAATGCCAACTTGCGCTGGTTTTCGCAAGCCCTGCCCGACTTCCTGCGCAGTTCGCCGCCCTACAGCGACTATCCGGTGCTGGCCGATCTCGCGGGCCTGGAAAAGGCGCTCAACAACGCCTTCGACGCCCGCGACGGCGCGGTGCTGACGCTTGCGGACGTCGCAGCGTTCGCGCCCGAGATCTGGAAGGATCTCACCTTCACCGCGCACCCTGCCGCAACGCGGCTCGATCTTGCGACCAATGCATCGGCCATCTGGCGCGCCCTCAAGGCCGAGGAGACGCCGCCCGACGCGGAAATTCCCGGGGAACCCTTCCGCATCCTTGTCTGGCGGCGGGACAACACGCCGATGTTTCGCGAGTTGCCGCCCGAAGAGGCCATGATGTGGGACGAAGCGGCCGCAGGTGCGCCGTTCGGCGTGCTGTGCTCGATGCTCGCGACCTACGACGATCCCGACAGCGCCTCCGCGCGGGGAGCGGGCTATCTGCACGGCTGGGTCACAAGCGGGTGTCTATCGGGCGTCTCAGCCTGACTTCGAAGGGCCGGATACATGCGCGTTGAGGCCGAACGCCATCTCGTCGAGCACTTGAGATGGGACGAAGTCGGCCGCCGGATTGCCGCCGGCGCGGCCGCAATCCTGCCGATCGGCGCGGGTGCAAAACAGCACGGCCTTCATCTGCCGCTCGACACCGATCGCATCCAGGCGGAATTTCTTGCCAGGCGGCTCGCTTCGCGCATCGACGCGCTGGTCTGGCCGACACTGACCTACGGGCACTATCCCGCCTTCGTCGAATATGCCGGCAATGTCAGTCTGTCGGCTGCGACATTCGAGGCATTGGTAGGAGAGATCTCGTCGGAGATTCTGCGCCATGGCTGTCGGGCGCTGTTCGTGCTCGATACTGGCCTCAGCACGCGCGGTCCCGTCGATCGAGCGCTGGCGGGGCTCGGACCCGGCAAGGCGATGCACCTGAAGATTCACGAAGGTCCGCGCTACTGCAAAGCCTCAGCGAGACTGCAGCGGCAGCGCCACGGCAGTCACGCCGACGAACTGGAGACCTCGCTGATGCTCGCCATCTCGCCCGAATTCGTCGACATGTCGCGCGCGGAAGCAAGCCCGACGATCGTGCAATCCGTGCCCGGACCGCTAACTCCCACGGACACAGCGTCGCCGAACTACAGCCGGTCCGGCAGCTTTGGCGATCCGACGCTGGCAACGCTCGAAAAGGGCGAGGCCTTGCTTGCGGCCATGATCGACGATCTCGAAGAGCAAGCGACTTCCTTTCTGAGGAACCCCGCCGACATTGCAGCGGGAGGCAAAACGCCATGAGGCTCGCGGTGCCGTTTCGCGCGATCGGAATTGTCGCAGCCCTCGTTGCGGCGCTGGGTGGTGCGTTGGTCATCCGCGCCGACGCGCAGTCCGAATACCTGCGCGGGGACCGGATGCCTTACGATGCATTCGAAAAGCTGTCCAAGACCGATCTCGACATATCGGGCAGCATCATCCATGTCGCCTTCGCGCCCGGAGAAATTGTACTGCCGAGGCAGAAGGTGCTGGACTGGGTGCGAACTTCGGCCGAGGCCGTCGCCACCTACTATGGACACTTCCCCGTGGCAGAGCTGAAACTGCTGATCGTGCCGGTCAATGGCCCGCGCGTGCGCGGCGGCACCACCTGGGGCTACCGCGGCGCGGCGATCCGCGTAATGCTCGGGCGCGATGCCGACGAGGGCGATCTTCGGCGTGATTGGATCATGGTGCACGAAATGGTGCATCTCGCGTTGCCCGACATGGCCGAACGGTACGCCTGGCTCTCCGAGGGACTGGCGGTTTATGTCGAACCGATTGCGCGGGTGCAGGCGGGCGATCTTACCGTTTCCGCCATCTGGCAGGCGATGATGCGCGACATGCCGCAGGGACTTCCGGAGCCTGGCGACCGCGGTCTCGACAATACCGACACCTGGGGCCGCAGATACTGGGGTGGCGCCCTGTTCTGCCTGCTGGCAGACATCGAGATTCGCAAGGCCACGGGCAACCGGCTCGGACTGCAGGACGCGATGCGCGGCGTAATCGCCGCGGGCGGCAACCACGAACGGGACTGGCCGATCGCACGCGTGCTCGCTACCGCAGACAAGGCCGTCGGCGTCGACGTGCTGACGCGGCTCCACAAGGAAATGGGCGGCAAACCCGTGACGCCCGACCTTGCCGCGCTGTGGCGCGATCTCGGCCTGCTGCGCCGCGGCGAAGCGCTGGAATTCAACGACGCCGCGCCGCTCGCGGCCATCCGCAAGGCGATCACCGCGCGTCCCCAGTGACGAAATGGCGGCATCGCTGCCCGTCGGAACGACCTGCGCCCGGCCGGCTACGGCTGCAATTGCGGGAATTCCCGCACCAGCTCGTCCCGGATCGATTTGGTCTGGATGGCGCGAAACAACGTTTGCGCCGTGGTGAGGTTGCCCGCCTTCAGGCACAGCTCGACGATCTGGCGCACGGCGGCATCGCGCAGCAATTCGTCGCAAACCTGCATGGCGGCCTCCATTGCCGCCCGCGCCGCGCGCTCGAAGCGCTCGACGTCCGGCTTTATCTTCCTATGCGTGCGGTCGGCCGCGGCGCCGACCTTTGCGGCGCTGTCGGCGGCGGAACGGCAAATCTCGCGGATTCGCTTCGCCGCCTCGATATCGCCGGTCGGCGCCTCGATCGCCTGGTCCCAGATTTCCGTGCGCCTCTTCCTCAGCCAATTCATCGCGCCTGCCCGCCGCGGCTGGAAACCCAATGAAATCTAAAGCGCGACGAGATCGGGACGAGTCATCGCGCTTTAGGTAGTTGTTTGAGCATGATCTTTTCGGAAAACCGCTTCACACTTTTCCGGATCATGCTCTAGTTCGCCGGCACGATCTTGCCGGGATTGAAGATGTTTTGCGGATCGAGCGCCTTTTTCAGCGCGCGCATGGCATCGAGCGCCTGGGGGCCGAGCTCGGCCTCGAGATATTTCTGCTTGCCCTGGCCGATACCGTGCTCACCGGTGCAGGTGCCGCCCATCGCCTGGGCGCGCTCGACGAGACGATGCATGAACTCCTCGCCCCGCGCCATCTCCTCGGCGTTGTCGACATCGCACACCAGCGAGCAATGAAAATTGCCGTCGCCGACATGGCCGACGATCGGCGACAGCAGGCCAAGGCGCTTGAGATCGTCCTCGGTCTCGGTGACGCAGTCGGCGAGCCGCGAGATCGGCACGCAGACGTCGGTCGCGACCACGCCGGCGCCGGGGCGCAGCGCCTTCACGGACCAATAGGCGTCATGCCGCGCCTGCCACAGCCTGGTGCGGTCCTCCGGCTTGGTGGTCCAGGAAAAATCGCCGCCGCCGCATTCCCTGGCGATCTCGGCGAAATTCTTCGACTGCTCGGCGACTTCGGCCTCGCTGCCGTGGAATTCCAGCAGCAGCAGGGGCGTCTCCGGCAGCGTCAGTTTCGAATAGGAATTGCACGCCTTGACCTGCTCGGCGTTGAGCAGCTCGATGCGCGCCACCGGAATGCCGGTCTGGATGGCGAGGATCGTCGCCTGACAGGCGCCGCGCACGGTGTCGAACGAACAGGCAGCGGCGGCGATCGTCTCCGGAATGCCGCGCAGCTTGATGGTCAGTTCGGAGATGATGCCGAGCGTGCCTTCGGCGCCGACGAAGAGATGGGTGAGATCGTAGCCGGCGGAGGATTTTTTCGCCCGCGTGCCCGTGGTGATGATCTCGCCGTCGCCGCGCACCACCTTCAGCGCCAGCACGTTCTCGCGCATGGTGCCGTAGCGCACGGCGTTGGTGCCCGACGCCCGCGTCGAGGTCATGCCGCCGAGCGAGGCGTCGGCGCCGGGATCGATCGGGAAGAACACGCCCTGGTCGCGCAGATACTCGTTCAGCGCCTTGCGGGTGACGCCGGGCTGGATCACGCAATCCAGATCGTCGGCATGCACTGCGAGGACCTTGTTCATGTCGCGCAGATCGATGCAGACGCCGCCGGCCGGCGCATTGACCTGGCCTTCCAGCGAAGTGCCGGTGCCGAACGCAATCACCGGCACGCCGTTCTTGGCGCAAATCCGCACCACATCCTGGATGTCGGCGGTCTCCTGCGCCATCACCACCGCGTCCGGCGGCTGCGACGCCAGCCACGTGGTGGTATGGGCATGCTGATCGCGCACCGCCTGCGAAGTGATCAGCCGGTTGCCGAACCGCGCCGCCAGCGCCTCGACAGCGCTTTTCAGGGCCTGCGGCTCCGGCCGTTGCAATGTGCTTGCTGTCGTTGTCGCCACGTCAAAATTCCTCCCGGCTTTGGGAGACGGTGGCAAAGGATATATAAGGGGTCAAGAACCAGATTGTGCCGACCTGGAGACACGATGACCGCCGCAACCGCCGCCCGCGACCTGAAGCTGCCGACCGCCCCGTTCGTGTCTTCCGTGATGCAGATCGAGCCGCAATGGATCGATTACAACGGCCATCTCAACATGGCCTATTACAACGTGATGATGGACCGCGCCATCGACGAGCTGTGGCTGCAGCTCGGCATCGGGCCGGCCTACAAGAAGGAACGTCACGGCTCGACCTTCACCGCCGAATGCCATGTCCGCTACTTGCGGGAGATTCACCTCGGCGATCCCGTGCAGGTGACGATCTACCTGCTGGGGGCGGACGAGAAGCGGCTGCATACGTTCGGGGAATTGCGCCATGCCGGCGAGGGATGGCTTTCGGCGACGTAATCTCGCTGCACATCGACATGACGACGCGCAAGGTGGCGCCGTTTCCGCCCGACATCCGCGCCCGCATTGCCGATGTCGCCACTGTCCATGCCGCGCTGTCGCAGCCGGAGGGCATCGGCCGCAAGGTGTCGATGCCCTCGAGGTAGCGCCAGAAGCGGCGCTAGACGTTGCTTCGGCCGCGGACCAAGCCGACCACCGCCGAGATCAGGAACAGCACCACGGCGATGAAGAAGATCGCCTTGGCGATTTCGACGGAGACGCCTGCGATGCCGCCGAAGCCCAGGACGCCGGCGATCAGCGCGATGACCAGAAACGTAACAACCCAGCTCAACATGACCTTGTCCTCTCCTGCGGGCGCGAACGGCGCGCCGTGTGCATGTCCGGACAATGCCTTGCGGGGAACAAGGGTTCCGCGCCGAAGCTGCGAAAATTCTGCGCTGGAAGGGAACGAAACGCTCCCGGGTCCGGCGCGATAAAACCTGTCAAAATGCCGTCACGGCCCCTATATGACCCCCAATCCCTGCTAAGAAGGCTCCCTTTCACCGCCCCATGGTGCCATCGTGGGGTAAATGCGATTCGCGATGACCGAGCCGAATAAATTGTCCCATGCGAGCGTTCCCGAGCATCAGCCGGCGGCCGGCGGGATCGCCGCGCGGGCGCGCGCCGGCGCCGGTCCGCAGTACCTGAACGGACTCAATCCCGAGCAGCGCGAGGCGGTGGAAGCGCTTGACGGCCCCGTGCTGGTGCTGGCCGGCGCCGGCACCGGCAAGACGCGCGTGCTGACCACCCGCATCGCCCATATCCTGAGCCAGGGCCGCGCCCGGCCGCACGAAATCCTGTCGGTGACCTTCACCAACAAGGCCGCGCGCGAGATGAAGCTGCGGCTCGGCCAGATGCTCGGCCATGCGGTCGAGGGCATGCCGTGGCTCGGCACCTTCCATTCCATCGGCGGCCGCATCCTGCGCCACCATGCCGAGCTGGCGCAGCTGAAGTCCAACTTCACCGTGCTTGATGTCGACGACCAGGTGCGGCTGCTGAAACAGCTGCTTCAGGCCGAGAACATCGACGACAAGCGCTGGCCCGCGCGCATGCTGGCCAATTTGATCGACGGCTGGAAGAACCGCGGGCTGACGCCCTCGCAGGTGCCGGCCGGCGAAGCCGCCGTGTTCGGCAACGGCAAGGGCGGCAAGCTCTACACGGCCTACCAGGAGCGGCTGAAGATCCTCAACGCCGCCGATTTCGGCGATCTCCTGCTCGAGAATATCCGCATCTTCCGCGAGCACCCCGACGTGCTGCGCGGCTACCAGAACCGCTTCAAGTTCATCCTGGTCGACGAATATCAGGACACCAACGTCGCGCAGTATCTGTGGCTGCGGCTGCTCTCGCAGGCGCCCTCGCCCGCAAAGGGCCAGCCGCTCTCCAATGTCATTCCGGGGCTCGTCGAAGACGAGAACCCGGAACCTCGAGATTCCGGGAATGCTGTGCATCGCCCCGGAATGACGGAATTGTCCCCGCCGGCCGCCCCGCCGAAGAACATCTGCTGCGTCGGCGACGACGACCAGTCCATCTACGGCTGGCGCGGCGCCGAGGTCGACAACATCCTGCGCTTCGAGCACGATTTCCCCGGCGCGAAGGTCATCCGCCTGGAGCGCAATTACCGTTCGACCGGCCACATCCTGTCCGCCGCCTCGCATCTGATCGCGCACAACGAAGGCCGGCTCGGCAAGACGCTGCGCACCGAGGATGTCGACGGCGAGAAGGTCACCGTCACCGGCGCCTGGGATTCCGAGGAGGAGGCCCGCGCCATCGGCGAGGAGATCGAGGAGCTGCAGCGCGCCAAGGAAAACCTCAACGAGATCGCCATCCTGGTGCGCGCCTCGTTCCAGATGCGCGAGTTCGAAGACCGCTTCGTCACGCTGGGCCTGCCCTATCGCGTGATCGGCGGTCCGCGCTTCTATGAGCGCGCCGAAATCCGCGATGCACTGGCCTATCTGCGCACCATCAATTCGCCGTCCGACGATCTCGCCTTCGAGCGCATCATCAACACGCCCAAGCGCGGGCTCGGCGATGCCACCGTGCAGATGCTGCACGACCACGCCCGCAAGCGCCGCATCTCGCTGTTCGACGCCGCCCGCGCGGTGGTCGAGACCGACGAGCTGAAGCCGAAGGCGCGCAGCTCCTTGCGCGAGCTCGTGCTGCAATTCGACCGCTGGCGCGCGCAGGCCGAGGTCACCTCGCATACGGAGCTCGCCGAGATCGTGCTCGACGAGAGCGGCTATACCGAGATGTGGCAGAAGGACCGCTCCGCAGACGCCGCCGGCCGGCTGGACAATCTGAAGGAACTGGTCCGCTCCATGGAGGAGTTCGAGAACCTCGTGGGCTTCCTTGAGCATATTGCGCTGGTGATGGACCGCGAGGACGGCGCCCAGGAGGAAGCGGTGTCGCTGATGACGCTGCATTCCGCCAAGGGGCTGGAGTTCGACAACGTGTTCCTGCCCGGCTGGGAGGAAGGCCTGTTCCCGAGCCAGCGCACGCTCGATGAACAGGGCCGCGCGGGGCTGGAGGAGGAGCGCCGCCTCGCCCATGTCGGCCTGACGCGGGCACGCCGCCGTGCCAAGCTTTTCTTCGCCACCAACCGCCGCATCCACGGCACCTGGTCGACCACGATCCCCTCGCGCTTCCTCGACGAACTGCCGGCCGCGAGCGTCGAGATCACGGAGTCCAAGGGCGGCTCGGGCTGGGGCGGCGCGGGCGGCTACGGCCCCTCGCGCTTCGACAACGTCGAATCGTTCGGCTCCAGCTATTCGACGCCGGGCTGGCAGCGCGCCCAGGCCAACCGCGCCCGCAACCGCGGCGGGCAGGCCCGCGGCGGCTTCAACGAGGACCAGTCGTCGTACGCGTCCGGCGGGTTCTCGCGCAACAAGCGCGCGCCCATGGTGATCGAGGGCGAGCTGGTGGCGAAATCCACCTCGGTTTCCGAATTCTCGCTGGACGACCGCGTCTTCCACCAGAAATTCGGCTACGGCCATGTCGTGAAGATCGACGGCAACAAGCTCACCATCGCTTTCGACAAGGCCGGCGAGAAGAAGGTGGTCGACAGTTTCGTCGAGCGGGCGTGATTCTCGCTGTCGCCGCGGCAACAGTGCCGTGGAGACCGCGCCGCGCGACCTTCGTGGCCCTTGACCATCCTTGAAATCATCGGTTGAGATGTCCCCATGGTCCGGGGGAGGATTTTTCTGTTGGCCGCATTGCTGGCCGCGCCGTCATGGGCGGCGGCGGAAACAATGAGCTTTGGCGATGCGGCTGCCATGCTGGCGAAGGGCTGCGGCGCGGAGATCGTCGCAAATTGCCGCGGCGTCAATCTTGACGCCAACCGCCTCAAGGAATGCCTGTCGCGCAACCAGGACGTGACCTCGCCGCAATGCAAGGCGACCTATCTGCAGGCCTTTGATGCCATCCAGAAGCGGATCGCGGCGCGCGTGACGGTGGCGAACGCCTGCACCCGCGAGATCGTCAAGATCTGCCACGGCTCCACCAAGGAGACCAGCAAGTCGGTGCCCTGCCTGATCACGGCGCAAGGCGTCAGCCGCAACTGCACCCAGGCCATGTCCGATGCGGGGTATCGCTGATGCGAAGCCTCCGCAGCATCGGCCTCCTCGCAGGCGGCATTGTGCTGCTGCTGGCGGCCGCACCGGCCTCCGCCCAGGATGCGCCCAGCCGTGACGACATCGTCGCCAAGCTCGACAAATACCAGAGCGATCTCGAGCTCGACGTGCCGGCGCTGCGCCAGCAGGTCACCGAACGCTCGAAATCGCGCGGCAAGAACGAGCCGCCGCCGCAGAAACGCCCGGCGATCGCGCCCGACCTGAACAGGCTGCCCGCCTTTAACGCCGACATCACGTTCGACGTCGACACCCCGATCGTGCAGCCGGAGTCCTACCAGACCGTCGGCCGCATTGCGGACGCGCTGGTGCATTCGTCGCTGCTGCCCTACACGATCCTGATCGTCGGCCACGTCGAAGCCAACGGCAAGCGCGAGGCCAACGCGATCCTGAGCCAGCGCCGCGCCGACGCCATCCGCGAAATCCTGGTCAACACCTTCAAGATCTCGGCCAAGCGCATCCAGTCGGTCGGATTGGGCGAGGAGCAGTTGCTGGACTCCGCGCGCCCGACCGCGCCGGTCAACAACCAGATCCAGATCATGACGCTGGCGAAGATCCCCGAGACGGAAACGCCTGCGGCGACCCCCGCCGCGAAAAAGCAGCCGGCGAAGAAGAAAAAGTAAGTTCGCGGCAAACATCAGGTTGCGGCTGACATGTTAATCAATAGCCGCGACATCATTCGACGACTTGAACGTGAGGGATGGACGCTGGTGCGCGTCACAGGCTCTCATCATGTCTTCAAGAACCCTGCTTCCGGGGAAACGCTCGTCGTTCCGCATCCCAAGAAGGACTTGGGAAAAGGGCTTGTCCGTGCCATCTATAAGGGCGCGGGATGGAAACCCGATTGAGCCGAGTTATGACCCATTACGTCGCCATCATCGAGGATGCCGGACCGGACTACGCCATTGGCGTCTGGTTTCCGGACCTGCCGGGCTGTACCTCGGCAGGCGACACCATCGACGACGCTTTGCGCAACGCGCCGGAGGCCTTGGAGCTTTACGCGGAAGGCATCGAGCAAGATGGCGAATCGCTGCCGCGACCTCGAACCCTGACCGAATTGAAGGCCGATCCGAGCGTGGCCGAGGACCTGAAGACCCACATGGTTGCCTTGGTCGAACTGCGGGCTCGCGCACACGCCGCAGAATGAATCTTTAGTTCTCCGCCGCGATTGCGGAACCGCATTCTCCTTCCTATCTGATTTCGACCCCTCCATTCCAGCTCTGGCATGCCAGCGGCATTGCCCGGCCCCCTCCCTGTTCCAGAGTCCGACCGGTCACGCGCTATGTCGTCTGTCATTTCCGTTTCCAACCTGTCCAAGGTCTATGGTTCCGGCTTCAAGGCGCTGAACAACATCAATCTCGACATCAAGCGCGGCGAGATCTTCGCGCTGCTCGGGCCGAACGGCGCCGGCAAGACCACGCTGATCAGCACCATCTGCGGCATCGCCAACCCGACGTCGGGCAGCATCTCGGTCGGCGGGCACGACATTCTCAGGGACTTCCGCGCGGCGCGCGCGCTGATCGGGCTGGTGCCGCAGGAGCTGCACACCGACGCCTTCGAAAGCGTGTGGGCCACCGTCAGCTTCAGCCGCGGCCTGTTCGGCAAGCCGAAGAACCCGGCGCATATCGAGAAGGTGCTGAAGGACCTGTCGCTGTGGGACAAGAAGGATTCCAAGATCCTCACGCTGTCCGGCGGCATGAAGCGCCGCGTGATGATCGCAAAGGCGCTGTCGCACGAGCCGCAGGTGCTGTTCCTCGACGAGCCGACCGCGGGCGTCGACGTCGAACTGCGCAAGGGCATGTGGGAAGTGGTGCGCACGCTGCAGCAATCCGGCGTCACCATCATCCTCACCACGCATTACATCGAGGAAGCCGAGGAGATGGCCGACCGTATCGGCGTCATCAACAAGGGCGAGATCATCCTGGTCGAGGACAAGGCCGGGCTGATGCAGAAGCTCGGCAAGAAACGGCTGACGCTGCAGCTGCAGAGCAAGCTGGATGCGATCCCGCCGGCGCTGGCACCGTACAATCTCCACCTCTCCGAGGACGGGCGCGAGATCACCTATGACTACGACACCAGGGGCGACCGCACTGGCATCACCAGCCTACTCAACGATCTGCGCAACGCCGGCATCCGCATCAGCGATCTCGATACCGAGCAGTCTTCGCTGGAAGACATTTTCGTCAGTTTGGTGAGGAAATCCTGATGAACTGGCGAGCCATCCAGGCCATCTATCTTTTCGAAATGGCGCGCACCTGGCGCACGCTGCTGCAGAGCATCGTCTCGCCCGTCGTCTCGACCTCGCTCTATTTCGTGGTGTTCGGCGCCGCCATCGGCTCGCGCATCACCGACGTCGAGGGCGTCAGCTACGGCACCTTCATCGTGCCGGGCCTTGTCATGCTGTCGGTACTGACCCAGAGCATCGCCAACGCCTCGTTCGGCATCTACTTCCCGAAATTCGTCGGCACCATCTACGAAATCCTGTCGGCGCCGATCTCCCCCTTCGAGATCGTGGTCGGCTATGTCGGCGCCGCCGCCACCAAGTCGATCGTCCTCGGCCTGATCATCCTCGCCACCGCCGCGTTGTTCGTACCGCTGCACGTCATGCATCCGGTGTGGATGTTCACCTTCCTGGTGCTGACCGCCGTCACCTTCAGCCTGTTCGGCTTCATTATCGGCATCTGGGCCGACGGTTTCGAGAAGCTGCAGATGATCCCGATGCTGGTGGTGACGCCGCTGACCTTCCTCGGCGGCAGCTTCTATTCCGTCAACATGCTGCCGTCGGGCTGGCGGACCGTCGCCCTGCTCAACCCGGTGGTCTACCTGATCAGCGGTTTCCGCTGGAGCTTCTACGAGATCGCCGACGTCAGCGTCTGGGTCAGCGTCGGCATGACGCTCGCTTTCCTCGCCATCTGTATGGCGATGATATGGTGGATTTTCCGGACCGGGTACCGCCTCAAGAGTTGATCCCAATTGTCATTCCGGGGCGCGCGAAGCGCGAGCCCGGAATCCACAACCACCATCGTGAGTCTGGATTCCGGGCCTGCGCCCGAAGTGCGCGCATCCCGGAATGACGAGCGCTGGATGAACAACCCTCGCAAAAAAGTCAGCAGGTCCGTTAGCGAAGCGCCCCTGCGCCACTGGAACCAAACCTGGAATACGGGCATATTGATTGCCGGGGGACGGAGAGCCGCGGCGCCACCAGCCGGGAGAGGCCAGTACATGCGTTCCTTCCTCATCGCACTTGCCGGGCTACTGATCGCCAGCACCGCCCAGGCCAAGGTCGCCATCACCGTTGACAAGGACAACCAGCAGATGACCGTCGCCGTCGATGGCGTCGAGCGCTACCGCTGGCCGGTTTCCACGGGCATTCCATCCTATGAGACGCCGAACGGCGCATTCCGCACCTTCCGGATGGAAGCGGATCATTATTCCAAGGAATTCGACGACGCGCCGATGCCGCATTCGATCTTCTTCACCAAGATCGGCCATGCCATCCACGGCACGGACTCGGTCAACCGGCTCGGCAGCCCGGCTTCCCATGGCTGCGTGCGGCTGTCGCGCGCCAATGCCGCCACGCTCTATGCTCTCGTGCAGGACCAGGGCGTGCTGAACACCACGGTGACGCTGACCGGCTCCTCGCAAGTTGCGCTCGCCCGCAACCCGCGCGGCCGCGGCAACACCGCCGTCGCCCGCCGCGCGCCGGCCGAGTACGAGCAACAGCAGCAATACAGCAGTGCCGGCGAACCCACCGTGATCGCGCCGCAAGCGGGTTCCGCGCCTCAGCCGCAGCCTGGCTACGCACCTCGGCCGCAGCCCGGCTACCCGCAGCAGCAGGCGCGGCGCGATGATGGCTACATCTATCCGGCCGACGGCAGCTCCACCGACCAGATCTATCCGGCGCCGCGCCCGCGCGCCCAGGTCTATCCGCAAGCGCAGCCGCAATATTACGACAACCGCGGCTACGCCCCGGCGCAGCCGGGCTACTATCAGCCGCGGCCGTTCTTCCAGCCCCAGCGCGGCGGCTACTACACCTACCAGGACTGAAGCGACCACGTGCTCCACGGTCCTGGCGCGGCGTATTGAGGTCCCCGCGACCTGCGCAGGTCGTGAAAGCGGGGCCTCTCCTGCCGACTCGCGTTGAAATCGCTGATTATTTTGCCAGGGCGCTAACTCGCTGCCTATCCGGCGGTGGCGGTTGCAGGCGCACGCTTCCGCGGGCCTGCGTGGCGGCCACGGCCCGCGCATCACGGGCCACTCACCTGCTTGTTACCCTTCCGCGCAACTGCCAGCCGGTGGCATTGCCGGCTGTCATGTCATTGTCATCTCATTGCAAAAAACGCGGTCGAAATAGTGGGAATTCTTTTTTGCGGTGGTGGGGTTCCCATGAAGCGCGGTTTGATCGTGCTCGGCCTGTGCCTGATGGCGGTGGCCGCCTATTTTACTTTCGACCAATGGGGCATCCGCCGCGTCACCGTCAGCTCCGAGGACATCCTGCGCGACGGCCGGAACGTCACCGTGCAGGTTTCCGTCCGCCGCGACCGCGAGGTCCAGTCGATAGCCGAGATGATCGACCTGCCGGTCGCGATCGTCAGCCACGGCAACACCGTCAAGTATACCGAATACTCGTTCCTGTCGAACGTCTTCGCCGCCCGCGGCTATCTCGTCATCAGCATCCAGCATGATCTGGCGACCGACGATCCGCTGGTGACCAAGGTCGGCGAGGAATATGTCGGCCGCCGCATGGCGTACAACCGCGGCGCCTTCAACATCATGTTCGCGATCGACGAGGTGAAAAAGCTCTATCCGAATGCGGACTATCGCCGCCTGACCCTGATCGGCCACTCCAACGGCGGCGACATCTCGATGTTCTTCGCCAGGCAGCACCCTGACATGGTCAAGAAGGTCGTCACGCTGGACAATCTGCGCGTTCCTTTCATCACCGACGGCAGGGTCAAGATCCTCTCCTTCCGCTCCAAGGATCCGCATTTCAAGGCCGATCCCGGCGTCGTTCCTGACGACGAGACCTGCGAGAAGGCCGGCATCAAGGTGGTGAAGACCGAATTCCAGCACAATGACCTGAGCGATCGCGGCTCGGACCGCGTGAAGGCGTCGATCCAGGCCATGGTCAGCAAGTTCCTGGACGAGGATGAACCGCCGCCATCGGTCCCGCTGCTGACGGCGTCGGTGCCGGCCAGGAAATAGGCCGGTCCGCTATTCCTCGCCGTTGCGCAGGCGCCGGTAGAGCGCGCCGATGATATTGGAGTAATCGTCGGTCCACACCCGCTGGTGGTCCTCCGCCTCGGTCAGCGTCCATTTGTCGGACGATGCGAGCTTGCCGACGTCGGCCTCCTCGCGCGCGGAGACCACGACCGTGGTGGAGAAGATGTATTCCGCGTCGCGGCCGGTATCCTCGCTGTAGACCCAGCTCTTGAGATCGTTGGCGTCGGCAATGCCGACCACGACGCTCTCCAGTTCGAGATGGCGGTTGGAGATGTGCATCACGACGGCGCCCTGCGGCGCCAGCTTGTCCTTGTAGATCGCCATCGCCTCTTCGGTGGCGAGATGGATCGGGATCGCGTCCGAGGAATAGGCGTCGACGATGATGACGTCGTAGATGCCGTTCGGCTCCTTGGCGAAGGTCAGGCGCGCGTCGCCGATGACGGGCTTCAGGTCAGGCTCGCATTTCTGGATGTAGGTAAAGTATTTCGGATCGCGGGCGCTGTCGACCATGGTCTGGTCGATCTCGAAGAACTTCCAGTTCTCGCCCGGCGCGGAGGCGCAGGTCAGCGTGCCCGATCCGAGCCCGATCACCGCCACGCGCAGCGGCGCGCCCTTGCGCTCGCGCATCGCCGTGATGGCCTGCCCGATGCCGCCGTCCTTGTGGTAGTAGGTGATCGGCTCCGGCCGCCCCTTCACCGGCGTGCCGTCGTCATTCCTGAATTTCTCCGCGCCGTGGATCGTGGTGCCGTGCATCAGCACGTGGTACTGGCCGTTCGGCGTCACCACGATCTTGTGCACGCCGAAGAAGCTGCGCACCGTATCGACCCGCCCGTCGTCGCTGGGATAGGCGCGCAGCAGTACCAGCGCCACCACCACGGTGGCGAACAGCTTCCAGCGGTTGCCGTTGAGGGCGAGCACCAGCAGGGCGCCGAGCGCGGCGACGCTGCTGATCATCCAGACCCGGTTATGGTCGAGCGTGGTGAATATCTTCCCGGCATAGTAGGTCGGCAGGATCAGCGCCACGGCGATGGCCGCCAGCAGCGGCCAGTACCATCGCGTCAGCCACGGCAGGCGCTCGCTGCCCGGCGGGCGGCACAGCGCCGCCAGAGCGATCAGGATCGGATATTCGGCGACCCAGGAGAATGCATAGGGCGCGATCAGGCCGGCGAACAGGCCGCCGACCATGCCGCCGAACGACAGCGCGACGTAGAAGCCGGTGAGATACTTCGCGGCGGGGCGCATGCGCGCCAGTTCGCCATGGCAGGCCATCGCGATGATGAAGAAGCAGAACTGGTTGCCGCCGAGCGTCATGACGAGATTCTGCTCGCCGCCGAACGCCAGCAGGGCCACGACGGCCGCGATCGCCACCGGCTGCAGCAACAGCATGAACCAGTGCGACAACAGCGGCCGCGACTGGAACACCAGCACCCAGGTCAGGAGATAAAGCGACAGCGGCAGCACCCACAAGAGCGGCGCGGCCGCCACGTCGGTGGAGATGTGCGCGGTCACCGCGATCAAGAGACCCGACGGCACCGCTGCGAGGAATATCCAGCGCGCCAGCATCGACCATGACGGCGCCGGCGCGTCGCTGTCGTCGGTTGCCAGGTTCAAGGCGGCCGCATTGGCCGGCGATTTCAGGAGCAGCACGCCGCAGCCGGCGATCAGCAGGATCAAGAGGCCGTAGCCGCCGGTCCAGATCAGGTTCTGGGTGCGCAGCGTGAACATCGGCTCCAGCAGGACCGGATAGGACAGCAGCGCCAGGAAGCTGCCGATATTCGAGGAGGCATAGAGGAAATACGGGTCCGGTCCGTTGGGATGGCCGGTGCGGACGAACCAGGCCTGCAGCAGCGGGTTGTTGGCCGCGAGCGCAAAGAACGGCAGGCCGATCGAGACCGCGAACAGCCCGAGCAACCAGAACGCGTAGCCGGACGTCGGCGGCTCGCCCCACCCGGAGCGGATTGCCAGTGGCAGCGTCAGCATCGCGGCGATAAGCAGCAGCAGGTGCATCGCGACGGGCACGACCCGGTTGCGCGCCTTGGTCAGGTAATGCGCATAGGCGTAGCCGGCCAGCAGCAGCGACTGGAAGAACACCATCGCCACCGACCACACCGCCGGCGAGCCGCCGAGCCGCGGCAGCACCATCTTGGTGAACAGCGGCTGCACCGAGAACAGCAGCAGCGCGCTGACGAAAATCGCCAGCGTATAGACCACGAGGACCAGCCGGTTCCGCGAAACGGCAGTCTCATCCGTGAGGGATGTTGCAGCAACGGTCATGAAAGCTCCGGCAAGAACCCGGCGGGGGGATGGCAGTTCCGGCAGGGGGTCGCCAGAGAGGCCGAATTGAGCATATGGCAACATCAGGGGCAAGAAACCTTGACGAAATGCAGAAGGGGCGCGAAGCAGCGCATGATCAACCCTTCTTGAAGCGAACATGAACGAAACGGACGTCGTCATCATCGGAGCGGGTCATAACGGCCTCACCTGCGCGGCCTATCTCGCCATGGCCGGCCTCAAGGTGAAGGTCGTCGAACGCCGCAAGGTGGTTGGCGGCGCCGCCGTGACCGAGGAGTTTCACCCCGGTTTCCGCAATTCCGTCGCGGCCTACACCGTCAGCCTGCTCAACCCGCAGGTCATCGCCGATCTGCGGCTGGCCGATCACGGCCTGAAGATCGTCGAACGCCGCGCACAGAATTTCCTGCCCGCCCCCGACGGCCGCTATCTGCTCACCGGCGAGGGCCGCACCAGGGCCTCCGTCGCCAAGCTCAGCGCGCGCGACGCCGCGCGCATCGACGCGTTTTCGCGCGAACTGGAGGCCATCGCCGACGTGCTGCGCGAGCTGGTGCTGCGCGCCCCGCCCAACATCGTCGAGACCTTTGGCGCTGCCGCAATCCGCGAAGCCTTCAACGCGATCGGCACCGGCAACATCCTGCGCAAGCTAACACTGGAGCAGCAGCGCAGCCTGCTCGATCTCTTCACCTGCTCGGCCGGCGAAATGCTGGACGACCGCTTCGAGAGCGATCTGGTCAAGGCGCTGTTCGGCTTCGACGCCATCGTCGGCAATTATGCCAGCCCCTACGCCGCCGGCTCGGCCTACGTGATGCTGCACCATGCCTTCGGCGAGGTGAACGGCAGGAAGGGCGTGTGGGGCCACGCCATCGGCGGCATGGGCGCGATTGCGACCGCGATGGCGCGCGCGGCGCAGAACCATGGCGTGGAGATCGCGACCGATGCCGGCGTGCGCGAGGTGATCGTCGAGAATGACCGCGCGGCCGGCGTCGTCCTCGATAGCGGCGAGACCGTCCGCGCGAAATATGTCGCGTCCAACGTCAATCCAAAGCTGCTCTACACGCGCCTCGTACCGGCAGATGCGCAGCCCACCGACTTCCGCGACCGCATGGCGCGCTGGCGCAACGGCTCCGGCACCTTCCGCATGAATGTCGCGCTCAGCGCCCTGCCCTCGTTCACGGCGCTGCCGGGCGAAGGCGACCACCTTTCATCCGGCATCATCCTGGCGCCGTCGCTCGGCTACATGGACCGCGCCTGGCTCGATGCCCGCGCGCATGGCTGGAGCCGCGAGCCCGTGGTCGAGATGCTGATCCCCTCCACCCTCGACGACACGCTGGCGCCTGCGGGCCAGCATGTCGCGAGCCTGTTCTGCCAGCACGTCGCGCCGGAACTGCCGGACGGAAAGTCTTGGGACCATCACCGCGAGGAAGTCGCCGACCTCATGATCGCGACCGTCGACCGCTACGCGCCCGGCTTTGCGGCCAGCGTGATCGGCCGGCAGGCGCTGTCACCGCTCGACCTGGAGCGTCAGTTCGGCCTGCTCGGCGGCGACATCTTCCACGGCGCACTGACGCTGAACCAGCTGTTCTCCGCACGCCCGATGCTCGGCCACGCCGACTACCGCGGCCCGCTCAAGGGCCTCTATCACTGCGGCTCCGGCGCCCACCCCGGCGGCGGCGTCACCGGCGCCCCCGGCCACAATGCGGCGCGTGCGATCCTGGCCGACCACCGCGCGCTGTTTGCTTCCCGGTGAAGAGGCTGGGGACAAGCTGTTGAAGAACGCTGCAGATATCTGGGGAACAGCAGTGGAATTGGCATGTGCGGGCGGTGGGCAGCCGCGGTATGTCCCCGTGTATAATGTTGTCCACAAGCCTTGCATGAGCCGTTGATCAATGACCGTCACCCCCGCCACCCACCGCGCCAGCTTTGCCATTGGCGACGAGCAATCGGCCAAGCGCGTCGTCGACGTGCTGACCGAAGTGTTTTTTGACGGCGATGCGGCGGTGGCGGCGTTCGAGCAGCCGGACGGGCGCTGGGACGTCACCGTGCATTTTGCCGAGGCGCCGGACCAGGCGTGGCTGCGCGAGGTCGTCACCAACGCGGCCAGCCGCGACATTGCGGATAGCCTCGCCTTCGAGACGGTCGAGGCCAGGGACTGGGTCAAGGCGAGCCTGGAAGATCTCGTGCCGGTGCCGGCCGGCCGCTTCGTCGTGCACGGCGCCCATGACCGCGAGCATGTCGCGGCCAACAAGCTTGCCATCGAGATCGAGGCGGCGCTGGCGTTCGGCACCGGGCATCACGGCACCACGCGCGGCTGTATGCTGCTGCTCGATCACGTGCTGAAGGCGCATCGGCCGCGGCGCGTGCTCGACCTCGGCACCGGCACCGGGGTGCTCGGCATTGCCGCCGCAAAGGCCCTGAAGCTCAATGTGCTGGCCAGCGACATTGATGCACCGTCGGTGATGGTAGCGCGGGAGAACGCCCGGCTGAACGAAGCGGGCAATTTGGTGCAGGTGATCCGCGCCACCGGCTTTTCCGCGCCGGGCTTTGCCCGGCACGGCCCGTTCGATCTGGTGCTGGCGAACATACTCGCCAATCCGCTGCGGCAGTTGGCGAGCCCGATGGCCCGGCATCTCGCGCCCGGGGCGATGGTGATCCTGTCGGGCTTGTTGACGCATCAGGCGCGCGCGGTGATCGCGGCCTATCGCGCCCGCAGGCTGGTGCCGCTGCGGCACCTGCGGATCGAAGGCTGGAGCAGCCTGTTGCTGCGGAAGGTCGGCTAGACTTTCTTCTTGCGCTTGGCGCGGAAGATGACGCCCTTCTGGTCGCGCTTGACGCGCGCTTCCACGAAACGGTCCAGGATCTGGACGATGACGCCACGCTTCTTCACCACGATCGGGGCGATCGGACCGCGGGTCGTGGGCGGCGGCGAAATCTTTTCAAAGCTGAAGGCAGGCATTGTGTTTCACCTCGTCGTTGAGTTGAGACACTCCTCGAAGTCTCCCGGTCATCCTCAGAACGATCCGCCCCCCGGATTGTTCAGGCTTGTCTATGCAAGCTTCAAAATCCAAGCATAAGTTATGCCAAATCAAGGAGATTTCGGCCGCATTGCCGGGGGCGCGCGGCGAACCTAAAGTGTGAGCGCAATGTTCGAAGCCCATTTCCAGACGTTCGAGGAGCCCGAAGGCGGCGTGGCGCTGACCGCGCGGCTCTCCGCATTCCGCGAGGAACTGGCCCGGCGGAAGCTCTCCGGATTTGTGATTCCGCGCGCCGATCAGCAGCAAAACGAGTACGTCGCCCCCTCCGAGGAGCGGCTGGCATGGCTGACCGGCTTCACTGGTTCTGCCGGCCTGGCCATCGTGCTGACCAAGGAAGCCGCGGTATTCGTGGATGGCCGCTACACCCTGCAGGCAGCCAAACAGGTCGACCGCAAGGCCTGGCATGTCGAGCCGCTGGTGGAGCCGCCGCCGGAAAGCTGGCTGGCCCGGCACCTCGCCAGGGGCGACCGCCTCGGATTTGATCCGTGGCTGCACACTTCTGCGGCAGCCGACCGGCTGGCCGCCGCCTGCGCCAAGGCCGGCGCGGAGCTGGTTGCGGTCGACAGCAACCCGGTCGACACGATCTGGCACGACCGCCCGGCGCCGCCGCTGGGGCCGGTCTCGATCCAGGGCAAGCAATTCGCCGGCGAGCTGGAGGCCGAGAAGCTGAAGCGCATTCGGCTGGAGATCGCCAAGCTCGGCACCGATGCGCTGGTGCTGTCGGATTCCCATGGCGTGGCCTGGACCTTCAACATCCGCGGCGCCGACGTCTCGCACACCCCGCTGCCGCTGTCCTACGCGCTGGTGCCGAAGGAGGGACGGCCGACGGTCTTCATCGATCACCGCAAGCTGTCCAACTCCGCGCGCGACCATCTCGAGCAGAGCGCCGATGTCGAGGAGCCCGACAAGCTCGCGCCAAAGCTCGCCGAGCTCGCCAGGCGCGGCGCGGCGATCGCCCTCGACAGCGCCACCGCAGCCGATGCGCTGAGCCGCCTGATCAAGGGCGCCGGCGGCAAGGCCATGCCCGGCAGCGATCCCGTAACCCTGCTGAAGGCCGTGAAGAACATCACGGAGATCGAAGGCACCCGCAACGCGCATCATCGCGACGCCGTGGCGCTGACGCGATTTCTGGCCTGGGTCGACCGCGAGGCGCCGTCGGGCGCACTGACCGAGATCGACGCCGTCGAAGCGCTGGAGACGTTCCGCCGCCAGACCGGCGCGCTGAAGGATGTCTCCTTCCCCACGATTTCCGGCACCGGCCCGAACGGCGCCATCGTGCACTACCGCGTCACCCGCAAGAGCAACCGGCGCATCGCGCCCGGCGATCTCCTGCTGATCGATTCCGGCGCGCAGTACCAGGACGGCACCACCGACGTCACCCGCACCATCGCGGTCGGCGAGCCGACCGCCGAGATGCGCGACCGCTTTACCCGCGTGCTGCGCGGCCACATCGCGATTGCGCGCGCGGTGTTTCCCGACGGCACCACCGGCGCGCAGCTGGATTCCTTTGCGCGCCAGTTCTTGTGGCAGGCCGGGCTCGATTTCGAGCACGGCACCGGCCACGGCGTCGGCAGCTATCTCTCGGTGCATGAAGGACCGGCGCGGATCTCGAAACTGGGCACCACGCCGCTGAAGCGCGGCATGATCCTTTCCAACGAACCGGGCTACTACAAGGCGGACGGTTACGGCATCCGCATCGAGAATCTGGAACTGGTCATCGGCGCCGACATCCAGGGTTCGGAAAAGCCGGTCAACGCCTTCGAGACGCTGACCTTCGCCCCGATCGACCGCCGCCTGATCGAGGTGAAGATGCTGGATGGGGCGGAACTGAGATGGCTGAACGACTATCACGCCAAGGTTAGCAGGATCGTGCGCCCGCAGCTCGATGACAACGCGACCAGGCTGTGGCTGGACGAGGCGACCGCGGAGCTGAAGTAATCTCTCAGCTGTCGTCCCGGCGAAGGCCGGGACCCATACGCCGGGGAGCTTGTTGCCGACCGAGTTGGTGGTGGACGGCTTTCCCTCAGCAATTACGTCCTGTGGTTATGGGTCCCGGCCTTCGCCGGGACGACAGCGGTGTTTGCTGCACGACTAAACAACCCCGCACCGCATCCCGAATTGCACATGGCCGCATGCCGAAACGGGCGTATTCGCGCCGCGGCATCGCGCTAGAGTCGTTTCGAACAATTCGGATCAGACCAGATGCATGGCGTGATGGGCAGCCCGCCCGGCGCGACAACGGATACGTTCGACCTGAAGGCGCCGCGTCTGATGCTGCTGATGCTCGTCACGATGACGGGCGTGGCGCCGATCTCGTTGTACATGCTGGTGCCGGCGCTGCCGGTGCTGGCCGCGACCTTCCGGAGCGACATCCAGGTCGCGCAGATGACGGTGTCGCTGTACATGGTCGGCATCGCCTGCTCGCAGCTGATCATGGGTCCGCTGTCGGACAAGTTCGGCCGCCGCCCGGTGCTGCTCGCCGGGCTGACCCTGATGGTCGTGGCGAGCATCGGCTGCTCGCTGGCGCAAACCCTGCCGCAATTGATCGCCGCGCGCTTCCTGCAGGCGCTCGGCGGCGCTTCCGGCATGGTGGTCAGCCGCGCCATCATCCGCGATCTCTACAGCCGCGACCGCGTCGGCGCCATGATCAGCCTCGTCATCGCCGTCATGATGGTGGCGCAGATGCTGAGCGCGCTGGTCGGCGGCCTGCTCGAAATATCCTTCGGCTGGCGCGCGATCTTCTATTTCATCACGGCCTCCTCGCTCGGCGTCGCCGTGCTGCTCGCCTTGGCGCTGCCGGAGACGCGGCGCGCGCGGGCCGAAAGCAGCAATTTCCGCGGCGACGTCGGCGTATTGCTGAGGGATCGCGCCTTCGTCGGCTATGTGCTGTGCCAGGTGCTGGCCTCGCAGATCATCTTCGCCTTCGCCGGCGGCGGCCCCTACATCGTGGTGACCCAGATGGGACGCACCACGGCCGAATACGGCGCGTGGTTCGCCGCCACCGGCTTTGCGTTCCTGGTCGGCAATCTGCTCTGCGTGCGTCTTGCGCCGCATCACGCGCTGGAGCGGCTGATCTGGTTCGGGCTTGGGCTGCAGCTCGGCGGCAGCCTGCTCAATCTGGTCTTCAGCCTGACCGGCACCAACCAAGCGCCGGCATTTCTGTTCGGCACCCAGATGCTCGTGATGGTCGCCAACGCCATCGTCATGTCGAACGCCGCGGCCGGCGCCATCAGCGTCCGGCCGGAAGCCGCCGGCACCGCTTCCGGCGCGATGGGGTTCCTGCAGCAGGGCATCGGCGCGCTGCTCTCGCAGTTCGGCGCCTGGCTCGGCGGCCACTCCACCACCACGCTGCCGCTCACCTCGGCGATCTTCGCGCTGTCGATCGCCTGCGCCGCGACCATGCTCTTCCTGGTGCCGCGGCGGAACGTCGTGGTGAGCGAGGAGCTGATCGAGAAGGCGGAAGAGGAAGAGACGGGGATAATGTGAGGCGCGTGGCAGCGCATCCACGCGCCATTGCGGGCGAAGCGAAGCAATCCATCCTTTCCGCCCGACGCACTATGGATTGCTTCGTCGCTTCGCTCCTTGCAATGACGAGGAGAGACCGTCGGTCCCCTCAACGCGTCATGCCCGGGCGTGACGAATTCCAGTCTTGTAGGGTGGGCAAAGGCGCATTTGCGCCGTGCCCACCTTTGCTTCCGCGCTCGCGAAGGTGGGCACGCTTCGCTTTGCCCACCCTACGCCTCGCAATGACGGGAGAGATTACTTCTCCACCACCACTTCGCTGATCTGCATGACCGGCGCGATGTCGGTGTAGTTCTTGATGTCGCCCATGATCTCCTTGGCGTGGGGACCGAAGGCGCCCTGAAACGCCTCGACGGAGTCGGCGAAGATGTGGCACATGCCGACATAGGTCGCCGGTGCGCCCGGCGCGCCGCCGGCAAGGCCCTTGTCGATGGTGTAGTACTTGCAGGCGTCGCCCATGCGCGCCTTCACCAGCGGCATGTGCTTTTCACGATAATAGTCGTGATCGAAGCGGGCGCCGGCATTGTTGGGATACATCACACTCACCTTGATCATCGCTTCCTCCTCTGAATTTGTTGGACTGTTTTCCAGTCACGACAACGCTTCGTCAAGGCACGATCGATTTATTCGCCGATCAGCTTCAGCCACTCGTCCTCTGTGAGCACGGTCACACCGTGCTTCTGGGCTTCCGCGAGCTTCGAGCCGGCGCCGGGACCGGCGACGACGTAGTCCGTCTTCTTCGACACGGAGCCGGCGGCCTTCGCGCCAAGGCGCTCGGCAGTCGCCTTGGCCTCGTCCCGCGTCATCTTCTCCAGCGATCCCGTGAACACCACGGTCTTGCCGGCTACTTTCGAATTGCTCTTCGGCTTCTCGGCATCGACGATCTCGTCGAGTTCCTTCACCAGCCGCTCGACGATGCCGCGGTTGTGGCTCTCGCCGAAATAGGCGCCGATGCTCTGGATGACGGTGTCGCCGATCTGGTCCAGCGCATCCATCTCGGCGATTGCGTCCGCGTCGTTGCTGGCGACCTTGAGGCAGGCGTCGTGGAAAGCATCCCAGGAGCCGTAGCCGCGCGCCAGCGCCAGCGCCGTGGTCTCGCCGACATGGCGCATGCCGAGCGCATAGATGAAGCGCTCCAGCGCGATGCGCTTGCGGCTCTCGATCGAGGCAAAGAGATTGCGCACCGAGGTCTCGCCGTAGCCCTCGATATCCTCAAGCTTCAATTTGTTGTTGCGCTTCGGCAGCGTGAAGATATCGGCGGGCTCCCTTACCCAGCCTTCGTCGAAGAAATATTGCAGCTGCTTCTCGCCGAGCCCGTCGATGTCGAACGCCCGGCGCGACACGAACAGTTTCAGGTGCTCGATCTTCTGGAACGGACAGGCGAACTCGCCGGTGCAGCGGGCGCGCGAGCCCTCCTCGCCGGCCGCCGTCTCCTCGCGCACCACGTCGGTGTGCAGCGGACACGGGCACTTCTTCGGAATGTGAAACTCCTTTGCGCCCTTCGGCCGCTTGTCGATGACGACGTCGACCACCTGCGGGATGACGTCGCCGGCGCGCTGGATCACGACGGTGTCGCCGATCCTGATATCGCGGCCCTCGCGCAGCACCTCGCCCTTGTTGCCGACGCCGCGGATGTAGTCCTCATTGTGCAGCGTGACGTTCTGCACGATGACGCCGCCGACGCCGACCGGCTCCAGCTTGCCGACCGGCGTGAACGATCCGGTGCGGCCAACCTGGATCTCGATGTCGCGCAGCACGGTCATGGCGCGCTCGGCCGGGAATTTGTGCGCGATCGCCCAGCGCGGCGTGCGCGAGACGAAGCCGAGCCGCTCCTGCCAGTCGATGCGGTCGACCTTGTAGACGACGCCGTCGATGTCGTAATCGAGCCTGGCGCGCTGCTCCTCGATCTCCTGGTGGAAGGCGATCAGCTCTTCGACCGAGTGGCAAAGCCTGGTCAGCGGATTGGTCTTGAAGCCGCAGCGCTCAAACCAGTGGATCATGCCGGTCTGCGTCGCCTCCGGCAGCGCGCTTATCTCGCCCCAGGCATAGGCGAAGAAGCCGAGCGGGCGCGAGGCGGTGATCGTCGGGTCCTTCTGGCGCAGGGAGCCCGCGGCGGAATTGCGCGGATTGGCGAAGACGGTGTCGCCGGCCGCCTTCTGCCGCTCGTTGAGCGCCAGGAACGCCTGCTTGGTCATGTAGACCTCGCCGCGCACCTCGCAGATGCCGGGGATGTTGCGCCCCTTCAGCTTCTGCGGCACGTCCTCGAGCGTGCGGATATTGGCGGTGACGTCCTCGCCCTCCGCGCCGTCGCCGCGCGTCGCGGCCCTGACCAGTTCGCCGCCCTCGTAACGCAGCGACATCGACAGGCCGTCGATCTTGGGTTCGGCGGAAAAATCGATCTTGTCGTCGGGTAACTTCAGGAACCGCACGATACGTTCGGCGAAGCCGCGCACGTCCTCGTCGGCAAACGCGTTGTCGAGCGACAGCATGGGAACGGCGTGGCGGACTTTCTTGAACCGCCCGGACGGCGCCGCGCCGACCTTTTGCGAGGGCGAGTCGGCGCTGACGAGTTCGGGAAAGCGTTTCTCGATGGCATTGAAGCGCTGGCGCAGCGCGTCGTATTCGGCGTCCGAAACGCTCGGCGCGTCGTCCTGATAGTAGCGGCGATCGTGCGCTTCGAGTTCGAGCGCAAGGCGCATGTGCTCGACCTTTGCCTGCGGCCTGGTCAGCTTGGCGACGTCAGGGAGCGGTTTGGTTTTTTTTGCCGACCGAGCCATGACGAGGGGCTAACTCGCCGCGCGCAACAGCCGTTCCGCGGCGGCCCTCGCCTCGGCTGTGATCTCGGCGCCGGCGAGCATGCGGGCGATTTCCTCGCGGCGGTGGTCGGCGGCGAGCGCGTTGACGCGGGTGGCGACGCGCTTGCCCTTGTCGAGCGCGTCCTTGGAGATCAGCAGATGCTGGCCGGCGCGCGCGGCAACCTGCGGGGCGTGCGTCACCGCCATCACCTGCACCTTGCCGGCAAGGCGCGCCAGCCGCGTGCCGATGGCGTCCGCCACCGCGCCGCCGACGCCGGTGTCGATTTCGTCGAACACGAGGGTCGGCGCCGAGCCGCGGTCTGCCAGCACGACCTTGAGCGCCAGCAAGAAGCGCGACAGTTCGCCGCCGGAAGCGACCTTCATCAGCGGGCCCGGCCGCGTGCCCGGATTGGTCTGCACCCAGAACTCGATGCGGTCGATTCCCTCCGGGCCCGGCGCGGCCTCATCGGCCTCCAGCTGCGTGGTGAAGCTGGCGCGCTCCAGCTTCAGCGGCGGCAGTTCGGCGTTGACGGCCTTGTCGAGCCTGGCCGCGGCCTTGGCGCGCGCGGCGGACAGTTTTGCGGCGGCGGCGACATAGCGCTTGTCGGCCTCGGCGGCGTCCGCTTCCAGCTTCTTCAACCGCTCGGCGCCGGCATCGATCAGCGCGACGTCGCCGGCCATCTGCTCCGCCAGCGCGGCGAGCTTGTCGACGGGAACAGAATATTTGCGCGAGGCGGCGCGCAGCGCGAACAGGCGTTCCTCGATGCGTTCGAGCTCGGCGGGATCGAAATCGGCCGCGCGCAGCGCGGCATTGAGATACTGATCCGCCTCTTCCAGCGCGTTGATGGCCGCGTCGATCGCCTTCACCGCGGGCTCGACCAGCGCCGGCGAGTTGGCCGCACGGCGCTCGAGGCGCCGCACCGTGGCCGACAGGGCCGGCACCGGCGAATGCGGGCCGCCGATCGCCTCCTGCGCCTCGCGCAGATCGGTCGCGATCTTCTCGCCCTGCATCATGATGGTGCGGCGTTCGGCGAGCTGCGTCTCCTCGCCGTCCCTTGGCGCAAGCTGCTTCAGCTCGCTGGAAGCGTGACGCAGATAATCCGCCTCGCGTGCGGCCCGCTCCATGCCGGCGCGGTGCTCCTTGAGCGAATCAGACGCCGTGCGGCGCGTCTCCCACAGCTGCGCGACCGCAGCGACGTCCCTTTCGTGGCCGGCGAAGGCATCGAGCAGGCGGCGGTGGGTGGAGGCATCGACCAGCGCGCGCTCGTCATGCTGGCCGTGGATCTCGACCAGCGTGGCGCCGACGGCCTTCAGCGTCTGCACCGAGATCGACTGGTCGTTGATGAAGGCGCGGGTGCGGCCGTCGGCGAGCTGCACGCGGCGCAGAATCATCTCGCAGGAATCCTGAGAGTTCGCGTCTTCGAGCCCGTTGTCGGCGAGGATCTTCGCCGCCGGATGGTCCTTCGGCACGTCGAAGGTGGCGGTGACCTGGCCCTGCTCCGCGCCATGCCGAACCAGGGTCGAATCGCCGCGGCCGCCGAGCGCCAGCGCAAAGGCATCGAGCAGGATGGATTTGCCCGCGCCGGTCTCGCCGGTCAGCACGGCGAGCCCGCGGGAGAATTCGATATCGAGCCGTTCGATCAGGACGATGTCGCGGATCGACAGACGCGCCAGCATGAGAAAGTAACCTACCCGAGGCCGAGCTTCTTGAACGCTCGCGAAATATAGGAGCCCTTGTTCTCGCTCGGCTCCACACCGCCCGACTTTACAAGATTATAGGCCTCTTTGTACCAGCGGCTGTCCGGAAAATTGTGGCCAAGCACGGCGGCCGCGGTCTGCGCCTCGCCGACAATGCCGATCGCCATGTAGGCCTCGGTGAGGCGGAACAGCGCCTCCTCGACATGGCGCGTGGTCTGGTAGCGCGTCACCACGGTTTTGAAGCGGTTGATCGCCGCAGTAAAGTCGCGCTTCTCCATGTAGTAGCGGCCGACGTCCATCTCCTTGCCGGCGAGCTGGTCGCGCGCGCCCTCGAGCTTGGCCTTGGCGGAGGTGGCGTATTCCGAGGTCGGGTACTTGCGCACGACTTCCTCGAGCGCATTGATCGCCTTCTCGGTGCGGCCCTGGTCGCGCGAGACGTCGGGAATCTGGTCGTAATGCGAGGCGGCGATCAGGTACTGCGCATAGGCGGCGTCCGGGCTGCCGGGATGCAGCGTGACGTAGCGGGTCGCCGCGCCGATGCAGCTGTCATAGTCGCCGGCGCTGTAGAAGGAATAGGCCGACATCAGCAGCGATTTGCGCGCCCAGTCGGAATAAGGATGCTGGCGGTCGACCTCCTCGAACTTCTTGGAGGCCGCCTTGGCGTCCTTGCGCTGGTTCATCAGGTACAAGCCCTCATTGTAGAGCTTGTCCGCGGGCTCCTCGACGAAGGTGTCGTCCTTGCGGGTGAACTTGTCCCAGAGATCGCCGGTGCCGCAGCCGCCGAGCGGCAACGCCAGCAGCGCAATGATTCCCGCCAGCCGCAGCCTGACCGGTGATTTGCGCCCTCGAAGCGTCATACGCTGTGCCGACATGAATTAAAGACCTGACGCTGTGATGCGATGGGTGCGACCCATGGATGGCCGCAACGGTCGTCTGCCCCGTCATGCGCCCAATGGCGCTACCGCTGGGCCGATTCTATCCGAAAAAACTACGCTAACCAACCGGATAGGCAGGCATTTCGCCCGGATTAAGGCGGCCGGCCACGATCCTTACCAATTGTGGTTACAAGGGAAATCGACCCGAAGCGAACTTCAGGACAGGTCCGGGCTGTAGGCCGGGGCCACCATGCCGCCGACGATGGCGCGGCCGGCTTCGGCCGGAACGCGGCTGCGGCGCGGGGCGTCGCCCTCGACCATGCGCCAGGCGGTGCGGTCGGCGAGCAGCGCGGTCAGCGCGGCATGGTTCAGCTTGTGGCCGCCGCGGACCGAACGGAAGGCGCCGAGGATCGGCAGGCCGGCCAGTGCGAGATCGCCAACCACATCCAGCACCTTGTGGCGGACACATTCGTCGGCATAGCGCAGGCCGCCGGAGTTGAGCAGGCGCTCGTCGTCGAACACCATGGTGTTTTCGAAGGAGGAGCCGAGCGCGAAACCGGCGCTGGAAAGACGTGCAAAGTCGTTCAGGAAACCGAAGGTGCGGGCGCGGCTGACCTCGCGGCGGAAGCGCTCCGGGTTGAGCTCGATCGCGTAGCTCTGCTTGCCGATCACGGGATTGACGAAATCGATTTCGACCTCGGCGCGGAACCCGCCGGCAAACGGACGGAACTCGCCGAAGGAATCGCCGACCGACACGGACACCGGCTTGAGAACCTGCAGGAAGCGGCGGACGGCGGGTTGGGCCACGACGCCGGCCTGATCGATCGCGGCAACGAAAGCCGCGGCGCTGCCGTCCATGATCGGAACTTCAGGCCCGTCGATTTCGATGGCGGCGTTGTCCACACCCATGCCGCGCAGCGCAGCGAGAACATGCTCGGCGGTGGAAACCAGCGGACCGTCGCTGTCGCCCAGCACGGTGGCAAATTCGGTGGCAATGACCGCGTCGGTGGTCGCCACGACCTCGCGGTCGGCGCCCTCAAGACCGGTGCGGACAAAAATAAAACCTGCATCGACAGGTGCAGGTCCGATGGTCAAGCTGACCGGAAGACCGGAATGAACGCCAACGCCAGTCACGGTGGCGTGTGACCGAAGCGTGGTTTGACGGTTCAATTTCATCCGAAAACTGCCCACTACCCGACTAAACCCGAAGGCTCACCGATCCACTTCCCCGGGACCGACTCGCTTCAAGCATCCCCTAGTCGCGGCGAAACATAGTTGGTGGTCGAAACAGCGCCAACTCACGCTTTTTTACGGATTGTTACCCCAACTGTGCCGCATTCGCGCCAAAGCTTAACCAAATTACGACAGCGGAATTCGTAATTCCGGCATAGGTATGAAAACCCATAAACGATAATTAATCGTTTAAAATCATAAGCTTGACGTCGGATCGAGCTCCACCCGCCGCGTCCAAAAGTAAAGGCCCCGGCACATCGTACCGGGGCCTGCTGCATCGCCAGAATTGTAACAATGTCAGGTGGCCTGCCGGCGCAGGAAGGCTGGGATATCAAGATGATCGTCGCCCTGTGGCGCCGGCGCAACAGGTGCCGGACGGCCATGGATGTCCAGGCCCTGCGGCGCAGGCCGCTGCTTGGCGTATTCGGACACCGCCTCGTTGGCCGACATCTGCTGGGCCACCGTGCGGGCCGGCTTGCGTTCCGGCAGCGGCGGCATGGCGGGACCCGCAGCACGGGCCGCGATCGGCGGCTCGCTCTCCTCGTCGCGGCGGCCGAGGCCGACATTGGCCAGCCGCTGCAACAGCGACAGCCGGCTCTTTTGCGGATGGTCGTCCTCCACCTCGTCATGCGCCTTGCGGATCTCGGCCTGGGCCGGCATCGGCAGGTCCTCGAATTTGGGCATGCGCGGCGCGCGGGACGGCGGACGCTCGGCGGCCGGCGGGATGAAGTTCTCGGCCGGCGGCGGCTCGTGCGATTCGGTGCGGGCAACCTCCTTGTCCGGGAACAAAGTCGGCTTCTGCGCGACCGGGCGGACGGTGACGTCGCCATAGGTCACCGGCTGGGAGGAAGGCGGCGCGTCGGGGGCAACTGCGGCGGCAATGGCGGCAAGCGCTGCGCGCTCGACATTGTTGCTCCCGCGCGGGGCTGCCGGAGTTGCGACCGGCGCAGCCTGGGCGGGGACAGCGGCTTCGAGCTTCTGGGCACGCTCGGCAAGCCGCTGGTTGTCGGCGCGCAGGCGGGCGGTGAGATCGGCGAGCCGATTCTCGGGCGAAGGGGCAGCGGCGACCGGCGCGGCAGCCTGGACGACGGGAGCAGCCGGCCCGCTCATCGAGCGGGCCACGGCGGACTGGTCGATGCCGGTGGCAACGACCGAGACGCGGATCACGCCGTCGAGCGACTCATCGAAGGTGGCGCCGACGATGATGTTGGCGTCCTGGTCGACTTCCTCGCGGATGCGGGTTGCGGCTTCGTCGACTTCGAACAGCGTCAGGTCCTTGCCGCCGGTGATGGAGATCAACAGGCCCTTGGCGCCCTTCATCGAGCTGTCGTCGATCAGCGGGTTGGCGATCGCGGCTTCCGCGGCGGTGAGCGCGCGCTTGTCGCCGCTTGCCTCGCCCGTGCCCATCATCGCCTTGCCCATCTCCCGCATCACCGCGCGGACGTCGGCGAAGTCGAGATTGATCAGGCCTTCCTTCACCATCAGATCGGTGATGCAGGCGACGCCCGAATACAGCACCTGGTCGGCCATCGCGAAAGCGTCGGCGAAAGTGGTCTTTTCATTCGCGACCCGGAACAGGTTCTGGTTCGGGATGATCAGGAGGGTGTCGACCACCTTGTGGAGTTCGGCGATGCCGGCTTCCGCGGTGCGCATGCGGCGCTGGCCCTCGAAGTGGAAGGGTTTCGTGACGACGCCCACGGTGAGGATGCCCATCTCGCGCGCGGTCTTGGCGATGACAGGGGCTGCGCCAGTGCCGGTGCCGCCGCCCATTCCGGCGGTGACGAACACCATGTTGGCGCCGGTGAGATGATCGCGCAGCTCGTCGAGCACCTCTTCGGCCGCCGCCGCGCCGACGTCCGGCTGCGAACCGGCGCCGAGGCCCAAGGTCACCTGAGTGCCCATCTGCACGATGCGCTGCGCCTTCGACATCGTCAGCGCCTGCGCGTCGGTGTTGGCGACGACGAAGTCGACCCCCTGCAATCCGGCAGTGATCATGTTGTTGACGGCGTTACCGCCCGCGCCGCCCACGCCGAAAACGGTGATCCGCGGTTTCAGCTCGCTGATGTCAGGAGGAGTGATGTTGACTGCCATGGTTGCCTCTCGTAGCTAAACGCGCGTTGGTTCGCCCCGGCCGGCGGCCGCGGGAGTTGGTGAAAATCGAATGGTGACCTCGGTCATTAGAAGCCCTCGCGAAGCCATCGTCCGACCTTTCCGAAATATCCGTCCGTTCCTGTCCTGAGCTGCCGCGTGTGCCGCGGTTCGACGTGTTCGAGATGAGCGTATTGCGGGTAGACCAGGAGGCCCGTCGGCACGGCAAAGGAAGCGGACTTCGCCTCGTTGGGCAGCCGGCCGAAGCCGAGCGGGCGGCCGATCCGCACCGGGCGGTTCAGGACACGGGTGGCAAGTTCGACCGAGCCGGTGAGCTGCGAGGCACCGCCCGAGAGCACCACGCGCGCCTTAGGTTCCGCTGCAAAGGGGGAATCCGCCAGGCGGTCCCTCACCATCTCAAAAATCTCCTCGGCGCGATGCCGGACGATGTTTGCGATCGTGGCGCGGGAAACGATCTGCGGGGCGTCGATCTCGTCGTCGCCCGCAGTCGGTACTGACATCAATTCTCGCGCGTCGGACCCGCCGGTCAGCACGGTGCCATATAACGTCTTGATTCGCTCGGCATCCGCAATGCATGCGGAGAGTCCGCGGGCCAAATCCATCGTGATGTGTTGCCCGCCGAGCGCAAATCCGCTGGCATGGACGAAGCGGCCGGCCGAATATGTCGCAATGGTGGTGGACCCCGCCCCCATTTCGACCACGGCGGCGCCGATATCCGCCTCGTCGTCGGTCAGCACGGACAGGCCTGCGACATAAGGACTCGCTGCCATGGCCTCGACGTTGAGATGGCAGCGTTCCACCACCAGCATCAGGTTGCGGGCGACCGCGGCATCGCCGGTGACGACGTTCATCTCGACGCCGAACTGGCTGGCGACCATGCCGCGGGGATCGCGGATGCCTCTCACGCCGTCGACGGAGTAGCCGGTCGGCAGCGTATGCAGCACGGTGCGGCCCTCGCCGGTGGCGTGGCGCATGCCGGTGGAGGTGACGCGGGTCACATCGCTGGACGTAACCGAGCCGCCCTTGATGTCGGCCGCGGCTTCGACGAGGTGCCCCTGCAGCCGGCCGCCCGAAACCGAGAGCAGGACGGACTCGACCCGCACCTTGGCCATGCGCTCGGCCAGCGACACCGCATGGCGCACCGCCTGCTCGCATTCGGCGAGGTCGACCACGGCGCCGGCCTTCATGCCGCGCGCCTGGATCTGGCTGTAGCCGATCAGTTCCACCGCATGGGTGCGGCCGCGCAGCGCCTCGTTCGGCGGGCTCGGCCGCAGCCGCGCGATCATGCAGGCGATCTTGGAGGTGCCGATGTCGAGCGAAGCGACCAGCGCGGTGCGCCTGGTCATCGGGCGCGTCTTCGGGGTCTGGGTGCGATCAAAGCCGGTCATGCATCACCGGCCTTTTTCTTCTTCTTGTCCTTGAAGAGTTCCTCGCGGGCCTTGGCCGCGTCTTCGGATAACTGCACCGTCAACCGGTCAGGCAGGCGCATGTCGACCGCGACGATATCCCGGGAGAACAGCTTGTCTTCCCTGTCCAGCTTCGAGAGCGCCGCAAGCGCGTTGCCGACGTCGTTCTCCGGCAGGCGGATGTCCAGGCCATCCTTCAGGCGCAGGTTCCAGCGCCGCTCGCCGACGAAGATCGCGGCCTTGGTGACGGATTGGACCTGCGGATAGCGCGCCAGCAGCGCCAGGAAATCGCGCGCTTTGGTCTCGGCGCCCTTGCCGACCACCAACGGCAAAGACCTGAACCGCTGCGCCACATAGGGCTCCAGCTCCGTACCATCCTCGGCGATCACGGCAAGGCGGCCATTCTGCTGCCACAGCGCGAAAGCCGTGCGCTCGACCAGGTCGATCTGCAGCTGGCCGGGATAGAATTTTTGCACGGTCGCATCCGCGATCCACGGATTTCCCTTCAGCTTTTTGCGCAAGGTGGCGGCATCGAGGAACAGGAGCGACGAGCGGCCGTTGACGCCGCCGATGCCGAGCACCTCTTCCTGGCTGAGATTCCTGCGGCCATTGATGGCGACCGAAGTGATGCGGAAGCCCGCGGAATTGGCCAGCGCATTGCGGCCGTCGGCGAGCTGCGTCAGCACCGCATCGACATGGCCGCCCCAGAAGATGCCAAGCAGCGCACTGCCGAGCAGCGTTGCAACCGTCAGCATCATCGCCGCGCGGCGCGGCATATGGCGCTCGAGCCAGAGGATGGCGCGATGCGGCGGCTCCTCGCGAACGGGCCTGGCGCGTTTACGATCAAATCCAAAATATTCGCGCAGCAGCACGACCGCGCCAATGGCGGCCGCCTTCAGGTCAGTCTTCGGCTCCGCCGATCGCCTCGATCTTGCAGAGCGTTCCGCACCATCCATTGCACGCGCCCGTCAATTCAACCCGCAAACCATTGCAGGCATTGGCGCAAATCGCGTCTCGGTCATGCCTCCATGGCTGGCCGAGCGCACACCTGCGCCGCCAGCGTTAACCTTCGTTCTTCCTGGTAAACAAAAGGTAAACCAATCCCCGTCAGGCGGCGATTTCGGCCGTGCTGCGAGGGGCTTGCCCCAGGTTTGTGGAGTTCCGGGAGATTTTGCGGCGAACGCCGCGGCGGCCGTTGTTGCGCTACCTTCGGCTGCGCTTGATCGCCAGCGCGATCTGGTCGTGCAGGAAATCGGTGAACCCGATGCCCTGCGCCTGCAATGCCTTTGGATAGAGCGAGGCCTTGGTGAGCCCGGGCAGCGTGTTGGTCTCCAGGTAAACCGGCCCGTCGGCGGAGATGATGAAATCGGATCGCGAATAGCCGGCGCATGACAGCGCACGGTGCGCCTTCACTGCCAGATCCTGCAATTGCGCGGTAATATCGGGCGAGAAGCGGCCGGGGCAGATCTCCTGCGTCGACTTCAGCAGATATTTGGCGGTGTAGTCGAAGCGGCCTTCGGCGGCGACGATCTCGATCGGCGGCAGCGAAAACATGCTGCCGTCCGACTGCTCGAGCACGCCGCAGGTTGCCTCGGTGCCGGCGACGAACGGCTCGATCAGATATTCCTCGTTCTTGGCTGCGTTGCGGACGGCGACGAGGTCCTGCCTGGCGAGGACATAGATCAGGCCATAGCTCGATCCGTCCTTGACCGGCTTTGCGATCAGCTTGCCGTATTCGGCGAAGGCCTGATCGAGATTGCCGGGGTCGATCCCCGCGGGCGACGGCACGCCGCCGAGCGCGGCAAAACGCTTGGCGGCGGTCTTGTCGAAGGCAAGGTGCGAGGACGCCGAGCCCGAGCCGGTGAAGGGCACGCCGCGCACCTCGCACATGGTCTGCAGTTCGCCGTTCTCCGCCCTGCCCCCGTGCAGGCCGAGCACCAGCACGCGGCTGTCCGCCCTGGCGCGGTCGAGCGCCTGCGCCAGCGGCACGCCGCGGCTCCCGGGCCGAAACTCGTCCTCGAACGGTCTGAGGTGGCCGAGCAATTGTTCGCGCGTCACTTCATGCACGGTATCGGCGACGTGCCAGAACCACAGATCGGCGTCGGGCAGTGCTTCACAAAGCGCTTGAGCGGAGGCGACCGAGACCAGCCGCTCCTTGTTGGTGCCGCCGAAGAGAATGGTGTTGCGCATCATGCCTCACATTCGTCATTCCGGGCCGATGCAGCATCGAACCCGGAATCGCGAGATTCCGGGTTCGCACTTCGTGCGCCCCGGAATGACAATCAACTGGAAATCCCGATCCGCTTGATTTCCCAATGCAGCTCTATACCGGAATTCGCCTTGACCCGCTCGCGCACGGTTTCGCCCAGCGTTTCAATATCATGGCCGGTTGCGCTACCGGTGTTGATCAGGAAGTTGCAGTGCATTTCCGACACCTGCGCGCCGCCGACGCGCAGGCCGCGGCAGCCGGCGGCATCGATCAGCTTCCAGGCGCTGTTGCCGGGCGGGTTCTTGAAGGTGGAGCCGCCGGTCTTTTCACGAATCGGTTGAGCGGTTTCGCGGTGGGTCTGCACCTCGTTCATCCGCGCTCGGATGGCCTCGGGCGCGGCGACGGTGCCGCGGAATTTCGCCGAGGTGAAGATGATCGAGGCATCGACGCCGCTATGGCGGTAGGCGAACTTCATGTCGGCATTGCTAAATACGTGCCTGGTGCCGTCGCGGCCGATGCCGACGGCTTCCACCAGCACGTCCTTGGTCTCGCCGCCATTGGCGCCCGCATTCATGCGCAGCGCGCCGCCGACGGTGCCGGGAATGCCGAAGTAGAACTCCATCCCGCCGATATTGGCCGAGGCCGCCGTCTCCGCCACGCGCTTGTCGAGCGCCGCCGCACCGGCCGTGACGGTATCGCCCTGCGCAATGGCCTCACCGAAGGCGCGCGGCGCAAGGCGGATCACCACCCCCGATATGCCGCCGTCGCGCACGATCAGGTTGGAGCCGACGCCGACGACGTAGACCGGCAGCTCGTTCGGAAGATGCTTGAGGAAATAGGCGAGGTCGTCCTCATCCGCCGGCGTGAACAGCACCTGCGCCGGGCCGCCGACGCGAAACCAGGTGAACTCGGCCAGCGACTGGTTGGCGAGCAGCCGGCCGCGCAGCTGCGGCATGGCCGCCTTGAGATCGGGCGTGATGTCGGGAAAGGTCATGCTGCGTCAATCGACTGACGACGAGAGTTGAGACGTCGTCGCGTTACGTCTTCGGTCAGAGCGCGCGGCTTACCCCTCTCCCCAACCCTACCCCGCAAGGGGGGAGGGAGCCTGAACAGTGTGCTCACCTCACTTCGCCTCGCAATTTTTCTTCGTTGGTTGACGGGAGTCAGGGACGCAGCGGTGGAAGGGTTCCCTCCTCCCTTGCGGGGGAGGGTTAGGGAGAGGGGTAAGCTGCACCGGTGGTGCACGTGGCTAAGCTCCATCACCCCAATGCTTTCAATTCGCCGGGCAAGGCATAGGCCCATTGCGTGATGTTGCCGGCCCCGAGGCAGACGACGAGATCGCCGCTCCTCGCCTGGCTGCTGACGATCTTCGCAAGTTCGCCGGCGTGCGGCAGCGCGATCACCTCGCGATGGCCGTGGGCGCGCAGGCTCGCGACAAGATGGTCGCGATCGACACCCGGGATCGGCTCCTCGCCGGCCGGATAAACCTCCGCTACCACAACCGCGTCCGCGTCATTGAAGCAGTTTGAGAATTCCTCGAACAGCGCCTGCAGGCGCGTATAGCGATGCGGCTGCACCACGGCGATGACCCTGCCGTTGGTCGACTCCCGCGCCGCCTTCAGCACCGCCGATATCTCGACGGGATGGTGGCCGTAATCGTCGATTACGGTGACGCCGTTCCACTCGCCGGTGCGGGTGAAGCGCCGCTTGACGCCGCCGAAAGCCGCGAGCGCCTTGCGGATCACATCGTCGGAAACACCGAGCTCGTGCGCCACCGCGATTGCCGCCGTCGCGTTCGATGCGTTGTGGCGGCCCGGCATCGGCAGCACGATGTCGGCGATCTCGCGGGAAGTATCGCTGTTGCGATCGCGGATCACGACCTTGAATTTCGAGCCGCCGCCCATCGGCACCAGGTCCGTCAGCCGCACATCCGCTTGCGGGTTCTGCCCGTAGGTGATGATGCGGCGGTCCTCGATCTGGCCGGCCATGCCCTGCACCACCGGATGGTCGGTGCACATCACGGCAAAGCCGTAGAATGGCACGTTCTCGACGAACTGACGGAACGCCGCCTGCACGGCCTCGAACGTCTTGAAGTGGTCCAGATGCTCGGGGTCGATATTGGTGACGATGACGACATCGGTCGGCAGCTTCAGGAAGGTGCCGTCGCTTTCGTCGGCCTCCACCACCATCCAGTCGCCCGCGCCCAGCCGCGCATTGGTGCCGTAGGCATTGATGATGCCGCCGTTGATCACAGTGGGGTCGAGGCCGCCGGCATCGAGCAGGGTCGCCACCATCGTGGTGGTCGTGGTCTTGCCATGGGTGCCGGCAATGGCAACGCAGCTTTTCAGCCGCATCAGCTCGGCGAGCATCTCGGCGCGGCGCACCACCGGAATGCGCTGCGCGCGCGCCGCCACCAGTTCCGGATTGTCGCGCTTGATCGCGGAGGAGACCACGACGACGGCGGCGCTACCGATATTCTCGCCGGCGTGGCCGACGAAGACAGTGACGCCGTTCTTGCGCAGCCGGTCGAGGTTGTAGCCGTCGGCCGCGTCCGAGCCCTGCACGGTGTAGCCGAGATTGCCGAGGACCTCGGCGATGCCGCTCATGCCAATGCCGCCGATCCCGATGAAGTGGATGGGTCCGATCTCGCGCGGCAGTCTCATTTCGTCCGGTGCTCCTCGTCATGCCCGGGCTTGTCCGGGCATCCACGGCGTCACAGGTCTTAATAAAGACGTGGATGGCCGGGACAAGCCCGGCCATAACGCGAGAACAACAGAAATTCGGGGTCTTGGCCTAGATTTTGGCAACCTTCGCCACCAGATCGGCCAGCCGCTCGGCGGCATCGAGCCGGCCGACGTTGCGGGCGTTCGCCGCCATGGCGGTTAGGCGCGCGGGCTCGGCGGCGAAGGCGGAGATTTCGGAGGCCAGACGGTCGGGGGTGAACTCGCTTTGCACCATGCGGATCGCACCGTCGACTTTCGAGAGCACGCCGGCATTGGCGAACTGGTCCTGGTCGATCGCGCCGGGCAGCGGCACCAGGATCGAGGGCCGGCCGATCGCGGCCAGTTCCGCCACCGTGCCGGCGCCGGAGCGCGAGATCACGAGATGGCTCTGCGCCAGCCGCGCCGGCAGGTCGGCAAAGAACGGCGCCAGCTCGGCATTGATCTTGAGCTTGTCGTAGACGGCGCGAACCCGCGCCATATCTTCTTCGCGCACCTGCTCGGTCAGCACGAGGCGGCTCCACAGCGCCGGCTCCAGCTTCTCGATAGCCGATGGAACGATGTCGCTCATCACGCGCGCGCCCTGGCTGCCGCCGACCACGAGCAGGCGCAGCGGGCCGCCTGCTTGCGGCGATTCATAGGGCACGGCGGCGGCGGCGAGGATCGCCGGGCGCATCGGCGTGCCGACGGTCGTGGTCTTGCCTGCCAGCTTCGGATCGCGGTCGAGCACGCCGGGCAGCGAAGTCGCGATCGCATTGACGCGGCCGGATAGAAAACGGTTGGCGCGGCCGAGCACGGCGTTGGCGTCATGGATGATGCCGGGCACGCCGCAGAGCCGCGCGGCGAGCAGCGGCGGCAGCGTCGGATAGCCGCCGAAGCCGACCACCGCGGCCGGCTTCAGCCGCCGCACCAGGCCGATCGCGATTCCTGTGCCGTAGCCGAGCGTGATCACGGTCCGCGCCAGCGAGACCGGATCGCGCCCGCGCACGGTCTCGCTCGGCACCACGTCGGTCATGTCAGCGGTGAACAGCCCGCTGTAGCGCAGCGCGCGGGAATCGGTGGCAAGGCGCACGCGATAGCCGCGCTTGATCAGCTCGACGCCGAGCGCTTCGGCGGGAAACAAATGGCCGCCGGTGCCGCCCGCGGCGAGGAGGATGAGAGGCGGAGTGGTCATAGGGGGTTGATAGCCGACGCCGCGGCGCGCGTCACCTGTCCCAAACGTCGTCATGCCCGGGCTTGTCCAGGCTTGTCCCGGCCATGACGAAGAGTGTGGTTCGCGTTAGCCTCAGGCGTAGCTGCGCCGAGCCCCGGCGTCGTTGCTCGACTCCACCTCGGTGCGCGGGCGCAGCCGCGTCAGCGCCAGCATCATGCCGACGCCATAGGCAAGCGAGATGATCGAGGAGCCGCCATAGGAGATGAACGGCAGCGTCATGCCCTTCGCGGGGATCAGCTCCAGGTTGACCGCCATGTTGATGGCGCCCTGCACGCCGAAGAGAATGGCAAGGCCCGACGCGGCAAAGCGCGCGAACATGTCTTCGCTGGCATAGGCGCGGGAAAGCGCACGGATCACGATGAAGGCAAAGAGCGCGAGCAGCATCAGACAGAGGATGATGCCGAACTCCTCCGCGGCGACCGCGAACACGAAGTCCGTATGGCTGTCCGGCAGGCTGCGCTTGGCGGTGCCCTCGCCCGGGCCGAGGCCGAACCAGCCGCCGTTGAAGAAGGCTTCCCGCGCGGTGTCGACCTGGAAGGTGTCGCCGGACGCCGGATTCATGAAGCGCTTGATGCGCCCGGCCACATGCGGCACGAACAGATAGGCGCCGAACAGCCCGGCGCCCGCGGCGCCCGCCAGCCCCATCACCCAGATCATCCGCATGCCCGCGATGAAGAACAGCGCGCCCCACACCATCAGGATCAGCATGGTCTGGCCGAAGTCCGGCTCCATCACCAGGAGCGCCACCAGCAAAAGCAGCATCGCCAGCGCCATCGACGTCGCCGGCATCTCCGGGCGCTTCGTCGATTCCGCAAACAGCCAGGCCGCGACGACGACAAAGGCGGGCTTTGCGGATTCGGAAGCCTGGATGTTGACGCCGACAAAGCTGATCCAGCGTCTTGAGCCCTTCACCTCGGCCCCGAACAGGAGCGTCGCCACGATCAGCGCGATACTGACCCCGAACACGATCAGCGCGGTGCGGCGGATCTGCCGCGGCGACAGGAAGGAGACGCCGATCAGCACGATGAAGGCCGGCAGCAGGAACATGACGTGCCGGCTGAAGAAGTGGAAGGGATCGAGGTTGATCCGCGTCGCCACCGGCGGACTCGCCGCCAGCGACAGGATCACGCCCGACAACATCAGCACCAGGATCGCGCCCAGCAGCGGCTTGTCGACGGTCCACCACCATTCCGACAGCGGCGTGCGTTCTTCGCGGGAGATCATGGATGTCCCCAATGGGCAGAGGTCCGTCCCATTGGTGGCGGAGGTTGGTTACCGGGAGGTTAATGGAGCCGGTAACTTTCGAGGGAGCTTTCCTACGGCATTGCGGCTCACGCCACCGGCTTGACGCCGGGCAGCGCGGTGACGAGGTCGCGGAAGGCGGCGCCGCGGATTTCGAAGTTGCGGTACTGGTCGAAGGAAGCGCAGGCCGGCGACAGCAGCACGACGGGGTCGGCGAGCCCTGATGCTTCGGCATCGCGGGCGGCGCTGGCGACGGCAACGTCGAGCGTTCCTGAAATTTCGTGCGGCACGCGGTCGCCGAGCGTGGCCGCGAATTCGGCCGCGGCTTCGCCGATCAGATAGGCCTTCTTGATGCGGGGGAAATAATCCGCAAGGCCGGCTATGCCGCCGGCCTTCGGCTTGCCGCCGGCGATCCAGAAGATTTCGCCGAACGACGACAGCGCGTGCGCGGCGGCATCGGCATTGGTGCCCTTGGAATCGTTGACGAACAGCACATTGCCGCGGCGACCGACCTGCTCCATGCGGTGCGCAAGGCCGGGAAAGCTGCGCAGGCCGTTTTGCAGCGTGTCCGCGCCGATGCCCATGGCCAGCATGCAGGCGGCGGCGCAGGCCGCGTTCTGCGCATTGTGCAAACCGCGCAGCGAGCCGATGCCGCCGAGACGCGCGATCTCCGTGCGTGCGCCGCCGTCGCTGCGCAAAACGGTTTCATGCTCGACATAGATACCGCTGGGCAGCGGATTTTTGACGGAGATGCGCACGACGTTCTTGCCTGATCGCTCGAGGCGGTCGGCGATGTTGCGGCAGAACATGTCGTCGACGCCGACGACGCCGGTGCCGCCCGGCTGCACGCCGCTGACGAGGCGCTCTTTCACCGCGGCGTAGTGCTCCAGCGTGCCGTGGCGGTCGATGTGGTCCTCGCTGACATTGAGCAGGATCCCGACGGAGGGATCGAGCGAGGGCGCCAGATCGATCTGGTAGGAGGACATCTCGATGACGTGCACGCGACCCATGCGCGGCGGCTCCAGCGACAGGATCGCGGTGCCGATATTGCCGCCCATCTGGGTGTCG
Organism: Bradyrhizobium sp.; assembly: GCA_035575905.1. GTDB lineage: Bacteria > Pseudomonadota > Alphaproteobacteria > Rhizobiales > Xanthobacteraceae > Bradyrhizobium. The sequence goes on along the minus strand of DATLXL010000035.1, from coordinate 59,026 downwards.
TAGCCGGCGAATTTCGTCAGATGGGCAATCAGCGCCGTGGTGGTCGACTTGCCGTTGGTGCCCGTGATGGCGACGAACGGCGCATCGGGCGCGTGCCGGCGGCGCTCGCGGCAGAACAGCTCGATGTCGCCGATCACCTCGACGCCGTTCTGGCGCGCCATCAGAACGCTCCAGTGCGGCGCCGGATGGGTCAGCGGCGCGCCGGGGGTGAGGACCAGTGCCGCGAAATTCTCCCAGGAGGCACTGCGGAGATCGGCCGTCAGGAAGCCGGCCTGTGCGGCCCTGGCGACATTGTCGAGATTGTCGTCGGCCGCGATCACATCGGCGCCGCCGGCCTTCAGCGCGTGGCAGCTCGCGAGCCCCGAGCCGCCGAGGCCGAACACTGCGACCGTCCTGCCCGCAAACGAGGTGACGGGAATCATCGGCCCTCAGCGCAGCTTCAGCGTGGACAGGCCGGCGAGCGCCAGCATCACCGAGATGATCCAGAACCGGATCACGATCTGCGGCTCGGTCCAGCCCTTCTGCTCGAAATGATGATGCAGCGGCGCCATCCGGAACACGCGCTTGCCGGTGAGCTTGAACGAGGTGACCTGCACGATCACCGAGACCGCCTCCAGCACGAACAGTCCGCCGATCACGGCCAGCACGATCTCGTGCTTCACGGCCACTGCGGTGGCGCCCAGCATGCCGCCGAGCGCGAGCGAGCCGGTGTCGCCCATGAAGATCGAGGCCGGCGGCGCGTTGAACCAGAGGAAGCCGAGGCCCGCACCGAGCACCGCGCCGCAGAGCACTGCGAGTTCGCCGGTGCCGGCGACGTAGTTGATCTGCAGATAGTCGGAGAACACCGCGTTGCCGGTCAGGTACGAGATCATGCCGAAGCTCGCGGCGGCGATCATCACGGGCACGATGGCAAGGCCGTCAAGACCGTCGGTCAGGTTCACGGCATTGCCGGCGCCGACGATCACGAAGGCGCCGAAGATCACGAAGAACCAGCCGAAATTGAACACGATGTCCTTGAAGAAGGGAATCGCCAGGGTCGTCGACGTCGCGTCGCGGCCGATCCGCACCAGCAGATAGCAGGCGGCGAGCGCGATGATGGCCTCGATCAGCAGCCGCAGCTTGCCGGCAAAGCCGCTATGCGACTGCTTGGTCACCTTGAGGTAGTCGTCGTAGAAGCCGACGAAGCCGAAGCCGAGCGTCACCGCGAGCACGATCCAGACATAGGGATTGACCGGGTTGGCCCACAGCAGCGTCGCCACCACGAGGCCCGACAGGATCATCAGCCCGCCCATGGTGGGCGTGCCCTTCTTGGCGATCAAATGGGATGTCGGTCCATCGGTGCGAATCGGCTGGCCCTTGCCCTGGCGCAGCCGCAAATGATCGATGATCCACGGCCCGAACAGGAATACGAACAGCGCGCCGGTCACCATCGCCCCGCCGGTGCGGAAGGTGATGTAGCGGAACACGTTCAGGAGGCCCTTGAGGAATGCGAAGGCAGGGACCGTGTTCGAAAGTTCGATCATCCAATACAGCATTCAATATGCCCCAAGCATCCCATATGCCGATGGCGCGGCCGTGCCGCAAAAGGCGAGACGCCCTTTAACCATGGCGCTGCGCCAAGCGCGAGTCATGGCGGGTTTAAAGTTTGCGCAAACCATGTTCGCGTTACGCCCTTGCCTGCAGTGCAGCAACCAGCCTGGGCACGAACTTGTTCACCCAGAACATCTTCTTGCTGCCCTTGACCACCACGACATCTCCGCCGCGCAAGAGGCTCGCCACAAGCTGCGGTTCGAGCGTGGCGGGATCCTCATGCCAGCCGAGGCCCTTGTCCTTTGGCAACAGACTGTAGAGGTGATGCATCAGGGGACCGACGCAATACACGCCGTCGATGCCGTCGAGATGCCTGGCGAGGCCCGTGTGATAGGATGGCGCTTCGTCGCCGAGTTCGAGCATGTCGCCGAGGATGGCGATGCGGCGGCCGCTCGCGACCGGGCGCGCCTTGAGGCTGTCGAGCGCGGCGACCATGCTGGCCGGATTGCCGTTAAAGCTGTCGTCGATCAGCGTGGCGCCGGCAACCGTCTGCTCGACGCCGCGGCCGGTCATGATGCCGACCTCGTTGAGACGGGGCGCGAGCGCGCAAGTGTCGAGGCCGGCGGCATAAACCGAGGCGAGCGCCGCGAGCGCATTCTGCAGGCGGTGCGGCGCGCCGGGCGTCAGGCTGAAGGCAATCCGTTCGCTGCCAACGTCAGCCGTGACGTCCCAGCTCTCGCCCCGCGCGGCGTGCATGACTTCGTGCACTTCCCCGTGGGTGCCGAAGCGGATGATCTTGCCCTTCCACTCCGGCGCATTCACATCGGTCGGCAGCACCAGCACCCCATCGCCGGGCAGGCCCTGCGCGATGGAAACCTTCTCGCGGCGGATGGCTTCGAGGCTGCCGAGCTTTTCCAGATGCACCGGCTGCACATTCACGACCAGCGCCACCGTCGGCCGCGCCAGTTCCGACAGCCGCAGGATTTCGCCGGCCTGGTTCATGCCCATCTCGACCACCCAGACGCTGGCATCGGGATCGCCATTGCACAGCGTCAGCGGCACGCCCCAGAAATTGTTGAAGCTGGAGGGACTGGCGAACGCGTTCGGATAGGCGGCGATGAATTCCTTGGTGGATGTCTTGCCGGCGCTTCCGGTGAGTCCAATCACGGGGCCGCGGAAGCGGGCGCGCGCGGCGCGGCCGAGCGCCCACAGGCCGTCGATCAGCGTGTCCTTCACGACCAGTTGCGGGACGGCGACGCCTTCGATCCGGTGCGGCACGATCATCGCCACCGCACCGGCGGCTTGCGCCTTGGCGGCAAATTCCCAGCCGTCGCGCGCGCTGGCGAAGCTCGAAACAAATCCGCCGCTCGGCGTGCCGCTCAATGCAACAAACAGACTGCCCGGCTTGACCAGGCGGCTGTCCTGCGTGACGAAATCGATCTCGGTGTCGGGAAATTCTTCCCACAGCCCGAGCGCGCGGGCCACTTCGGCAACGGTCCATAGCGGTCTTGCGCTCATGCCATTCTCGCTGAAAGGGCGGCCGCGACGGCGTCGTGATCGCTGAAGGGAAGCGTCTTGTCGCCGACGATCTGGCCGGTCTCATGGCCCTTGCCGGCGATCAGCAGCGCATCGCCCGCTTCCAGCGCCGCGACGCCGGCGCGGATCGCCTCGTTGCGGTCGCCGATTTCCTTGGCACCCTTTGCCGCGGCGAGAATGGCGGCGCGGATCGCGGCCGGATTTTCGCTGCGCGGATTATCGTCGGTGACGATCACGCTGTCGGCATGCTCCGCCGCGATCGCCCCCATCAGCGGGCGCTTGCCCGCATCGCGATCGCCGCCTGCCCCGAACACGACGACGAGTTTTCGCTTGGCGTAAGGCCGCAGCGCCTGCAGCGCTTTTGCGAGCGCATCCGGCTTGTGCGCGTAATCGACGAACACGGGTGCGCCATTGCGCTCGCCGACGCGCTCGAGCCTGCCCTTGGCGCCTTCGAGCTTTTCGATGCCGGCAAGGACCTTGTCCGCATCGCTGCCGGTGCCGATGGCAAGGCCGGCGGCGACCAGCGCATTCTCGATCTGGAATTCGCCGACCAGCGGCAGGCGGATCGCATGCTTGCGGCCGCGATGCTCGATCGTGAGCTTTTGCGCAAAGCCCTCGATGCCGGCTTCGACGAGGCGAATGCCGTCGTTGCCGTCCGCCTTGCGCCCGGTGGCGATGATGCGGAGCTTTCGCGCGCGCGCCGCGTCGATGACCTGCTGCGAGCAGTCATGATCGGCGGAGATCACCGCCGCGCCGCCATCGATAACGAGATCGCGGAACAGCCGCAGCTTTGCATTGAAGTAATGCGCGACATCAGGATGATAATCCATGTGATCGCGCGAGAGATTGGTGAAGCCGCCGGCCGCCACACGCACGCCGTCGAGGCGGTACTGATCGAGGCCGTGCGACGAGGCTTCGAAAGCGAGATGCGTGACGCCATCCCGCGCGATCTCGTCGAGCTGGCGATGCAGCGCGATCGGATCGGGCGTGGTCAGCGAACCATAGACGGTGCGCTTTGGCGAAACGAGACCAATGGTGCCGATGCTCGCGGCGTCATGGCCGAGGTCCTGCCAGATCTGGCGCGCGAACGCGGCCACCGACGTCTTGCCGCTGGTGCCGGTCACCGCCGCGATGGTCTCGGGCTGCCCCGGAAAGAATCTCGCCGCGGCCAGCGCCAGCGCACGGCGGGCATTTGGCGTCACGACGAACGGGACGCGCGCACCATCCGGCCGATGCTCGCTCGCGACCGCGACCGCGCCGGCCGCAACCGCCGCATCGATGAAGCGCGAACCGTCGGTCTTGCTGCCTGCCAGCGCAAAGAACAGGTCGCCCGGTCTCACCGCGCGGCTGTCGACGGCGAGCCCCCCCACCTCGATCGCTTCGGCTTGCGAATCGATGGTGGCGTCGGCGCCAAAGAGGTCGCGAAGTCGCATGCGGTTCCAGTCCGGCCGGCCGCGGGACAGGGAGACTCATGCCGGCAATACCAGTGGATTACTGATTTGTCCTCGATGCCGCAAGAATGAGGCGGTCGGACGGCGGCAGGTCGAAGCGGGGTTCGACCCCCAGCAGCGGCGCAATCCGGGCGATCACGGCGCCGCCGGTCGGCACCGCATTCCAGCCGGAGGTGATGAAACCTTGGGTTTCCGGCAGCGCTTTCGGCTCATCCAGCATGATCAGAAGCTGGTATTGCGGGTTATCGGCGGGCAGGATGGCCGTGAAGGAGTTAAGCACCTGCTTCTTGGAATAGCGGCCGTTCACCACTTTTTCCGAAGTGCCGGTCTTGCCGCCGATGTAATAGCCCTTCACGTCGGCCTTCTTGGCGGTTCCGATCTCGGCATTGAGCCGCATCAGATAGCGGATCTTTTCCGACGTCTCCGGCCTGATCACCCGCTTGGCCATCGACCTTGCGTCGTCCTCCGAGCGCTTCAGGAAGGTCGGCGGAATCAGAAGCCCGCCATTGACCATGGCGTTGATGCCCATCACGGCCTGCAGCGGCGCCACCGCGATGCCATGGCCGAACGAGATGGTGATGGTGTTGAGCTCGCCCCAGCGCTTCGGGACGATCGGCGCCGTGCTCTCCGGCAGCTCGGTGCGGAGACGGTCGAGCTGGCCGACTTTCTTCAGGAAAGCCTTGTGCGCCTCGACGCCCTGGCTGAGCGCCACGCGCGCGGCGCCGACGTTCGACGAGAAGGTGAACACTTCGGACAGCGTGATCGAGCGGCCGAGCGGATGGGTGTCGTGGATGGCGAACTTGCCGAAATGCAGCGCGCCGCGCGCATCATAGAGCGTGTTGAGATTGGCCTTGCCGGAATCGAGCGCCATCGCCAGCGTCAGCGTCTTGAAGGTCGAACCCATCTCGAACACGCCCGTGGTGAGGCGGTTGATGCGCTCGGGGTCGTGCGCTTCCTTCGGGTTGTTGGGATCGAAATCCGGCAGCGAGACCAGCGCCACGATCTCGCCGGTCCTGACGTTGGAGACGAGACCGGAGGCAGCCTTGGCTTTGTACTTGTCCTTTGCCTTCAGCAGCTCGTCGCGCAGCGCGTGCTCGACCCGCAGATCGACGGAGAGCGCCACCGGCTTCTGCTGGTGCTCGATGGCAAAGCCGGCGCGGTGCAGATCGGCCAGACCGTTGTTGTCCAGCCATTTCTCCATGCCGGCAATGCCCTGGTTGTCGATATTGACGAGGCCGATGAGGTGCGCCACCTCGGCGCCGGTGGGATAGACGCGCTTGTTCTCGCGCAGGAAGCCGATGCCCGGAATGCCGAGCTTGTGGATCGCCTGCTGCTGGCTCGGCGTGATCTCGCGCTTCAGCCAGACGAACCCCTTGCGCGTCGACAGGCGGTCGCGCACTTCGATGGCGTCGAGATCGGGCAGCACGCCGGTCAACAGCTCGATCGCCTCGTCCTTGTCGATGATGCGGCGCGGCTCGGCAAACAGGCTCGGCGACTTGATGTCGGTGGCGAGGATTTCGCCGTTGCGGTCGATGATGTCGGGCCGCGCGGTGGCGATCGCGTCCTGCGCGGCGGCGCGGCGCGCGCTGTGGCTGTCGGCGCCGATCGCGAACATCACGAGCCGACCGCCGATCACGGCATAGACCGCGGCAAAGGCGAGGATAACGAAGCCGACGCGGGCACGCGCCTTGGCGTTGCGGTCGACATTGCGCCCGTAGAGCAGGCTGCGGATCAGCCGCTCCCGCCAGGGTTCGTTCGGCCTGACCAGATCGCGCCCGCTCATCGCCGCGCTCCCTGCGCCGGCACCGAGCCGGTGATGAGCGGGGCTTCACCTGTGGCCTCGATGATGTTGAGCATCGAGCCGATCGGATCGGGGTCACGGGTGAAATTCGGCGGACGCTCCGGCAAATTCCTGAGCTGGTCGTATTGCTGGGCCGTGACCGGCTTCAGCCCGAGATGACGCTCGGCCAGTCCCTGCAGCCGCAACGGCGCATCCAGCCTGGCCCATTCGGCGCGCAGCAGGGCGATCGCTTCCTTTTGCTCGCGGATCTCGGCATTGAGCCGCTGCACGCGCTCGACCCGCGCGGTCGATTCCATCTTGATGCGGTAGACATAGGCGGCGGCGAACACCAGCATGCCGACGACGAGGAAGTGGATGACCCGCATGATCAGCCTCCCCTCATGATGTCGGCGAGCCGCGGCCACTCCGGCAGACTGTCTTCGCCATGCGCCGGCGCGGCGGTGCGCTCGGCGGCGCGCAGCTTTGCCGAACGCGCGCGCGGATTGGCCGATATCTCGGCTTCGTCAGGCGTGACCGGGCGTTTCGTCAGTATCTCGAAACTCGTCGCGGCCTGCGCCACTTCGGGGTGATGCCGCGAACCGGCGGAAACCTTGCCGCGGCCGGTGAGGAAATTCTTGACGATGCGGTCCTCCAGCGAATGGAAGGAGACGACCACCAGCCGGCCGCCCGGCTTCAGCACGCGCTCGGCGGCGGAAAGCGCCTCGTGCAGTTCGTCCAGTTCCTCGTTGACGAAGATGCGCAGCGCCTGAAAGGTCCGCGTCGCCGGATGAATCTCGTTCGGCTTGGCGCGCACGACCCTGGAGACCAGATCGGCCAGCGCCCGCGTGGTTGCGATCGGCGCTTCATTGCGCGCGGCGACGACGGCGCGGGCGATGCGGCGCGAGTTGCGCTCCTCGCCGTAGATGTAGATGATATTGGCAAGCTCGGTCTCGGAGGCTTTCGCGACCACGTCGGCCGCGGTCGGCCCCTCCTGCCCCATCCGCATGTCGAGCGGTCCGTCGAAGCGGAAGGAGAAGCCGCGCTCCGCCCGGTCGAGCTGCATCGAGGAAACGCCGACATCCATCACGACGCCATCGACCGCATCGACGCCCTGCGCGGCGCAGACGTCAGCGAGATGGGAAAAACGGTCCTGCACCAGCACGAGGCGGCCTTCCGAGCGGTCGACCAGGTCGAAGCCGCCGGCAATCGCGGTGCGATCGCGGTCGATACCGATAAGCCTGGTGCCGGGCACATCCAGAATCGCGCGGCTATAGCCCCCAGCGCCGAAGGTCGCATCGACATAGATGCCGCCCGCGCGCGGCGCCAGCCATTCGACCGCCTCGCGGCCGAGCACGGAGATATGACGTTGCGCAGACGTCATGCGGTTGCTCCGCCCGGACGCCGGACGCAACAAGGGAACCCTGACGCTGACAGGCCCATCGCGCTTGAATTCCTTGCGCCTCAAATTCCGATTCGCCGGGCTGTTCCGGTCGAAATACCGCCGCGCGCCATGATCGCGGGTCCCGGCTTGCCGCAAACCCTGCTCTGTCGACGGAATTTGCCGGGCTGCCATGGGATTTCGAGCGCGAAAACTGCGTTGGCCGTTCCCCACCGAGGTCGCGGCTCTTCACCACTTAGTAACGGCACTCAGACTTAAGAAAGCGTTGACGCTTCGGCGAGACTTTGCGCGCTTGCGCTAAGCGCGAGCGAGCACTGATGCGCTCGGCACACACTTGGTCAAAATGCGGCGGCGCGCGTGAGTTCCCGGATTGCCACGACGCAACCGTGAAGGAATAGTAAGTGTCCACTCGTGTCTGCCCTCGTCGTGTTTGCCTTGGTTTTTGTCATGCCGTCTGCTTCGCTCGCGTCTGCTGGTGTTGATTCGAAACGTCAACGCGCCCTCCCGCTTCCCAAGGGCACCGCGGGCATGAACGCCTTTACTCCGGATTCCTCGATCGCCTCCGATGTCATTCCCTCGCCGAACTATGGCGAGCGGAACAAGGGCCGCGAGCCCGACATGATCCTCCTGCATTACACCGGCATGCCGGATGTCGAAGGCGCGATCGCGCAGCTCTGCACCCCCGGCACCGACGTCTCCGCGCATTACATCGTGCTGGAGGATGGCCGCATCGTGCAATGCGTGCAGGAAGCAAAGCGCGCCTGGCACGCCGGCATCTCGAGCTGGGCGGGCGAGGACGACATCAATTCCTGCTCGATCGGCATCGAGATCGTCAACCGCGGTCACGACTGGGGCTATCCCGACTTTCCGCTGCGCCAGGTCGCGGCCGTGATCGCGCTGTGCCGCGGCATCATGCTCCGCCGCAACATTCCCGGTCACCGCGTGCTCGGGCATTCCGACGTCGCGCCTTCGCGCAAGAAGGATCCGGGCGAGAAATTTCCGTGGCATTCGCTGGCCAATTCCGGCGTCGGGCACTGGGTGCAGCCGGCGCCGATCGTGCGCGGCGACCTGTTGCAGCTCGGCACCATCAGCGACGACGTTATGAACATGCAGAACGCGTTCGCCAAATACGGCTACGGCATTCCCGTGAGCGGCAAGTATGACGGCGCGACACTGGAAGTGGTCGCCGCGTTCCAGCGCCATTTCCGGCCCGCCAGGGTCGATGGCGTCTGCGATCGTTCGACCATGGAGACTTTGCTTGCGCTGCTTTCGAGCCTGCCGGCCGAGGCCATGAGAGTGGCGCAAGAATAGTTCCGCAGCGGCGGCGAGCCCCCTCACCCCGTCTTCCTGGGGGAAGAGATGAGCGAAAGCTCGCTCTTGGAGGGTCGGGGTGAGGGGCAAGCCGCCGCGGATCGATCTTCAACCAGCTTTTCTCCAGCCGGATCATTTGCAGCCGAGTTCGGCCAGGCGCCGCGCGTAGAGACGGCGCAGCGGCTCGAGCTGCGTCGCCGCAGTTGCGGCAAGATAGGCCTCGCGCGCGGCATCATGGCGGCCGAGGCGTCGCAGCAGATCGGCCCGCACCGCAGGCAGCACCTCGTAACCCTTCAACGTATCGCGCGCCTCCAGCGCATCGATCAGGTCGAGTGCGCGTGCGGGACCGTCGACCATCGCCACCGCGGCGGCGTGGTTGAGCTCGATCACCGGCGACGGGCTGATGCGCAGCAGCACCTCGTAGAGGCCGGCGATCTGCGGCCAGTCGGTATCGGCAAAACTTTTCGCGCGCGCATGCAGTGCGGCGATCGCCGCCTGCACCGCGTATGCATCGGGGCGGCCCGGCATGCGCAGCGCCTCCTCGACCAGCGCCAGGCCTTCGGCGATCTGCGCCGTGTCCCACAGCGAGCGGTCCTGCTCCTCCAGCAGGACGAGGTCGCCGGCGGCCGTCTCGCGTCCGGCGCGGCGGGCATCGTGCAGCAGCATCAGGGCGAGCAGGCCCTTGATCTCGCCGCGGCCGGGCATCAGGCCATCAAGCAGCCGCGCCAGCCGGATCGCCTCGCGCGAAAGATCCGGACGCATCAGGTCCTCGCCGACGGTTGCGGCATAACCTTCCGTGAAGACGAGATAGATCACGGCAAGGACGCCGCGCAGCCGCGGCGCCAGCGCGTCGCGCTCCGGCACCTCATAGGGAATGCCGGCGAGCCGGATTTTCTGTTTCGCGCGCAGCAGCCGCTGCGCCATCGCGTCCTCGCTGGCGAGAAAGGCACGCGCCACCTGCGCGGTGCCGAGCCCGCACACCGTGCGCAAGGTCAGCGCCACCTGCACCTCCGGCGCAAAGGACGGATGGCAGCAGGTGAAGATCAACCGCAACATGTCGTCGTCGAGCACGCCGTTCGTCGCCTCGTACGGCGCGGATGCATTGAGCTCGATCTCGTGGGTGAGTTGCTGCTGCCTGCCGCGAAAGGCGACGTTGCGGCGGATGCGATCGATCGCCTTGTTGCGCCCGACATTGACCAGCCAGGCGCGCGGATTGGCCGGCATCTCCCCTTGCGGCCAGCGCTCCAGCGCCGCCGCGAAGGCATCCTGCAGCACGTCCTCGGCGAGATCGAAATCGCCGACGAGGCGGACCAGCGTGGCCATCGCCCGGCCCGCCTCGTCGCGAAAGATCTTTTCGATTTCGCCTGACGTCATGGCCACTAGCGGTCGTACGCCCAGATCGGCCGCACCTCGATCGAACCGTTTTTCGCACTGGGTATCCGCGCGGCAATGGCGATGGCGGCATCGAGGTCCTTTGCTTCGATCAGATAATAGCCGGCAAGTTGCTCGCGCGTCTCTGCAAAGGGCCCGTCCGTCGTCAGCGTCTTGCCGTCGCGAACCCGGACGGTGGTTGCGGTGTGGGTTTCCTGCAATCGGTCGCCGGCCTTGAAGTTGCCGCTCTGGACAATGGACTGGGTGAATTCGCCGTATTCCTGCAGGGTCTTGGCGGCGGTTGCCGCATCCCGCTTCGCGTATTCGACCTCGTTCTGGTAGATCAGCAGCAGATACTGCATTTCCATTTACTCCTGTTCATCGGCTGTATTGCCGACATCCGGTCGAACCGCGGCGAGGCAAAACGACATCTTCAGGATAATTTATTTTGCCCGGTTGCGGCCCTCTCTATCGGCTTGACGGGGACCGCCGGAGCCCTCATCACGGGTCGTCAGTCGGCCGGACGGCCGCTCCCGCACCGGCCGAAAGGCTGCGGGGGAGGAAAGTCCGGGCTCCATCGACATGCGGTGCCGGATAACTTCCGGCGGGGGCGACCCCAGGGAAAGTGCCACAGAGAACGAACCGCTTCCTCCACCTGACCTCCCCCGCTTGCGGGGGAGTAATAAGGAGGGGCAGCAAGGGTGAAAAGGTGCGGTAAGAGCGCACCGCGTTTCCGGCAACGGAGACGGCACGGCAAACCCCACCGGGAGCAAGACCGAATAGGGACGGCATCGCGGGCTGTTCGCGCAAGCGATAACGCCGCAGGGCTATGTCAGGCTCGCCGTCCGGGTAGGTTGCTCGAGGCCCTGTGTAAACATGGCCCCAGAGGAATGGCCGTCACGTATCGCCCGCGCAAGCGGACGGTGCCCTACAGAACCCGGCTTACAGGCCGGCTGATACGCTAAAATGAGGGGCTCGGCGCAACACGCCGGGCCCCTCGCCATGTTGTGGGCAGCCATTTGCGGCTTATTCAGAACCGCAGCCCGCATGAGCGCATGCGACATGCGGGATGTTTCGATAGCGCGAGCGATGGCAAGAGTTGTCCCGAATATCGCTTCGCTCATCCGGGCTGCGTGTTTCGAGCGACGCGCTCGCGTGCGCGTCGATCTCAGTCGCGCCCGGCCTCTCCGATCGCCTGCGCCAGCCGCGCCGGATTGCTGAAGAACATCTCGTGGCTGCCGTCGCATTCGACCAGCCGGAACAGCCCGAGCCGTTCCGACAACCGCGGATGCCACGGCATGCTGTGCGGCAGCGCGATGTCCTGGCGGCAATTGACGTAGGATTTGCCGACCGGCAGTTCCGCCAGCGCCTGCTTCAGCGTGATCTTGTCGGTGAATGTCTTGTACGGATGCAGGTTGAGCTTGGCGAAAGCCGACTTCGCCAGTTCGAGGTCGGCATCGTTGATGAAGGCATCGCGCCAGATTTCGAACGGCAGCATCACGGCGCCCTTGTTGGCGGCCGCCACCGCGTCGAACAGGCCGACATAATGCGGCGGCACCATGTCGTTGAGGCACTGTCCGTCCAGCGGAACGAAGGCGTTGACATAGACAAGGCGCCTGATCCGATCCGTCAGGCGGTCGGCGACGCCCGAAATCACCATGCCGCCATAGGAGTGGCCGACCAAGCGGATGTCGCGCAAATTGTTCGCTTCGATGTAGGCAACAATCGACGAGATTGCCTGCTCAAGGCCCGTCTTCTTTCGGTCGTCGTCCTTGTTGTTGCCGGCCACCGTCGGGCAATGCACGATGTGGCCGCTGTTTCGTAGATGTCCGGCCACCGCTTCCATTTCGGCGCCGGTGTGCCACGCGCCGTGAACCAGAACGTAAGTGTCTGCCATTGCCGTCTCCCCTCGATTTCGAAAAATCGGACCTTGGTAGGGACAGGCATCCGTCCCGGATGGCCGGATTCGGCCACCGTCATCGCCTGATTGCGCCAGGGGGATTGCAGCAAGGCTTTAGCGCTGCCGCCGGAACGCACCCGGCGTCATGCCGAGAAACTTGCGGCATTGACGGATGAAGTGGGAGGGATCGGACAGGCCGACCCGCAGCCCGATGCCACCGACGCTGATGCGGTCGAACCGCGGCTCGCTCAGCATCCGCCGCGCCGCCGCCATCCGGCAATCATTGAGCAAACTGCTGAACGTCAGGCCCGCTTTGCTGAGGCAGCGGTGCAAGGTCCGCTCCGAGACCCGCAAGTCCTCCGCGACCGCCGCGGCCGTCAGTCCGGGCTCGGCGTAGCGCAGCCGGATGGCACGGCCGATCTGGTCCAGCAGTCCTGCCGCATCGCGCTGCTCGGCGGGCGTGGCCGGAATCTCGCTGCCGAAGCCGAGCGCCAGCAGCGCGCCGAGCTGGTCGGTCAGCACCCGAGCCGGCAGCGGCCGGTCGGTGGCAAGCTCGGGCGTGAGCTGGCAGGCAAATGCGCTGAGCGCTGCGCCCCAGCCGGCGCGCCCGTCGATGCGCTGCCCGATCCGCCGCCCTGGATCGGTGATCCAGGATTCGACCCAGGGAATCGGCAGCTCCAGCGACAGCGTGTCGGCGTTTACCGGAAAGTTGAATTCATAGCAGCGCCGGGAATCCAGGAGGACGATATCCATCGGCCGCATCCGCGACGCGTGACCGTTCTGCATGACCGACCATTCATTGTCGGTCTTGCACAGCAGATAATAGTAGTTGGCCGTGCTGCGCGCGACGCTGGCCTTGCGGCGGTAGACGTGCTGCGCCGATCCCTGCACGCGGTTGATGCCGACGGTGTCGAGCTGCCCGCGCTGAACGGAGCAGTCGAAGCCCGAGCGGACCTGCGTCGTGATATCCATTTCGAGAAAACATTCGCAGACGGCGCCGATCCAGTAATCCAAGCGCCGCTCCGGCTCGACCAGTCCGGTCGACCACGTCTCGACGACTGCCGTCGTCCTGGCTGTCATGACCCGTCCTCCGCGATCGAGGTCCACCACAGGCTTCCCAGCTTGTTGGGCATATCGCGGAGAGTCAATCCGTATGCGCGACTGGATGCTGCCGGGCGGCCGCAACGTCAGGCAGCGATCTTCTGCAATAGCGCCATCAGCTCCTCCGGCACGGTGACGTTCGGCGAATGGCTGGCGTCGATCTCGTAGTAACTCCAGGCGGGATCGTTCTTCGTCATTCTGGCAAACGGTCCGAACGTATCGGCCGGCGTGATGCGCGTGGCGTAGATGTAGCTACGTGGCGGGGTAAGCGGCCCGCCCTGCAGCTTGAGTTTCGTTTGAAACACTTGATCGGCATATCGACGCGCCGTGCGTTGAGCCATTCGACATCGGCCGGCGATGTATCCGGCGGTGTCGGGTTCGGCGGCACGCGCCAGCCGCCGGACTTTGCCAATTCCTGGATCACTCTCGCCTTCCGATGACCGGATTGGTGCCGAGCTGTCGGACTGGCAGGCTGTTGGGGCCGGAATCCGGCTCACGAGCGCTGGCAATGGAGAGCTACTCGGGCACGCCCGCTTTCCGAAGCCCCTCAATCATCCGCCTCGAGTTGGCCTGGCCGCCGCGGGCGAGCCACGCGGAAATGGTAAAACCGGGATCGAGTTCCAGCAGACGGGCCACCGCCTCGCGTGCCTCCGCGTCCCGCCCAAGATGCGCGAAGGCGGAGGCCAGGCAGCGGTAGGTCGACGAGAAATAGGGGTTGTGACGCTGGGCTTTCTTGCCCGCGGCGACGGCCTCCTCGAAGCGGCCGAGCTCGACAAGCGCCATGCCCATGCCGGCGAACGTAAATTGCAGCCGCGGGTCCAGCGGGCTCATGCGGAAGGCGCGCTCGAAGCTCGTGATAGCCTCTTCCAGCATCCCCGCGTTGCGATAAACCCAACCCCTGCAGTGCCACCCGTTGAATGAATTCGGGTTGAGCGCGACGGCCCGGTCGACCATTTCGATCTCATGCTCATGATCGGAGAGCATGAAAGCCGAGATCAGCGCCGCCCACGACAAGGCGTCCGGATCGCTGTCGTCGAGGCTCAGCGCCAGGCGGGACAGCCGAATGGCTTCCCGGCGGTCGAATTGAGGGTCGCTGGCGTAGCCCCACAGGATATTTTGCATGTGGCAGACGCCGGCCAGCGCCGCAGCTGTGGCGAACTGAGGGTCAAGCTCCAGGGCGCGATGCGCCAGCCTGATCGCCTCGGCATTGCCGTCGCGGGTCGCCGGGTAATACAGCGCGACGGCGCGCAGATAACAGTCATAGGCGGTGAGGTTGTCCGATCCCCGCCGCGCCGCCAATGCGATTTCCGTCTGAACCAGCTTGGGCTCGATGGCCGTGACAACGGCGATCGTCACCTCGTCCTGCAGCGCAAACACGTCGGTCAGGTCACGCTCGAAGCGGTCCGCCCAGATGTGCGCGCCGGTCAGCGCGTCGATCAGCTGGCCGGTGATGCGGACTTTCCCGGCCGCCTTGCGCACGGAGCCCTCGAGGACATAGCGCACGCCGAGCCTGCGCCCGACGTCCTTGATGTCGACCGCCCTGCCCTTGAAGGTGAAGCTTGAGTTCCTGGCAATCACGAACAGCGACTTGAACCGCGACAGCGCGGTGATGATCTCCTCGACCATCCCGTCGGCAAAATACTCCTGCTCGGGATCGTCGCTCATGTTCTGGAACGGCAGCACGGCGATCGACGGCTTGTCGGGAAGCTGGGGAACGGCGCTCTGCCCCCCGACCGGCGGGCCAAGCGAGCCCTTGCTCACGGCGTAGGCACGAACCGGCCTGGCAATGTTCTTGAGGAACTGTTCGCCGCGATCTTCGAAACCGCCGTCCAGCTTGCCTTCGATCTCGCTGAAAACCTTCTCGGACATCAGGATGCCGCCCGGATCGGCCATCCCCTCGAGGCGCACAGCGATGTTGATGCCGTCGCCATAGAGCTGGCCGTCCTGGCCGACGATCACGTCGCCAAGGTTGAGCCCCACGCGCAACCGCAGGGAACCGCCGTCCTGGGCGAGATGATCCTGCATCTCGATGGCGCATCGCGTGGCGGCCAGCGGGCTCGCGAACTCGGCAAGCGCGCCGTCACCGGTTGTCCTGATCAATCGTCCATCGTGGCGGGAGAGGCTCGGCTCGATCAGGTCACGCTTGAGCCGTTCGAATTCGGCGTAGGTGGCTTCCTCTGCGCGTTCCATCAGCGCGGAGTAACCGACCACGTCGGTGGCCAGGATCGCAGCCAATCGCCTTTGAACCCGGTGCTCCGTCACAGCGCCTCCGAACGGCCAGGCAAACGCGTCGCTGGGACGGCGTTAAGTCCAACACTTTATGGTAGACCCGTGAGCGGTCTGCAAGCGCCATTTGCTCCACCCGTGAACTGCGGTGAGAAGCGGTCAACCCGGGAGTCCGGGTCGGGCTCGCAACACACGTCGCTGGCCGATTCCGTCAACGTATAGTTGCCGCGCGATGCGCTGAACTGTCACCATCGACAGATCGGCCCGCCTCGCTGACGAACACGACACGCTGCCCGAACCGGGCTAGCTTGATCCCATGCCGCCGTAGCTGTGGCCGATCAGCACGAAGTCGCGCGGGTCTTCGTATTTGATGACGTTCAGCACGTCCGTGATGTGCGTCGCGAGATCGATCGCGGGGGGCGCCAGATGGGCGCGCTCGCCGAGTCCGGTATAGGTCGGCGTCAGCAGGCGATGACCGGCCTTGCTCATCAGCGGATGCATCTTCTTCCAGGCCCATCCGGCCGACCAGGCGCCGTGACAGACAAGGAATGTCTTTGGAGACGAATTCATCGGAACGTTTCCATTGTTGGGCGATAGTACCCGCCCGCAGCGTCGTGTAAACGTCGCGCCGGTGACAAGGACAACGGGACAGCGATGACTGCGGCGGCCTATGCTCTCCTTCTGTTCGGCGCGCTTGCGGGGGGTTTCGTCTCGGGGCTTGCAGGGTTCGGTACGGCGCTGATGGCGCTCGGCATCTGGCTCTACGTGCTGCCGCCTGCCATCGCGGTGCCGCTGGTGCTGATCTGCTCGGTGGTCGCGCAGTTATCCACCCTGCCCTCGATCTGGAAGACGATCGATTTCTCAATCGTCTGGCCGTTCCTGATCGGCGGACTGATCGGCGTGCCGCTCGGCGCCATGCTGATCGCGCACGCCGACCCCAAGGTGTTCAAGCTGACCGTCGGCGTGTTCTTGCTGGTCTTTCCGACCGCGCTCTATTTCCAGCGCAAGGAAATGGCCGTCAGTTTCGGCGGCAAGCCGGCGGACGCGGCAATCGGTTTTGCCGGCGGCATTTTGGGCGGGCTTGCGGGACTGTCGGGGCCGCTGCCGATCCTGTGGGCCAGCATTCGCGGCTGGACCAAGCAGCAGCGCCGCGGCATTTTCCAGGTCTTCAACTTCAGTGTCCTGGCGACGTCGCTCGTGGTGCAGATCGCGACCGGCTTCGTCAAGCCGGAGGTGTTCTGGCTGGCGCTGATCGCCTTCCCCGGCACGCTGATCGGGGCGTGGCTTGGCGCGCGGACCTATCACGCGCTGAGCGACGGCGATTTTCGCGATGTCGTGCTCGGCCTGCTGTTCCTGTCCGGTCTCGGTCTTGTGTGGAGCAGCATTGCACCGAGTTAAGCCGCGCATGGCGGCCATGTGCACCGAGTGAGCGACCTGTACGGAATCGGACAAAGCCGGTAACCAAGCGTGCATGTCCTCCACCGCACACGTGATGCCGTCGCATTCCTCGCGCGGACAGCTCGGCCTCCTGCTCGGCTTCGTCGGCATGGTGATCTTCGGCGGCACGCTGCCGGCGACGCGGCTCGCCGTATCGGCCATCGATCCCGTTGCGCTGACGGCGCTTCGCGCCGCGATAGCAGGTCTCTGCTCGCTGGTGTTGCTGACCGCGCTGCGCCGACCAATGCCGCCGCGTGCGCTGTGGCCGCAGATCGTCATCGCCTCGATCTGCGTCGTCATCCTGTTCCCGCTGTTCATGGCGCTCGGCATGCAGACCGTCGATGCCTCGCATGGCGGCGTCGTGCTCGGTGCGCTGCCGATCGCCACCGCGCTGGTGGCGGTCATGATCACGCATGAGCGGCCGCGGCCATTCTTCTGGATCGCCTCGCTGGCAGGCGCGGCGCTGGTGATCGGCTTTGCGCTGCGCCAGGGCGGCGGCGCGATGTCGTCGGGCGACCTCCTACTGTTCGCGGCGGTTGCGGTCTCCGCGATCGGCTACGCTTTCTCGGGACGGCTCACCTCGAGCTTGCCGGGCTGGGAGGTGATCAGCTGGGTGCTGGTGATCGCGCTGCCGGTCTCGATTCCTGCAGCCTTGCTCGCCATGCCCGCCGACATCATGCAACTGCCGGCAAAGCCGCTGCTCGGCCTCGTCTATGTCACGCTGTTCTCGCAGTGGATCGGCTTCTTCGCCTGGAATGCTGGCATGGCCATGGGCGGCATTGCGCGGGTATCGCAGGTGCAGCTGCTGCAGCCCTTCGTCACCTTCGGTCTCGCCGCCCTCTTCAACGGCGAGACCATCACATGGCAGATCGTGGCGTTCGCCGTTGCCGTCGTGGCGACAGTTGCAATCTCGACGCGAACGCGCGGGCAGAAACCTGTTCAGCCGCCCCTGGCGACGGACTGACGTTCCACTCCCGCGCGGCGCCATGCGCTGGCGTCAGGATCCATTTCCGGCGCGTGGCCGAGCGTCAGCCACGCGCAAGAACTACTCCGCCGCCGATATGAACTCCGTCACCTGCCGCTCGAACAGGCCGCGGTAGATGCCGCCCGGCCGCGCGGTCAGCGACGCATGCGTGCCCTGCTCGGCGATCTCGCCGCGGTCGAACACCAGGATGCGGTCGAGGCTGCGCACCGTCGACAGGCGGTGCGCGATCACGATCGAGGTTCGCCCCTTCATCAGCCGCTCCATCGCCTGCTGGATCAGCGCTTCCGATTCCGAATCCAGGCTCGATGTCGCCTCGTCCAGGATCAGCACCGGGGCGTCGGCGAGGAAGGCGCGCGCCAGCGCCACGCGCTGCCGCTCGCCGCCCGACAGTTTCACCCCGCGCTCGCCCACCAGCGTGCCGTAGCCCTTCGGCAGCCGCAGGATGAAGTCGTGCGCATTGGCCAGCCGTGCCGCCTGCTCGATCGCCGCCATGCTGGCGCCGGGCCGGCCATAGGCGATGTTTTCGGCGAGCGTCCTGTGAAACAGGATCGGGTCCTGCTGCACGATCGCGATCTGGCTGCGCAGCGATTGCTGCGTGGCCAGCGCGACGTCCTGGCCGTCGATCAGGATGCGCCCGGCGGTGACGTCGTGGAGCCGCTGCACCAGCTTGACGAAGGTCGTCTTGCCGGAGCCGGAGCGCCCGACCAGACCGACGCGCTCGCCGGCGCGGATGTCGACCGACAGTCCATTATATAGCGGCGCGCGATGGCCGCCATAGTGGAACGTGACGTTGTCGAAGACGATCCGCCCGCCCTGGATGTCGATCGGCCTCGCGCCATCGGCATCGGCAATGCCGATCGGCTCGTCATGGATCGCCACCAGCTCTTCCATGTCGTTCACCGAGCGCTGCAGATTGTTGATATGCATGCCTACATCGCGCAGATAGGCATGGATCAGGTAGTAGCTCGTCAGCACGTAGGTGACGTCGCCCGGCGTGGCGCGGCCCGCGAGCCACAGCAGGATGGCGCCGCCGATCACGGACGCGCGGAAGCACAGCAGCACCGTGAGCTGCGCGGTGGAAGTGTAGTTGTAGCGGTACCAGGTCCGGGTCACGCGGGCGCGCCAGCGCGCGATAACGCCCGCAAGCCGGTCATCCTCGCGCGATTCCGCACCGAAGGATTTGACCACCGCGTTGCAGCTGATCGCATCCGCCAGCGTGCCGCCGACCTTGGTGTCCCAGGCATTGGAGATGCGCGCGGCCGGCGCGATATAGCGCATCGAGAGGGCCAGCGTTATCGCGACGTAGATGACGGTGCCGACCAGGATCACGCCGCCCAGCGACGGCCAGTGCAGGCCGAGCAGGATCATCGATCCCACCAGCACCGCAAACGAAGGCAGCAGCGCCATCAGCAGCGTGTCGTTGAGCAGATCCAGCGCCCACATGCCGCGCGTGACCTTGCGCACGGTCGAGCCGGCAAAGGAGTTGGCGTGCCAGTCGGTGGAGAAGCGCTGCACCCGCATGAAGGCATCGCGCGCCACGTCTGACATGATCTGCAGCGTGAACGGCACGATCGCCTGTAACCCGATCAGGCGCAGGATCATCGAGGCGAGGCCCAGCGTCACGATGGCGGCGAACGCGGCAAGCGCGGCGTCGCGCGCGTCGGCGTTGTCGGCTCCGCGGGTCAGGGCGTCGACCAGATGGCCGGAAAACACCGGCATGAAGAGATCGGCAACGGTCGCGCCCAGCAGGCCGCCGGCCACGGTGAGCGCGCGGCGCGGCTGTCCCAGCCAGTGGCGGAACACGAAGGGCAGCACCACGCGAATCGCCGTGGGCCGGTCTTTTGGTTTGGCAGCTTGGTCAGCGGTCATGACATCATCCGGCTGCGCTCCACGCACACGCCGGCTCCAAATGCTTGACGCGGGGAGCGGATGCGCCCGCACGCGTCGTCTGAATCGATAAGTCGCTGGGAAGTCTGATCGATCGGGACGTCAGGCCCGATCAGTGTCGGTGAAGATGGCGCTCTAGGAAGCGCGGGTGCCCGACATCGGCGAACGCGGGCGGTCGATCTGCGAAACAAGCATACTCATGCAAATCTCCCTCCTGGTTCGAGTGCTACAATGCGTAGCCTATAATGCCATCATGGCGAAATTGCAACGCGCTTTCCCGAAGTTTCTCGACGGCGCGATCCGGCCTGGAACACGCGCTTTTCGCCTTTCCCGGGTGAGCCGCAGCGCCTAAAAGGTACCCCGAACGGGCTCAAGCCTCCCCGAAACGCCGTAATAATAACAAAGTCTCGGAATGACCGACCGCGCCCCGTCCACCCACGAGGACTTCTCACGCGAGGCGAAGATCGTTCCCGGCTCGGACCGCTCGTTCGGACTGGTGATGGCCGGCGCGTTCACGGTGGTGAGTGCGCTCAACATCTGGCACGCCGGGCGAATCTGGCCATGGACGGCGACACTCGCCGCCCTGTTCCTGGCCGCGGCATTGCTGCGGCCCGCAATGCTGCGTCCGCTCAACCACATCTGGCTCAAATTCGGCCTGCTGCTGCACCGGATCGTCAATCCCGTGATCATGGCGATCCTGTTCTACGGCACGGTGCTGCCGACGGGGCTGGTGATGCGGGCGATGGGCAAGGACCTGTTGCGGCTGAGGTTCGAGCCGGATTCCGAAAGCTACTGGATCCCGCGGGCACCGCCCGGCCCGGCGCCGGAGACCATGAAAGATCAATTCTAGAAAGCCTGGCGAGATGGATTTTCTGAACGAGCTTTGGCGCTTCATGCGCGTGCGCAAGAAATTCTGGCTGCTGCCGATCCTGATCATGATGGTGGTGTTCGGCGGCCTCGTCGTCCTCACCAAGGGCTCGGCGATCGCGCCGTTCATCTACACCCTGTTTTGAGCGGACGCTTGCGTCACGATGCGCATCCTCGGAATCTCCGCCTTCTATCACGACAGCGCCGCGGCGCTGATCGAGGACGGCCGCATCGTCGCCGCCGCGCAGGAGGAGCGCTTTACCCGCAAGAAGCACGACGCCGCCTTCCCGCACAACGCCATCGCCTACTGCCTTGCCGAAGGCGGCGTGGCGGCGGAAGCGCTCGACCATGTCGTGTTCTACGACAAGCCGTTCCTGAAATTCGAGCGGCTGCTGGAGACCTATGTCGCGCTGTCGCCGCGCGGCTTCCGCTCGTTCAAGATGTCGATGCCGCTGTGGCTGAAGGAGAAGCTGTTCCAGCGCAGCCTGCTGACCGACGAAATGAAGAAGCTCGCGCCGGAGTTCGATCGCACCAAGCTGCTTTTCTGCGAACATCATCTCAGCCACGCCGCCTCTGCCTTCTATCCTTCGCCGTTCGAAAGCGCCGCCGTGCTCACCATGGACGGCGTCGGCGAATGGGCGACCACATCGGCCGCAGCGGGCGACGGCGGCAAGCTGGAGATTTTCCAGGAGATCCACTTCCCGCATTCGCTGGGCCTGTTGTATTCCGCCGCGACCTATTACACCGGCTTCAAGGTCAACTCCGGCGAATACAAGGTGATGGGGCTCGCGCCCTATGGCGAGCCGAAATACACAAAGCTCATTCTCGATCATCTGATCGACCTGAAGAGCGACGGCTCGTTCCGTCTCGACCTCTCCTATTTCGACTACTGCACCGGCTTCACCATGACCAACGAGCGCTTTGCGAAGCTGTTCGGCCAGCCCGTGCGCACGCCGGATCAGTTGCTGACGCCGTTCCACATGGATGTCGCCGCCTCGATCCAGGCCGTGCTGGACGAAGCGGTGCTGCGGCTGACGCGCAGCCTCGCCAGGCAAACCGGCTCGCGCAACCTGTGCCTCGCCGGCGGCGTCGCGCTCAACTGCGTCGCCAACGGCAAGGTGCTGCGCGACGGCCGTTTCGACAACATCTGGATCCAGCCCGCCGCGGGCGATGCCGGCGGCGCGGTGGGCGCGGCGCTGTCCGCCTACCACGGCTTTGCCGGCCGGCCGCGCAGGACTGATGGCGCCGACGGCATGGCCGGGTCCTATCTTGGCCCGCACTACTCCCAGCAGGATATCGAGCAGCGGCTGATCGCGGCGCGCGCGAAATTCTCCGTGCTCGACGAAGCCGCGATGATCGATACGACGGCGCAGGCCCTTGCCGAACAGAAAGCCGTCGGCTGGTTCCAGGGCCGCATGGAGTTCGGCCCGCGCTCGCTCGGCGCGCGCTCCATCCTCGGCGATGCGCGCTCGCCGGCGATGCAGAAGAACCTCAATCTCAAGGTCAAGTACCGCGAGAGCTTTCGTCCCTTCGCGCCCGCGGTGCTGCGCGAGGACGTCGGCGACTGGTTCGACCTGAAATCCGACAGCCCCTACATGCTGATCGTCGCCGACGTCCGCGAAGACCGGCGCCGCCAGATGAGCGCGGAAGAGCAGGCGCTGTTCGGCATCGACAAGCTGAACGTGTCACGCTCGCAAATCCCGGCGGTGACCCATGTCGATTATTCCGCCCGCATCCAGACCGTGCACCGCGACACCAATCCGCTGTTCCACCGCCTGCTCGGCCGCTTCAAGGAGCTGACCGGCTGCCCCGTGCTGGTCAACACCAGCTTCAACGTCCGCGGCGAGCCGATCGTCTGCACGCCCGAAGACGCCTTCCGCTGCTTCATGGGCAACGAGCTCGACCTGCTCGTGGTCGGCAACTGCGTGCTGCAGAAGGGCGAGCAGGACCCGGCGCTGAAGCAGGACTACAGCCAGGCCTTCGAAGCCGATTGATTTCGGCCACCCCGCACCGTGTTGCTAATTGCCGAGCTTGATGCCGGCATCCTTGATCACCTTGGCCCACTCCGGAGTTTCCTTCCTGATGACCGCAGCGAACTCGGCCGGCGTGTTGCCGACCGGCTCGAGACCAAGCTCGTCGAACTTCTTGCGCACCTCCGGCAGCGCCAGCGTCTTGACGGTTTCGCCGTGCAGCTTCTCGACGATGTCCTTGGGCGTGTTGGCAGGCGCCAGCAGGCCGAACCACGGCACCGCCTCGAAGCCCGGAAATCCGGATTCCGCCATGGTCGGCAGGTCAGGCGCCAGCGCCGAGCGCTTGATCGAGGTGATCGCGAGCGCCCGCAATTTTCCCTCGCGCGCCAGCGGCAGTACGTTGACGATATTGGCGAACGAGATGCTGATGCGGCCCGCCAGCAGGTCCGGGATGAACGCCGTGGTGCCGCGATAGGGCACCGCGGCGATATCGACATGCGCCATGTATTTGAACAGTTCGGCGCCGAGATGCTGCGAGGTGCCGACGCCGGCATGGCCGTAGGACAGCTTGCCCGGCTGCGCCTTGGCGAGCGCGACCAACTCCGCGACGGACTTCACCGGCAGTTCGGTCGGCACGGCGAGCACGTTCGCCGCGATGAATACCTGCGAGATCGGCGCGAAATCCTTCAACGGATCGAATGGCAGCGTCTCGTACAGGCTCGGATTGATCACCAGCGCCGAATTGCCGCCCATCAACAATGTGTAGCCGTCGGGGGCCGCCTTGGCGACGCGCTCGGTGGCCACATTGCTGCCGGCGCCGGGCAGGTTCTCGACCACGAACGGCGCGCCCCATACTTCCGCGAACCGGTCGGCCAGGATGCGCGCCGCAAGGTCCGGGGCGGTGCCCGGCGTGAAGCCGACCAGGATTTTCACCGGCCGGTTCGGATAGCTGGATTGCGCCGAAGCCGAGTGCGGTGCGAGCAGCGCAAGAAAGGCGGCGAACAGATACGCAGCGAGCTTCATCGTCTTCCCCCTGTCGTGCCGAAAGCACGCGTCCGGTCTTTGACGCCGGATATTGAGGGCAACTGTGACACCGGTGGAGCGCGGCGACAAGGCGGCCGGTGGCCGCGATCCGCGTCCTCTAATGCCCCGGACCGCCGCCGAGCGCCGCGGGCGACGGCTTCTTGAGCAGCAGCACCAGCAGGCTGAGGCCGACATAGAAGATGGTCAGCAGGAAGAAGGCGTCGCTGTAGCCCATCACCGCGGCCTGGCGGTGCACGATCTGCGACAGCTGCTTCATCGCCATCAGCGCGGAATCGCCCGCCCCCTGCAGGCGCTGGGTCAGCATGTTCAGCGTTTCGGTGGCGGTGGCGTTGCCCCAGTTGACCCGCTCGTGGAGCCGCGAGATGTGCAGATCGGTGCGCTCGTTCAGCACCTGGTTGATCACCGCAAGCCCGATCGCGCCGCCGAGATTGCGCATCAGGTTGAACAGGCCGGAGGCGTTCTTGACCCGCTCCGGCGGCAAGGTGCCGAGCGCAATGGTGTTGGTCGGCACCATCGCGCACATCATGCCGACGCCGCGCAGCACCTGTGGCACGAACAGTTCCCAGAAATCATAGTCTCGGGTGATCCACGTCATCTGGTAGGAGCCGATGGCGAAGGTGACGAGACCGAACGCGATGATCAGGCGCATGTCGACGGACGTCATCAGCCGGCCGATGATCGGCGCGGTCAGGAACATGGCGACACCGGAGACGAACATGGTCTCGCCGATCATCAGCGCGCTGTAGCCGCGCACTTCCGCCAGATAGCGCGGGTAGACATAGGTCAGGCCGTAGAGCCCGACGCCGATGAACAGCGCGATCAGGCAGCCGATGCCGAAATTGCGGTCGGCAAACGTCGTGAGGTCGACGATCGGCTCCCGCGCCGTGAACACCCGCCAGAAGAAGGCGATGGCCGAGAGCGCGCAGATCGCGGCGCACACCGCGATCGAGGTATCCTGCAGCCATTCATAGCGCGGGCCCTCCTCCAGCACGTATTCCAGCGTGCCGAGGAAGGAGGCCATGAAGAGGAGGCCCCACCAGTCGAAATGTTCCAGCAGTTCGAACTGCGGCTTGTCGAAATCGCACAGGATCAGGACACCGATGGTGATGCCGATGCCGGGCACGATGTTGATGAAGAACAGCCAGTGCCACGACATCCAGTCGGTGATGAAGCCGCCGACGGTCGGGCCGATGGTCGGGGCGAGCGTCGCAACCAGCCCGATGATCGGGCCGACGATGTAGAATTTCGAGCGCGGAAACACCGTATAGGCCGAGGCGAACACCGTCGGGATCATGCCGGCGCCGAGAAAGCCCTGGATCGCGCGCCAGATGATCATCTGCTCCAGGGTCGAGGCAAAGCCGCAGAAGAAGCTCGCGATGGTGAAGCCCGACGCCGAGATGGCAAACAACAGCCGCGTGCCGAGCGCGCGCGACATGAAGCCGGACAGCGGGATCGCGATCACCTCGGCGATCAGGTACGAGGTCTGCACCCAGCTCACTTCGCTCTGGCTCGCCGACAGACCGGCCTGGATTTCGCTGAGCGAGGCCGAGACGATCTGGATGTCCAGGATGGACATGAACATCCCGAACACCATGATGAGGAACGCGAACAGCCGCTTCGGCGGAATCCGTTCCGATGCCAGCGCCGGATTTGCGGCCGGGTTCATCGGGGGGGCTGCAGTGGTGGCGTCGGCCATGATCTGCTCGGACCGTCGGGCGAAGCGCCCTGGATTACTGCGGATGCGTTGCCGTCACGCCGGCGTCGAGATCGGCCTCGTCGTCGGCGTCATGCGCGCCCTCGCGGGTGTCGACGGTGGTGTAGACCGACATGCCGGCGCGCAGCAGGTTCTGCTTGGCCACGCTCTTCGGCACGCGGATGCGCACCGGCACCCGCTGCACGATTTTGGTGAAATTGCCGGTGGCATTATCCGGCGGCAGCAGCGTGAACACCGAGCCCGCGCCTGCCGCGAGGCTGTCGACCGTGCCCTTGAACTTGCGCATGCCGTAGGCATCGACCTTGATCGTCACCGGCTGTCCGGGGCGGATGCGCCGCAGCTGCGTCTCCTTGTAGTTGGCGTCGATGAAGACCTCATCGAGCGGCACCACATTGCCGAGCCGCTGGCCGGCCTGGATCATGTCGCCGACATTGACCAGCCGGTTGGAGAAGGTGCCGTCGACCGGCGCGCGCACAAAGGTGAAGTCGAGATCGCGTTCGGCCTTGGCGAGCGCGCTGTGCAACTCGGCGAGTTGCGCCCGCGCCTCGTTCTGCTGCGCCCTGGTCACCTCGACATTGTCGCGGGCGGCGTCGAAGGCGGCCTGCGCCGAGCGCACGGCGGCGGCGCCCTGGTCGCGGCCGGCCTCCGAGACTTCGTAAGTGGCGCGCGAGGCAAATCCCTTGGTGTTGAGCGCCTGCTGGCGCTCGAAATCGAGCCCGGCGCGCTTGAGCGCGGCTTCCGCCGAGACGAGTTGCGCCTTGGCCTGCTCGACGGCGCTCTCTTGCGCGGTGACCTGGCGGCCGATGCGGTCGATGGTCGCCTGCTGGGTGGCGATCCTGCTGCGCGCTGAATCCACGGCGATGCGGTAATCGCCGTCGTCGATGCGGAAGATGACATCGCCCTTCTTCACGACGGCGTTGTCGCCGGGAAGGATCGCGGTGATGTGGCCGGCGACGCGTGCGCCCAGCATGGTGTTGTTGGCGCGCACATAGGCGTCGTCGGTCGACACATAGAAGCGGCCGACCAACACGTAGTAGACGGCGTAGCCGGCGGCGGCGAGCGCCAGCAGGCCGAAGACTCCCATCATGACGAACTTGCGCTTGCCTGATTTTGGCGCAGCCCTGGCGGGCGCCGCAGCAGCGTCGGCAGGCTTCGCGGCGGGGCCAGCCGGCGCGTCAGCCGGGATGCGCCTGGTCTCGTCGGCGACATGCTGGCGAAGCTGTTCGGCCGGACTGGAGGCGACATGGCCAGCGGCCTCGCGCGCGGTTCCGGCCGCGGTCTCGGCGTCGGGCCGGATCACGCGGGCGGCCTGGTCTCTCGTCGCGGCCATTGCGGCCTCCCCTGCAAGCACGATGACGGCGCTGGCAAGGCCGCTCCCGGCCCTGTCAGCGTCACGGTCCAATTACCATTGACCGAACGGTTCGGTCAAGATATCTTGATTCAGGGTGCAACATAGGCCAACAGCCCTCTCAAGCGCTTAACTGTAAAGGAATCTTTTCCGGAAGCCTAAACCAATGGTTGCACTCCATCCAAACTCGCATCCGTCTTCCGGCGAAGAGCAAAGCGCCAAGCGCCGCCAGATCCTCGACGGCGCGCGCAAGGTGTTCATGGATCTCGGCTTTGACGGCGCCAGCATGGGCGAGATCGCGCGCGCCTGCGGCGTCTCCAAGGGCACGCTCTATGTGTACTTCGCCGACAAGTACCATCTGTTCGAGGCGATCCTCGAGGAAGAGCAGTCCGAGCAGGGCAAGACCGCCTTCAATTTCGAACCCGGCCGCGATGTCGAGACCACGCTGCGCGATTTCGGCCGCGCCTATATCGGCGTGCTGTGCCGGCCCGGCGGCGGCTCGGCGATCCGCACCGTGATGGCGATCGCCGAACGCATGCCGGAAGTCGGCCGCCGCTATTACGAGAACGTGCTCGATCTGAACATCACGCGGCTTGCCACCTATCTCGAGGCGCATGTGAAGTCCGGCGATCTGACGATCGCCGATTGCCGCCTCGCCGCCTCGCAATTCATGATGGTGTGCCAGGCCGGCCTGTTCCTGCCCTTCGTCTTCCAGGCCGAACCCGCACCTCCGCCCGCGCGCATCAACGAAGTGGCGGAAAGCGCAGTGCGGATGTTCTTGGCGGCGTATCAGGCAAGAGCATGATCCGGAAAAGCGATCGCCGGTTTTCCGATAGGATCATGCGCCAACTATTGCTCGGGCTATAAATCACGCCCACGCTCGACGTCGACAAGCTAATAAGCGCGGGCCACCCGGCAGGAATGACCCGCGCTGCCGCGAGCGGCGCGCGCTGCCGCCGCCCTCCCCCGCCTTACAGCTTCAGCCTGATCGTCCAGGTGCGCGAGGAGTCGCTGTCGCAATCGAACTGCAGGCCCTCGATGTTGTTCTCCGACGAAGTGCCGCCGGCAATCGTCAGGCACTTGCCCGTCTGCACATTCCTGAGCTGGTTGACGCCGTTGCCGCCGACGTCGTTGATGCGCCAGGTGCGCGAGCGATCGTTGTCGCAATTGAATTGCAGCGCGACGACATTGTTGTCGGTGCTGACGCCGCCGGCAATGGTCAGGCACTTGCCGGTCTTCACGTTCCTGATCTGGTAGACGCTGCCCTCGCCCATGTCGCGCAGCTTCCATCGCCGCGACGGGTCGTCGTCGCAGTTGAACTGCACGGTATGGACATTGTTCTCGGTGCTGCTGCCGCCGGCAATCGTCAGGCACTTGCCGGTCTTGACGTTGACCAGCATCACTTCCTGGTTGACGGGCGCCGCCTGCGTAACTGACGCCGCGCCGACGCAAAGCCCGAGCACGAATATGCCCGCAGCGAAGAGGCCGGCTGCTTTCGTGCAATGGATGGCAATCATTTTTCTCTCTCCCTGCTAGGAACGGCCGGCGAGAACAATTTTCCCGCGACTGTCCGTCCTACGGGTACCGCGATTTCGCTCGTCAAGCTGTGAAGTGGCTTACATGCGGCATCGAATTGCCGGGACTTGCGCCGGCGCGGGAGCTGACGCGCTCCACACGAAACCGTCATTTGACATTTCTCTTTAAAATGTAAAATTCGTCAAATGACCCCGCGCGACCGCATTCTGGATGCCGCGATGACGGTGTTCCGCCGGCACGGCTTTCGCCGTTCCTCGATCGAGGAGGCGGCGGAGGCCGCAGGCCTGACGCGGCAGGCGCTCTATCATCACTTCAAGTCCAAGGAAGCGCTGTTCCGCGCGGTGATCGAACGCGTGCATGACAGCGCGCTGGCCGGCGGCGCCGCGGCCGTGGAACGCGCCGAGGCCGCCGGAAAGCCGCTCGCCGACATCATCGTGGCGCAGATTGCCGCACGGCTGCAGGCGTTCGTGGCTTCTTTCGATGGCTCGCCGCATGTCGACGAGCTGTTCTCGGAACACCTGAACCACGCGCGCGATCTCTATCAGCATTACGCCGCGCTGTATGACGCGCAGGTCGCCGCGACCATCGAACGCACCATCAAGCGCCAGAAGCTGACGCTCGCGCCCGGCATGACGCCGGCGAAACTAGCCCGCTATGTCGAGCTGGCGATCATCGGGACGAAATCCGCCTATCCCTCGATGCGGCCCGCCGATGCCTTCCTGCGCGATGCCGAAGCCATGCTGCACATGCTGATTGCGGGCGCCATCGCGCCGTCAAAGCCGAAGAAGCCTGCAACCGCCCGTCCCGTCCGCCGCAAAGGAGTCCGTAAATGAGCACCATGACCATCAACGGCAAATCCGCGAGCTTGCCCGAAGACCGCGACGCGCTTCTTGTCGACGTGATCCGCGACCAGCTCGATCTTACCGGCACCAAGCTCGTTTGCGGCTCGGGCGTCTGCGGCGCCTGCACGGTGCTGCTCGACGGCGCGCCGGTGGCGAGCTGCCTGCTGCCGGCACAGGCCGCGGCGGGAAAATCCGTGACCACGGTCGAAGGCATCGCGGGAAACGGTCTGCATCCGATCCAGAAGGCGTTCATGGCGCACGATGCGCTGCAATGCGGCTTCTGCACGCCCGGCTTCATCGTCGAGGCGACCGCGTTTTTCGATCGCTGGCGCGCCGCGAACGGCACGTCCCCGCCGTCACGCGAGGAGATCGGCGCGGCGCTGTCCGGACATCTGTGCCGCTGCGGCGCCTATGACGGCATCTTCAATGCGGTGGCCGCCGCCTGCGCCGGACAGTTCGATGGCCGCGATGTCCAGCCGCCGCGTGTCGAAGCCCCCGCAAAAGTGACGGGCGCGGCGAAATACACCGTCGACATCCGACACGATGGCCAGCTCGAAGGCGTCATCCTGCGCTCCGATGCCGCGCACGCCAAGATCACGGGTCTCGATCTCGCCGCGGCGCGCGCCATGCCGGGCGTGGCTGCCGCGGTCTCGCTGCTCGGCGAGGACGGCATCGTGCGGTTTGTCGGCGCGCCGATCGCAGCCGTAGCTGCCAGGGACCGCAAGACCGCGCTCGCCGCGATCGAGGCGATCAAGCTGTCGAGCCAGTCCATCCCGGCGGTGGTCGGGCTGGACGACGCGCGCAAGGCCGATGCGCCAGTCGTGTTCGACAGTGCGAGCCGCAAGAAGGCCGGCAACGTCTCCGAAGGCGCCGGCGGACCCGCACCGTGGAAGGGCAATCTGCGCGGACCATCGAATCCATTTTCGCAGAAGGCAAAGAAGGCGCGTAACTGGGTTAGCGAGGCGCGCGAGGCGAGGGATGCGCTGCTGGTCGAGGCCACGTTCCGCACCGCCACCCAGCAGCATTCCTGTCTGGAACCGCATGCGGCCGTGGCGCGCTTCGACGGCGACAGCCTCACCGTGCATGTTTCGACGCAGGCCGTGTTTCATCTGGCCGAAGTGATCGCCAAGCGTTTTGGCATCGCGCATGAAAAGGTGCGCGTCATCGCCGATCATGTCGGCGGCGGCTTCGGCTCCAAGGCCGGCCTTGGCGGCGAGACCATTGCCGCAGTCGAGCTCGCCCGTGCCGCAAAGGCGCCCGTGCGGGTCGTGTTCGACCGCCATGAGGAGCTTTCCGTTACCGGCTACCGGCCGGCAGCCGAGATGAAGGTCGCGCTCTTGCCGTCAGCCGAAGGCGGGTTGAAGGCGGTGACCTTCAACGCCTATGCGGACACGGGAGCGGCGACCAATTCGACGCTCGCGGGGCTGGCGCGGCTGATCTATCCGGCCGAAGCAAAAGACCTCGCGGATTTCGACGTCATCAGCAATTTGCCGCCGGGCGCGCCGTTTCGCGGGCCCGGCGGACCGCCGATGGCGTTTGCGCTGGAGCAGGCCGTTGACGAAGCCGCGCTGCGGATGAACGTTGATCCGATTGTCCTGCGCAAGCGATGGGATCCCGATCCCAACCGGCAGCGGCTGTACGATTGGGCAGCCGGTCTGGACGTCTGGAAGAACAGGAAAAACTCGGCCGCACAAACCGGCCGCTATCGCCGCGGCGTCGGCGTCGCCAGCGGCTTCTGGCTCTATATCTGGCAGCCGGGCTCGAGCGTCGAAGTCGCCGTGAAGGGCGGCCGCCTGATCGCCAGCACCTCGACGCAGGACATCGGCCAGGGCAGCCGCACCGTCATCGCCAACACCGTCGCGCAAGAGTTCGGCCTGGAGCCGCACGAGGTGGAAGTGCGGATCGGCGACTCCCGCCTGCCGGAAGGACCCGGCGCCGGTGGCAGCCGCACCACGGCATCCGTGATCCCGCCGACGCTGCTCGCCGTGCAGAAACTGAAGGCCTCGATCGAGCGTAGCGCGAAACGAAAGCCGGCGCCCGGATCGAACGCGCCGTGGCGCGAGCTGCTCGCCGCCTCGCCGGACCTTTCCGCCTCCGCCGTTCGGACGGAGGATGCCAGGCCCGCCACGCCCGGCGTGCGCTCGCCGCTGCGCGAGGTCGGCATCATGGGCATCATCTTCGGCTGGATGATGCGGTTCTTCTCCAATCTTGCGATCGGCGCCGGCATGCCAAGCTCGGTGCAGGTGGTGGAGGTCGAGGTCGACACCTGGCTCGGCCATGTCCGGGTGCTCAACGTGCACACCGGCATTGCGGTCGGCAAGATCGCCGCGCCCGCGCTGGCGCGCAGCCAGGCGGCAGGTTCGGTGATCCAGGGCATCGGCTACGCGCTCTATGAAGCGCGAGAAACCGACGCGCGAAGCGGCCATGTGCTGACCTCGAGCATGGACGACTATCGCATCCCGGGCATCGCCGACACGCCCGAGATCGACGTGCATTTCGACGAAGGCGGCTTCGACCACGTGATGGGCGGCAGCGTCGGCATCGGCGAAGTCGCCACCGTGCCGACCTCGCCGGCGATCGCCAACGCCATTCGCGACGCGATCGGCGTCAGGCCGACGGAGACGCCCATCACCCCGGCGCGCATTGTCGCCGCCCTCAAAGCCAGGAGCGCAGCATGAGCGTATCAGCCACGATGGACACCGCAGCGGAGTTTCGCGCCGCCGGCACCGACCTTTCCGAACGCCGCCGCACCGGCGTGTCGAAGGGCCCCGTCATCGATCTTGTCCTGCCGGGCGACGACGGCATCATCTGGGACGGAGGCGGCGCCGCCACCCTCGGCGCGTTCGCGACCGTCGCTATGATCGCCGCCGACAAGCGCATCAAGGACGCCTATCCCGGCATCGCCGCCACCGCGGCGGGTCTCGCCACGCCGCAGATCCGCCACCTCGCCACGCTCGGCGGCAATCTCGCGCAGCGTTCGCGCTGCTGGTACTTCCGCAACCCGCATATCGCCTGCCTGAAGAAGGGCGGCACCGACTGCCCGGCGCGCGCGGGCAATCATCTCTACAGCGTCGCCTTCGATCTCGGCCCCTGCGTCGCGCCGCATCCGTCATCGATGGCGGCCGCGCTGCTCGCCTATGAGGCCGCTATCACCACCGATCGCCGCAAGGGACTTTCGATCGGCGAACTGCTCGGCGACGGCTCGAACGGCCGCGCCGATCACGCGCTGGAGGCGGGCGAGACGATCCGCAGCATCGCGCTGCCCGCGCCGCTTGCAGGCGAACGCGCGCGCTACAAGCGGGCGATCAGCCGCAGCCATGCGGAGTGGCCGCTGGTGGAGGTCTGCGCCCGCGCCGTGATATCCGACGGCGCGTTCACCTCCGTGCGCATCGCCGCCGGCGGCATCGCGCCGGTGCCGCTGCGGCTCAAGGCGTCGGAGGCGGCGCTCGAGGGACGGCCGGCGACGGAAGCGACCATCGCCAGCGCGGCAAAGCTTGCCATCGATGGCGCAACGCCGCTGCCGATGACGGGCTACAAGCTGGAGCTGCTCAGCGGTTTGGTGCGCGACCTGCTGACGCAAATCGCGGCGTAGTCTCGCTTCACTCGTCGGCGAATTCGTCTTCTTCGTTGACCTTCGCCTTGCCGCGATAGGCCTTCCTGCCGCCGAGCGATCCGGTGATCCAGGAGTCACGCGTGGCGTAAGGATTGCGCTGACCCGCGCGCGCGGCGACCAGCTCGCCGGAGACGGCGGCGGGCTGGCAGATGACGCGGCCGCTGGCGCGGCGCATCAGGTCGACATGGAAATGATCGGCATGCTGCGGATTCGAACCCGGCGCCAGCACGGTGTTGAACATCTGGCAGGCGCCGCCCTGCACGTCGCGCAAGAATCCCTGCTCCTCCGGCGGGCCGCGCCAGCCGTCCCTGACGGTGACGCGCCTTCCGTCGGCGAGCGTGAAGGCGGCGATATCGAGCGCATTGCCGAAGGCGTGTTCGGAGATATGCGCGTGCGGGTTGCCGTTCATGCCGCGGCACGAGTAGGCCGAAATCTGCCTGATCTCGACCACGCGCGTGCCGAACCAGCGCTGCGCGGCCGGCTGCACCGATTCGGCGAACCAGCGATCGAGCATCGAGACGATCGGGCATGCCAGCGTCGCGGCCGGCTTCACCGAGACCGGACCGACCGCGCCGATGGGATCGCCGCGCTGCGGGCCGAGCCGTGGCGGCGGCAAGTCCTGTCGCTGCAAGTCCTGTCGCTGCGAATGGGGCGCCGGACCGCGCGGTGGATAGGACGGCGTGTTCGCGTAGGGCGCTCCCTGCTCCGGCAGATCGATCTCATCGTCCTGCTGCACCATGCCGGGCGGGGCGAGTGAGATCGGCGCGTTCGACGGCGCTCCGTAGTTCGGCTGGCGCACGGCATTGTTCGAATAGGGGCGCGGATAATTTTGCGAAGCCGGATAGTATTGCGGCGGTGGCGGCGGCTGCGCGACCGGCCAGCGCGGCTGGTTGCCGATCGGCGCCGGCGGCCGCAGATCGTCGGCAAAACCAAATGCCGCGGAGCCTTCGCCGAAAGCACCGACTTTCAGGGGATAATCCGCCCCGCACATGCCCGGGCCGGAAATCGGCTCGACGCGAACACGCTCGGGGCTCTCTTTTACCGCGCCGGATTTCAGGCACGCAATCTCTGCCTCGGCCCGCCATGGCTCGCGCTCGGCCTGGAAAAACCCACGGCCACAGCCTGCCAGCGAAACAAGGACAAGGGAGCCGACGAGATACAAGCGAACTCCACGCGCCATGCGCGCAAGTTCAACGAATTTATTTAAGGACTCTTCAACGTCTTGATTTCACGAGTCTTTAACCACGTCCGGGAACCCGGCTTCGGCACTGCACACACTGGAGTGACAGGGGCCCTGACTTTTTCGGCGGGGAACGCCTTGTTACATTGCAACGTTGATGCGGGCACGGCGTGAACCAGGGAGTCGTCCCATGACTATGGTCAGCAGACTGAACATTGTTGCCGTGTACGTCGCCTTTGCCTTCGTCGGCGCCATCGTGCTTGGCGTCTTCTAGATTCTAGATTCTCCCCAGTCCGACCCGGACATGCAGTCTTGGAGCCATGGCCCGGCGAGGCTGCACCCGCCGGGCTTTTTCGTGAGCATCAGGATTGCGGGCGACCCGCAATCTGGCGCGACGTCATCATCGGCTGCGGCGTGGTGATGCGGGTCCAGTTGCTGCCGTTGCAATAGAAGCGGCTGAAGGCGCAGGCCTCGACGCGCAGCGTGTTCGGGCCGCGCAGGCGCATGGTGCCGTAATAAGTGTCGCCGGAATGCTTGCTGTAGACGCTGCCGCTCCACTGCGTGTCGGTCTTCGGCTTCATGTTGATCAGGACGGCTTCGCCCTTCTCGTCCGCGCCTTCCTTGATGGCGTAGCCGCACAGCGCCCGGCCGCATTCGGCGATGCGCACCGTGCCCTTGCCTTCGGTTTGCCAGTCGCCGAGCGGCGAGTCCGGATCTTCCTGACGCGCGACGTTCAGCACCGGTAGCGAGGCCGTTGGAAAGCCGACGCTCGGCCTCTCCTCGGCAGGCGCGGTGCAGGGCTGCGTCATCGCTACCGGCTGAACCTGCGGCACGGGCGGCGGCGGTGGCGGTGCGGCCTCCTGGGTTGCCACGGCCGCAGGTTTGTAGACCGCGAGCGGGGGCGGTGCCGGCGCGGTGACGACGACGGTCTTCGGCGCCGGCGCAGGCGTCAGTTGCTGGACGGGCGCCGGCGGTGGCGGCGGTGCGGCTTGCGCAGCAGGGGTGGCCGGCGCAGGCGGCGGCGATGCCGCCACATTGCGCGTATCGTCGTCGCGCTTCTTGCGGGATTCATAGACGCCGGGAATCGAGATGGAGGCGCAGGAAGAAGACCCGCAGCCGCGCGGCGCCTCGATGCGGATGCGATGGCCGCCGACGGAAAACGAGATCGTGCCTGCGCCGGCGGACGAGCTTGCCAACATCAGCACCACCAGAACGCAAAGTCGTTTCATCGGAGCCTCCCGGGCCATGGCTTCACTTTGTCGGGAACGGCCGGTCCTGAATGTGATTCAAATCACCTCCTCCCGGGAGTCTCCTCGGCGTGACAAACATCACGGAAGCGGGGCGCGGCTGAGCCTAGGGTCCGGCCATTGAATTTCACGCCCTCAGGAGGCTCACATGAACAAGCTTGCTTTTGCCGCCGCCACGGCACTGCTCCTGGCGACCACCTCGGCCCAGGCCGGCGGTGGTGTCACGTTCCAGATCGACGGCCAGCGCATCCGCATCGAATCGCCGCGCGGCTGCAACGCGATCTCCTGCATCCAGATCACCGCCCCCGGCTACAAGGGCAAGCTCGGCAACATCGATTTCGGAAACTTCGGCTCAAAGGACAAGGACGACGATGACGCGCCTGCGACCACCACCACCGCAGCGCCGGTTCCCGCCGCGCCGGCGGCCCCCGTTGCGGCCGCGCCCGCTCCAGCCCCGGTCGCCGTTGCGCCCGCTCCGGCTCCTGCTCCGGTCGCAGCGGCGCCCGCGCCCGTCGTCACCAATGACATCACTCCGGCCCCCGCGCCGGTTGCCGCGGCTCCCGCTGCGACCTATGTCGCTCCGCCGGCGCCCGTCGCTGCGGCTCCTGCACCGGTCGCGGCCGCGCCGGTTGCCGTCGCCAACTCGCCGATCGGCGTCTGGGCGACCGAAGAGAACAAGGGCAATGTCCGCATCGAGCAGTGCGGCGCCAACCTTTGCGGCTATGCGGTCAAGACCAACGAGCGCATCCTGATCAACATGAAGCCCGATGCCGACAAGTGGGTCGGCCGCATTCACGATCCGGACTCCGGCCGCAACTACGACTCGACCATCGCGATGCGCGGCACCAATTCGCTGCGGGTCCAGGGTTGCGCCTTCGGCGGCATGTTCTGCGGCGGCCAGACCTGGAAGCGCGTCAGCTGACAGCAGTCCATCGACAAGGGGCCCTGCGGTCGCCGCGGGGCCCCTTTTCGTTGCCGGCCGTGGCGGCCGGCAAATCCGGTCCGCCCGACGGCGTGAAACAATTCTCACCCGCGACGAAACAATTTCGCCGCCTGCACGAAAAAATCCGGAAACCGGTGCCGCCTATCTTCGTTCGGGACGAGAGACGTCGGGCGACGCATCTCGGGGCGCATATCGCAAGGGGACATCCATGACACTCACCGGTTCGGTTTTCCGCGGCAGCAGATTCGTGGCCGCGACGGTTTTCGCATTCGGCCTGATGACGACGGCGTCGCTGGGCTACACCCAGGAACAGCAGCAGCTCTGCACGGGCGATGCGATGCGGCTTTGCAGCAGCGAAATTCCCGACATCGACCGCGTCACCGCCTGCATGATCGCCAGGCAATCGCAGCTGTCCGACGGCTGCAAGTCGGTATTCCGCAAAATGGATGCCGCACCTCAGCCGGTGAACTATCCGCCGACCGGCAGGCCGCACCAGCCGCTTCAGGTCGCTCCGATCAAGCGCGGCTGACATTTTTCAACAACGTATTCAAGCGCCATGTCCTGCCGGATGTGGCGCTTGATCGTTTTTCCGGCCGGGACAACAACCGTTCATTCATTCGACATTCAGCCGGCACCGTCTGAAATCGCCTTCCCATCTTGTTTCTCCGCCTGTCTGGAAATTCCCCTTGTGATATGGCGCCGGTTTTCATTCGCGCTCCTGCTGCTGGCCGCTCTTGTGTCCGGCGACACCGCGCGCGCGGAATCCGCAGAGATGCAGATCGCGCAGGCGCAGCCCGCGCCCTCGCCACCAGCCGCGGCTACACAACCACCTGCTTCCAATGCGCCCGCGCAAGCGACGGAAACGGAAGCCGAAGAGCCGATCGGCAGCGTCGCGACGCTGACCGGCAAGGCCACCGTGAAGCGCAATGACAGGACGATACCGCTTGCGCTAAAGGACGACATCTATCTCAACGACATCGTGCAGACCTCGGCGAGTTCGTCGCTCGGCATCACCTTCGGCGACGGCACCACCTTCAGCCTGAAGGCCAACGCGCAAATCACCATCGACGACTTCGTCTATGAGGAAGGCGGCAAGAACAACAAGGGCCTGTTCGGCGTCGCCAAGGGTACGGTCGCCTTCGTCGCGTCGCAGGTGGCGAAGACCGGCGACATGCAGATCACGACGCCGACGGCAACGCTCGGCATTCGCGGCACGTCGGGCCTGGTCGAGGTGCCCGCCGGCACCGCCAGCGCCGGCGGCGCGAACGACGTCAACATCAAGCTCTATCCCGATGCCGACGGCCGCGTCGGCCGCATCGAGGTCAATGACCGCGCCGGCAGCCGGCTCGGCTTTCTCAGCCAGGGCGCGAGCGGCTTCACCATCCGGCCCGGCGCCGGCGGCGCGCGCTTTGCCGCCGTGCCGATCGCCATCACGCCGCAGATGATGCAGCGCGACCAGGGCTTTGTGCGCCTCGTGCATTCGACGCAAACGCTCGGCCGCCGCGTGTTCGACGAGCAGCGCAGCTTCCGCCGCGCCAATCCCGGCTTCGTCAATCCGAACCGGCCGATCCGCCAGCCCGGGCAGTTCAGGCCGAACGGTCAGCCCGGCCAAAACCGGCCCGGCCAGCCGGGACAGCCGGGACTGCAAAACCGTCCGGGCCAGCCCGGCCAGCAACAGCCCGTCGGCCCCGGCCGGCAAGGCCTGCAGCAACCTGGGTCGGCGGCGCAACCGGGGTCGCCGGGGCAGACCGGCCAGCGGCCAAGTCAGCCGGGCCGGTTCGGACAGCCGGGCCAGCCAACCGGGCAGCAGCCGGGCGCGCCTTCACGCCCGGGCCTGCCGCCGCGGCCCGGTCAAACCACACTCCCAGCGGCACCCGGACAGGTCGGCCCGCCCGCGGGCGGCCCGCAGCAAGGCGGCCCCGCCGGCCAGCCACGGCCGGGCGGACCTGGCGCGCCGACGGTGAACGAGCCGCGGCCGCAACAGCCGGGCGCGCCGCAACCCCAGCCGCAGCAGGGCCGCCAGTTCAGGCAAGGTGGCGCCCCGGGACTGTATCGACCGGGGCTTGCTCCGGGCCGGCCCGTCCTGCAACTGCCACGACGGCAAGCACCGGCGCAGGCGCCGCAGCGCGGCAAGAAGCCGCCGAACTATCCGCGCTGATCCAACCAGCGGCGGTGCCACCTCTACCTTGGGCGAGGTGTTGCGCCCCTGCCCGCGAGGCCGGGAATATGTCGTCGGCGGCTTCAACGACGAAACAATTGGTTAAAGCGACGAAACCATTTTGCCGGTTTGGTGCAAACGTCCCGAAACGGTTCATCTGTATTGCTGTTGCCAACGACGCACCGGGGACTGGTGCGCAGGGCGCGAATAACAGGGGATGACAATGTTCAAACCAGCCAGGCTGAATGCACGCCTCGTTGCCGCCACGCTGGGCGCATTGACGATTGGCGCGTTCGCTTTCACCTCTTCCGCCGCAGCCGCGCCGCTGCCGCTGTTTCCTTTCATGCTGCCGCAGCAGCAATATGCGCCGCCTCCGCCGGTTCAGGCCGCGCCGGATGACGAAGACGCCACCACCGGGCCGTATGAGCTGCCCGCCCGCCTGAAGCGCCAGGTCGTCAATTATCCGACCAGGGAAGCACCGGGCACCATCATCATCGATACGCCGAACACCTACCTCTACCTCGTCATGGGCAACGGCCAGGCGATGCGCTACGGGATCGGCGTCGGCCGCGAAGGTTTCACCTGGTCGGGCACGCAGACCATCGCCAAGAAAGCGGAATGGCCGGATTGGACGCCGCCGCCGGAGATGATCGCCCGTCAGCCCTATCTGCCGCGCCACATGGCCGGCGGCCCCGGCAACCCGCTTGGCGCCCGCGCGATGTATCTCGGCTCCAGCGTCTACCGCATCCACGGCACCAACGCGCCGCACACCATCGGCACCCGCGTGTCGTCCGGCTGCCTGCGCCTGACCAACGAAGACGTGATGGATCTCTACAGCCGCGTTCACGTCGGCACCAAGGTGATCGTGCTGCCGATGGACCGCCGCGCCGACAATGCGAACGACAAGCGCAGCTGATCCTTCAAGTCCGGTTGAAGAGAAAGTGGCGCCGTCGCGGCGCCATTTTTGTTTCCGGCGTCGGGCGCTTGCGTCGAGATGGCAGTTAGCCTCATCCTGAGGAGCGCGCACTTGCGCGCGTCTCGAAGGATGGGGCGGGCACTCGAATGCTGGACGGAGCGTGGGTCTACATTCTGCGATGTTCCGATGGAAAGTATTATGTCGGGACCACTCGATCGTCACTCGATATCCGGGTAGCCCAGCACAATGCGGGCACGTTTGAAGCCTACACGAAATCCCGCCGGCCCGTTGAGCTGGTGTTCTCGCAATGGTTCGAGCGAATTACGGATGCCATCGAGAACGAGCGAAAGCTCAAGGGATGGAGCCGCGCGAAAAAAGAGGCCCTAATCCGAGGCGACTTCGGCGCGTTGCCGCACTTGGCAAAGCGCAAGTCAACGCATCCTTCGAGACGCCCGCCTGTGGCGGGCTCCTCAGGATGAGGGTCGAGCAAGCCCCGCCAATTCGGGACGCACCAACCGGTGCCGGTGTCGTTATCCGCCCACCCTAGCGTCTGCCTGCACCCGCTTGTAAAGTCTCGCCGATTCCGGGGGGACGATGCGCCTGAAGTTGGATCTCAAATTCCTCAAGCTCGATCTTGGTCTCAAGACCATCCTGATCGCGGTCGCGGTGGTCGCGGTTTCCTTTTTCATCAGCCTGAAGGCCATCGACCTGCTGTCGCCGTCCGGCGGCGGCAAGGCGCCGGTGCTCGCCGAATTGCCGCCGCTGCCGCCGGCCACGCGTTCCTCGCGCGTGCTGGCGCCGGTGTCGATTTCGCTGGCGGCGATCCGCGACGCCGCCGAACGCTCGACGGCGCGCAACTTCAGCGGCAAGGCCGAGAATCCGGTGTCGCAGATCCTGCAGAATGCCGACATCGGCTGGACCGTCTCGCGCGGGCCGATCGCGGTGGCGGGCGTGCAGGACGCGCTGTCGCTGACCACGGCGCTGACGGGCACGCTGAGCGTCACCGGCTCGCTGTCGGCGAAGGCCAACGATGCGGTCAACGACGCGATCGGCGGCCTGCTCGGCAGCGGCGCCGCAAAGCATCTCGGCGAGATCAACATCAAGAACCTCAATGTCAAAGGCGAAATCAGGGGCAATGTGGTCGTCACCTCGCGGCCGCGACTGGCCGCCGCCTGGCGCATCGAGCCGAACCTGCAGGCACAGGTCAATCTCGGCGACACCAGCCTCAATGCGGCCGGCGCGCGCATCAGCGTGCCGGCGCAGGTCAAGCCGATCCTCGACAAGCAGGTCGCCGACCAGCTCGCCACCGCGCAGGCGCGCATGAAGAACGACCCGGCCTTCGAGAACGCCGCGCGGGCGCAATGGGCAAAGGCCTGCCGCTCGATTCCGCTGCAGGGCGCCAGCGGCTCCGGGCTGCCGCCACTGTGGCTCGAGCTGAAGCCGACCCGGGCGATCGCCGCCCAGCCGCGTATCGATGCTTCGGCGATGACGCTGACCATGGGCCTCGAGGCCGAGACCCGCATCACGTCGGCCGAGACCAGGCCGAACTGTCCGTTCCCGGCCACCGTGACCATCGGCCCGGCCTCGAAGGGCGGCGTCAACATCGCGGTGCCGATCGACCTGCCCTTCACCGAGATCAACAAGATCGTGGAAGCCCAGTTTGCCGGCAAGACGTTTCCCGAGGACGGCTCCGGCTCCGTCGATATCACCGTGAAGAAGGCGAGCGTGGCGGCATCCGGCGAGCGGCTGCTGTTCTCGCTGCTGGTCTATGCCAAGGAGAAGAAGAGCTTCTTGGGCCTCGGCGCCGAGGCCTATGTGCACATCTGGGGCGTGCCGGTGCTGGATGCGGCGCGGCAGACGCTGCGGCTCGATGCCGTCGAGGTCGCCGTGGAATCGGAAGCTGCCTTCGGCCTGCTTGGCGCAGCGGCGCGCGCGGCGATGCCGCATCTGCAGCGCATTCTGGCGCAGAAGGCGATGGTCGACCTGAAGCCCTTTGCCAGCAATGCACAGAAGAAGATCGCGGACGCCATCGCCGATTTGCAAAGGAGCGAGGACGGCGTGCGGGTGACGGCGGAGATCACGAGCCTCAGGCTGGCCGACATCGCCTTCGACTCCAAGACGCTGCGCGTGATCGCCGAGAGCGAGGGCTCGATGAACGTGTTCATCTCGGCGCTGCCGGCGCTGTGACGCGCTCCCGCCGTCCCCCGTGGGCAGTTTTGGGCAGGACGCAGGGTCGCTCGTGCCGCGTGGCAGCCAACATCGGCGCAACAAGTTCGACGGGATGCGGGGCAACAACGCGGACGGGTCGCCGCAACGAAAACAGCCGGACCGCAATGCGGCCCGGCTGGCTATCTTTCACTTCGACCAGGGCTGGTCGCCTCAGGTCGAATACTTGAATTCCGGCATCGCCTTCAGCTCATCCTTGGTGGCGTTGAACACGGCATGGTCCGGCCACCAGGGATTTGGCTTCGAGGCCGCAGGCGCCGTTGCCGTACCCGTCGTGGTGGTATTCTTCATGCCGCCGCCTGAACCGGCCGGCGCATTGGCGGCGCCGGTATAGGCCACCGGCTGATCCGAGAACTTCACCTTCTCGAACGGCACGGCGACCAGATGCTCGCCGACGCCGAGAAAGCCGCCGACGCCGATCACGACGGCGACGATCTTGCCGTTCTTGTCGGCCAGCATGTCGTTGATCGAGCCGACGCTCTCGTTCTTGTCGTTGTAAACGCTGAGGCCGACCAGCTTCGATGCGCGCCAGTTACCCTCGAACGTGGACGGCGCCGTCGACGATGTATCGGACATCGTCGTCGTCGGCGAGTTCCTGGTAGTGTCGGACGGCGTTGACGGCGACTGCGCGAATGCGACAGACGCAATCATGGCCGTGCCGGCAAGGCCGGCGATGGCGTATTTGGCGATCATGGTGGTATCTCCCTCATTGCAGAAAACTTAATGATGGGAGAACCCGTCACCTCGACAACCGTTCCGCGGGCCGCCATGGAACACGCGCGCAAAATGCCGCGTCGCGTGTGGCAACGTCATGGCGCCGCAAAAAGCCGGCAAAGCCGAACGAATTTGTCGTCAGGCCGCGATCGGTTCCGGTTCCACCTGCCGCTCGTCGAAGATGGCGATCGCCTCAAAGCGATAGTCGCAGGCGCGGCAGGACCAGAGGTACGAAGTGCGGCCCTGGCCCTGCTCCACCCAGTCAGGTGAAGCGATCGGCTTGCCGCATTGGGCACAAGGATTTCCACGAGGCAAACTGCCGAGATTGGATCTCGCCATAACGCACTCCCCAGGATTTTCTTGATCGTGGTGTCGGATGACTGGACAGGGTTCGATGACCGCTGCCGGAACAGCGCACGTTCTGTGTACCAGAAATCACGATAGCCCGATATCAAGTCGTTTGCACGACGAAGAAAGTGGATAACATCGACATTCGTCGCTGCGGTGCAGCTGACAGCGCTGTCAATTGAGCCGCTTCGGCACGCTGCCGTACATAAGCACCGCAATCGCAGAAAATTTTAGCGAAGCGCCCTTATCCGAATAGGGACCCTTGCTGCCGAAATCGTGCCGGGAAAGGCGACGAAGCCCGGCGTCATGCCGGGCACCACGGCGGCGATTGCGGGGCACGCGTGAGACTGAAACCACGACCGCGCTAGTTTCGTCGCAGGTTGACGACCGCTGCGATCG
Organism: Bradyrhizobium sp.; assembly: GCA_035575905.1. GTDB lineage: Bacteria > Pseudomonadota > Alphaproteobacteria > Rhizobiales > Xanthobacteraceae > Bradyrhizobium. The sequence continues at coordinate 16,047 of DATLXL010000035.1, read as the reverse complement.
CCCATCCGAAGATCGCGGCGGCGCCGATCCAGATCAGGAAGTCGCTCCAGCGGCCGGCGGCGCCGAGCAGCAGCCCGGGCACGAACATCGCCAGCACGAGCAGGCCGCGCAGGCGAGGCCGCACGGAGCGAACGCCCCGGCGCTTCGGATCGAGCGTTGCGAGAAAAGCGATGCAGGCCGCGCTCGCCAGCGCAGCACACAGGCCGAGCCAACCGAGCAGCATCATTCGGCGGACTGCATGATGGAGCCGGCGTTGCAAGTGCCTTGCTCGCGTGCGCGCAGCGTGATCGCGGCGGACACGACGCACACGATGCCACCCAGCACGACCAGAACGTCCATGACCGGCACGGCGCTCTGCCCGGTGGCGAGCGCGGCGCCCCAGGCAGGACCACCGGCCGCCGCGCGCAACGGCGGCAGCGCAATCAGCACGATGCCGGTGGCGCCGAACAGGATCGGCGCGATCCGCTCGACCGGGCGCATCGACAGCGAAAGCACAAGTGCGAGCGCCGCGGCGATGAGAAAAGCGGCCGGCGTCCAGAATACCGGCGATAGCGACGGCAGGCTGACGAAATAGGCGGCGGCGGCCGCCGCCATCGCGAATGGCAGCCCCCCGCCGACCCATACCGTGAGGCGGCCCAGCACCCGCCAGCCGCGCTGGTCGGCGCGCCGCCGCACCCACAGATTAAGTCCGCTCCAGGCGACGTACGCGCTGGCCGCGCCGAGCGCGAACCACACCGCGCGCGACCACCATCCGGCGAAATTGCCGAAGTGAACCGGACCGACGAGACCAAGCAGCGACGACCCGACCGACGGCCTGGTGCCGACGATCGGCCGCTCGCGAATGAGCTCGCCCGTCGCCCCGTTATAGATCAGCCGCATCGCGGTGAGGTCGCCGGGCCTCGGCGCCGGAAACACCGTGATGCGGGAGTCCGCGCGGCCGCGATTTTCCCAGCCCGCGCTCAGCAGCGGCGCGCCGGCGCGCTTTCTTGCATCGGACAGCATCGCATCAATATCGGCGATGTCAGCCGGGCGCGCATCGACGGTGTTGGTTCCGTTGAGCGTCGTGACCATTTCGCGCACGTCGCCCTTGAACGCGATCTTCGCCAGCATCGGCAGCGCGACGGCAATCGCAAAGCTGAGATATGCGCCGGTGAAAGCCAGGACGAAGGCATGCGGCAATGTCCAGGTGCCGGCGACGGAGTGCAGATCGCGCAGGCCAACCAGCCGCTCGCGGCTCCGCAGCAGGAAAATGTCCCTGAACAAATGGCGGTGCATCAGGATGCCCGAGACCGCGGCCACCAGCATGGCAAGGCCGAGAATGCCCGTCAGGATCAGCCCCCATGGGTTGGGGAGATGCAGCCGCACGTGAAGATCAACATAGAAGCGCCCAAGCGCGGTATGGGGATCGTTGGCGGAGATATCCCGGCCAAATCCTTCCTGGCGCGAAATGACCCGGCCATTCGGCCCAATGGTGTAAACCACGCCGCGTTCCCGGCGCTCGCCTTTCACCATCTCGTCGGTATGGAAGAAGGCGACCACGTTACCTGCTGGCGTCGCCCGCAGGGCAAGATCTTCGCGAAACTCCCTGGGCGTTTCCGCCTCCAGCCGTGCCAGCACGGCGCCGAGCGGCTGGCCCAGCGGATCGTTCATGCCGAGCAGCCCGCCCGACCACAGCTTGATCTCGTTCGAGAACACCGCGGCGGTGCCGGTGACGATCACCGCATAAAGCAACAGACCAAGCACCGCGCCGGCCCAGCCATGGACCGCGACCAGTGTCTTGGTTTCGCGCGCTTTCAGGTTGATCACGGCTGCTCCGCGGGAATCGAGAATCGACCTATCCGGCCAGGATGCCCCTGAGCGCGATCAGATGAATGACGGCGAACACCGTCATCGTGATCGCAACCCGGCCGAGCCGCCGGTCCAGCAGCGCGTAAAAAAAGATAAGGCCCCAGATCGCCGGCATGAAGAACAACGGAAGCGCGATGTGGTCGACCCCGCCGGTCCCCTTGGGTACCCAGAACGGCATCACCGCGATGATGAGCGCGGCGAGCGCCAGCGCGCATGGCCCGGCGAGGACCGCCCGCAGCCAGGGCTGCCAGCGGCCGGATCGCGCAGTGGTCGGGCTTATTGCCATCAATTGCCTGCTCTCGCCTCTAGAAGTTGAACGTCGTCGATACCAGATAGGTGCGCGGCGCGCCGAGCGTGAGCACGCTGCTGTAGGCAGATGCCCAGTAAGCCACGTTGCCGACGTTCTCGACGGCCGCGCGCACGATGATCGGCTTGCCAGTCCACGGCGAAAGGAAAGTGTAGCGCGCGCCGACATCAAATCGTGTCCACTCCGGGAGCGAAACAAGGTTGGCCGCGTCATAGTACTGCGAACTGGTGTAGACCATCTTGCCCGTAAACGTCAGGCCGGGGACGAACCACGGATCCCACTCTGCGCCGACGTTGGCGGTTACGGCCGGCACGCCGATCGCCACCTTGCCGTCGGTATTGCTGCCGTTGGCCGCTCTCGGCGTGTCGATCTGCCTGCCTTCGATCAATGCGACGCCTCCGAGGACGCGGAATTCGGGGGTGATCTCGCCGAAGACATTGAGTTCGGCGCCCGTATTGCGCTGCTTTCCGTTCGGCAACTGGTACTGGAACGCGCCGATAAAGGTCGAGATGATGCTGCGCTGCTCGATCTTGAAAACGCTCAGGGTCGTCGTGAGACGGCCGGCATCGATCTTGACGCCGCCTTCGACCTGCATGGTCCTGTTGGGCGGGAAGATCTGGCCGAGGTTTCTGAAATTCGCGCCCGTCACGACCTGCGGCGTCTGCAGTCCCTCGACGTAGTTGGCATAAACGGAAATGTTCTCGACCGGCTTCACCAGGATGGCATAGGCCGGCGTGAGCACGGAGGTCTCTTGGTACGGCCTTGTGCCGACGCCCGGCGCCGGCGGGAGATAGTTCAACACTTCGGTTCCGGCCATCTGGTGGCGCGCGCCGATGGTGAACTGAACGCGATCGTTCATCATCGACATCGTGTCGGCAATACCGAAGCTCTCGAGCTTTGCGTTGGTCCGCTGGTTTGCGGCGAGAACGGTGAAGGCGGGCTGCGCCAGGTTCGCCGGCTCGGTGTACAGGTTCCAGTAGAGCGGGCTGGTCGTCGCCGGCGTCGGGTTGAAGGGTGTGACGACCCGCTGCCGGTAGGTGCGATCGTTGATCACGTAATTGACGGTCATCGCGTGATTGACCGGACCGGCATTGAAATTGGCGCGCAATCCCGCTTCGCCGGCAAACGTTTCGAACATCTCGCTTCCGGCCAGCGGGTTGCCCCGCAGGCCGCCGAGCTGGAACGGCCCGGTGTTGGCGCCCGGCGCCGCGTTGCTGATGATCGGCGACGGGTATTTGTAGTTGATGTTGCTGTCGTGATAGCCGAATGCGCCGTACGCCGTCAGCCAGTCCTTGACGTCGACCTCGCCGCGCCATGTGGCGAAGAAGTCGGTCGGCTCATAATAAGCCCACGGCACCTGGAAGTTGGTCCCGGCGTTCGGCGGCGGCGGAAGTATGGGAGAAGCGAGGGAGAAAAATCGCAGCGGTGGCTTGAGCACATCGGCCTGATAGCCGACAGCGGCCTGGAAGCGCGCGTTCTCGCCGCGATAGTCGAGCCCGAGGACGGCGTTGCCGAACTGGTCGGTCTGCCGGTTCCACGGCGTGTTGCCGTTGGTGTAGGTGCTGTTGAAGCGGACGCCCCACTCCTTGTGGTCGCCGTAGCGACGGCTGACGTCGATATGTTCGCCGAACTGGGACTGCGACACGTAGGTCCCGGTTATCCGTGTGATGTCCACGTCGGGCGCGTGCTTGGTGATGAGATTCACGGCGCCGCCCACCGACCCGCCGGCGGTCGCGCCGGTGCCACCTATCGTCATGCCGCTCAGCATGGCGCTCGGTCCTTTCAGGACTTCGACCCGCTCGACGAAATTGGCACCGGTCGAATAATACGGCGCGATCCCCGCCATGCCGTTCAGCGCAAAGTCTCCGCTGTCGTAGTAGAAGCCGCGAATGAAGAGACTATCGGCTCCGCCACCCGCTGCCTGGATGACGCGAACAGACGGATCGTTGGACAGCACTTCGCGAATGGTGCGCGCCTGCTGGTTCTCGATCAGTTCGGCGGTGTAGCTCGTCTGGTTGAACGGCGTGTCCATCACGCCGCGATTGCCGAGAATGCCGAGACTGCCGCCGCTTGCGACCTGGCCGCCGGCATACGGTACGGGAAGCGTGCCGGCGGTGCCGGTTGCGGGCACCGCATACGGAACAGGCGCTGCGGGACTCTGCGCCGCCGGCGCGGCGACCCGTCGCTGAGAGACGCGGGCGCCTGCACCTGGCCTTCTTGTCGCGGCGGCTTGTCGGGGCTTGGAGCTGGCAGGCGGATCAACCGAGACTGGCGGAAGCTGCGATTGCGCGTAACCGTGGCTCGATGCGGCGATCCCGAGCGCAATGACGCTCGCTCCGGCGACATAGGAAAACTTGATTCGACGACCCCAATACATTCAACGTCCCGCCTCTTCTTCGATCTTTCGATCCTTGTAGAGGGGTCCTTATCACGCGGGTTCCGGCGCACATCGCCGCGCCCCTTAGAACCGCTACAACATGGCGAACAACTTTGGCGCTGTTGCACACGCGCTACGAAACGGCGCGCGTGATGCGTCACGCTGCCGCGACATCGCGTGCAAATTTTCTAGAACGAATCCAGTCTGGAGTTCTTCCAAATTGTTCGCGTTGTTGTGCGCTGTTCATCCGCATAGAGATTTTTAGGCAGGAATGAATCAGGCGCGACGAAATGATCTCAGCGATATGCGGGCGCGACAATTCGGCGTGCAATAGTTTGGCGGATGCACGGGCCGCGTGCGCCCGGCCTCGTTCGTGCTTGCTGCCTCGGAGCCCCGCCTTTTCGTTCGATGTCTGACTGGCAGGACGACATCATTCACTGGGCCCGGCGCAGCGAGGCCGTCTGGGAGCTGTGGCTGCTCACCCGGAATGGCAAGGCGTTGACGGTCGGCGTGGTGCTCGCGCCAGCCGATGGTGACCATTCGCGAACGCTCGGCGATTTCTCGTTGCAGGAAGCGCGCTGGCGGAACGAGCTTCGGGCCATTACCGGACATCAGGTGATGCTGGAGCCGATGGTGCCGGGGTATCCGGGCGACAAGACCATCCGGTCCGCCGGCAGCTGTCTGTGGAAGAGAGCACAGCGTGGGAACCTGCCGGATGGGTAGCGCGCAGTACCCATCCTACCTGGTGGCGGAAACGGCCGGCTCCGCGGTGTGAACTGCGCCGGACTTGCGCAGGTGAATGGTGGCGATGCCGTCGGAATAGACCTTCTGCCAGCCATCGATGTGATCGAGCAGCTTGGTCGCCGCGCTTTGCGTGCGCAGGATGGTCGCCTCGATGTCGTACTGCTTCAGCAGGCGGAACAGATTATCCGGCTCCATCAGGCCGGATGCCGCGTTGTGGTCGACAAAGAATTTCTCCCCATACAGTTCAGTGCGGCCGTCGATGAAGGTGGCAACGCCGCGCGAGATCAGGTAGCCGCCGAAATCGTAATCGTTGAGCACGCGCTTCAGATTGAGCTTCTTCAATTCGGTCACGGCCGCCACGGGCGAGCCGTGCATATGCGGCTCGAAGCGCTGCACCGAGGCGTAGGCGACGGTGCCTGCCGCGAGCGCAACGGCAAGGCAAGCGACCAGCGCGGCGCGGTGCGGCGAAGCCGGCGCGGCGGCAGCATTGGGTCCCGCCATTTGCCGCGCCAGCGGGCCAGCCAGCAGCATCGGCGCGAGCAGCGCCAGAATTTCCGCGGCACGTCCCTGTGCCAGCGCCATGTGCACGAGGCCGAGCAGCAGCACGATCCGCATCAGCGGCAGGCGAATGCCGTGATAGAGCGCGAGCCCCATGCCGAGCAGCAGGCAGACCTCGAACGGGCCGACGGAGGAAAAATCCGCCGCGCGCCATTCCCGGATCAGCGGCAGCGCCTCGCCGAGCGAAAGAATCTTCTGCGAGGCGAGCAGCGCATCCCAGCCATAGGGCGTGATGCAGCTCGCCGCGACCGCAGCGACGCCAAAGAGGAACCAGCGCAGCAGCAGTTTCTTCTGTGCACTCGCGTCCGCCTTCCAGATCGCATCGAGCGCAAGCCCCCCGGTCAGCACGAGGCCAAACACGAAGCCGCCATGAATGTTGGCCCACAGCGTCATCACCGGCAGCAGCCACCAGGACGGCGCCTCGCGCCTGTCGGCGGCGCCGGTCAATCCGGCGGCCCACGCCACCAACAGCGGCAGCGCCAGCACATGCGGCCGCGCGAACGCATGCGGCACGGTCAGCGCCAGCGCGGCGGCGACCGAGACCAGCGTCGCGCTTTCCGGCAGCCGGCGGCTGACGAAGCGCGCCAGCAGCGCAAAGGTCGTGGCGATCGCGGTGGCAGCCAGCACCACCGGCCCGGCCCAGCCGGCCAGCGCAAAAGCTGCTGCGTACATCACCTGCGCCAGCCACTGCGTGGAGATCCACGGCTGGCCGTGCATGGTGAAGGAATAGACGTCTTCCGTCGGCACCGCGCGATGGTCGATGATCCACTGCCCGACGGTGATCTGCCACAGCGTGTCGGGATCGAGCAGCAGGCGGTTGCCGGCGAGCACGAACAGCGCGTAGATCGCAGCCCCCACCCAGACAGGCAGCAGCGCGCGCAGCGACGGCGCGGCCTGGTCGGCGTGGGCGGTGGTGACGCTCATGGCTGTCCGGCTCTAGGCTTTTCGGGTTCCCGATCGAACCATGCCGGCGCATAATGCTTGGTAAAGGATCGCGGCAATGAGCCGTCCTGCACCGCAACAATCGTGGTGCGCAAAGCGTTAACGGCGCGGCGGCTGCCGGAGTAGCATGCGGGTTCCTGCAACCCCACCCCGCATTCACGTGGTGCAATCAGCGCAAAGCTTGCGTTGACATGCCGGCTCATCCGCCTAGATTAGAGCCGTTCCGAGGGGTGCTCCGGGAGGAGCTGAGATACCGCAAATCCGCGGTGACCCTTTGAACCTGATCCGGGTCATGCCGGCGAAGGGACAGGGATGTACCAGACGACGCGATCGGGGGGCGATTCTCCCGTTACCATCATCGGCGCAGGCATTGCCGGCGCGTGGCAGGCGCTGCTTTTCGCGCAGGCCGGGCATGCCGTCACCCTGCATGAGCGCAGTGACGCCGCGATGACGCTATCCACAAGCCACTGGGCCGGCGGCATGCTGGCGCCGTGGTGCGAGGCGGAGACCGCCGAGCCGGTGATCGGCCGGCTCGGCGTCCGCTCGCTCGAGCTGTGGCGCGAGCATTTTCCGGACACGCCGTTCAACGGTTCGCTGGTGGTGGCGCATGCGCGCGACCGCAGCGATTTCGAGCGCTTTGCGCGGCTGACCTCGGGCCATCGCCGGCTCGGTGCGGCCGACTTGCGCGAACTCGAGCCGTCGCTCGACGGCCGTTTCCGCGAGGGCCTGTTCTATCCCGACGAAGGCCATGTCGAGCCGCGGCGCGTGCTGCCGAAATTGCATGCGCGCATCGTGAAAGCCGGCGGCAGGATCGAATTCGGCAGCGACATCGACGCGGCGAAAACGGGCGGCATCGTGATCGATTGCCGCGGTCTCGCCGCGCGCGACACCGAGCCGGAGCTGCGCGGCGTCAAGGGCGAGATGATCATCGTCGAAACGCCGGAGGTGGAGCTGTCGCGCCCGGTGCGGCTGATCCATCCGCGCTGGCCGCTCTACGTGATCCCGCGCGGCGACGGCCGTTTCATGCTGGGCGCGACCTCGATCGAGGCCGAGGACTCAGCCGTCAGCGTCCGCTCGGCGCTGGAGCTTCTCGGCGCGGCCTATGCCGTGCATCCGGCCTTTGCCGAGGCGCGCATTCTCGAATTCGGCGCAGGGCTGCGCCCGGCCTATCCCGACAATCTGCCGCGCATCAGCATCGGGCCGGAACGCATCGCGGTGAACGGTCTTTACCGCCACGGCTTTCTTCTTGCGCCGGCGCTGGCGGAGCTGACGCTCTTCTATGTCGAGCGCGGCGCAATCGACAACGAGGTGGTGCGATGCAGGTGATCGTCAACGGCGAGCGCCGCGAGGTGGCTGCCTCGCGCGTCGATGCGCTGCTCAGCGAGCTCGAATATGAGGGCACGCATTTCGCGATCGCGCTCAATTTCGACGTGGTGCCGAAAAGCCGCTGGGCGGACACGCAACTGAAGGCCGGCGACGAGATCGAGATCATCACGCCGCGGCAGGGAGGCTGACGGGGATGGACGTGACGTGCACGCTGCGCGCCTCACACTCCGCCGTCGTCCCGGCGAAGGCCGGGACCCATAACCACAGGCGCACGTGGCTGCGGGCGGTATCTGCCACCCTGCGCCAGGAGATATCACGCGGTATGGGTCCCGGCCTTCGCCGGGACGACACGCGGATAGCTCCGGGACGACAAGGATTGAGCTAATGGTCGACTTCTACGGCAAGGAATTTTCCTCGCGCATGCTGGTCGGCACGGCGCTGTATCCCTCGCCTGCGGTGATGCAGGCGGCGATCCGCGCCTCCGGCGCCAGCATCGTCACGGTGTCGCTGCGCCGCGAGGCCGCCGGCGGCAAGACCGGCGATGCGTTCTGGTCGCTGATCCGCGAGCTCAGCGTCACCGTGCTGCCCAACACCGCCGGCTGCCGCAGCGTGCGCGAGGCCGTCACCACGGCAAAGCTGGCGCGCGAATTGTTCGGCACGCCCTGGATCAAGCTGGAAGTGATCGCCGACAACGACACCTTGCAGCCCGACGTGGTCGGCCTGGTGGAGGCCGCCGGCATCCTGATCAAGGACGGCTTCGAAGTGTTTCCCTATTGCACGGAAGATCTTTCCGTCGCGACGCGCCTCGTCGACACCGGCTGCAGGGTGGTGATGCCGTGGGCCGCGCCGATCGGCAGCGCGAAGGGCATCATCAACCGCGACGCGCTGAAACTGCTGCGCGACCGCCTGCCCGATACTACGCTGGTGGTCGATGCCGGCCTCGGCGCGCCGAGCCACGCCGCCGAAGCGCTCGAACTCGGCTACGACGCCGTGCTGCTCAACACCGCCATCGCAAAAGCCGCCGATCCCGTCGCCATGGCCAATGCCTTCCGTCTCGGCGTCGAAGCCGGCCGCACCGCCTTCGAGGCGGGCCTGATGCAGGCCCGCGACTTCGCCTCTCCCTCCACCCCCGTGATCGGGACTCCGTTCTGGCATGCCGTATCCTGACCGTTTCTATCCCGTCGTCGACAGCGTCGCCTGGGTCGCGCGCCTCGCCAAGCTCGGCGTCGGCACGATTCAGCTGCGCGCGAAAAACCTCGACGACGCGCAGGCGCTCGCCATCGTCAGGGAAGCGCTCGCCGCCATCCGCGGCACACGCACGCGCCTCGTGGTGAATGACTACTGGCGCGCGGCGATCGAGGCCAGGGCGCAGGACCTGCATCTCGGCCAGGAAGACCTCGCCGATGCCGACCTCAAGGCCATCCGCGCCGCCGGCCTGACGCTCGGCATCTCGACCCATGACGACGAAGAGCTGGCGACGGCGCTTGCCGCAAAACCCGACTACGTCGCGCTCGGCCCGATCTTCCCGACCACGCTGAAGTCGATGCGCTTTGCCCCGCAGGGCATTCCAAAGATCACGGAATGGAAGAAGCGCGTCGGCAGCATCCCGCTGGTCGCGATTGGCGGCATCAAGTTCGAGCAATCCGCCGACATCTTTGCCGCCGGCGCCGATTCCATCGCCGTCGTTTCCGACGTCACCCAGAACGCCGACCCCGATGCACGGGTCAGACAATGGCTTGGCGCTTCCGCCAAAGCCGCCTGAACAAGACGATAACACGGAGGATCCCATGAACATCCGCTCCAATCCCGATACGACCATCCCCGCCGTCACCACCGGCCCCCTCGCCTCCTCGCGCAAGATCTTCGCGACGCCCGATGCCGCGCCTGACCTCCGCGTGCCGCTGCGCGAGATCATCCTCTCCGAAGGCGCGGGCGAGCCCAATCTGCCGGTCTACGACACCTCCGGCCCCTACACCGATCCCGCCGTCACCATCGACGTCAATGCCGGCCTGCCGCGCAATCGTCTCGCCTGGGTGAAAGAGCGCGGCGGCGTCGAGGAATATGAGGGACGCTTCATCAAGCCGGAAGACAATGGCAGCGTCTCCGCCGACAAGGCGGCGAAGGCGTTCTCCGCGCATCACAAGCCGCTGCGCGGCGTCGGCGGCCACAAGATCACGCAGCTTGAGTTTGCCCGCGCCTGCATCGTCACCAAGGAGATGATCTACGTCGCCGAGCGCGAAAACCTCGGCCGCAAGCTTAAGCTCGAGCGCGCCGAAGCCGCCCTAGCCGACGGCGAAAGCTTCGGCGCATCAGTTCCCGCCTTCATCACGCCGGAGTTCGTGCGCAGCGAGATCGCGCGCGGCCGCGCCATCATCCCCTGCAACATCAACCATGCCGAGCTCGAGCCGATGATCATCGGCCGCAACTTCCTGACCAAGATCAACGCCAATATCGGCAACTCCGCCGTGACCTCGTCGGTCGAGGAGGAAGTCGAGAAGATGGTGTGGGCGATCCGCTGGGGCGCCGACACCGTGATGGACCTCTCGACCGGCCGCAACATCCACACCACGCGCGAGTGGATTTTGCGCAACTCGCCGGTGCCGATCGGAACCGTTCCGATCTACCAGGCGCTGGAGAAGTGCAACGGCGATCCGGTGAAGCTGACCTGGGAGCTCTACAAGGACACGCTGATCGAGCAGTGCGAACAGGGCGTCGACTATTTCACCATCCACGCCGGCGTGCGCCTGCCCTACATCCATCTCACCGCCAACCGCGTTACCGGCATTGTCTCGCGCGGCGGCTCGATCATGGCCAAGTGGTGCCTGGCGCATCACAAGGAAAGCTTCCTCTACACGCACTTCGACGAGATCTGCGACCTCATGCGCAAATACGACGTCTCGTTCTCGCTCGGCGACGGCCTGCGCCCGGGCTCGATTGCCGACGCCAACGACCGAGCACAGTTTGCCGAACTCGAAACGCTCGGCGAACTGACAAAAATCGCGTGGGAGAAGGGCTGCCAGGTGATGATCGAGGGCCCCGGCCATGTGCCGATGCACAAGATCAAGATCAACATGGACAAGCAGCTCAAGGAATGCGGCGAGGCGCCGTTCTACACGCTGGGGCCGCTGACGACAGACATCGCGCCGGGCTACGACCACATCACCTCGGGCATTGGCGCCGCCATGATCGGCTGGTTCGGCTGCGCCATGCTCTGCTACGTGACGCCGAAGGAGCATCTGGGGCTACCCGACCGCAACGACGTCAAGGTCGGCGTCATCACCTACAAGATCGCGGCGCACGCCTCTGACTTGGCCAAGGGCCACCCCGCCGCGCAATTGCGCGACGACGCGCTGTCCCGCGCCCGCTTCGACTTCCGCTGGACCGACCAGTTCAACCTCGGCCTCGATCCTGACACGGCGAAGCAATTCCACGACGAAACGCTGCCGAAAGAAGCCCACAAGGTCGCGCATTTCTGCTCGATGTGCGGCCCGAAATTCTGCTCGATGAAGATCACCCAGGACGTCCGCGACTACGCCGCGACGCTGAACGATCCGGCGGCGGTGGGGATGAGCATGAGCGGCACCATCGAGGACGGCATGAAGGAGATGAGCGCGAAGTTCAAGGAGATGGGCAGCAGTGTGTATCTCGATGCGGACAAGGTGAAGGAGAGTAACAGGGCGTTGTGAGCCGTTCTTTCTGTGAGGGAGATTTTTTGATCTCCCTCACTAGTTGAGCAGCATCTTTCCGGTTATTCTGTCTGCCGGGTAGGGGCAGGCATGACAGACCGAGATCCGAAAGGATATTATCGAAGGTTGGCTGTTGAACCGGAGGCTAGCGCCGATACGATCAAAGCCGCCTTTCGCCAACTTGCGAAGAAACTGCATCCAGATATTAACAAGGATGCGAACGCGAAGCTTCTATTTCAAGCGATTAACGAGGCCTACGACGTCCTAAGTAACCCAGATTCAAGGGCGCGATATGATAGCCTCGCATACTCCAAGCCCGCAACTCAGGCACAGCAGACCCAAATTGATCCAATATGCTGTTCGCGCTGCGGCAAGACAACAGCTCAGCCGCGCTCAACTGTTTTCTACAGAGTTGTAAGCTTGGTGTTAGTGACGTTTCGCACACCGGTTCAAGGCATCTTTTGTTCAGCATGCGCTCGGAGCACAGCGATCCAAGCCTCCTTCGTCTCTGGCCTCTTCGGATGGTGGGGCTTTCCTTGGGGACCGATCTGGACAATTAGTTCCATTCTTGGGAACGCTAAGGGCGGAAGCTTCTCGCACGCTCTCGATGAGAAATTGCTCTGGTACAATGCGGTCGCCTTTTTCTCAAAAGGAAATCTAGCGATCTCTTACGCGCTAGCGCAGCAAGCCCGCGCGGCGAAGGACGAAGAAATTGCGCTGAATGCTTTGAAGCTTATGGACCAACTCCGAGCGCGCGGTGTTTCTCCAAATCCGCCGTTACGAAATGCTTGGCGTCCCCATCCAGCGCATATAGTTGCGCATTTTTTTCTACTGCTGCTGGTTCCAAGCACCATTGCTAGTTTGATCTACTGGGATTGGGCTAGCCGAAACACAAGCTCCGGAAAGTCGTTGCCAACACGGCAATCACAATCATATCAAGCACCTGTCGATACATCTTCTGCACAATCGAAGACTTTTACGACGGCACCCATTGTCCCGACCTGCCCTTGGCCTCCAATCAACGGACAGATTCTCGACAAGGCTGCCCCGTTGAATGAACTAGGTCACGTTGTGGAGATAAAGAATGGATCGAGCGGAAATGCAATAATCAAAATGCGAAACTCCCTAACAGGAAGGGTGCTGGTCGCTTTCTACGTTGAGAGAGGAAAAACTGCTTCCATCGCTAATTTGCCGGACGGGCAGTATCAAATTCAGTATGCATTTGGTGATACACTAGCGGCTGACTGCCGCTCCTTTGCCAACATCGCATCAGCGTCACAGTTCCCGAGCATTGACTCGCTTCGCACTCGCTACACTCAAACGGAGATTGTTCGTTCGCGCGTTCGCTACACGCTTTATTCGGTGCCGAGCGGAAATATACGACCCGAGCGCCTATCGATTGATGCGTTTAGCGCGGAATAAGCGGCGCACCGATCGAGCTGTTAAAAGAGCTTGGCCGCAAACTTATCGTAGGCGCTTGACTCGGTTCGGTCATCGAATGGAAACAAACTCAGCCAAATTTGCGCCCTACCAAATTTCGGTTGCGTACGACTCATGAATGCTGGCCCTTATGGCAACTTCTTTGCACGAACCCCCGTCTAGCTCTCTCGCAAATAGAATGCCGAACAAGTGTATGGCTACGACCTTATTGCCTTCCTTGGCAGAAGGATACGCGCGGCGCAATTGATCCGCCAACTCCTGAACCACCACAGTAGTTCTCCTCTGAGAGATCAAAGAAGCCGCGATGAGCTAACAGTGCTTGAGACAAATCGAGTCCAATCTACGCATTGTCATCCAAAATGCGCGCAAATTCCTTCCATGGCAGCCGCCTGAAACCACTTTTAGCTCGCGCGCTCTTCCATCCAAATGTACCTTGGCCAATCTCAATTGTTCCAACCAAGCCGTTTCTTCCGCGCACCCTGAGACTCATAGCGGCACCAGCTTTTGCTATGTCCCAAGCCTGCATAGACACGTTGACTGCGTAACGCGGCTTAGCCCTTTTCACCCGCCTTGCCATTGTCGCCCTCCGCCTTTGGCAGCGTCAGCCTAGCGGAGCACGAACAAAGCGCAAGCTCTTACATCCCTAGGGTGAACCGGGGAGAGACCAAACTATTGGGTCAATGCCTCGCCTCACCTCATCGTAATCGCCAGCCCGCTCAGATCGGCATTCGCCATCAATCCGACCTGGCGGCCCGTCAGTTCCAGCACGGCGCCCTTCTGGTTGGTCAGCACGATCGCGCGCGCACCGCTGCCCACCGCAAGGCCGGCACCGGCGGCGCCGTAGACGCCGGCGACGTCGGAGGGGCGGTAGATGTTGCTGACGCGGCCGCGCAGCACGGTCTTGGAACCGCCGAACACGAGGCCGTAGTCGAGCCCGCCGGTGGAGAGGCCATAGCTGCGGCCGCGGAATTGCAGCACGCCCGAGCCGCCGGAGCCGCCGATGATCCAGCCGGCCTTGTAGATCGTCAGCGTGACAAAACCTTCATCGGCGCGGGCCTGCGACAGCGAGGCGCCGGCGAGAGCGACGAGCGCGACGATCGCGGTGCGGAGGACGGACGACATCTTCATGTGATAGCCTCTTTCCAAGGTAGCGTTTCCAGTGCCCCGACCCGTTCGAAACCGGTTCGAATCAGCCCGGCCCAATCTAGCCAATCGGCCCGACCGGACAAACCGGTTTGCGCCTTCGGAGTTCCCGATCATGATGTCCGTTGTTGGGCCGGGTGTATTGGCGGCAGCGAATAGCCTCGGCAGACCGTGACGATGCCGGCGGACACCGCAAGACTTTCCGACACAAGACTCCCCGACATGCTCCGGCATGGCCTGCGGCTGGTCTTTGTCAGCACGGCCGCCAGCGCCCGCTCCGCCGCCGAGGGGCACTATTACGCCCATCCCGGCAATCGCTTCTGGAGCGCCATTCACGAGGCCGGCCTGACGGCGCGCCGGTACCAGCCCGGCGAGTTCAGAAAATTGCTGCCACTCGGCATCGGCTTCACCGATCTCAACAAATCCGAGGCCGGCATGGATCACCAGCTTTCCGCTGAGGCGATCGATGTCGCTGCGTTCAAGGCCAAGATCGACACCTATCGTCCGGATGCGATTGCCTTCACGAGCAAGAAGGCGGCGAGCTGTTTCTACGGCAAGCCGACGCAGTCCATCGCGTTCGGCATGCAGCCGCCGGCCAACGGACTCTGCGATGTGTTCGTGCTAACCTCGCCCTCCGGCGCCGCGTCCGGCCATTGGAGCCTGCAGCCGTGGCAGAAGCTCGCCGCGTGGTTTCTCTCGACGGAGAAAAGGTGAACGATGGCCATCAAGCATTTCCCTCCCCCGCCCGGCATCAAGTCGCCGCCGCTATCGTTCGCCGCGCGCAGCGGCGATCTGCTCTTCATCTCCGGCATTCCCGGCTTCGACGCGGAAGGCGGATTGCCGGACAAGTTCGAGGCGCAGTTCGCCAATGTCGTCACCAACATCAAGCGCATCCTCGACGAGGCCGGCGCGACCTTCCGCGATCTCGTCAAGGTCAACGTGCTGCTGACCCGCGCCGGCGACGTCGCCACGATGAACGCGCTCTATGCGTCGGCCTTCGGTCCTGCGCCCTATCCGGCCCGCACCACCTGCGTCGTGGTGGCGCTGCCGAACCCGGCCATGCTGATCGAGATCGAGGCCGTGGCGGCGGTGAAGGGTTAGGGCGTTCGTCAGGGGCGCACCGGCGGCAGGGTTCCCTCTCCCCTTGCGGGAGAGGGTCAGGGAGAGGGGTGCGGCTTGCGCGGCTGCCAATGATATGCGGGCGCACCGGGTTGCCGTGCAAGCTGTTCCGCTGGTCTGTCGCCGTGCTTTGGCTCCGGCCGGCGTGCGCGGCTTACCCCTCTCCCCAACCCTCCCCCGCAAGGGGGGAGGGAGCCCGATCAGCGCGCCTTCCTGACTCTCCCTGTTTCAGACCTGTCGAAAATCCGAACCAACGCCCTTGACATTTCCGGAAATCGGAACTATACAACGAACCAGCCCGTGCCGCCAGAGGGACGCTTCGCGGTCGTCACGAAACGTGGCGCGGGTTGCGATGGACGCCTGCTGCGTCAGTGCGAGTAATCGCATGGACGAGAACGCGGCGGCGTACGGCGAAGTCGTGTGGTCCTGGCGCCGCGACCCTGGCGCTACGTTGGCGGGAACCATCCTGCCGGCAACGGGGGCAAGAAAGGCCGCTCCCCGGGGAGAGTACGTATAAGCCGTAAAGCCATTGCGCGGGGAAAGCCGGGATGTCTCGG